>NZ_AKFJ01000021.1 GCF_000272475.1 Novosphingobium sp. Rr 2-17
GGCGGCGGTGGCGGAATGCCTGCGCAGGTTGTCGGCCAGGGTCGCGGCGTCGTAAAGTTCTTCAACGCAGCTAAGGGCTTCGGCTTTATCCAGCGCGAAGAAGGCGGCGATGACGTATTCGTCCATATCAGCTCGGTCGAGCGTGCCGGCCTCGAAGGTCTCGCTGAAGGTCAGCAGTTGGAATTCCAGCTCGTCGATCGCGGCGGCAAGGTTTCGGCTACCGACTTGTCGGTCGTTGGCGATGTGATCCCTGTCGCCAAGAAAGAGCCCGCACCTCAGCGCGAGCTCACTGGCGAGAAGGCAACCGGCACGGTCAAGTTCTTCAACGCGATGAAGGGCTTCGGCTTCATCACGCGTGATGACGGCCAGCCAGACGCGTTCGTTCACATCAGCGCCGTCGAGCGTTCGGGCCTTTCGGGTCTGAACGAAGGCGACCAGGTGGAGTTCGATATCGAGGTCGATCGACGAGGCAAGTACTCGGCGGTCAACCTGTCGATGCGCCAGGGTTGATCCGGCCTGCACTTTTCCCGGTGGTTTGACCGGGGATCTGCAACCATACATGCGCGCAAATGGCGGTCCTTCCAGGGCCGCCATTTGTCGTTTGCGCTGCTCCCCCATTCCTGATTTCCAGTCCTTGAGGATTACCGACATGTCGATTTCCCCGCTGATGCCCGTGTACCCCCGGTGTGGCGTGCGGCCCGTTCGTGGCGAGCATTGCCATCTCATCAGTGACGACGGTCGCCGATTCCTGGACTTTGCGGCAGGCATCGCGGTCAACGCGCTGGGCCATTCCCACCAAGGGTTGATCGGCGCGCTGCAGAAGCAGGCGGAAACGCTGATGCACGTTTCCAATCTCTATGGCAGCCCGCAAGGCGAGGACGTCGCCAAGCGGCTGACTGAACTCACCTTTGCCGATACGGTGTTCTTCACCAATTCCGGCGCTGAGGCAGTCGAATGCTCGATCAAGACGGCGCGCGCCTATCACCAGTCAGCCGGGTCCGAACGGTTCGAGATCATCACCTTCGACAACGCTTTTCATGGCCGCACGCTGGCGACGATCAGCGCGTCCAGCCAGGAGAAGATGCACAAGGGCTTCTACCCGCTGCTGCCCGGCTTCAAGTACGTTGAATTCAACGACCTTGAAGCTGCCAAGGCTGCGATCGGGCCGAACACTGCAGCTTTCCTGGTGGAACCGATCCAGGGCGAAGGCGGTATCCGCATCGCCACCGACGAATTCCTCCAGGGCCTGCGCGCGCTGTGCGACGAGCATGATCTCCTGCTGATCCTTGACGAAGTGCAAAGCGGCGTCGGGCGGTCCGGCACGTTCTATGCCTACGAACAGTATGGCATCACGCCCGATATCATGGCGACGGCCAAGGGCATTGGCGGCGGCTTCCCGGTCGGCGCATGCCTTGCCACCGAAAAGGCAGCGCGCGGCATGGTCGCAGGCACGCATGGTTCCACCTACGGCGGCAATCCCTTCGCGATGGCCGCGATCGGCGCCGTCCTTGACGTGGTGCCCGATGAGGCGTTCCTCGCCGACGTGCGCGCCAAGGGCGAGCGTCTACGCAGCCGCATCGGCCAGTTCATCGGCAACTATCCGGATTTGTTCGAGGATGTCCGCGGGCGTGGCTTGTTCATCGGCATCAAGCTCAAAGTAGAGCCGCGCGGCTTCGTCGCCCACATGCGCGACAACCATCAGGTGCTGACGGTATCGGCGGGCGACAACGTCGTGCGCGTGGTGCCCCCGCTCGTCATCGACGATACCCATATCGACGAATTCATGGAAAAGCTCTCGGCTGCGGCGGCGAGCTATACGGTAGAAAAGGCCGACTGATGGCTCGCGATTTCCTGAATCTGACCGACGCGGGCGGCGATGCCGTCGCGGCGATGATCAATGATGCGATCGATCGCAAAGCGGCGCGCCTCGGCCAACCCAAGGGCCGTGTCGATGCTGACGCGCCGCTCGCGGGCCACGTCCTTGCAATGATCTTCGAGAAAAATTCGACCCGCACCCGCGTGTCGTTCGACATGGCAATGCGCCAGCTCGGCGGCTCTGCGCTGATCATGGAAGCGGGCAGCACACAGCTCGGGCGCGGTGAGACGATCGCCGACACCGCCCGCGTGCTGAGCCGCATGGTCGATGCGATCATGATCCGCACCGACGATCACGCCAAGATCGAGGAACTGGCGCACTATGCCGACGTGCCGGTCATCAACGGCCTGACCGACTTGTCGCACCCCTGCCAGACCGTGGCCGACCTGCTGACCGTGGTCGAGCATGGCCATGCGCTGCCCGGCCTGCAGATGGCCTGGCTGGGTGATGGCAACAACGTCGCCAATTCTTTGATCGAGGCGGCAGGGTTGATGAAGTTCACCATCCGCCTCGGCTGCCCCGAAGGCTATGACGCCGACCCGGCCTTCATCGAACGCGCCCGCGCTGCCGGTGGCGAGGTTGTGGTCACCCGCAGTCCGCAGGAAGCTGCGGCAGGCGCCGACGTCGTCGTCACCGATACCTGGATCTCGATGGGCCAGGCCGGCGGCGAGCAGAAGGTCGCGGCGATGGCGCCTTATCAGGTCGATGGTGCGTTGATGGCGCTTGCCAAGCCCAGCGCCACGTTCCTCCACTGCCTGCCCGCCCACCGCGGGGAAGAAGTGACGGACCTGGTGATCGACGGACCGCGCTCTGCGGTGTGGGACGAGGCAGAGAACCGCATCCATGGGCAGAAGTCCGTCCTGCTGTGGGCGCTGGGTCTACTGTGACGGGTCCGATCGTGAGGGATGACGAGCCGCTGCGCCAGGACGATACCGGTTTCGACCGGGTGTTGGCGTTCACTTTGCCTCTCCGCCACGCGAGGGGCCGGGTGGTGCGACTGGGGCCGGTTCTCGAAACCGTGCTTTCGGCACATGACTATCCAACTCCCGTCAAGCATGTCCTGGCCGAGGCTCTTATCATCACGGCGTTGATGGGCTCGCTGCTCAAGGAGCCGGGATCGCAGCTTACGCTGCAGGCCCAGGCCAAGGGCGGCGCCATCGATCTGCTGGTATGCGATTATCGCGACGGGGAAGTGCGCGGTTATCTGCGGCATGATCCCGATCTGGTCGAGCGACTGGAGGAGGACTGCTCGCTGGAGGCGATGTTCGGGACCGGCTATCTCGCGATCACGTTCGATCTGGCGGTCACCAATGAACGGTACCAGGGGATCGTGCCGCTGGAAGGCGCCTCGCTGGCGCAAGTGTGCGAAGACTATTTCGCTCGATCCGAACAGATTCCCACGCTGATCCGCATCGCGGTGCGCTCGAACGGCCAGCGCTGCATGGGCGGCGGGCTGATCGTTCAGCATTTTCCTGATGGGGAAGAAGGCAAGGAACGGCTCCACGCCAAGGAGGATCACCCCGAATGGGAGCATGTCGCGGTGCTGGCCTCCAGCGTCCGCCGCGAGGAACTGCTGGACCCGGTGCTCAGCATGGAGGGCCTGCTGTGGCGGCTGTTCCATGAGGAAGAGGAAGTGCGGGTCGAACCACTGCTGTTGCTGCAGCGCGGCTGCCGCTGTTCGGTGGAGCACTATCAGTCGGTGCTTTCGAGCTTCCCCGAGGACCAACGGGCGGAAATGCGCGACGACGATGGCCTCGTCCCGGTTGACTGCGCGTTCTGCTCCAAGATCCTGCGTATTCCGGTTTGACGCTGCTTAATTGGCAGATGCCGCTTGAATCCGGGCGCTTGCTTACGATATATGTACGGGTCGGTACATTATGGAAACTGTGAAGACGATGCGGGTGAAACAGACCTTGGCGGCACTGGCGATCGGCGCCTCCTGCATGTTGGCGGCTCCGGCCCTGGGGCAGAAGCCGCCGCTGGCAATGCTGGACGAGCTGGAGCACGGAGACTGGGAGCTGCGGGAACGCGGCGTTCCTGGCCCGGCGCGGAGCATTTGTCTGGATAACGGCCGCAAGCTGATCCAACTGCGCCACCCGGGTCTCGCATGTTCCTCGGTGATCGTCGATGACAAGGCGAACGACGTCACCGTCCAATACACCTGCAAGGGCCAGGGCTATGGTCGCACCCACGTGCGGCGCGAAACCAATGCGCTCATCCAGATCGAAAGCCAGGGCATCGTCGACGGTCTGCCCTTTTCCTACGTTGCCGAAGGGCGTCGCGCGGGCGCATGCCGAGGCTGATTCACCTAGAGCGTTTTCGAAGCAGATGGAATCATCCTGCTGACTCGGAAAACGCGGCGAAACAAGAGTCTAGAGCAACCGGGCCGATGCAATCGGATCGGAACTTGCTCTAATTTCGCGGCGGACTTCGAGATTGCCGTTGCGCGGTGTCGAGGGTAGCGCAGAACCATGGATAAATTGACAGAACGCGATTCCCGGCGTGCAGTGATCCTGCTGTCTGGCGGGCTGGATTCGATGGTTTCGGCTGCCATTGCTCGCGAGCAGGGCTTTGCGATCAATGCGCTGACGATCGATTACAACCAGCGCCACCGCTGCGAATTGGACGCTGCCGCCCGGATCGCGACATTTCTGGAGGCGGAGCGGCATGTGGTGCTGCCGCTCGATTTACGTCGCTTCGGCGGTTCTGCCCTGACGGACGAAATCGCGGTGCCAAAAGGCGGCGTCGGCGCCGACATTCCGGTTACCTACGTGCCTGCGCGCAACCTCGTGTTCCTGTCGCTGACACTGGCCTGGGCCGAAGCGATCGGCGCGCATGACATCTTCATCGGGGTGAACGCGCTCGACTATTCGGGCTATCCCGACTGCCGGCCAGAATTCATCGCCGCGTTCGAGGATATTGCCGGCCTGGCGACCAAAGTGGGCGCAGAAGGGCAACGGCTGACCATTCATGCGCCGCTGCAGTTCATGAGCAAGGCCGATATTGCGCGCGAAACGAACCGGCTGGGGCTGGATCCTGGGATGAGCTGGTCGTGCTACGACCCGCAGGAAAACGGATATGCGTGCGGTGAGTGCGATAGCTGCCGCCTGCGCAAGGGCGGGTTCGCCGAGGCCGGCCTGCACGATCCTACGCTCTACGCAGCCTGAGCGTCTAACCAGCCGACAGCATCAACCCCGGGACGGGATGCCCGATCCACCTCGCCGTGTCTGGTCCGTGCCTAGGCGGAGCGGCCCAGTCATGTCCGCGCCAGACGGTCACTACCGCTAACCGGAACTGCCCATAGAAAAAGGGGCCGGATTTCTCCGGCCCCCCAATCTTGTACCGTTGCCGGTTCTCTTACTGGCCCGAACCCGGACCGTAAGTGATTTCGACGCGACGGTTCTGCAGCTCACGCACACCGTCCGCAGTCGGGACGCGTGGGTTGGCTTCACCGAACGCTTGGCTCGAGATGGCACCGCCGGGGATGCCATGGCTCGTCAGGTACGACGTAACCGAAGCGTTACGACGCTGCGACAGGCCCAGGTTGTACTGCACGGTGCCCGAACGGTCGGTGTAACCGGCCAGCATGATCGGAACATTCGAGCAGTTGGCATAGGCGCTGACGGCGCTGTCCAGAATGGTCGCGGCTTCCGGCGTGACATCCGACTTATCCCAGTCGAAGAACACGATGTACGGACCCTTGTTGCATTCCACAACCGGCGGCGGCGGCGGCGGCGGAGGCGGCGGGGGAGCAGCCTCAGGAGCCGGCGGCGGCGGCGGCGG
>NZ_AKFJ01000022.1 GCF_000272475.1 Novosphingobium sp. Rr 2-17
GCTTCCGCGCCAGCACCGCTGCGCCCAAAGCCAGAAAGGAGAAGCCAGCATCTTGAACCTGCCCGTCAACGGCAGCACATAACTCATACCCACCCGGGTCAATTCTTAATGGAAAACCCGGGTCACATCTCAGTGGCAATCAACAGGCACTTCACTGATTGAGCCGAAGAAGCCGCTGACATCGAGTTTGATCAGCCACAGCGCGGCGCAATGCTGCAAGGCGCAGCGCTTGATGGACGAGTCCCGCGCAAACGCGAAGCTGGCGCGGTGGACCGGCAGGACCGAGAGAATATGAGCGGCGATCCACCTCTGAACCACCATCAGATTTGTCTCGGGAACGGTGATCAGACGAAAGCCGCCAGAACGTTTCCGAATTCGGAAATAGGTGTATGCGTCCTCCCGCGACCCCGAAACGAGCTGGTTGAGATAGTACCAGGATATATCGGTCCGCTGCCCGAGATGGCCGAGCGTGAGGACCGGCGGGAGATTGGCATGTGCGTCGATGAAGTTTTCGATCGCAGTCGCGGCGCGCTCGACCAGATCCTTGTCGATCTCGAGTTCCCGCCCTTTTTCGCGATAGTGTTGAGAGGACCACATTCAGGACTACTTCAATTCCGCCGCAAGCGGATGCATGCGGCTTTCTAGGAGTCATGGCGTCGTTAAGGGAAGTCGCATGCAACCTCCTGTCACGCCCGGACTATTTCTAAGAACGACGGAAATCCGCGCCCCCACGCAAGCCATCTCAAGCAAGCGAACATACGCTCTCACGAGCGCGCACTAGCCTCAAGGTAGCCCCCTCAACTGCTTGGGGTAATATACGTCTTCTCCCCGCGGAGGAAGGCGGTTTGAAGTGTCCTTCATCTGACCAGCCTGTTTCAATTCTGCCCGGCCTAGCGGGGTCATGCGCAAGGTTCCGCTAAGATAGCCGCGAGCCATGCATCGATCGAGAAGCTCCGCGCACTCCTTGGCGTCGTACCCTGTCGCGTAGCTGAGCGCATTGCGACCGCGTATTCCCTTGGCGACCAGCGCCAGGATAGTGATGGTCGTCAGGCCGAGCGGGGATTCGCCGAGGATGGCGGGTGGCAAGTCTGCCTTCTCGTCTCCTGCCAGATCAGTCAGCAGCGCGATGGGATCGCGGGCCCTGATGTCCAGCGGAAATGCCGACGCCTGCTCCGGCAAGACCGCTCTGTCGGGAAACAAGGGCCTCCATTTGGGATCCCCCTCGTCGACCGGTGCCCAGAGGACTGCTGGAGCGTTGTTCGGGCAGCCGTGCTCAAAAACAAGCGCGGCCATTGTTTTCTTGTAACCCAGGCTCATGCCACGTTTGGTCGTGCGCCGCCCGTAGCGCTTGCACAGCTTAGTGATGGCCTCGCCGGTTTCATGATGCCAGGGGATATCGCGGAAGGTCGGGCAATCCCGCTCGATCACTACCTCCGGGTCACAGCGCAGGCCCTTGACCTTTTTCATCCCGATCTCTGTTGCACTATAGGCGAGCGAGACGAATTTGATCTGATGTCGGCTACGCCACGACTTGACCTTTTTCGGCACCCACATCGCGCTCAGAAACTCTGCTGTCCGTTGGCCTGAACCAATTATGTCGTCGACGACTATGATGGCTCTCGCCTGTGTCAATTTGATCGTTTCCAACGATGGATGGTTTAGCAGCTTGGCGGGCCCGGTCTTGCACAAATTTCGGATGATCGCGGCGATCCTGGCCTCACTGCCGAGGTCGGACCCGCGCGCCACGGGATCGAACGGTGCCAGTGGGTCTTCAGGATCGGCCATCGCCTCCCAGTAATTGACGATGCCCTTCACTTCGCGCGTCGCGTAAAGCGCGACTGGCCCGTCAACCTTTTCAGCTTCCCGTAGAATGAGCGTTTGTATCGCCCGTTCGAAGGCGGAATGCGAAACGAGCGTCAGCGCGCCGAGCAGCCGAGCCGCGGCCTCGTGGTCAACAACATCGAATTGACGCAGCCAATCTTTGCCGTTCTGGGTATTGGGCAAGCGCAGAGCAAAGTCTGAGGCCTGGGAAGGTGAATCGGCGGAACTCATCTTTCCACCTTACTGAAAAAAATGGATGAGCGAAAAGGCTCGATGCACGGCAATCAGGTGTTTTGCGACGCATGAGGCTGCTGAAGGCGCTTAGCGTATATCTGGGTCCGTTCTATGTGCCGCTCCTATTCGTCACGCAGGTATGGCAGGGCCGCATCGAGCGCTGCTTTTGCCTCTGGTAGGTAGCTTTGCCACATCGGCTTGCCTTCGAAATTGATGTTCTCGGGATGGCCCGCCAAACGGCAGAGTGCGCGAGCTGCGGCCTCCATAGCTTTGTCAATGTCGGGCATCGTACTCCCTTCACACAGTTTCAAAAACGCTACCGCTCCCGGTCCTCGTCACGCCGGGGAGGGGAAGGGGACCTGTCCTTGTTCTGCGCCAGGTCGGCATTGCGCTGCGGATCTCGGGCGGGGATGACGCCATGCTTTTGCAGGATCGGGGTCAGCCTCTCAATCTCGCGCTGCTTATATTGGGCCTCCTGCGGCGATAGGGGCCGACTGCGCTCGCGCTCCACCAGCTCGCGGGCGCGAGGCTCGCCCGCGAGCGCGGGATCGGTAAGGTCGAAGCTATGGATTACCTCGCCGCCGCGCCGGTAGATCGTGAGCCTGTCGGCAAGGCGCCCGTCCTGAATCCGGTCCAGCGTATCGAGCATCCCGCGCAAGGCATTTTGGTGCGCCTCGGTCGTGGTCATCCGCCCGATCCCCCGGCTCTCCTTCTGCGCCGCATATCGCTGCAACACTCCAAGGCTCGACATTTCGGGACTGACGGCCAGGGCGCGAGCATCGGTGCGAAACCCGGCATCCCTGAATCGCTGCAAGGTCGCAGCAACCGTGTCGGGGTTGCGCATCGTGCCTTCCACCAGAACATTGACGCGCCGCTGTGCGGCCTCGGCAATGGCCTTCTCGACCAATCGGCCAGAATCGCGGTCGCTATAAAAGGCCGCGGTTTTGTCGTCGGCGCGCTGCAAGCTCTTATAGTGAGGCAAAAAGGCGCGAAGATCGTCACCGATGATCTTCACCATTCCGCCGCTGCCCGCAAATTCGCGGTCGGCCTGAGCCTGCATAGGCGTCTTTCCCGACCCCGGTTGCCCGCCAAGAACGACTGCGGTCGGCTGTGCTACAGGCTTCGCGAATTCAAATAGGACGGGTGCAACTTCGCGTTCGTAAATCTTCTGCAGCTTGTCGGCCGACAAGCTGTGCCGCTCGGGATCGTCAGCCATAACTCCTGTTATGCCGCGAGTGCGGAAGTCTCGGCAGCATCGCGCGCGCGAACCATGGCGCTATACTCGCGTAAAACCTGATCGACGCTGGCAGTATCCGTCACGTCAAGGGCATGGCGCACCGCAGCGGCCTGACGGGTCCGAAGCCTCAGCATAGCGAGGTGCAGCGCGTCGGGAGCGGCGCGGTTTTCCTCTGCGTCGATTTGTTCGCTGTAACCGGCAATCACGTCATTGATGGCCTCAAGCGCCGCCTCGTAGGCAATCGCCTGATCTTGGGTCCACAGGGGGCCAGTTTCGCCGCTCATCGTCATGCCTTTTCCTATACCATCAAGTCCTGAACGAATAAAGAACGGCGTCGATCCAGCGAAGGGGGCCGATGGAGCGGGATGCTCCACCGGCCAGCACGACGAACAACCTCGGAGATTTCGCCTTCGTCCTCGGTTGCTCGGAAACTCATATTTCTGCGGCCGCTCGTGACAGCCACGCCAACTGCTCGCCAACAGCCAAGCCCTCCATGGGTGCGGCGGCGCGAGGCGCAATGCTCGGCCATAGAGGATCGCGATAGCTGCGGCCTGCGAGAACGATCAACGGCGCGGCGGCGTCCACAACCCGGGCCAGCTCGTCCAGCACGCGAGCGCCCCATAGGCGGCGAGCATGAGCGCACATCGTGCCAAGGGTCGCATCATAGGGTTCGATGACCGCACCGGGGGCGATCAGGCCATGCTTTGCCGAAAGGATCAGCCAGGGCGAGCCGGTGCGCTCTACATAGGCTCGGGCCTTGCGAAACCACGGGGAGATATAAAGGTCGCGCGCCTCGGCCGCATGATCCAGCTTCGCGGCAACGCAAGCGACGAGATAGACGGGGAGGGGGGCCGGTGCTTTCTCGAGAACGGATTCCCGGTCCACGTCGCCAAGCCAAGGGGTGATGGCCCATTTCGTGATAGCGCGAAGCGCCTTCGCTCCTACGGGTTTCCGCTCGGTCGCGTGGCTGATCGTAGGGCCTCCGAACAAGTCAGGCTGCTCGCCAATGACGTGGACAGGCGGGATATAGCGCGGTTCGCGGATGCAATGACGGGTCATGGCGGTCCCTCTCTCTGCGTAGGAATGAGCGGGGGACCGAAGCCCCCCGCTCTGGATCAAGCGGCCTCGTCGATCTGTTCGTGATCGTCGTCCTGATCCTCGTCCCCCAGCTCGTCGGCTTCGTCGGCCTCCGGTTCCTCCTTGGCGGGGAGGGGTTCAACGGTGGCGCTCTCCATGAAGTCGGGGAGCCAGTTCACCGCCTCGGCAACATCGTCGGGATGAAGGCCAAGCAACTTGGCGTCCTCTTCGTCGCAATTCGCGATGCGGGCACAGAAGGCGGCGGTTTCGTTGCCCTTCATGCCCTTGGCGCGATCTGCCAGACCCCACGTTTCGAGAAGGCCAAGCCGGGCTTTGTTGGAGAAGGTGTTGAAAAACGCCTCATCCAGCTCGACCGTATCGCGCCAGCGTCCGAAACGGGGTTCCCGTACCACATCCGCAGAAAGTAGCGGTAAGGAATATGCAGTAACGTCAATATGTTGCAGCTGGCCACAAACCGTGCATCTTTGATAATCAATGGCTTAGCGTAGTTTGAGGTTTTCGAACCTGCTTTCACGCCTCCCGTCGCCACGGAGCAGGGACGCCAACGTAGCGCTCAATGGGAAAGTGCAGCTTGCCGTGCATGTTGATGTGGCGGAAAGCGACCGGCGCGATGTGGGCGAGATGCTCGGCCGGAAACCCATCCGCGCTCTCACGGTCGATCACTTGCTGCATCGCTGCGGTGTTCCAGGCCATGACGATGTTGGGGTCGGTTCCGGCTGAGGGCGAAATGACACCCTAAGCGAAACGGCAAGAAGTGGTGGCTAACGGACGAACCAGAACGGCTCATCCGTTCCGCGAATCCAATTTTGCTCGAACTCGTCGCGATCAATCGCTATCAAGTCAGCGTTTGCGAAACCTTCATCCAGGGAACAGTCGATAAGAGATGGGCAGTCGTCCCCGTGACGCTGTTCAATCTCAATGCTATTCCGGGTCACTCTTCCATCCGAATATAGATCAACAGTTCTCAGCACTGCATCTTGTTGGTGGCTGATTTCATACAGGCACCACTCGGCCTCGCCTTCCGGCACAACCTCGTCAGGCCAACGGCCTCGAACATATACGAGCGGTCCAGACGGCTCCATACGCGCATCTTAGCGCGTCGCCGCGCCGAAGGAAGGGCCGCAATTGGGCGCTTGCTGCCCTTCATCATTCCGCCGGATGGATGTCGATCAAATGGATCAAATGGATCAAATGTCAGTGAGATCCTCAGGGTACATCCCACCGCGCTGGCAGAAGAGAGCCCATGTTTCCTTCCCCTGTGCGGTTACGATCATGCGAACCGGTAAATCGACTGCGAGCGCGATAAGGCCGAGGCGGACAAGCGGGCCAATGCTCCTATCGCTGATCACCCTGTCAGGGGTGTACCCTCCTGCCACGAGTATCCATCCGGGCGTTCCGCGTTCGGTAATAGCCGGAGCGAGATGGCCGTCATGTGGGAGATCAGTATCGCGGCCCAGGGTGTATAGGCAGATACTCCAGAAGGCATCTCGCGGTCGTGGTGGGATCAATGCCCATTCCAGCGGGCCGGCTTCATCCTGTTCGGGCGCCTGAAAGGCTGCGGCTGGGCCGTCTCGGACTCCATCGCGGTACGCGCGCTCTAGCGCCTGCGCGATGGCGCCAGCAGTGTCGACGGCGATGCCGTACTTCCGGTTGTAGCGATCCTTGGCGACAATGCCTCGGGCGATTTCGCGAAACCGGGCCTTGCGCCGGGGATCGGGCCGCAGCCGTCCAGACACCCCAGTCATGTCGTCACCGTAACATCAGGGCTCACGTCACCGCGTGCCCGAGCCACGATTCCGGCGACCGTGTTCTTGCTGAGTCCCAGGTCGCGAGCGATCCAGCGGTAGCTCCGCCCCTCGGCGATATGCGCCAACACTTTGGGTGCTAGGCGGTCCGACTTGGGCCGCTCCCCCAGTTGCCGGCCGAGCTTGCGGCCGCGTGCCCGCGCCGCAGCAAGGCCAGAGCGGACCCGCTCGCTGAGCATGTCGCGCTCGAACTGCGCGATGCCGGCCAGCATCGTCGCCATCATACGTCCATGAGGGGTATCGACCTCAAAGGTCATGCCGCTCATCGCGACCACCGACACGCGCCAGCCCGACAGCCGGTTGAGCGTATCGAGCAGGTCTTGGGTCGAACGTCCCCAGCGGCTGAGTTCGGTAACGAGGATCGCATCGATGTGGCGCGCCTGGGCCAGCTTCATCACTTCGGCACGTGCCGATCGGTTGGCCTTCATCCCCGAGGCGGTTTCGCGGAAGACCTCGACCACCTCATATCCGCCACGCTCGGCAAAACCGGCCAGGTCGCGCAACTGCCGCTCGCACGACTGGTCGGCTGTCGAAACCCTGGCGTAGATGGCGGCGCGCTGTCCCAATTGAACCCCTCTGGATTTAGGCCTCGAAAACCCTTGATCTGCGTGGGGTCAATGTTGTCCAAAACAGACTTCTGATCAACTGGGACAATGCGCCTGTGCCAAGACGCCATATCCTGACGGCGCGTCAGCGATCGGCACTGCTCGACCTGCCGACCGACGAGGCATCGCTGCTCCGCCATTATATTCTGGCTGACGACGACCTGATCCACATCGACCGGCGACGCAGGCCGGAGAACCGGATCGGCTTCGCACTTCAGCTCTGCGCGCTGCGCTATCCTGGACGCGCTCTTGCTCCGGGCGAACTGATCCCACAGGCCATCTCAGCCTTTTTGGGCGCCCAACTCGGTATCCCAGGTGAGGCGCTCGTGCGCTACGCTGTCCGTCGTCAGACCCGGCAGCAGCACATGGAAGCGCTGCGTCGTATCTACGGCTATCGCATGTTTCCGGGACAAGGTCGCCATTCTCGAGCCTTTCGGCAGTGGCTTGTCGAGGAGGCCGAACAGGCCCACTCGAATGAAGATCTGGCCCGCCGCTTCGTTGCACGCTGTCGCGACACGATGACCATCTTGCCGGCGATATCGACAATCGAGCGATTATGCGCTGACGCACTGGTTGCAGCAGAGGGTCACATTGAAGCCCGTATCGTCGGCCGACTTGATGCTGAAATGCGTAAACGTCTGAACGCGCTGTTGACCGAGGTCATGCCCGGCAACGTCAGCCGATTCGTCTGGCTCCGCAAATTCGAGGTGGGCCATAACTCGACGGCAGCAAACCGCCTTTTGGATCGGCTTGAATTCCTTCAGGCCTTAGGTTTGTCGGTACAGAGCCTCGCCGGTGTTCCGATCTACCGGATTGCGCGGCTACGCCGGCAGGGAGAGCGTTACTTCACCGATGGCGCGCGCGATATCGGCGCGAACCGCCGTTTGGCCATTCTCGCTGCCTGCGTCATCGAATGGGAAGCGGCCATGGCAGATGCGGTGGTGGAAACCCATGACCGCATCGTGGGCAAGACCTGGCGCGAAGCAAAGCAGGTGCATGAAACCCGGATCGGCGCCGCCCACACGAGCGTCACCGATACACTGCGTGCATTTACCGCACTGGGATCGGCCATGATCGAGGCCCGCAATGATGGCGTGCCAATAGAGACGGCACTTACGCAATCGCCGGAGTGGGCCAGGCTTGACGAGTGGGTGGCGATCGCGGGGCAATTGAGTGCAACGATGGCGGAAGAACCGCTTGCCCATGTCGGGCGCGGATACCACCGGTTTCGCCGCTACGCCCCGCGCATGCTTCGCTGCCTCAGGATTGGTTGTGCTCCCATAGCGAAGCCGCTTTTTGCGGCGGCGATGGCGATCGGCGATACGCGGTCACCGGTTAAATCTGGCGTCGATTTCCTCCGCCCCAATTCCAAATGGCATAAATACCTCAAGGCGCAGGAGGCCGGGGACGACCGACTTCGGGAAGTGGCCATTCTTTTCCATTTGCGCGACGCCTTCCGGTCCGGGGACATGTGGCTGACGCATTCCCGGCGCTACGGCGACATAACCCAGGTGTTGGTCCCGTTGACGATGGCGCAGGAACAAATGGGTCCATTGACCTTGCCACGCGATCCTCATGCCTGGCTCGATGATCGAACGCGGCGACTGGAAGAGGGGCTGAAGCGGCTCGGGGCTGCCGCCCGTGACGGCACGATCCCCCACGGAAGCATCGAGGACGGTGAACTTCGGATCAATCGGCTTACCGCCGCTGTCCCGGACGAAGCCGAGGGACTGATCCTTGACCTCTACCGCCGTCTTCCTCCCGCCAGAATTACGGACATCCTTCTCGAGGTCGATGCGGCGATCGGCTTCACAGAAGCTTTCACGCACCTGCGAACCGGCGCACCGTGCGAGGACAACATAGGCCTGCTCAACGTCTTGCTCGCCGAAGGCCTGAATCTCGGCTTGCGCAAGATGGCCGAGGCTTCGAACACTCATGATTATTGGAAACTGTCACGGCTTGCCCGCTGGTACGTGGAAAGCGAGGCCATGAACCAGGCATTGGCCATGGTCGTCGCCGCCCAGAGCAAACTGTCTATGGCAGCGCACTGGGGCATGGGTGCCAGCGCGTCCAGCGACGGCCAGTTTTTCCGGACCGCACGGCATGGCGAGGCGATGAATACGATCAATGCCAAGTATGGATCGGAGCCGGGTCTCAAGGCCTATACCCATGTCAGCGACCAGTTCGCGCCCTTCGCCTCGCAAACCATCCCAGCCACGGTGAGCGAGGCTCCCTACATTTTGGACGGCCTGTTGATGAACGAAGCGGGCAGACAGGTGACGGAACAGTTTGCCGATACGGCGGGCTATACCGACCATGTTTTTGGACTGAGCGCGCTTCTCGATCGCCGGCTCGTGCTGCGCATCCGCGATCTGCCCTCCCGGCGCTTCTACGTTTTCGATCCGAGGACGACGCCAACCGAGCTGCGAAAACTCGTCGCCGGTAAGATACGCAAGGACATCATCGTCGCCAACTGGCCCGATCTGTTCCGCAGTGTCGCCACGGTCAACGGCGGCAGGATCACCCCCAGCCAGTTGCTTCGCAAACTGGCGTCCTATCCCCGGCAGAACGATCTTGCCCTGGCCTTGCGCGAGGTAGGCAGGGTCGAGCGTACGCTTTTCCTGATCGACTGGATTCTCGACGCTGACATGCAGCGGCGGGCGCAGATTGGCCTCAACAAGGGCGAAGCGCATCACGCACTCAAGAATGCGCTGCGCATCGGCCGTCAAGGCGAGATCCGGGATCGGACCAGCGAAGGCCA
>NZ_AKFJ01000023.1 GCF_000272475.1 Novosphingobium sp. Rr 2-17
CGTTCACGTTGGAGCCGTTCGAGAGTTCAATTCTCGCGGCATCAACGGGATCTTCTTTAGCAAGGGGCTCGGACTGCTTTCCAGCGCGCTAGGGTTCCGCAACCAATACGACTGCTCGCCGGTGACCTTCCGTCGCATGAGATCTCCACCGCTCGTAGACTTGGATCTTGCCAGCTTCCTGCTGTCTCAGTTGATAGTGTTTTGTTGGGAAATTGGGTCGGGTGGTCGAACAGGAAGTCAGATAGTTATTTTAGTCCCCCATGGGAGCCTATTGATCGTCCCGACTCATGGACACCGCGAAATAGCCATAGTGAGCAACCGGGTCGCAGGAGGGGGAGAGATCATGATGAAGAGGCTTCTGTATTCGGTTTTTGCCGTTGGCATGGTAGGGATAGCGCGCCCCGCCTTTGCTCAGAATCAGGCTGCGGACGATCCCGTCTCGTCACCAGCAAACGAAGCTACGGTTGCGGAAATCTTGGTTACGGCGGAGCGTCGCACGAGCACGGCACAAAAGACGGCAGCGTCCATTTCCGTAATTTCCGGTGGAGAGCTCGCTATGGAAGGCCGATATTCGCTGTCGGACATCGTGGAGGACATGCCCGGCACCGACTTCGGGACCGGCGAGAGCGGACGCGCTCGATCAGGTCGCGCAACAGACAGTCCTGCGGCCGATCTCACGATCCGCGGCATCCGGTCCAACGTCGGCGTGGCGGGCAGTGCGACGTCCACTGCCACCACCGCGGCTATCTACGTCGATGACGTCTATAACGGTATCGGGGGCAGCTACGACATTGATCGGGTGGAACTGCTGCGCGGACCGCAAGGAACGCTTTATGGCCGCAGCGCCACTTCCGGCGTCCTTGCCATACATACCAAAGCGCCCGATCCATCGGATCTGGGCGCGGATGCCTCGCTGGAAACGGGAAGTTACGACCTCTTTCACGTGACCGGCGGGGTCAACGTCCCGCTGGTGAATGACAAGGCAGCGCTGCGTGTTTCCGGCAACTATTACGAACGCGATGGATATTATGCGAGCCGTGACAGCGGGGGAGGCCGTTTCTCTAACGCCGACGGACGGGCGAAACTTCTGCTCAAGCCTTCAGAGAACCTGACTGCGATCCTGGGTTTCGCATTCCAGGAAAACAGGACACGCACGCCGGGAGTGCAGATCAACCAGACCGCCCCGAATCAGTTCGATATTTTCGACATCGAATGGCGGTCCGGCAAAAACGGGTCCCGCCAGTACTGGGCAGTAATCGATCTCGATCTTGGCGACGTGGCGCTCACGTACGTCCCGGCTTTCCGCACGTTCAACACAAAATCTCAAGTCGTAACGCGAGGAAACGGGCTGAATATCGATAACGACATCGATACGTCAAAAGATCATTTCCATACGCAGGAACTGCGATTGCGTTCAAACGATGCATCGGCGCCGCTCCAGTGGCAAACCGGCGTGATGTACTACAACAATTCGCTCGACGATGTCAGTCACGTGACTATGTCGGTGGGCGGTCCCTATGGAAGCGGCCCAATGTTGGCCCATGCCGATACCAGCAAAACGACCACCGCGATTGGCGTCTTTGCGGAAGGTACGCTCAATCTTTCCGATGGCACTCGTCTGACGGCAGGAATCCGCTACGACAATACCAAGGTGGTGACCGAACAGACCTACACGAGCGTTCTGGGCGCCACGGAGTACCTCTTGGGTGACGAAGGAATCCGCAAGTTCAACAACGTCACCTACAAGTTCAGGATCGAACATGATCTGACAGCGCGAAACATGATCTACGGCTCGGTTTCGACCGGCTTTTCGCCGGGCGACGTTACCTTGACGACCGGCACTGACGGCAGGCCGAAACTCATCGAACTCAATGCCGAAACGCTGACGTCCTTTGAAATCGGGACAAAAAACCGCTTTGCCGGTGGGAGGCTGCAGGTCAATGGCGCACTGTACTACATTGACTACGGCGGCTTTCAGGCAGCCAATATCAACCTGACCCCGCAGCTGCCATACAGTTCGTACGCGAATATCAAGATGCCGCTCACCGTTCGCGGTGCAGAACTGGAAATAATGGCCCGCCCCTGGGCGAATGGTCAGTTCTCGGCCAGCTTTGCCTTTACGAGGGCAAGATATCACGACATTCCTGCCGAATACGACTACGTGATCGCGTTCAGCCAGGTCGAGGGCGTGGCCCCGTTCACCGCCAATCTGTCCTACGATCACACGGCTTCGGTCGGGCGCGGCACCGAGCTGATTCTCGGCGCCGATCTGCGATTTGCCTCTGCGCATAACGTAGCCAACCTTTATGACGCATATCTGCCGTATGCCCGGGACTACGTCCACGTTGGAGGCCAGGCCACGGTGGATTTAAGGGCTACCGCTTCCTTTGACGACGGACGATATGCCCTGACTGGTTACGTCCGCAACCTTACCGACAATCGCTACAAGACCTACGGTATCACGTCCGTCGACAGTGCCGATGCGTCAGGTGTCGTAAGTTCGGCAGGCCTGAACGCGCCGCGCACCTGGGGATTGGTCACATCCGCGCGCTTTTAGGATATCCTACTCTCGATGCCCGTCCGAGGAGGGCATCGGGTGTAAGACCCGGTCGATCTACTCTCTGTAAGGTGCAGAGGTACAGAATATACTTGCGTGGCCGTGCTAGGCTCGGCCACGCAGAAATCGTCATTTGCGTTCAAGCGCACCGAACATAGGAGGCACGAATAGTGCTCAATAGACGCCAATTGATTGCAAGTTCGCTTGTTGCCGCTGCGGCATCGCCGTCGCTGGCACGCGCGGCGGAACGCCGAACACCATTGGATCGTGCTGCCTACGACCGTTATGTCACACTGTTTAACGCAGAGGATCCCAGGTTTACCGACTTGTACGCCGATGATGTCCAGTTCCTCATGGGTATCAAAGGGAAGTCAGGAGTACTCGCGTTTTATGGGCGTCAGCGACCTTATGTCAAAGAAACCCTGGAGGTAGAATTCTTCTGTTCCGATGCAGGAGGCGCCGCTGCCGAAGTCCGTGGCACGATGCGCTGTTACAACGACTGTAGCGATCCCTCTATCTTCGGACAGCCCGTAAAAGCCGGACAGGTCCAGGTGATGCACGGATATCTGCTGTATCTGCTGGATGCACGCGGTAAGATCGCAGTCATCAAAGGATCACGTCCCGAGGTGCTCCAGCCGTGGGACTCCTCTTTGAGATAGATGTTCTGCCGTTGCCCTCCTTTAGACCGGTAGTGTGCAGTCGGGTAAATCGCGCACGCAATGGCTCAGAACATTCAGCGGGTGGCGGGCCTTAGAACGGCTCGCCTCCGGCGACGTAAACCGAAGTGCCAGAAGCTGGTCTTTTTCTACTGCAGCAGCCTCCGCACCTTCCACGTCCGCTGCAAGAATCTGATCTGCGATCTTGCGTGTCATGGCAAATAGGCGTGAGACGATGGCGGGAGGCACGTCGTCGGCGTCGCCGGGCGGTTCGATGCGCCAGGCATACATCATGAAGCCCTGCGCGCAGGTAGTAAGCATGCTGTTCCCCAGAAGGTCGAGCAACGCGCGGTCGAGGCCGATCAAATCCTGCGCTCGACCGGACACAGGCAAGTGAGGTTCGCCAGTCGCTCCGCCAGCACCGCGTGCCGCTGCGGCAGCCATGCATATCTCGATCGTGAGTACGCTTCTCGCGTGGAAACATTGGGACAGACTCAAGCGCTCGCCCATGAGAACGTGTGGGATCATTCCAATAATCGACATCAAATCCGGCTTACGCAGCGCTATTCCCCCATTGCGTCCACGCCGTGGCCGAACGAGACCGAGATCTTCGAGCAGGCGCATCGCCTGACGAACGATCGCGGAATTGGCATCGTGGCGCATTCCGATGTCGATCTCGGAGCCTAGGTCCGTCATCGCATTCGATTGATCTTCGACAACTTCCTCGACAAGGCGCATGGCGATCCGGCGGGCGACTTTGACAGAACCTTTCAAATTGTGGTCGTCGAGCAAGCGGCGAACCCGTATAGGCTTGTCCGCTGCCATGGGCATCCTGGCAGTGAGATAGTCCAGCAGAGCAAGTCGCGCGGTCTGGGACTCTTTGCGGCAAATTGCCCGCCATACGGCTTCCTCCTTACGGTGCAGGCTGGCATCCGGTGCTGGTTTGGGTTCGCCGCAGTAGTCTGCATATTTTTCACAGACCGCTTCCACGAAGCCGACGAAGAACCCGAAGGCTCCGTTGCCGGTCCGTGCAGCAAGCCAGTGGGAGAAGGAAAAATTACCGGCGCTCGAAGATCTGGCGCCTGATGCCTGCGTGAATCGTTGCGCCCGCCATTCGCAGAATTCGGAAATCCTTCCGCCTCTTTCGATGAGTTGCCGAAGTACGGCCAGATGCACAAGACGGCGAGCTTCGATCAATTCGCGCGTGGACGCGCGCTTCATGTAGAGATGAAGCAACGCGAGCTTTGCCAGATCTTCAAGGGTTGGAGTGACCGGGACAAGCCCGCCATGACGGCCGGCACGCAGTTGGGCCACCCCACGCAACTCCAGTATGCCGATCGCTTCCCGGCAAGCCCAGAGCCCTAAACCGTAACGCTCGCGAATTTCCAGGATGGTACCTAGCGAGAAGTTCTCGGTCAAAGCACCACCGAGCAGATCGCGCTGCAGTTGGTCGGCCAAGCGATGGGCTCGTTTCACTTCGTGGGCGTGGCGGCCGGCAATCATCCCGGTTTCAAGAAGATATACGTTGTCGGCATTTATAGATTGCATCCCTGACGCCTATGACTTGCATTGCAATGCAAGTCAACGTCACTGTAAAAGTCCTCGGTGCGCATTTAATCCGCCATTAGTACGAGCGACTACAATCAGAAGTTGGACGCCTCAAAAAAACTGATGGCGTCTGGGGCCCCTGAAATGGTTCACTGCCTTGGCGCCGGCGGAGGCAGAGATGGCAGGTCAGCCAGGTTCTTTGATCTTTCGGACCGGTATGAGGCTTTGAGCGCGGCAGGCGATCAGCTGGAGCGACGGGCGGCGGTGGTCGAATTCGAGGTTTTCCGCCGACTCTCGTTGCGGCACTGCGCCGCAGCCCTCGTGGCAAGGGTGGGCGGCCGCCGTTGGACCCGGTGCTCAAGTTTAAGATTCTGGTGCTCCAAGCGCTCTACTTGTTGTCGGATGAAGGCACCGAGTTCCCGATCAAGGACCGGCTTTCATTCCAGCGCTTCCTTGGCGTTGCCGCGCCGGCACGGTGCCGGATGCAACGACGGCATGGCTGGTCTGCGAGCGCCTGGTGAGGCTGACGCGATCGACAAGCTGTTCGCCCGCTTTGATGCCGTACTCACGGACCGAGGCTATCTCGCCATGGCCGGCCAGAGCCCACCGCGCCTATCGTTCGGCTTGACCTTGAGGGCCGCTCTACGGATGCGCACTGGTCGGAGATGAAGCAGCAGAGGCTCGCGCAGCAGTTCCTTGACACCGTCATGGATCTCGCGCGCCAAGGCGTCACCGAAATCTCGCTCTTCCTCGCCTCGCCAGCCAGCCTGTCGTTGCGCTTGGGGACCGTGTACGACAAGCGCAACCTCCCGCGTCTGACCGTCAATCAGTTCGAGCAGGCGGATCCGAAGAAGTTTCCTTGGGCGGTGGTGATGCCGGTGGCAGGCATGGTCGAGCCAAAGCTAGAGCAGCGTTGAAGCAATTGCGCGAAACATCGGCCACGGTGCTCGCCCCACCGACCCGAAATTTTCGATCCTCAATCACAAAAGCGGAAGGTCTGCACTGGGATCACGAAATTTGGGGTCTGAAGGGCGGGTATGGGTCGACATCGGTAGGCGGCAGCTGGTCGGAACGGATCCAGGCTCGACGCTTGGCGCCCGCCCTTGTCGCCTAGGCGATCCGGATCCGTCAGGCGACCTAGTGACATGAGTGACACTTTACCTAGACGCGTTTGGTAAAGTGTCACTGGTGACTAAAGGGCGTATGATCGCACAAAGGGGATTCACTTTTCGTTCTTCACGTGCTTGGAATCCTGCATGTTCCAGCCCGACCTCTTCACGAAGGATACGGTAGCTGAGAGAGCCACTCTCCCGGCAGATGTTGTGACGCTTTGCGTCGAACGGGGGCAGAAGCAAGCAGCTGCGGTGGCCTCGGCGGCCAATGATGAGGCGCTCGATCTGCCAGCGGTCCTGGAGCGGTTGGCCCGTATCTCCACGCGCCCGCGCTACACGTTCATGGTGCTGAACCTCATCGCGCGCGCTGCCGGCCGTTCCAACAGTGCCGGACCTTATGTGCAGGAGAAGGGGCGCGCGATCCCTGTGCGGGATTGGCTCAGTGACGCGTTGATTCCAATGGCGCAGCGCGATGTCCGCCGCCGGGCTGTCGTCGATCAGGTCCGCCGCGACCTTGAGCACAAGGGCATGTTGCCGCCGGATTCCGCCGCTGCCGAACAGTGTATTGCTGACGAGGTTCGCGAGCGTCATCTGCATTCGGGGCGGACCAATGTCAGCCGCGCGGTCTCCGATCTTGTCCGGGCTGGACTCATCCACCGCCACTATCAGGGTTACCGCATCGATCACTCCAATCGTGGCGCCCAGCGCGAGGCCGTCTATACGATCGTTCCAGCCGTTCAGTGCGCCTTGGGGAAAGGCGCTGTGGGCTGAACCGTGAAGAGAGATGATGTCCAAGGTGCAACGGCGGCCGTGATAGCCGGCTGACGAGCCGGGGCGGCGATGTTCAGTAACAAGGAGCTTTCAACAACCCGTTGAAATTAGCAGGTTGGCGAAATTAATTGCTATTTCACCAAAATAGTGGTTTCAGCAAACCGGTGAGAGCGGCAAGCAGCATCGAACGGCGGGCGGCAGAAACGCTCAAGGCTTTTCTGGGGACCATACCCCAGCTTTCGCTGGCGCAGATGACGTTCGTTGGCGAGCCCGGTCAGCCTGATAGCGGCGTCGATATCGTCGCCGACACCGAATTTGCAGGGAGGCCGATGCGCCTCGTCGTCGACGTCAAAGGCAACGGTCAGCCGCGCATGGCGCATCAGGCCGCCTACCAGCTCAAACGCTACCTCGGCCAGAGTGGTCAGGAAGGCGTGCCGATGTTCATGGCGCCCTATCTCTCAGAGCAATCCCAGGCCGCCTGTCGCGAGGAGGGCATCGCCTATCTCGATTTCGAGGGGAATGCGCGCATCGCCTTTGACACCGTGTTCATCGACCGCCAGGTCGAGGGGAAGCCCGACCCGGAGCGCCGGGCGCTTCGCTCGCTGTTCAAGCCGAAGTCGGCTCGCATTTTACGCGTGCTGCTCAATGAGCCGGCGCGGGCCTGGCGCGTGACCGAGCTTGCCGAGGCGGCAAAGGTCAGCGTTGGTCTGGTGAGCACGATCGGGACAGCGCTGCGCGATCGCGAATGGGCCGATCAATCCGATCAGGGCCTGTACCTCGCAGACCCATCCGGTTTGCTGGACGAGTGGGCGCGCAACTATGAGCCACCAAAGGGCGAGGAAGTGCGCCTCTACACACACTTGCACGGCAAAGGCCTGACGGAGCGGTTGCGCGATCTCGAAGGAATGGAGGGCAGGGTGGCGCTGGCCTCGTTCAGCGCCGCTGACTGGTACGCCCCCTTCGTCCGCCAGAGCAGCAGTTACTTCTATGCGGACGAGAAGGGGCTGGGGGCGCTCGAAACGCTGCTCAACCTCAGTTCGCCGGCGCGGGGCGCCAATGTCATCGTGCGCGTGCCTGACGAGGATGGCGTGCTCGATGATGCACGGTCGACCGCCCCAGGCATCATCGCAACCAGCCCGATCCAGACCTATCTCGATCTCATGACCGGCGGCGAGCGCGGCGTTGAAGGAGCCGAGCACCTGAAAGACCAGCTTCTCCGGTGGCTGTCATGACGAACGAGCCGCAATCCGCCGCCGACTATGACGATCGGACGAGCACGGCGGTTCGCTCGGTCCTGGTCGAAATCGGCCAGACGCTCGGCAGCTTCCGCGGCTAGTTCGCGGTCATCGGCGGGGCTGTTCCGTGGCTGCTGCTCGAGGACAGTGAGATGCGTCATGTCGGCACGCTCGACGTCGACCTCAGCCTCGACGCGCAGGCGCTGGCCGCGGGCGACGAATATGTCGCTCTCGTCGATGCGCTGCGCGGACAGGGCTATGCGGCGCGCGACACGCTCAAATATTTCCAGATGGTCCGGACTGTCCAGCCGAAGGACGATGGTCCGCCTATCGATATCATCGTCGATTTCCTGCGGCCTTATGACGACGTGCTTGAAAAGAACCGGCCGCCGCTGACCACCGAGTTCGCGACCCAGCGCGCGTCCGGTGCCGACCTCGCGATCCATTTCCACGAGATGGTCGCGATCGAAGGCGACATGCCCAAGGGCGGTACTAACAAGGTGATAATCGCGGTTGCCTCAATTCCGGCGCTGCTTGCGATGAAGGGTTTCGCGCTCGATGGGCGTTACAAACAGAAGGACGCCTATGACATCTACTTCTCGATCCGGAATTATCCGGGCGGCATCGACACGCTCGCCGATTGATTGCCGGCCGCTGCTTGACCATCAAAGCGGCAGGGACGGGTTTGCCCATATCGTAGCCAAGTTCGAAGATCCCGACGGCTATGGGGCGACGTGCGTGCGCAACTTCGTCGAGGGTTCAGACATCCTCGATGGCAGGACAGCGGATGAGTGGCAGCAGGATGCCTTCGGCCAGATCGATGTCTGGGCCCGCGCGATGGGTCTGCGATGACCCGCCGGGCTGTGAAACCAACATGAAGCTCGTCCACACCGCGGACTGGCAGCTCGGCAAGCCTTATGGCCGGTTCGAACCTGAGGTGCGCGCAGCGCTGACTGAGGCACGCTTCGATGCGATCGATGCGATCGGCAAGGCCGCCACCCTCCACGGTGCCGATCATGTGTTTGTCGCCGGCGACGTCTTCGACACTGAAGGTCCGGAGGATCGCACGATCGTGCAGGCGATATCGCGGATGGAGCGCCATCGATGTCGATGGTGGCTGCTTCCTGGCAATCATGACTTC
The DNA here is from genome assembly GCF_000272475.1 of Novosphingobium sp. Rr 2-17. Classification (GTDB taxonomy): domain Bacteria; phylum Pseudomonadota; class Alphaproteobacteria; order Sphingomonadales; family Sphingomonadaceae; genus Novosphingobium. Next base: position 9,021 of record NZ_AKFJ01000023.1, read on the forward strand.
GCTCGGATGGCGGACTGTGGGATCGTGTGCGTCAGCGCGCGGGCGGCACCATCACCGTTCTCTCTGAACCGCAGCCCCAAGAGATCGAGCCGGACGTCTGGCTGTTGCCTGCCCCGCTCGCGCACCGGCACAATCTCGACGATCCAACCGACCTATTCGACGGCATGGCGACGCCCGGGGCACGGCTGCGTCTCGGCGTGGCTCACGGTTCGATCCGTGATTTCGGGACGCAGGGCGAGACCAAGAACCAGATCGCACCCGACCGCCGAGGAACTGATTGCCGAGATCGGCGCGGCCATGCTTTGCGCGCAGCTTGGCATGGAGCCGACCGAGCGAGAGGACCACGCGGCCTATCTGGCGTCGTGGTTGACCGCCCTTCGCAACGACAAGCGCGCGATCTTCCGCGCCGCGACCGCCGCGCAGGCCGCAAGCGAACTCATTCTATCGCACATGGCCGCGCCCGTCATGGCTCGCGCCGCGTGACCCCATGGGCGGCCCAGCGCCGCCCCTTTCCCGTTCCCGAAGGATCGACCGCTTCGAGGCCGGGGATCAGGAGCGCGATTTCGGAACCTTCGATTGGGAGGGCACGCGCTGTTTCTGGAAAATCGACTATTTCGAACCGTCGCTTGAGTGGGGTGCGAACAACCCTGCCGACGCTGCCGTGACCGCGCTGACCATCCTTCGGGCTGACGAATATCGACGGACGTCGATACATTTGTTGACACATGATGCACCTTTGATAGTGTATCACTATTGTAGATACATAGGAGTTACAGATGGGTGTTCAGGTCAAGAAATGGGGGAACAGCGCGGCGATCCGCATTCCCTCTGCAATTATGGCAGCAGCGGCGCTTAGTGTCGGGCAGGAAGTCGAAGTCCGTGAAGAAGACGGCAAGCTCATTATCGAGCCTGTTTCCAAGCCGGTTTACACGCTGGACGCGCTGCTTGCTGGCATGAAGCCAGAGACGTTCCACGATATGGTCGATTTCGGCCCTCCGGTTGGAAATGAGGTGCTTTAATGGTCAGCCGGTATGTGCCTGACTTTGGCGATATCGTATGGTTGCAGTTCAATCCCCAGGCGGGGCACGAACAAGCGGGGCATCGCCCTGCCCTAGTGCTCTCGCCCAAGGCCTACAACAAGATGCGGGGCATGATGATCTGTTGCCCTATGACGAGCCAGACCAAGGGCTATCCCTTCGAGGTCATCGTTTCTCAATCGCCCGCAAGTATCGTGCTGTCCGATCAGATCAAGAGCGTGGATTGGAAGGCGCGGGGAGCGGTTCATGCCGGCACTGTCACAAAGGCCGTAATTGATGAAGTACGCGCCAAAGTGAGCGCTCTTCTAGGACTTTGAAGATATCATTGAGAAGGACGTTGCCAATGGCGCGGTTTAGCACCCTATGCGACACCCGAGACTGGCACGTCGCTTTGGCGGTTGGACTTGTCGAACCTTTGTTTCAGACGATTGCCTTTTCGCTCCACGAAGAAGCTTGGAAAGTGTTGAGTGGCGCAGTTAAATCTCACTTAACTCCGACCGAGCAGTAATTCGTCGGTCTATTATTGCGGATTCCGGGTTCATCGCGCGCACTATTCCAATTTGGTCGCGCGCAGCATTCCGGGGTGATTGCGCGCAGCGTTCCGGGAATTACAGCTCACAAAAGCGGCTGTAGCGGTATCCGTCTGGATGCTCCGCCCGGTATTCGGCGTTAGGTTCCGAAAATGGCACATGGAATCCTGGACGTAGCCAACTTTTACGTCTCGGCAGAGAGGTTGTTTGACCCATCATTGCGTGGTGTTCCCGTCATCGTCCTGTCGAACAATGACAGTTGCGCCGTCGCGCGCAGCGAGGAAGCGAAAGCCCTGCATGTTCGCATGGGCGAGCCGGTTTTCAAAATCCGGGATCAGATCAAGCGGCACGGCATCCAGCTCCGATCGAGCAATTACGAACTCTATGCCGACCTCAATCGTCGGTTCAACGCGGTCATTGCCGAGCATACCGATACCGTGGAGGTCTAATCGATAGACGAGAGCTTCTATCGCGCTCCCACCTTGCCAAACGGCCTCGGCGACGTGAAGGCCGCGCACAACTTGCGCGAGGACATATTGCGGCAAGTGGGCCTCCCGACACGGATTGGCCTCGGCCCAACCCGCACGCTATCGAAAGTCGCCAACGCGCTCGCCAAGGCCACCGAAAAGGTATGGGGCGGCGTGGTAGATCTTCACGACGCGGAGCTACGCCGGCGACTGTTCGAGCGATGGCCTGTCGGGGAGGTGTGGGGGATAGGCGGACAGCTTGCGCAGCATCGCCGAGGCGGTGACGGTCCCGGTCCGGATCGAGGTGGCAAGCCGCAGCAGTTCGTCCCAATGCGCGGCTGCATGGTCGTGCGCGATCGGATCGCCGACCATGCCGGCGAGCAACGGCCCCGCTTCCTGACCGGGCGGCAGATGCAAGCGGCGCTCCTTGATATCGCGTAAGCGCGCCGCGAAGCGGTACCTCCCAGCCATTTCGCGAGGCGCGCTGGCACAATTCCAAAAACAACCCGTTGGATGGCCGCTTTCCTCAACCCTTAGAAATTTCTTCATACTGCTGACCTGGCGACCCCCGCCGGTTCGGCATCCGAATATCGTCCGAAGTGCCATTGCTTTCCTGTCTATGGGACCGCGGCATGAAGCGTTCGAAGAGGAAAGCGGCAGACAGGAGAAGAAGCGCCAAGACTGTTCCGGCAAACACCAGAACATATTGTCCCGCTCCTGCCGTGATCCCTACCGCGGCAGCCATCCAAAGGCTGGCAGCCGTGGTCATGTTTCGAACGTCGCCGCCGCGCACAAAGATAAGGCCGCCTGCAATGAAACCAATCGCCTGTGCCAAGCCTTGCACGACCCTGACGGGGTCTCCCTCATTGTGTTGTTCGACCATTTCGAGCGCGGAAAGGGTTAACATCGCCGAACTGAGCGCGACGAGACCGTGGGTTCGCAAACCCGCATCATGGCCGCTTCGCTCTCGTTCAAAGCCGAGAGCCAGACCGAGGACTGTTGCAAGGCCCAATCGCGTCAAGGTGGTGGGAAGATCATTCTCAAGCATAGCAACTACCTCCCTCCCAGCAACGCGCTTCGCGCCGATGAGATGCACGGCCTCAGGTTGCGCGCTCGCAAGGCAGCGCTAGCTTTGTCAAATAGGAATCAGCCACTTGAGCATTACCATCCACTGAACCTTTTTGAGCGGTGTGGGTTTCGCCAAAATCTGTCGGCATAAAGTGACTTAACCAGGTTAAAGTCCCTCCATTTCCAAGCATAATCAACGGAACTGCTTGTGGACGGTCTGGTTGTCAACCTTGTCGTATTTGGCCGGCAAGGAGGACATGGTGATCAAAGCACGTGCCGATGGGATTGCGGATCGTGCCATTTCCAAGGCCACTGCTTTTCCTAACAGTGTTCAGACTCCTTCCCTGCGCCTGACCGTGAAGACATTCATCGAGTATCCGACAATGGTTGGATCGGCCTTTCCAGCAAGTCATTGGCTCGTAGATCGAATGCTTGCACCAATCGACTGGCAGCGGATCCAGCTATTCGTCGAATTTGGACCGGGAACGGGGGCGTTTACACGAGCAGTGCTGGCACGCTTGTCTCCCAGCGCCGTCCTCCTCGCGCTGGACACGAGTGAGGCCTTCGTCGATCATCTCAGAGCATCGATCGACGATCCCCGGTTTGAAGCCGTCTGCGAATCTGCGGCGAATGTCGCTGCTGTCCTGAGAGAACGCGGCCTGCGCTCTGCCGATTGCATACTCTCCGGCCTGCCCTTCTCCACGCTTGAGCGATACGAAGCCGATCGCACGATGCGCGCCAGTCGCGCCATTCTCGCATCAAACGGCATGTTTTGCGCCTATCAAATGCGCCGCACCATCAAGCCGCTGCTCGAAACATATATCGGCCCGATCCACTCTGCCTTTGAGTGGCGCAACATCCCGCCATGTCATCTCTATTGGGCTGAGGCGGGACTTGGAAACCAGACCGTAGGAGATCACCGATGAACGAGCCGACAGACACGCCGTCAGAGGCGGTGGAAACATCCATGGACAAAAGTCCGCGCCAGGGGCCGCTGGGTGACGTTCTTCCACAGAAAGGTCCCCATCCCCGTACGCGCGGTGGCCAGTGGCAAGAGGATGTCAACGACCGTCCCACCGTGGGGACAGTCAAGCCGGAAGACTATCCAGAGGATCAACGCGCCAAAGGCGCATGAAGACAGGAGCGTGCCATGGAAGATGAAACGCACAGCCATCAATCTGTTCCAACCGAGAAAACACGTCGTCCCAACATCTCCACCGAGAATCAGCCAGAGGGCGCAGCGCGACGGCCCAGCGATACGCCGGATCGCGAGCCGACGCGCGACCCTGTGAGCGGTGGCGCCATATCGTCTGATTACAATCCCGATGCCATGACGAGGCGCGGTGAGGAAAACGACACGCGGGCGGGACACGAAATGCAGAAAGGAGACAAATCATGATCGATGATGGTGTCCATCCGCGCTCCACTGAGCCAGTGGAAGGAGGCGCTGGAACGCCTCCACCGGAACAAGGTTCGCCCACGCCTTCGGACGCGGAATCCGAAAAAGGCGGCGATGACGATCAAGCTGAACCTGAACCTGCGTCGAACCACAATCCGCTCGCACCACCTGTAAACATAGAACCGGGAAGTTAAGCAGCTGAACGCGCCGGGAGACACACGATGAGCAAACATAAATGGTCGCAAGATGTGACCGAGCAGAGCGACGCACTGGATCTTGATGAAGGCCTGTTCAAGCAGACTGATCCAAAAGCGATCGCCCTGTCGTTGAAACGATCCGCCGAACACAGCCATCGTCGTAAAGGCACACCCCTGCAATCTGCGATGAGCATGCTGACATTCTATATCAATCGGCGGGGGACAATCTCAGCGCCAAGCAGCGGCACATCCTGGAGAAGGCCAAGGATGAGCTCCGCATGGCGTTCAGCAAGAAGGAGAAACGCCATGCCCCGCGGTGACAAGTCGAGTTATACCGACAAACAAAAGCGCAAGGCCGAGCATATCGAGGATGGGTATGAGGATCGCGGCATTCCGAAAGACGAGGCCGAGCGCCGCGCATGGGCGACGGTGAACAAGGAGTCTGGCGGTGGCAAGAAATCCGGTTCGGGGCGGGGCAAGGCGGAGAGCCATGCGTCATCGAGCAAAGGCGGGCGTGTCGGCGGAGCTAGCCAGACCCATGAAGAACGATCAGCCGCTGCAAAGAAGGGGTGGGAAACCCGCCGTAAACAGGCGAAGGCCTGACGATACTCGCCGAAGCGGGGTCGCTTTTGGAGCAGGCACAGGGGGTTGTCGAGTGGGTGCCACCGTCAGTGAAGCTGAAGTGCCTGTCGCGATGGCCTACGAAAACGTCGGAATACCGCGCGACGAAATTGGTTAGGCCGCATGTTAGCGGCCATGTTAAAGACGATATATTGCCGGGCAACTAACTGGGTGTCCCGGCGACAGAGAGATACATGTGCTCCCGCCCGGTGGAGGCTGCATGTCATCGATCACCAATTTGGATTTTTTCGCGCGACGGCTTTCGCAGCGGGCCGCGCTCGACGAAGAAGATCGCGCCGCAGTATCAGCACTCCCTTTTCAGCATCGCTACCTTAACCCAAGCGCTTATGTCGTCCGCGAGGGGGAGCCGCCCCGTCCGCATTGCAGTTTTGTTCTCTCTGGACTCGCATTTCGACATAAGTTGACGGTGCATGGCGCGCGTCAGATCGTGTCGATCCATCTGGCTGGCGATCTGCTCGATCTACAACATTTGTTTCTCAACATTGCCGACCACAGTGTCCAGGCCCTGACCGAACTTGAGGTGGCCGACACTGATCGCGATGCTCTGCGGGAAATTGCCTTGGAGCGGCCTGCCGTCGGCCAAGCGCTCTGGATAGATGGTCTGGTGGACGCATCGATTTATCGAGAATGGGTGCTCAACGTCGGGCGGCGTGACGCAAGGGCGCGTATCGCCCATATATTGTGCGAAATCGCCGTTCGCATGCACGCTGCCGGTGTTATCGATGCGGCTGACTTTCATCTGCCGATGACGCAGGAGCAATTGGGGGACGCGACCGGCATGACCAGCGTTCATGTCAATCGAACCTTGAAGGCACTCGCGAAAGATGGCCTTATCGATCATAGCGGACGTTGGATCGCCATTCAGGACTGGAACAAGATCAGGCGAGAAGGCGACTTCAATCCGCTTTACCTGCACCTCGATCAGGTTGCGCCGCATTTACCTGGTCCCCTTTCATCGATGTTTCCTTAACCAGGTTAGAGCGTGAGTTCGGGCGAAGCATTACCCAACTTGAACAGCTTCGG
>NZ_AKFJ01000024.1 GCF_000272475.1 Novosphingobium sp. Rr 2-17
CCGAAGCTGTTCAAGTTGGGTCTGGCGGCAACGGCACGACGTCCGATGGCGACTACAACTACACCACCATCACCTCGCCGATCTATCCAGGCCGCAAGACGCAGAACCAATATTGGGCTGAGGTAAACTGGGATCTGGGTCCGGTCACCGCCACCTATCAAGGCGCCTACCGTTCCTGGAAGCAGAACGACCATAACTTGCTGGAAGGCAACTTCCTGTTCAGCGGCGCTTCGCTGCAGCAGATGATCGAAACGCCGGTGAACCACTTCCACACCGAGGAACTGCGCTTCGCTTCAAACGGGGATTCTGCGCTGAGCTGGCAGGGCGGCTTATTCTACTACAACAACAAGCTGCGCACGAGCTTGCGCAACTTCCTGGTGAACGGGGCGGGTGATGAAATCGCGCTGCAATCCGAGACGACGGACAAGAAGGACACCCGAAACATCGGTGCCTTTGCCGAAGCCACGTATGCCGTGAACCCCAGCTTTCGGGTGACCCTGGGCGCTCGCTATGACGATACCAAAGTCACGGTCAGCGAGTATTCTTACGAAAACCAATACTCGCTTTGCGGCACGGCGGTGGCGTTCACGCTTGCTCCTGTGCTGGCGGCAAACAACGCCGTATGCACCGGCCCAGGCCAAGCAAGCGTGGCGTCTCGACCCGGTACATCTATCAATAATGAAAGCGTAAAATACCATAATTTCAATTACAAGGCGCGCCTGGAATATGATCTGGCGCAGCGGAACATGGTATACGCCTCGGTTTCTACAGGCTTCCGCCCGGGAGACATCGGCATCTCTCAGGGAGAGACCAATCGATATAGGGCGGAAAAGCTGACGTCCTATGAAATTGGCTCCAAGAACCGGTTCCTGGACAATACCCTGCAGGTCAATCTCGCTGCCTACTACTACGTGTACGATGGTTTCCAGACGACCTTCCGTCCGGATAATCCGGACAACCCGGCCGACTTTGCCACGAACGGCACGCAGGTTCGTATCAACGTGCCGGCGCGTAACCTGGGTGGTGAACTGGAAGTTCTGTATCAACCCACTAATAACGATCGCATCACCATCAACTACAACTACGTGCGGTCGCGGTGGGTAAACCGGCCTCAAACATTTGCGGAAGGCCAGCCCGGCACCACGCGGGCAGGGACGCCGCATACGGTGACGGGGGCGTACCAGCACGTCTTCAACGTATCGGGCGGCGGGACGATCGCGGCCCGTATCGACGGCAAGTTCGAATCCGCGCACCTGACGCAGAACTTGCAAGCTGATCTGCTGAAACCGGAAGAGCCCCAGTACTATCGCGGCTATATGGCCCACGTCGGTGATCGTGCGGTCGGAAATGCGCAGATTACTTTCACCACCGAAGACAAGCGCTATTCGCTGACGGCTTACGTGCGCAACTTCACCAACGCCAAATATCCGGTCTATGACATTATCGGCAACGTCGATGCGATCAACGTGAACTACGCCGACCCGCGCATCATCGGCATCGTAGCGGGCGCTCGCTTTTAACATTCTGATGCCGTCATGCCGCTCGTCCTGCTTGTTTGGAAAGGAAGCTGTGCTTCCGGTCCTGCCAAGCTTGGACGGGCGGCATTTCTGTATGTTCGACGATGAGAGGTAGCGCATCGCCGCATCCCGGTTAATCCGTGCAGCCGTTTCGCCTATCGACTACCTACGCTGTCGCGTATGAACGGCAGGGCAAAGTGGCTGCAGCATTGCTGCTGCAACCACTTTGCCAAGGAAACCATCAGTATCTGATGTTGAGGATCACCCCAAAGGTACGCGGATCGTTGAGGTTGTAGCGCGACGAACTGACGATCGGGCCTTCCGCTACGCCAGCCAGCGACCAGTCGTCCGGAATGAAACGATTGTTGGTGACGTTGCGGACGTAGCCCGTGATCGACAGGTTGGAATTGAGCAGCAACGTCGCGTTGAGGTCGCCCACGGCTTGCGAATTGACGTGGGTGTAGGGCGTGGCGCCAAAGTCGGCCCAGCTATCGCTGATGGACGAGGTGTCGTGGCCGGTGAAGAAGCGAACCGCGCCGCGCAGCAGCAGCGATGCGTTGCCGATCGGGATGCTGTGATCGTAGGCCACGGTCCCTTGGAACGGCGCCACGCCGGGAACCGTGTGCGAGGAGAACAGCGAGTCATATTCGCCAAAGTCGCCGTACCGCGCGTGCGTGTAGGACGCGTTGAAGGTGAAGGTGCCGTTGGCCCAGGGGCGCGCCTGCACTTCCAGTTCCACGCCGTAGGACCGCATCGGCAGGTTGATCGTGCGGAACGTCGGCGGCGCCGGGGGCGGAGCGTCGGGGAAGATGTTGACGGCGGCAGTCTGATAGCCGCCGTAATCGTTGTAATAGACGTCGGCATTGACTTGCAGGCGATCGTTCAGGAAGCGGTTCTTGGTGCCGATCTCGTAAGTCGTGAGAGTCTGCGCCTTCAGTAGCTGCTTTTCGGGCTTGTTGTCGGTGCCCGTGGTCAACGTGACATCGCCGGGCGAGAAGCCGGTCGAGATTGTAGCATACACCAGGTTGCGCGACGTCAGGTCATGCTCCAACCGTACTTTGTACGTAAAGTTGTTGAACGTCGCCAAGCCTTCATCGCCTGTCAGCGATTTGAACGCGCTGCCATAGGCCGAATACTCCATCGTGTTGCGGATTCGGGTGTGGTCATACCGCCCACCTGCGGTCAGGCGCGTCGTGGGGGTGAAGGAATACGTCGCCTCGGCAAAGCCGCCCAACGCGAGCGTCGATTTGTCGGATGTCGATTGGAACTGGTAAGGGCCGTTGGGCAGCAGGAGCAAATCGTTCCGGTTGCTCAGGTCGTTCTTGTAATACAGGAAACCGGCCTGCCACTGCAGCTTGGAAGACGCGTCCGTGTTGCGGATGCGCAGTTCTTGCGTCAGGAAATTGTCCTTAGGGGTGGAGACGGTCTGGTCCGCATTGAAGAACGAGGTACGCGCATAGAGCGTCGCGTTCTGATACCAGGTGCGATAGGCCGGAAGGTAGGTGATCGCCACCGCGCCCAGGTCCAGATTGAACCGCGCCCAGTATTGGCGGAAATGGTTGTGGCCGGTCGGCGACAAGGCGGTTTGCGTATAGATGAAGTCGGTGGGCGAAGTGCCCTGGCTGATCGACACGCCGCCCGAATGCGTCTCGTTATACTGTTGGGCGTAACCAAACAGCGCCGAGAAATTGTCGGTCGGGGTCCACAGCAACTTGGCCCGCAAGTCCGTCGAGGTGACCGCGCCGCCCTTGGCGGAATCGTAGCCGTCCCGGTCGTAATAATTGCCCGAGACACGCAGAGCCAACCGGTCCTCGACGATCGGAATATTTGCGTAGCCGGTGAAATGGCGCAGATCGTAGTTGCCGATTTCCGCCGCCAGGTTCGCGCCGAACGTGGTCGTGCTGGGATCGTTGGTGTGGATCGCGACGACGCCCGCCGTCGCGCTGCGACCGTAGAGCGTGCCCTGAGGGCCGCGCAGAACCTCGACACGATCGATGTCGTAGTTGCCGCCGATGCCGTTGTAGACATCGTCGACATAGATCGCGGCTGCCGCTGCCGTGGAAGTTACGCTTCCGCCCGCGCCCGAGTTGGACTGCACGCCGCGAATGGTCAGACCGGCTGCCGGGTTGTCGGTGCCGCCGCCGGGGGACGTGTTCACATTGGAAGCAGCGCCGCCGACTACGCCGGGCACGTCCTCAAGGATGTTCTTCAAGTCATAGCGGCCCAGGCGAAGCATGTCCTGCCCCGACCGGACGCTGATCGAAGCGGCGGTTTTCTGCGCTGTGCTGGTCCGGCGTTCTGCGGTGACGATGATCTCTCCCAGCGCCCGGTCGTCTGCGGAAGCTTGCGCCGATGGGGCCGCCGCTGTGTCGGAAGTGGTGTCCTGGGCGAAGGCGGGCTGCGCCGCGATCGCACCGGCCAGCAGAGATGCAGACAGCAGGAATTGAACTTGCTTCATGATTTACCCCCAATTGTCCGACCATGTCCGGTCGATTTTATAATTTCCGAGGCTGCGCTGGTTCGTCAGGACGCAATGGCCCTGAGTTGTCTCGCCCCTCAGCGTGACTCTCGCACTCGTGGCTTCGTTCGCGATTGAGCGACGTTAGCTCGGATTAAATAGTACGGCAATAAATATGATATATTATGTATCACATATTGTGATGAATCATCGCAATTACTGACGAACGATCGATTTCATGACGATCGCCTCGATGGTGCGTTGCAACGGCGCGGCTTGCGGGCCGATCAGCGGAACCATCGAGACGATGGCGATATGCTCTTGCGGAATTGCCCAAAAGCGGCGCGTGCCGCCGCCGTCCCAGCCGAAGCTGCCGGCGGGAAGGTCGGTGCCTGCCACGTCGGGCAGGGTCACGCGCATGAAGCCGAAGCCGAACTTGGCGCCTTCGGGCTGAAGCCCCAGCGGCGGATATCCGCCCATGACGAGGGGGCCGATCTGGTTCGAAGCCATCTGCTGTACGGTCTGAGGCTTCAGGTACTGCCGACCGTTGAAACTGCCGTCGTTCGCCAGCATTCCGGCAAACAAGCCGTAATCGCCGACCGAGGTCCACAAGCCAGCCGAGCCGCTGAAGTCCGTCACTTCGCCGGCAGTCGGCACGGGCAGACCCGGCGCATAGGCCAGGGCGCGCGCCTGAGATTCGCGTTTCACGCCGAAATCGGTGTCGTTCATCCCCAGCGGATCGAGCAGCCGCTGATGCAGGAACTCTCGGAACGTCATGCCGGACGCGATTTCCACCACGCGTGCGACCACGTCCAGCCCGATGCTGTTGCTATAGGCCCAGCGCGTGCCCGGCTGGAATTCCAGCGGGGTATTGGCCAGCTTGGGCACGAACGTGGCCAGGCTGTCCTTGGGTTCGCGGTGCGGGAACCCGTTGTCGAGGGCATAAACCTGGATGCCTGAGGTGTGGGTCAGCAGCATCCTGAGGGTGATCGGCTTGTCGGCCGGCACCAGATCGTACTGCGGTTCGCCCCATTCGCTGGTGGCGGTGCCGGGGCCGGGCCGCCAGCGGAAGGCGGCGGGCGGCGAACCGGGCCTCAGCACCCGGACCTGACGCGAGGCGGCGAATTCCGGGATGTACTTCGATACCGGATCATCCAGGCTGATCTTGCCGTCTTCGACCAGCATCATCGCCGCAACGGACGCGACCGCCTTGGTCAGATCCGCAGCGCCGAAGATCATGCCGGTCTTCATCGGTACGCCGGCCATCGGACTCGACATGCCCTGCGCTTCGAAATGCACCACTTTGCCGTCATGCATGACGAGCACGATGGCGCCGGGGATCTGCCCGGCATCGATCTGCACCTTCACTGCGTCGTGGATCAGCGCGAGCTTCGCGCTGGAAAGGCCCACGTTCTCGGGTTTGGCTTGGGGTGCTTGCGCGAGCGCCGGCAACGATAAACCCAGAGCCGCAAGGCTGACCGCCAGCGCGCCCGCTTTGATACGCTTCATCGAACTGATCCCCACCGAACGTGGTTGAATGGCGCGATCGCCAAGACTTCTGGAATGAAGCGAAGTCATTGCTGCTGCTTGTCCAAATACTTGACCATCTCCTCTGGGTCTTTGTCCGAGTACGTATTGGTTTCTGGATCGAACGTGGTGATGGATAGGCCGCACAGCCATTCTTCGGGCTCACCGCTCAGATCGACGTCGGGTGGCAAGCCATCGACCTTCTTACCCTTTTGGATGCGCTTATAGTCGCGCGTCGTCACATAGGGTTTCGTCCAGACGGTATCGTCGTAGACGGTGGTCTGGATTCGCAAGGTTTCCGGATCGATCAGGCGCATCCGTTCCACCATGTGCATGTCTTCCCCATGCGGCCCCCAGATCGCCGCCGACAAGCTTGCCAGCAGCGCGGTGGGCGGGGGGCCAAGCCCGACGGTGCCGACGGTCTCTTCGGGCGGCAGGCCTTGGCCGACACCGTACTGGAACGCGATCTCGGACGAGAAGTCCTTGCTCTCCACAACCAGGGTATCGCCTTCCCAATGGCCTACGGAATTGCCGTAGAACTTGGGTGCCGTGGTGCCCTGCTTTTGGTCCATCTTGATGAACCGGGCGTCGCCGACCGATTGCATGTAGATGCTCATCAAGCCGGGTGCGTATGTGAACTTCAGGCCGCCGCCCAGCCGCATGGCCAGCGTCAAGCCAGGCGACTTGCAGCCTTCCTGGGCATAGGGAATATCGCGCTTTGGCTTGTAGGCATCGACGAATTTCTGCGCTTTGGGAGTAAAGGGGACGTTCAGGCTCTTGTCGCCTTCGACAAAGCCCGAAAAGGTCATCCACATGCCCGTGAACAGATCGGGCATCTTGGCAGCGTCGGCCCAGGCGGCACTGGCTGCGCTGGGGGCAGCAGGCGGCGGCGGTGCGCTATTGGCGGCTTGCGCGTGGGCAGACGAACAGATCGACCCTGCCAGCAGCATCGCGACCGTGGCGGCCATCTTGGAACGTATCGTCATGGTTTCAATCCACCGTTCGTCATCAATATGCAGGGCAGGGGACGGGCTTGCGGGCTCCACCGGGCGCGCCGCCTGGGACCGATCCCAGCGCCTCGGCCCCGCCGATGACGCGGCCGTTGGGCAGTACCAGCTTGCTTGATGATCCGGTGTGCCGGCCCGGCGCCCGATTGACGTGCGCGGTGACGGTCACCTTGGTTCCCACCGGGAAGTCCGAAGGTCGAAAGCCGGCACGGGCCAGGCCGGAAACGGTGCCGAATTCAAAGCCCCACAGCTCGTTGGTGCCGTCTTCCTTGGCTGCTTGCACGTAGATCCAGCTATGCGGGTTGGTCCAGGCCAACTGCCGAACCGTGCCCTTGAACACGAAGCACTTGTTCGGGTCGAAGGCGCCCCCGCCATGATGGGCGGACGCAGCCGATGCGCAAAGACCGGTGGCGGCCAGCAAGGCCAGCACCCGGCGCCCGGTCTTCTTAAAGGAAAGGCCGTGGAACATTGAAATCCCTTTCGAGAACCGAAGTAAAATAGAATATTTAAGCCTGCTCTCCGCCATTAAGGCGGCAGTTAGCGGCGCGACCGAATAGAGCGGGCTATTGATGAAGTATCGCTGCGTTTCCGCGTGGGAAAATCGGCTTTGGCAGCCCTGACATCTTCGCTCTTGGTACGCGCCTCGTCCGTTCGGACGTTTGCTCATCCGGGATAGCTAGCATCCTGATTACCTCCCCAGCCTTTCGTGGTCCGAAGGCCGTTTGTGAGGTCGATGCTATATCCTGGATGCCGCCGATATAACTGGTTCAATTGAAAAGATGCTCGTGGGTTTGAAGATTAATATACCTGCCTCAATTGGCGGCGACCCAGAACTTTCAATTTTTGCGATAATGACAGTTATATAGCGCGCGCATCTCCTTCTATTCGTCGGCAAAGCTGATGAGAGAGATGGTATGAATTTTCTCGAGACGATT
>NZ_AKFJ01000025.1 GCF_000272475.1 Novosphingobium sp. Rr 2-17
GTCCAAACGCTATCGGTTTTTACGGGGGCCCAGCTCCATTCGCAAAGCGGCAATTCACACCTCCAAAACTAAACATACCGGAAACTCCGAATGCTAACGTCAAATATTTCATCATTGCCGCTCGCGCCTGCGGCACTAAACATTCCACATGCGACATTAATCCTGAAATCAAAATCGCTGCACAAATATGCAAATTTTTCTATTATGAATTTAATAAAAGTTAGGCTCGAAGTTTAAGATTTGTAGCCCTGCATAAAAACTCTATTCGCTCATCAGTACTACTTAATGTATTAAATGCTAATTCGTATTCAAAAATCTTGGAGGCCACCAAAAATCGATACCAGAATCCTTGTAAAAAATGATAAATAAGACCACTTTTCCCATCAAGAAATCCAAACTGGAAAAAATATCTATAAATGAAATAAAGAAACGGACCGGCCCAAAAAGGCATTTTGTTGTAAATAGCAACCTTAAGCCAGCGCTTCAAAATGGCTTGGAACGGAGCTCTGCCTATCTCTACTTCAGTTTTATCTTCAAATAGATTGTATCTACTGATTAAAACCTGAGCCGCTTCACGTGTAGCATATTTATTATGTTTATCTGTAAAAAACGTCAAATCATTTTCATTAGAATCAGAAAAGCCGCCCTTTAGTAAAACTGTTTTACCGCCCCATACTACAACATGTTCATCCATCCAGCGATCTTCAACGCGACCATAACCTCGGCGCCATAGTCGAACTAACCGAACGGGGAATCGTCCACCATACCGGATCCATCGTCCCATGAATATATGCTTGCGATCAAAACAAACGCCGACAATGTCATTAGAGAAACCGGGCACCTCTCGGCAAATTTCCTCCACGAGATCCGGTTCGATAATTTCATCCGCGTCTAATCGCATGATCCATGACGATTCCACGAAGCCATGATCCAATGCCCACTGAAATTGCTTCGATTGATTAACAAATTCGTTTTGTAGCACCCTTGCTCCGGCAGCCTTAGCCAGTTCTACAGTTCTGTCAGACGAAAAACTATCTACCACCAAAACGTCAACGCAAATATTTCGAACGCTTTCTATTGCCCGTTCGATGTGGATTTCTTCATTGAACGTCAGAATAACTACGGTGATATCCAGCATTCCAAACATCCAATCGATCCCAGCCGCAATAGTTACTTAGATAGATTCTTAGACGAATCTTTTTGCCAAACCCGGACCGACTGCACTTCCATCGGCGTGTCTCCGCTACTAATCACAAGAACCTGATGTTGTTCGTCAATCCGGGAGAAATCGAACAGCTGATCACCGCCACCGCGAGGAGCGCCTCGAGCCATCCACGTCTTAGGTTCTGCATATGCCCGACCATTCAAAAACGTTTGGATATGCCCCGGTCTCGCCCCTGAAGCCGGGACCCAGATGCCAGTCAACGTCTGCCAACTTCCCCATTTTAAATCGTTCGGCGGCGTTCCTATATGTGGAGCGAACGACCCCGCCTTCTTACAATATGGACGAGGGCAAGCGCCGACCTCAGGCTTGTTTGAAATTCCCGAGGAATACTTTCCAAACCAGTCTATCCAACTACTTAAAAACGCGGGCGGCTTAGCTTTAAAATACTCAAATATATCCCATTCTACGAAATGAGCGAACCCGGCCTCTTTGCCCGGCCACTGATCATTCCCGCTGCCGTCTAAGTGCTCCATAGACATACTCCAGAAAGACGGGTGACCGTTTTCCGACCGCGAATTGTCAGGATTAAAGCGCAAAACGACTTGGACACAAACACCGCCGCCAAAAGCTGTTCCGACAAAGCCCGGGCTATTCGTGGAATGAGCAGCGGACGTGACATGCCCGCGAAAACCGCCGTTCACCTCATGAACTGATAGCACTCCATCAGATTTCCTGGTCGCCAACGCCGGATTGGGCTTCACTCCAAACCAGTTCCAGCGATACCACTTAAAGCCTGGTTTATACGTCATGGACTGATCAAACGCCGCCCGATCGTTTGTAAAATCACTTTCAAATGTGAGCGTTCGCTGGCCTGACGCGACACACTCCGCTGGGGCAGATGCCGAGGCCGGTACGGCCCATCCAGACAATGCAATACCCACGAAGCAAGCGACAGATTTAAACCGCATTTCTAGGTGTCCTGCTATTGATAGGAAGAAGCCAGTTCTCAAAGAAAAAATTAGCCTCGCGCACACGTCCTTTATCACCAGAAAAGAAGCGAAAAGCGCGGCGGATACCGCGCATAATTTGAGGCCGAATCCTTTGCCTTAAAACGAACCAAGGCATATAAACAATTTTTGTAATCATATATTGTATAAATGGCATACCAATATGTTCACAGTGTTGCTTTTTAATACGAATATATTCATCTTTTTTCTTAGTCGAAAATGCCTCTGATGCTTGGCCTGTTCGAATGCGAAATGCCCCCAATCTCTTCGAAACCCACCGCCCTTTTCTACCCCATCGCAAGCGCAAGAAAAAAGCGTAATCGGTATAAACTCGAAGATCAAAATATTCATCTTCAAGAAACGTAGTAATTGACCTTCGCCAGTAAACGCATTCCGAATACAACTGCCTATAAAATAATAGATGATCTAAGTCATTTAATCCTTTTATAGACGGACCATAATAAAAACCGCCGGTTTCTTCATTGAAGGCGACATCGTCAGAGAACACGAAATCAACACTACTGTCTTTAAACTGCTCTAGGACAACCAAAAAAGACCCAGGCATCACGACATCGTCGGCATTCAACCACAAGACGATGTCACCGCTCGCCAACTTCAAACCCTTCTGTAACGCATCCAATTGGCCACGATCGGGCTCGGATAAAATCGAAATCGCTAAACCATCAAATGATCTTGCAATTGATAGAGTATCATCAGTACTCCCGCCGTCGATCAATATAATTTCTACATTTTCCAAACACTGATCAGCGACTGACTGCAGAGTAGCAGCTAAATATTTAGCAGCGTTCCAGGCAGGAATTACTACACTAATTTTTGGATGATTTAGCTCATTTACCATGTGATTTCCTTCCGAAGTGGCTCTGGGCAAAGAAAGAAATTATCACACAGCTAGCCTGTATCGAATGAGCAAGAACGCGAAGGGTCAATGACAAATCCGCCGACCGAACAAACAGCGAAGTCAACAAACCTACCATTATTACCGCGGAGAATAAAATAGAGCCACCTACTTCCGGTGCCGCAGAAATCCGGGCTTGGAAAAAAACAGAAAAAGGAAATTTTATAAACATTAGAATACCGGCGAAAACCGACAAAAGGATCGGAATTTCTCCAATCTGATACTTTTGTGGAAGTACAAATGCTAAATATGGTATCATGAAGTGAGCTGTTACCATACCAATCACGCAAACTGCTATGACAGCAACGGCAGATCTACAAACCGCCTTATATTGATCGAGATATGATGGCCGATTTATCAAATCTCGCAGCAGAAGGGGGCCAAAGATTCCTGGTAAAAAAATAACGATATTATAAAACTGGCTGCTTAATGCAAAGATCGCACTCTCACTCGGGCCCGCATTAACTATTAATTGCCGTTGAAGAAGCCATAGACCGAACTGCGCAATGAAATTCGCAGCAAATGAATTTATGGAAAATATCAAAACTTTCCGACCACTTTTTTTTAAGAAACGCAGTACAGCTTCGGCCACAATTGATAAATTTGTACATAACCCTGCACGAAGGAGGAAGAATGCAGCAAAAGCAACTCCACCAGCAACACATAAACCTGACCGTGCCAAAGCTTCAGCAAGACCTATTTTGTGGGATAACAATAAGACAACACAGATAGCCGTAGAGGAAATTAGTATCCCTAATGCGCTTGTCATGCGCTGGCCTCTAGCTATTAGGGCCGCGCTGACAAAAATTTGCATTGAGTTTGTCACTCCGAATATGACAAACCAAAGATAATCTTGCGCTACTAAATTCATATGTGGAAAAAAAACCGCAGCTGCAATTATCGAAAATGCACCGACTGCTAAAGAAGTTATAAAAAGTAAAAAAACTATGATCGAATTCTCGATTTTTTTCCGCCCTTCGACACCTCGAGCCAGAACAACTGCCACTGGGGTTTGCAGATTAAACCCGGCAAGGGTCACAATTAATGTAGCTGAAGTTTGGAAAAATGCGTATTTTCCAAATACGTCCTGCGCCAAAAGACGTGCGAACAGCAGTACGCTGACGACACTCATTACTCGCGCCAGCAGAGTAAGCATAGTATAGCCGAAAATTGACCTAAGCTGGGTCATAACTGTTGATTTTTTCGTGTCGTTAAAGTCAGAGCGGTAAAAAATATTAAAAATGAAGGATACATATTTTGCAATGCCGCTTCAGTTACTGAATAAACAAGTGTTACTGCCCAGCCAGCATTTGCATACAACAACAAGGTCAGGAGATTTTGTGCTATCTCATGGTCGTCTTTATTAGCATCTGACGGACTCGACTGCATATTTAACCTGAAATAAGAAAATTGGCGAGCAGCAGACATTACACTCCACGAAATGCCCAGATAAATAAGAATCACAGCAGCACCGCCTAAAATTCCAGCCTTTGCCAGATAGTTTATTAGTACGCTGTGATAGTAAAATAATGGCTCTTGAGCTTCCGACATATCAGAGGTGCGGAACGTTGATGCAAGGCCAGCACCTGTAGACTTGTTACGCTCAAATTCCCGGATTCCACCTTGCCATATCTCTATTCGGCCAAGGGTTGAGCCCGAATACCGATCCCCCTTGGAGACATTGCTTAGTTCATAGGCCCCACTCGCGATCCAGACAGGGAAGGAAACTGCCAAAAGTGAAATGGTGGCTAAAGCCAGCCAAGCCGGCGCTAAATTTCTGAGAACCCAAGGCACCCTTAGTACGAAAATGAGGAAAATTGCCACGCCCAGTCCGACTGCCACGGCTATTTGTCCAGTTCTGCTGTCTGCCATAAGCAAAGCTACACCGACCGTAATACCGACAAAGAAACTTCGTCTCCTTTCCTTTCTCGAGTATGAGCCTCGCCCGAGAATGGATTTGGATATATAAAATACCGACACAAACGCCGCCAGATATCCTAATATCCCTGGATGTGTTGTAACTCCGTACAACCTTGGTCGGTCAAGTCCGATTAGCTTATATGCTAAAGAAGGCGCCACCACCCCAAATAATTCCGACGAGAGTACAATCGCGGCGCTAGCAAATAGCGCAGATCGTGCCGCCCTCACTCGCTTATCAAGCGTCATCGAACCTACGAGTATGGCAACCGTAACTGTCGAAACAATTCGAAGGTATATTGGAAAAGCTTCTGAGCGCTCTTGGTCCAGAAGTAACGTCGCTCCCAAAACGATAACAAAAAAAATCGCTGGCCAAGCTTTTCCAATACCTTTGGGAGTCGCTAACGGAAGCAATAATATCATAGCTACCGCTAGAAGCCATCGAGCGGCTGGAAAGATAACTGCCGCGCCACCAAATAATGCTGGATCAAGAGCCCATATGATGATGTATGTGAAAATTAGAAAATTTATAAATTTTGAAAAAACGCCAATGACAGGCGGTCGCCGATGCTTAAAATTTTGCGATCGACCACCAACGTCAGTTAAATTTTGACTACTTAGCATACTACGGAAGCCGAAGTGCATGCAAATACGTGCGTGTTTTTACTGGCCTGCGATAAGCCCGCACAAAGTTAAAAAGAGGGACTCTCTTTCCAAAAAGCTCACGTTTTAAAAGGTCAAAATCTAGATCACTTTTATGATTGAGTACAAACCGGGCAGTGCGCGTAATACCTAGAGGCAGTAACCACAATGGCGCACGCACTAATTCACGTCGGAGCATATTTACAGCCTCGTAAGCAAAGTGCTTCCGCATGTTTCGATTTATACTTGACTGGGCATGAAATACTCGCACGGATGGCAGGCTCATTATTTCATAGCCTCTATCAATAATTCTAAGTGAGCGTTCAATTTCTTCGCCCTGCCTATAAAATTCCGAAAGATAGCCGCCGACTTGTTCCAGGACCTCACGGCGATACACGTTACCGCAACCTTTATATGTTCGTTGCGGTGCTGACGGTGCAGACTGCTCCCAGAGATATCCCTGTCCAGGAAGACCTATATTTAGCGAAATTACGCCACACTTTGGGTGTAAACGCATATATTCGACAATCGCAGCAAGATCGTCGGTTCCTTCCAGCCAACTATCATCATCGAGATTTAAAATAAATTCGCCGGTGCACCGCTCCGCTCCGAAGTTTCTCGCTGCAATTAAACCAATATTGTGAGGGGTCCGGATGTAGCGCGCTAATTTGTACTCGGCAGCTACCTTTTCTATGGCGTCGTCAGGAGTTCCATCATCCACGATTAGAACTTCGTAATCAGGGTAGGTCTGATTAAAGGTTGTCGCCAACGTATGACGAAGGTCGTCGGGACGCACATACGACGGGATCAAAATTGAGACCCGACCTTTGGTCGATTTTTGCAAAGGAGCATAATTGGTCACAGCCGTCACGGTCCTTCTGAGCTCGGGCGTTCGAGCGCACCTTTATCAACTTTACTGGCTCGAGGCCATCGCATAAAGCCTTCCGCAAATGGTTTTATCGCGTTTTTATTTAAGATGAATAAATTAAAAATAAATTTTTGCGACATTTGTAAAATTAGCTTGCGACCTTCGCAACAAGTAATTTTCTAATAACAAAATTAAATTTTAAATTAATTTTTGTTTTTTTACTAACAACAATTTGTTTTCGTTTTCGTAAAAATCGATTTTTTTGCTGCGTTATTCCATCATGATTTTATCATGATGGCGCAATGACGTTCCAATTCTTCTGCTGATAAGCGAGACCGAAGAGGCTTCGCCGGAACACCAGCGACTATGGTATATGGGGCGACATCGTGAAGCACCAAAGACCCAGATCCGACAATAGCTCCTTCGCCGATCCGCACTCCTTCTTTGATTAGGGTTCGTGCACCGATCCACACATCTGCCTCAAAGACGGTTATTGCTCGCTTTTCCTTAGGAACACCAAGACGTGTGGGCGTTCCGACAATATTGAATATGTGGTCGTTCCCAATTATGCAACACTCTCGCGATATCAAACACAAATCTCCAATTACTACCGGGCCTTGGGATTCGAACCCAGGACCAATATAGGCATAGCGACCAACGCGACTGCCGTTGCCCACTTTGACCCGCCCAGATCGAGGCCCTTGAAACCCCTCGCCAATTTCGGAGAATCCGTTAAGTTTTCGGAATATCGGTATAAAAAGGAGCCGGAGGAATGCTTTAGCATTACTGTCAATCTGACTGCGGCACCTTGCAATGATATGTTCGCCTACCCGCTTCGGCTCTTCAATAGCGACAGTAATCATTTCTTTAAGGCCATAGTGACAGCGTTATCAATAATGCGAGCTTGCATGTCTGGGTTCCAATGTGCGTCGATTTCACTAATGCAGGCTTTTCGTATAATATGTCGTGGCGTTGCCGTAGATATCCATTCACGAATTACACGCGCTAAATCATTGACATCATCTTGCCGGAATCGATTTCCCGTAACATTGGATCGGATTGCTTCCACCTCTGGCATCTGTTGGTCGTCATTATCATGGGTGATAACCGGAGTGCCATACATTAGACTTTGCATGGCGGTGAGGCCGACCTTGCCTGGAGAAATAGTAAGGTCTGACTTATATGTTATTTGAGAAATAACGGTTTCATCATAACATGCGCCATAAAAATGAACGGGCTGACAAAGGTCTTCAGCCAACTTTTTAAGACCGCCAACTGATGGGCCATCACCTACCAGAAGTATATTACAAGGAAATCCTTCTTTCCGTAAAACGGCCGCAGCGCTTATAAGTAAATCAAAACGGCAAAGTGGTGTTATTCGCGCACTACATAACAGCAAGGGAATTGAAGGCTCGTCAAATAACAT
Organism: Novosphingobium sp. Rr 2-17; assembly: GCF_000272475.1. GTDB lineage: Bacteria > Pseudomonadota > Alphaproteobacteria > Sphingomonadales > Sphingomonadaceae > Novosphingobium. Next base: position 7,942 of record NZ_AKFJ01000025.1, read on the forward strand.
GCGTGGGTCTACATTATTTAATGAGCCAGATTCTATTCTATAGTAAAGCTGCCTTGCCTTTTTGGTGTCAAGACTATTCCAAACCACGTCAATTTTATCGGCGGGATAACCCGCAATTGTACCCAGGATTTTAGCTCGTGGAGAATAAACAAGAACGCGGTCTGCTAATCGAAAGAATGCTAGTCTAAATGCCGACTTAAGACGACCTTCCTTACGGCGCCACCCGTGCTCCCAAAAAAGTACCGGGGTTCCTCGAAGGCGAGCTAACGCCGCGGCCAGCCAGGTCGAAAGGAAATTTGGGTTTCCGAGAAATATTAGCGCATCCCAATCCTTGTTTAACGCAAACGCTATAGCTCCAGTCTGCCAAAACCACTGCCGCCATTTACGATAAGAGACATGCCGAAAGCGAGTCACAATTTGAGGATCAGCAAAGTTAATACCTTCGATTTCGTTATTGTCCCCCACAAAGGTATAGTTAATAATATCGCTTTCATCTAAAGACGTCATTACAGCCGAGCGATAATGTGGCCACATGTGGTACAAGATAGCGACATTTGCTTTATTTTTTCGCTCGCGCTTTAACATCGAACCGTCCCTATTTCTTGAGAAGCTGTAGGTTAAAGCTTCGTATAACTGCGGAGGCAAAGTCGCCGCCCCTTCCACTTTCTTTTAAGCGGACTATATTTTTTGTTTTATATAATAAAATAGATTTGAAAGAATTTTTGTTTTACTCCACGCCTGAGTAGCTCGACTTCTAGCAGCGATACCGTAGGCCACTCGTGTTGATTCGTTTTCAATTAAATAAGTTATCGCCGCAGCGAGAGCTTTTGGATCTCCTGGCGGGACCACTACGCCGCATCCTGCAATTTCATCAGCTAGGCCTGTACCTAGTTCAGCCGTTGCCACGACTGGTCGACCAGAAGCTAGCATGTTGGCTAATTTAGATGGCAAAACAAGGTCAGCCGCACCCGCGATTTGGGGGAGTAGGTGAACGGTGGCAAGACCTAGAAGTTCACTCAAGGCCTCTTTCGGTTGGAGATCCTGGAAAATAACGTTGCCACAACCCTCTGCGAGCTTTTCTAAATCAGCTCTATTTGACCCATTCCCGCATATAACAAATATAACATCAGTCCGTTCGCTCATGATTTTAGCGGTATCAATTAGAACTTCGATACCCTGCTTGTTTGCGATATTTCCAGAGTATAGAGCAATGTGCTCAGCAGAAATACCCCAACGGTCTCGATAAATTGACGGAACTGTCAAGGGCTCAATTTCGTCTATATCCGCCCAGTTCCGAAACTCGTAAATTTTACCCGGACTAATGCCTTTATTTTCTAACTTTCTGCACATTGCTGGTGAAATAGTTGTCGCTATGCCAGCTCTCGCCAATAAATGGCGCTCAAAACTTTTCAATAATTTTGCTAGAAAAGTTTCTTCTTTAAGCAGGTTCATCGCAAATGCGGCTTCAACCTCAAAATCTTGAACATGAATCCAGAGCTTTCCGGCACAAAATTTTGTCGCTAGCCAACCTAACGGAACAGATAGTAATGATGGTGCTATACATAAAATCACGTCTGGCCGATTTAGCACAGCATTCTTGAGAACTGGCACTAAGCTAGTTAGTGTAAAGGTGAGTAGGTGCAATATGCGATTGGGGCCGCTCGGGAAGGAAGGGACGTAAACTGGAGCGCGCAGAACGTTGACTCCCGCAATATTGGTTTTATTCCAAATATTGGCATACGAGTGTGCAATCTTCCAGTTTGGATAATAAGGTGGCGCAGTATGAACAATGACTTCACAACCCTGCATTACCAAATATTCAGCTAAACCAGCGGTGAATGGCCCAATTCCAACAGGCTCAGGCGAATAATTGATCCCGATTATTTGGATTTTTAGGGGCAAAATTGAGCACTCTGCATTAGTTTATCCTAGTCTCGGAATTTAGATATTGTAACCACTTCTGACGGATTCACCCGAAGATATGGGCGTCGAAAATTTTCGACGCGAATTTGATTAGCAAGGTTGAGATTTTCCAAAACTGCTTTCGATAACCTTATCTGCGGGCATTTCAGTTTGTAGAAACCACTGATAAGTCTCGCTAATGCCTTCAGCCAAGGAGACCGATGGTTTGAAGCCCATCGCGGTCAGGCGGCTTGAATCCATGAGTTTACGCATGGTGCCATCCGGCTTGCTTGCATCGAAGACTATCTTGCCCGTGAAGCCCGTCACTTCCGCGACCAGCTGCGCGAGTTCGCGAATTGTGACATCCTTGCCGTAACCAACGTTGATGTGGCTGAGCATCGGTTGCGTGTTGGCCTCGTACTGCTCCAACGGAAGGTCGAGAACAAATAAGGAAGCTTCGGCCATATCGTCAACGTGGAGGAATTCGCGACGAGGTGTGCCTGATCCCCAAATTGCCACTTCTTCAAGTCCATCGCGAACCGCTTCATGAAAGCGACGGATAAGCGCTGGCATTACATGGCTGTTCTGAGGATGGAAGTTGTCACCCGGACCGTAAAGGTTAGTCGGCATGACGCTGCGGTAGTCCGTACCATACTGCCGATTATAGCTTTCGCACAACTTGATCCCAGCGATCTTCGCAACTGCATACGGCTCATTGGTCGGCTCTAAAATGCCGGTCAACAAGGCGTCCTCGCGCATGGGCTGTGCAACTTCACGTGGGTAGATACAAGATGAGCCGAGAAATAAGAGCTTCTGTACCCCGGCCGCAAATGCCTGATGAATAACATTACATTCAATCATCAGGTTTTCGTAGATGAAGTCTGCCGGATAGGTGTTGTTCGCATAGATTCCGCCGACTTTCGCTGCTGCCAGAACCACTGCCTCCACTTTCTCAGCAGCGAAGAAATCTTTGACAGCACCTTGGTTGGTTAGATCAAGCTCTGCATGGGTCCGGGTGACCACATCGGCACCACGTTCGGTAAGCTTACGGCTGATGGAACCACCCACCATACCTCGATGCCCCGCGACAAAGACGCGCATATTTCCAGCTTTCCTCAAGATTCGAGGGATACAGGCACGCCGAAGCCATGCTCTTTCAGAAGCGCATGACGCTTGGCGACTTTAAGGTCTTCGCTCACCATTTCCTCGCACATGGTTTGTACGCTGATTTCGGGAACCCAGCCGAGACGCTCTTTCGCTTTGGCTGGATCGCCGAGCAGCGTTTCGACCTCTGCGGGTCGGAAGTATCGTGGATCAATTCGGACCAGCACGTCGCCGACTGCCACCGACGGAGCATCGTCTCCGACAACAGCATCAACGATGGCGATTTCATCGACACCTTCGCCTTCGAAGCGCAACGTGATACCCAGGTGCTGGGCGGACCAACTGATAAATTCGCGAACCGAGTATTGCACGCCGGTTGCGATTACGAAATCTTCCGCCTGCTCCTGCTGCAGCATCATCCACTGCATCCGCACGTAGTCCTTGGCGTGACCCCAATCGCGCAAAGAATCGATGTTGCCCATGTAGAGGCAGGCTTCGAGACCTTGGGCGATATTCGCCAAACCGCGCGTGATCTTCCGAGTCACGAATGTCTCGCCGCGGCGCGGGCTCTCGTGATTGAAGAGCACCCCGTTGCAGGCATACATGCCATAAGCCTCGCGGTAATTTACCGTGATCCAATACGCGTAAAGCTTAGCGACGGCATAGGGCGAACGCGGGTAAAACGGAGTTGTCTCGCGCTGTGGAATCTCTTGAACGAGGCCATAAAGCTCCGAGGTCGAAGCTTGGTAGAAGCGCGTCTTTTTCTCAAGACCAAGAAAACGGATGGCCTCCAGCAATCGCAAGGTCCCAATTCCGTCGACGTCAGCAGTATATTCTGGCGCCTCGAAGCTTACGGCGACATGGCTCTGCGCACCAAGATTATAGACTTCGTCCGGTTGAATTTCCTGAATGATGCGCGTCAGGTTCGAGGTGTCCGACAAGTCACCGTAGTGCAACTTAAGGTCTGGCGCCGGCGAATGAGGATCTTGATATATGTGATCGATACGTTGCGTATTGAACAGCGATGCACGGCGCTTTATACCGTGAACCTCGTAGCCCTTCTCGAGCAGAAGTTCTGCCAGATAAGAACCATCTTGTCCCGTCACGCCCGTGATGAGTGCTACCTTTTTATCGCCCACTGCTCGTTCCCCTTCAAAATTTTAGTTTGCGCTGTTGGTCCATCAATCCGACCCAAACAGGTCGCGCGTAAAGACCTTGTCCTTCACGTCTTCGATGTCTGAGGTCATGCGGTTGGCGACGATCACGTCGCATTCCTGCTTGAACGTATCGAGATCGCGCACCACGCGCGAACCGAAGAACGCGTCTTCGATCAGCGCCGGCTCGTAGATCACGACTTCGATCCCCTTGGCCTTCACCCGCTTCATGATACCCTGGATCGAAGACTGCCGGAAATTGTCCGACCCCGCCTTCATCACCAGACGGAAGACACCGACCTTACGCGGCTTGCCAGCGATGATCTGGTCCGCCAGGAAGTCCTTGCGAGTACGATTAGCGTCAACGATCGCCCGGATCAGGTTCTGCGGAACCTCTGAGTAATTTGCCAGCAACTGCTTGGTGTCCTTGGGCAAGCAATAGCCGCCGTAGCCGAAGCTGGGGTTGTTGTAGTGCCTGCCGATACGCGGATCGAGGCCAACCCCGTCGATGATCTGGCGGCTGTCCATGCCACCGGCGATCGCGTAGCTGTCCAACTCGTTGAAAAAGGCGACGCGCATTGCCAGGTACGTGTTGGCGAACAGCTTGATCGCCTCCGCCTCGTTCGCGTCAGTGAACAGGACTTCGACGTCCTTCTCCTGCGCGCCTTCCAGAAGCAAGTCGGCGAAAATCCGCGCCCGCTCCGAACGCTCGCCGACGATGATCCGCGAGGGATGGAGGTTGTCGTACAAAGCCCGGCCTTCACGCAGGAATTCGGGACTGAAGATGACTTGATCGGTCCCTAGGCGTTGCCGCACGTCTTCCACGAAACCCACAGGAACCGTGGATTTGACCACGATCGTCGCCTGGGGGTTCACGGCAGCCGCCGTCTTGATCACCGCTTCGACCGATGACGTATCGAACTTGTCGGTCTCGACGTCATAATTGGTCGGTGTGGCAACGATCACATAGCTGGCCCCTGCCAGGGCCGTTTGCGGATCGAGCGTCGCTGTAAGGTTCAACGGGCGACCGGCCAGAAACTCTTCCAACTCGGTATCGACGATCGGCGACTGGCGCGCATTGAGCATCGCGACGCGATCAGCCGTGATATCGACGGCTACCACCTCATGGTGCTGCGCCAGCAAAACGGCGTTCGACAGGCCGACGTAGCCAAGGCCAAAGACGGCAATCTTCATTCGCCGATTCCCGCACGATTCGCTGCGCGACCCTCGCGAAAACCACGGGGCACGGGCATACCCACCCTCTGGATCAACACCGCTTTGCTCCCCAGCATCTACGTAGACTACCTATTCAGCCTTGCGACCCACACAGTCAACGGCTTTATGCTGCAGTTGCACATTGCCCATGGAAGCGCACCAGATGTTGGCTAACGGTTAAGCTAAGCTGATACGACGGAAGCAAGCTCATGCTTGTATCCATCCATGATGGTCGTTCTGAGTAGCGCCTAGTTTTCT
>NZ_AKFJ01000026.1 GCF_000272475.1 Novosphingobium sp. Rr 2-17
TGCCGGGACTAAACACCTAGGGACGCCGCTCGTCGTTGGATCAATAAGCAGAGCGGAAAACGGCATAACGCGCTAATTAGGCACGTGGCTGATATGCCGGATGACAAACTGCCATTGACGGCTGGTTGAGGCGCTCAACAGAACACTTTAGCAATCGCATCGTGGGTCAGAGACCCGAATCGACCGAAAGACGCCCCAGCCTTGACCCAAGCTGGAAAGGCCTGCCCGTGGGAAACCGCCGATGTCTGGATGGAAGTGCCTTTAGGAAGGTGGTGCCGCTTACAGGATTCGAACCTGTGACCCCATCATTACGAATGATGTGCTCTACCAACTGAGCTAAAGCGGCGTGCCTTGCGGGCAGGCCGGGCGTTTACATGGGGTGGGGGCGGGGTGCAATCGCCTTTTGCGTAAAATTATGCCGGGTCGATCAGGCCAGATGTGGGGTGGTGCGGTCCATCAGGTTGGCCAGCATCGCTCGGTAGTGGCGCGCGAGTTCGAGGTGGAAACGGCGCTTTTCCGCCACTTTCGTCCAGGCGGCGATGAGGTAGCAGCGGTCTATGCGGTGGGCGAGGAATTCGCGAGTCCACAAGGTTGGCATCCGTTTCTCCCCTTTTTGTTGACGCTGGATGAATGAATACCTGAACGGATTAGCCGAAAGTCCGGGCCTTCGGAAAGGGCCAATGCGGTCGATAGCGAATCTCTTGCGCTGGATCGATCCGTAACCTTGAGAAGGTAAGGGGTCCGCGCGTTACCCTGCATGCGTGCGATAAGGTGTCGATAAGGCGCGATTAGCGCGCATTTGCAATGGTGGGCGGTGAGGGGCTCGAACCCCCGACCCTCTCGGTGTAAACGAGATGCTCTACCAACTGAGCTAACCGCCCGGCATGCCGGAAACCGCGCCAATAAGCCCTTTTTCGGCGCCGTCAACTCTGCCCTTTGCGGTACGGAGCGGGTTCGAACGGAACAGATCGGGACCTTGAGTCCCGACATAGTCCCGCCTCAGGCATCGTCCGCGAACGCACTCGAATGTAGATTGAAGGCACAGACAAACGGGTGATGCACACGGATTCGCACGGCAACACCCGCCTAGATTTCCAGTTGGCTGCCCAGTTCGATCACGCGGTTGGTGGGCAGCTTGAAGAATTCCATCGCGCTGGCTGAATTGCGCACCATCCAGGCGAATAGCTTTTCGCGCCAGATCGCCATGCCGGGGCGGCTGGAGGCGATGAGGGTTTGGCGCGAGAGGAAGTAGCTGGTGTCCATCGCTTTGAACGGACCGCTCGCGCGGTCTTCTTGCGCCAGTTCGGCAGGCACGTCGATCTCGTCCATGAACCCGTGACGCAGGACGATCCGGAAGAACCCGTTGCCCAGGTCATCGACGGTGCGGCGTACTTCGGGCGGTACGTGCGGGACGCTTTGCGCCGCGACGGTCATGATTACGACGCGCTCGTGCAGGATATGGTTGTGCTTGAGATTGTGGAGCAGGGCCGGCGGCACGCCATCTGCGGTCGAGGACAGGAATACCGAGGTGCCGGCGACGCGGCGCACTTTGTCGCCGATGGACTTGAGGAACAAGTCGAAGGGCAGCGAATCTTCGGCTAGCCGCGCCAGCACGATCCGTCGGCCCTTGGCCCATGTGGTGAGCAGGACGAACACCACGCCTGCCACCAGCAGCGGGAACCACCCGCCGTCCGGGATCTTGGTGGCGTTCGAGGCGAAGTAGAGTCCATCCACGATCAGGAACGCGGCCGTCAGGAGCCCGGATACGATCGGGTTCCATTTCCACACCGCGAAAGTCAGCACGCCCAGCAGACAGGCGGTGATGAACATCGTGCCGGTGACCGCAATGCCATAGGCGGCGGCCAGGCTGCTTGAACTGCCAAAGCCCAGGACGAGCAGGATGACAAGGAAGAGCAGCATCCAGTTGACCAGCGGTACGTAGATCTGGCCCGCTGTCTGCGCGCTCGTTTGCAGGATCTTGAGGCGGGGCAGGAAGCCCAGTTGCACGGCCTGCTGCGAGACCGAGTAAGCACCTGAGATCACCGCTTGGCTGGCGATGACGGTTGCCATCGTGGCCAGCACTACCAGCGGCAAGCGCGCCCATTCCGGTGCCATCAGGAAGAACGGGTTCGACGCGGCCTCAGGATTGCCTAGCAGTAGTGCCGACTGGCCAAGGTAATTCAACATCAGGCATGGGAAGGCGAGATAGAGCCAACTCACCACGATCGCGCGTCGACCGAAATGGCCCATGTCGGCATAGAGCGCTTCGGCCCCGGTAACCGAAAGCACCACCGATCCCAGCGCTAGAAAGGCGAGCTTGGGATCGAGCGCGAAGAAGTGCAGCGCATGGTGGGGGCTCAGCGCCCACAGGATGCCGGGGTGCTGCAGGATACCGGCGACGCCGAGCACAGCGAGTACCGCGAAATAGACCACCATCACCGGGCCGAACAATTTGCCCATCGCCGCCGTCCCGCGAGACTGGATGGCGAACAGCGCGATTAGAATGCCGATGGAAATCGGGAGCACCCAGGCTGCAAAGCCGGGGCTGACCACGGTCAGGCCTTCGACGGCGGAGAGCACCGATATGGCAGGCGTGATGATCGCATCGCCGTAGAACAGCGCGGTTGCCGTCACGCCCAACGCTGCGATCAGCGGGGTAAGCCGGCTCTCGCCCAAGTGGCGGCGGATCAGGGCGAGGAGGGCCAGGCTCCCGCCTTCGCCTTTGTTGTCGGCGTGTAGGATGATGAAGACGTATTTGATCGTGACGATCAGCATCATCGTCCAGAAGATCAGTGAAAGGACGCCGAACACGTGTTCCTGGTCCACCACGAGCGGGTGATGGCCCACGAAACTTTCCTTGAGCGCATAGAGCGGCGAAGTGCCGATGTCGCCGAAAACGACCCCGATTGCCCCGAGGGCAAGCGCAGGCAGCTTTTCCGAATGACCGGAAGCCTCGGCCGAATCATGATCGGCCAAGACTTCCGGCCCCGCGTTGGTGTCGCTCATGATGGCGAAATAAGCACACGCGCGAGAACGCGCCACGGACTTTATGCTTTCTTTATGCCGATGCCACGCATTCCCCGTGGAAACTTAACGGCTTGAAGGTCCAATTGAGTGTCCGACGACAATTCGGAACGCCGTGCCGCTCCAGCTTTTGGGGAGGGGATGCGGCTTTCCGATTTCACGGACTACTTCGATGCCCCATTCCTTTATACTCCAGGATCGCCTGTCTCGCCTGCGCAGTGGCCAACGCTGGTGGCCGGCGGAGGCCGCATTTCGCGCAGCGGGGCTGCTTTCGCTGTGGAGCGCATGGCAGCTTGCGTTGCTGGCGCATCGCATGGAAGCCGTGACGGCTCCGACCGCGAGCTTCCATCACCACCTTGCGCGCCTTGCCGACTTGGGCGTGTGCACGGGCGTGGTCCTGCTGCTGAGCGGCGGACTGCTGCTGTCGATCGAAGGCGCAGGACTGCTGCGCGACGTGCCGCTGCCGCGATATTTCACCCAGCCCAAGGGGCCTTGCGCATGACCGACCTTCTCTGGCTGGCGATCCTCGCCGGCCTGTTCCTGCTCACGCTCGCCTTCGCGCGTCTCTGCTCGAAGGCATGAGGATTCATCGATGACACTGCCGCTCATCCTGGCCGGGCTGACTGCCCTTGGCTTGCTCGCCTATCTCGTCGCTGCGCTGTTGCGGCCCGAGAAGTTCTGAAAGGAGCCGAACGATGACCCTTCAGGGCTGGACTCTCATCCTGCTATTCACGGCACTGACCGCTGCGCTCGCCAAGCCGATGGGCTTGTGGCTTTTCGCGTTGTACGAAGGCCGCCGCACCCCGCTGCACCGCGTGCTTGGCCCGGTCGAGCGCGGGTTCTATCGCTTGTCCGGGATTGACCCGAACGAAGAACAGCACTGGCTGCGCTATGCGGTTCACATGCTGGTGTTCCAACTGGCACTGCTGCTGTTCACTTACGCGGTGCTGCGGCTTCAGGACGTGCTGCCGCTGAACCCGCGCGCGCTGCCGGGGGTGGCGCCGGACGGGGCGATGAACGTCGCCATCAGCTTTACTACCAACACCAACTGGCAGTGGTATTCGGGCGAGGCGACGCTATCGAACCTGGCGCAGATGCTGGGTCTGACGATCCACAACTTCCTTTCCGCCGCCACCGGCATCGCTGTCGCCTTCGCGCTGTTTCGCGGGTTCGCGAGGGCCGAGGCGAAGACGGTCGGTAATTTCTGGGCCGACTGCACCCGTGTCACGCTGTACCTTCTGCTGCCGGCCTGCGTGGTCTATTCGGTGTATCTGATCGCCAGCGGGGTGCCGCAGACGCTGTCCAGCCTGGTCGATGTGACGACGCTGGAAGGCGCCAAGCAAAGTCTGGCGCTAGGCCCGGTCGCCTCGCAGGAAGCGATCAAGATGCTGGGCACCAACGGCGGCGGCTTCTTCAACGCCAACTCGGCGCACCCGTTCGAGAATCCCAGCGCGCTGACCAACCTGGTGCAGATGCTGTCCATCTTTGCGCTCGGCGGCGGATTGGCTTGGTGCTTCGGCAAGGCGGTAGGCAACACCCGGCAGGGCTGGGCAATCCTGATCGCGATGCTGACGATCTTTCTCGCCGGCGCCAGTGTCGCCTATTGGCAGGAAGCGGCGGGCAATCCCGTGCTTCATCACCTGGGCGTTGCCGGCGGCAATATGGAAGGCAAGGAAGTACGCTTCGGCGTTGCCGCCAGCGCCTTGTTCGCCGCCGTCACCACCGCGGCTTCGTGCGGGGCGGTGAATGCCATGCACGATAGCTTCACGGCGCTGGGCGGCCTGGTGCCGCTGGTGAACATCCAACTGGGCGAAGTGGTGATCGGCGGCGTTGGTGCCGGTATCTACGGCTTCCTCCTGTTCGCCCTGCTTGCGGTGTTCGTCGCCGGGCTGATGGTGGGCCGCACGCCTGAATACGTCGGCAAGAAGATCGAGGCGCGCGAGGTCAAGCTGGCGATCTTGGCGATCGCGGTGCTGCCGTTGTGCATTCTGGGGCTGACCGCGCTGTCCGCAGTGCTGCCGCAGGGCCTGGCAGGGCCGCTCAACAAGGGGCCGCACGGGTTTACCGAGATCCTCTACGCCTTCGCCTCGGGCGCGGGCAACAACGGCTCGGCCTTTGCGGGTTTGAGCGCGGGGACGCCGTTCTACAATGGCCTGCTGGGCGTCGCGATGTGGATCGGGCGGTTCTTCGTGATCGTGCCGGTGCTGGCGATTGCCGGCAGCCTCGCCGCCAAGAAGCACACGCCTGCGACTGCCGGCTCATTCCCGACCACCGGCGTCTTGTGGATCGGCCTGCTGCTGGCCGTGATCCTCATCGTTGGTGGCCTCACCTTCCTGCCCAGTCTCGCGCTTGGTCCGATCGCCGATCATCTCGCGATGATCTCCGGCCAGTTGTTCTGAAGGCTTTTGCCATGACCACTCCCACCTCGATGTTCTCCGCCAAGCTGGTGATCCCGGCGATCGGAGAGGCTTTCCGCAAGCTCGAACCGCGCCAACTGGTGCGTAATCCGGTGCTGTTCACCACCGCCGTTGTCGCGCTGCTGCTGACAGTTCTGCTCTTTGTCGGGCGCGAGCCGCTCGCCATCGGCTTCCAGATCCAACTGATCGTTTGGCTGTGGCTGACCGTCCTGTTCGGCACTTTCGCCGAGGCGCTGGCTGAAGGACGGGGCCGCGCCCAGGCCGCCAGCCTGCGCGCCACCCGCTCGGAACTGACCGCCCGCCTGCCCGACGGGCGCTCGGTCGCTGCCTCCACCCTCAAGCGCGGGGACGAAGTGCTCGTCGCCACGGGAGAGCTGATCCCGGCGGACGGCGAAGTCATCGCCGGCGTCGCCTCGGTCAACGAAGCCGCGATCACCGGCGAAAGCGCCCCCGTCATCCGCGAGGCCGGCGGCGACCGCTCGGCCGTTACGGCGGGCACCCGCGTCATTTCCGACGAGATCCGGGTGCGGATCACCCAGGAGGCAGGCCAAGGCTTTCTCGACCGCATGATCGCGCTGGTCGAAGGGGCCGAGCGGCAAAAGACCCCCAACGAAATCGCGCTGACGATCCTGCTGGTCGGCCTCACGATCATCTTCCTGATCGCCGTCGCCACTATCCCTGCCTTCGCGCACTATGCCGGTGGTTCGATCCCGGTGGCGGTGCTGGCGGCTTTGCTCATCACCCTGATCCCCACCACGATCGCGGCGCTGCTCTCTGCGATCGGGATTGCCGGGATGGACCGGCTGGTGCGCTTCAACGTGCTGGCCAAGTCGGGCCGCTCGGTCGAGGCGGCGGGCGACATCGATGTGCTGCTGCTCGACAAGACCGGCACCATCACCATTGGCGACCGGCAGGCGAGTGAATTCCGCGCCATCGGCGGCGTCACGCAAGAGGCACTCGCCGAAGCCGCGATGCTGGCCAGCCTGGCCGACGAGACGCCCGAAGGCCGCTCGATCGTGGTCCTGGCGCGCGAGCGTTTCGGCTTCACCTTTACCTTGCCCGAAGGTGCGCAAGTGATCCCGTTCACCGCGCAGACCCGCTTGTCCGGCGTTCAAAGCGCGGCGGGGCTGGTGCAGAAGGGCGCGGTCGACGCGGTGCTGCGCGCCAATCCCGAGGCCGCCGCCTCGCCGATCGCTGCCGAACTGCGCCGCCAGTCCGAAGACATCGCCCGGCTGGGCCAGACCCCGCTGGCGGTAGCGCGCGACGGACGCTTGCTTGGCGTCGTCGCGCTCAAGGACGTGGTCAAGGCCGGGGTGCGGGATCGCTTCGCCCAGTTGCGCCGCATGGGCATCCGCACGGTGATGATCACGGGCGACAACCCATTGACCGCTGCCGCCATCGCCGCCGAAGCCGGGGTCGATGATTTCCTCGCCGAAGCGACGCCCGAGGACAAGCTGGCGCTGATCCGCCGCGAACAGCAGGGCGGGCGGCTGGTCGCGATGTGCGGCGATGGCACCAACGACGCGCCCGCGCTGGCGCAGGCCGATGTCGGCGTCGCCATGAACACCGGTACCCAGGCCGCGCGCGAGGCCGGCAACATGGTCGACCTCGACAGCGACCCCACCAAGCTGATCGAGATCGTGGGGCTGGGCAAGCAACTGCTGATGACGCGCGGCGCGCTGACCACGTTCTCGGTCGCCAATGACGTCGCCAAGTACTTCGCGATCATCCCAGCAATGTTCGTCGCGCTCTATCCGGGGCTGGGGGTGCTCAACGTCATGGGCCTTGCCAGCCCGACCAGCGCGATCCTGTCGGCGATCATTTTCAACGCGCTCATCATCCCGGCGCTGGTGCCGCTGGCCCTGCGCGGCGTTACCTACAAGCCGATGGGGGCCGGGCCGATGCTGGCGCGCAACCTGGGCATCTACGGCTTGGGCGGGCTGGTCGCGCCGTTCGTGGGGATCAAGTTGATCGACCTTGGCGTTTCGGCGCTGGGATGGGCGTGAGCGGGATGCACCCCGCCCATCCTACCCTCGTCATTCCCGCGCAGGTGGAAATCCACCCTTCTATCCTCGTCTTTCCCGCGGAGGCGGGAACCCAACTGATGAGGGTGCGCCATACGACATCGCCTCAGATTGGTCCCCGCCTTCGCGGGGATGACGAGGGTGAAATTAGTAAAAACGTTCGTGAACATCACGTGCCCCCGGAGACCACCCATGACCAATGACTTCACTTCTGCCTTGCGCCCCGCGCTGGTGCTGACCGTGCTGTTCGCGCTGCTGCTGGGCCTTGCCTACCCGCTGGCGCTGACCGGGATCGGCCAGGCGCTGTTCCCCGCGCAAGCCAACGGCAGCCTGATCGAGCGCGATGGCAAGCTGGTGGGATCGCACCTGATCGGGCAGGGCTTTGCCAGTGCGGGCTATTTCCACGGTCGCCCCTCCGCCGCCGGCAAGGGCTATGACGCTTTGGCGTCAAGCGGTTCCAACTTCGGCCCTACCAGCAAGGCGCTGGCTGACCGCGTCAAGGCCGACGTGGCTGCCGACAAGAACGCGTCGGGCGCGCCGGTTCCGCCGGATCTGGTGACTGCGTCCGCCTCGGGCCTCGATCCGCATATCAGCCCGGAAGCGGCGCTGTATCAGGTGGACCGCGTCGCGCAGGCGCGGAGGCTGGACCGGGCGCGGGTGGCGCAACTCGTCGCCGCGCATACCGAGCAGCCGCTGCTGGGCGTCTTGGGCGAACGGCGCGTCAACGTCCTCGAACTCAATCTGGACCTCGACAGGGCGGCGGGACAAGGCGCACAAGCGATCCAGTGAACGACGCCCGCCCCGATCCCGAAGCCCTGCTGCGCGCCGCCGCGCGCGAGGGGCGCGGCCGCCTCAAGGTGTTCCTCGGGGCGGCTCCGGGCGTGGGCAAGACTTACGAGATGCTGGGTGAGGGCGCCGCGCGCGCAGCCGCCGGGCTGGACGTGGTCGTCGGCGTCGTGGAAACCCATGGCCGGGCGGAAACCGCCGCGCGGCTCAAGGGGCTGGAGATCGTGCCGATGCGGCGGGTCGCCCATCACGACCACGTGCTCGCCGAAATGGACATAGAGGCCATCATCGCTCGCCGCCCGGCTCTGGTGCTGGTGGACGAGTTGGCCCACACCAACGCGCCAGGCAGCCGACACGACAAGCGCTGGCAGGACGTGGAGGAACTGCGCGACGCCGGGATCGACGTGTGGTCCACCCTCAACGTCCAGCACTTGGAAAGCCTGAACGACGTCGTCGCCTCGTTCACCCACGTCCGCGTCCGCGAAACCCTGCCCGATCGGGTGCTCGACGAAGCCGAGATCGAGGTGGTCGATATCCCGCCGGACGAGCTGATCGAGCGGCTGCGGCAGGGCAAGGTCTATATCCCCGAAGAGGCCAACCGCGCGCTCGGCGCCTTCTTTTCCAAGTCCAACCTCACTGCGTTGCGCGAACTGGCGCTGCGTCGCACCGCGCAGGTGGTTGATGCGCAAATGCTCGATTACTTGCGCGCCCATGCCATGGCCGGTTCGTGGGCAGCGAACGACCGGCTGGTGGTCGCCGTCAGTGAGCAGCCCGGCGCGACCGAACTGGTCCGCGCCGCGAAACGCCTCGCTGATGCCTTGCGCGCGCCGTGGACGGCGGTGCACATCGAAACCCCGCGCAGCGCCCGGTTTACCTCGGAGCAGACCGCCCAACTGGCCGAGACGCTGCATCTGGCGACGCAACTGGGCGCGCAAGTCGCCTCGGTGCCGGCGGAAACCGTGATCGAGGGGCTGACGCACTTCGCCACTACTGCCCGCGCCACGCAGTTGATCGTCGGCAAGACGAACCGATCGCGGCTGTTCGAACTGTGGCATGGCTCGGTCGTCGATGCGCTGGTGCGCGGAGCGCCCGGTCTTGCCGTCCACGTCCTGCCGATGGCACAAAAGGCAGATAAAGCGGCGCGGGTGCGCGAAACCGGGCAGTGGGGCACGGCTGGCGGCTATGTCGTCGCGTTGGGGCTTGTCGTGCTGGTGACGCTGACGGGGACGCTCATCGTCTCGCGCGGTAATATCACTGATCTGGGCCTGCTTTATCTGCTGCCGGTGATGGTGGCCGCATCCCGCCATGGCTTGCGCACCGCAGTCGTTACCAGCCTCGCTTCCAGCCTTGCCTACAACTTCTTCTTCATTCCGCCCACTTACACGCTGACGATCGAAGATCCGCGCAACATCATCACGGTGATGGTGCTGCTGGCGGTAGCCATCGTTGGCAGCCAGCTTGCGGCGCGCGTACGGGCACAAGCATTGATGGCGCAAGCAAGCGCGGCGCAGAACAGTGCTTTGGCGGGTTTCGCACGCCTGCTCACCAAGATCAGTACCACTAACGAACTGGGGCAAGTGCTGTGCGCCGAGATCGGTCGTCTTCTGGGGACGAATACCGCGGTGCTGATGCTAGGGGACGAGGGTCTGGAAACCCAGGCCGGCTGGCCGAGTTCGCCGCATTTCGAGATGCTCGATCTGGCCGCCGCGCGCTGGGCATTCGAGAACGATCAGCCGGCCGGGCGCGGTTCGGACACGCTGACGGCTTCGGAATGGCTGTTCCACCCGCTCGCCGCCGGCGGCACCGCGCTCGGTGTGCTGGGGTTGTCGCGACCGGACGCACGAGCGCCGGTCCGGCCCGAACAAGTCCCACTGCTGCAAAGCCTGATCGACCAGGGCAGCCTCGCTTTGGAACGCATCGCGCTGGAGGCACGCATGGCTGAGCTTTCGCAAGTGCGCGAGCGCGACCGTTTGCGCCAGACGCTGCTGTCTTCGGTCAGCCACGATCTGCGCACCCCGCTCACCACCTTGCTTGGCACCCTGGCCGAGATCGCGCCTGCCGATGCTGCACAGGCAGAGCAACTGGCGCAGACGCGCGGCGCGGCGGAACGGCTCAACCGCTTCGTCGCCAATTTGCTCGATATGGCGCGGATCGAGGCAGGCGCATTGGAAGGCACGATCCAGCCGGTGGACCTGGGCGATGCAGTCGCCGCCGTGCTCGACGATATGCGGGTGGCGCTGGCCGGCCAGGACGTGGTCAGCCGCATTCCGCTCGACACGCCGATGGTGCTGGTGGACCCTAACTTGTTCCAGCACTGCCTGCTCAACCTGGTCGACAATGCCGCCAAGTATGGTGATCCCGCCCGCCCGATCACGATCACCGCGCGGCGCGATGCCCTGGGCCTCGACCTGACTGTCAGCGACCACGGCCCCGGCATTCCCGAAGGCCAGGAAGCGCGCATCTTCGAGACGTTCACGCGCATCGGTGGCTCGGATCGCACCGGTGGTTCAGGGCTGGGGCTTGCCATCGTTTTGGGCTTCGCGCAGGCGATGGGCCTGACGGTGCGCGCCGCGAACCGCTCCGAAGGCGGCGCGGATTTCACCATCCGCTTCGAAAACGCGCAACTGAGGGAATGGCCCAAGGAATGACCCCGGCGATCACCATCCTCGTCGTCGATGATGAACCCGCGATCCGCCGCTTGTTCCACGTCGGGCTGTCGCGCGCGGGCTATCGCGTGGTCGAGGCCGGCACCGCGCGTGAGGCGTTGACCGCGCTGCAGATCGACAAGCCCGAAGTGGTCTTGCTCGACCTTGGCCTGCCTGATCGCGATGGACTGGAACTGATCCCGACTTTGCGCGCGAGTGCCGCCGTCATCGTCGTTTCCGCGCGTGGCGAGACCGACCAGAAGGTCGCCGCGCTCGATCTGGGGGCGGACGATTACGTGTCCAAGCCGTTCGACAGCGAGGAAGTTCTCGCTCGCATCCGCACCGCTCTGCGCCATCGCGTCTCCGGTGCTGCGGAGCAGCCGGTGACGCATATCGGCGATGTCGAGATCGACTTGCTGTCCCGCACCGTGCGCAAGCAGGGCGAGACCGTCCACCTGACACCCAAGGAATACGGACTGCTGTCCGAACTGGCCCGCAACCCCGGCCGTGTCATCACCCACGCCGCGCTGTTGCGCGCGGTTTGGGGGGCAGGGCACGAGGATGACGTCGAATACTTGCGCGTCGCGGCGCGCGGCGTGCGGCTCAAGCTGGAGGACGATCCGGCCCGGCCCGTGCTGTTGCGCAACGAGCCGGGCGTGGGCTATCGCTTGGCGATGGGGTGAGCGCGGCTCACGCTCACCCGCGCACTGTTACCAATCCCACAAGCGACGCTTCTGCCGCACGGTGACGGTGCCGGGCACGGTTCCAGTCGTGACCGTTCCCGGCGTGGTGGTTGTCACCACCGGCGTGTCATGCACAGCCGCATCGGCGCGCGCTTCGGCCCGAGCGGCGCGTAGCTCGGCCTCGTGGACGCGGGCTTCGGCGTCACGCGTGTCCAGCTCGGCATCGCGGGTGGTGCGGATGGCGTAGTAATGGCTCCACATGTGGCTGTGGGCAAAGGCCAGCGCCAATCCGCCAATGATCGCCAGATGCTTGAAGACCTCAAGGCGGACAGTCGGGTCACCGACCTGGTTGTGATAGAACAGGATGGTCAGCGCGGTGAAGATGGCCAGCAGCACCGATGCGAGGCGGACCATGAACCCGGCGGCCAGGCACAGCCCTGCGACCAGTTCGAATACGCCGACTGGAATGGCGATACCCGAGGGCAGTCCGACGGCGGTAATCGCCGCGTTCGTCCCGGCAACATCCATTAGTTTGCCCGCGCCCGAGGCAATAAAGATCAGGGCGATAAGAAAGCGCCCGATTATGGCGGCAATTTTTGACATGGCGCTCTCCCGGCCTGTTGTCTGGTGACCGGAGAAGCTGGCGGCGACGGGGTTTGTTCCCGAGGGTGCGTTCGGTCCCCCGCCTTACAGCCGAGGCAGCGTTACTCCGAGCTGGCCCATGTATTTGCCGGCGCGGTCGGCGTAGCTGATTTCGCACGGCTCGTTGCCTTGCAGGAACAGGAACTGGCACGCGCCTTCGTTGGCGTAGATCTTGGCGGGCAGCGGGGTGGTGTTGGAGAATTCCAGGGTCACGTGGCCTTCCCAGCCGGGCTCCAGCGGGGTCACGTTGACGATGATGCCGCAGCGCGCATAGGTGCTCTTGCCCAAGCAGATCACCAGCACGTCGCGCGGCACCCGGAAGTATTCGACGGTGCGGGCCAGCGCGAACGAGTTGGGCGGGATCACGCAGACATCGGTCTTGCGATCGACGAACGAGTTGGAATCGAAGTTCTTGGGGTCCACCACGGCGGAATCGACGTTGGTGAAGATCTTGAACTCGTCCGCCACCCGCGCGTCGTAACCGTAGGACGACAAGCCATACGAAATACACCCATCGCGCCGCTGCGCCTCGGTGAACGGCTCGATCATCCCATGCTCACGGGCCTGGGTGCGGATCCACTTGTCGCTTTGAATTGCCATGGCGACGATATGCGATGACCATCCGGCTAGGGCAATCGGCGCCGACTGCTTTGTCCACTATTGACCTGGCAGCTTCTGTGCGATGTCATTGCGGAGGCATCGGGGGCACCGATGCGGAAAATGGGGTGGGGTGCGAAGTGATGGCCAAGCACGAAATCGCTTTAAGTATCGCGTTATTGAGCTGCTGTGCCGGTCCAGCAATCGCAAAAGATGATATTGCCAATGCCGTTAGCGCAGATAGCCGGAAGGCTGACAGCCTGACGGTTGCTGAGGCACAGAAGCTGATAGCGCAAAAGCAGTCGGACAAGGCGTTGGAGATGTTGTCCCCGTTGCTGGCCCAATTTGATGCGCGCATCGCGCAGGAGCAGGCCAAAGGCATGGTCTTCTGCGGGCCTAGCATGACCGAAGGCTTTTTGTATTCAGCTTTAGGCGCCACCAAGAAGCAAAGCAGTGTCGTTTTCGGGTCGGAAGTTTGCGAGGCTTATTTCGTTCGATCCTATGCACTGACAGAGCTTGGTCGAAAGGCGGAAGCGTTGGCATCCCTTCAGCGGCTTACCGGGCTTGCGCCGATGCACGCCCCCTACTTCGTCGAGCTAGGATATGCCTATCGTGAGAATGGCGACAACCCGAAGGCTGAAGAAGCCTACCGGACGGCGATGGAATATGCCGGGTTGGCGGAGAATGAGACTGCCCAGAAGCAAGCGCGCGCGGCTGCCCAGCGAGGTATCGGCTATATTTTGATCGAAAAGGGCGATCTAACTGCCGCCAAGAAAGCTTACGAGAAATCTCTCAAGGACGATCCGGACAGCCCTGTCGCCAAGTCCGAACTGGCTTTCATCGCCGAGCAGCGAAAGAAGTGATCTCAAAGAACTCACCCATGGTTAACCCCGGCCTGCTACAGCGCCTCGCATGACCAAGCCTTGCCGCATTCTCGTCGTGTTCGGAACTCGTCCCGAGGCGATCAAGCTGTTTCCCGTGGTGCATGCGCTCAAGGCCGATCCTCGGTTCGAATGCGTGGTGTGCGTCTCGGCGCAGCATCGCCAGATGCTGGACCAGGTGCTCGAGATCGCCGGGATCGTGCCGGACCATGACCTCGACGTGATGCAACCGGATCAGACGCTCGATGCGCTGACCGCCAATCTGCTCACGGGGCTGGGCAAGGTGATGGACGCGGTGCAGCCCGACCGGGTGATGGTGCAGGGCGACACCGCCACCGCGATGTCCGGCGCGCTGGCGGCCTATTATCGCAAGCTGCCGGTCGATCACGTCGAGGCGGGCTTGCGCAGCTACAACATCCTCCACCCGTGGCCCGAGGAAGTGAACCGCAAGATCATCGGCGCGATGGCGAGCCTGCACTTCGCGCCGACCGAGACGGCGCAAGGGGCGCTGCTGAAGGAGAACGTCGATCCGTCGCGCGTCCACGTCACCGGCAACACCGTGATCGACGCGCTGCACTGGGTGACGGCCAAGATCGAGCGCGAGCCGCATCTGGCGGCGGGGCTGGCGACGTTGGAAGCGCGCTTTGCCGGCAAGCGCATCGTCGGCGTCACCAGCCATCGGCGCGAGAATTTCGGCGAGGGGATGGAAGGCATTGCCGCTGCCATCCGCCAGATTGCGCAGCGGCCCGACACGGCGGTGATCTTTCCGGTCCACCTCAACCCCAACGTGCGCAAGGTGATGAACGAGCGGCTGACGGGGCTGGACAACGTCGCCTTGATCGAACCGCTCGATTATCCGCATTTCGCGCGGTTGCTGGCGATCGCCGAGATCATGCTGACCGACAGCGGCGGGGTGCAGGAAGAAGCGCCCGCGCTCGGCAAGCCCGTGCTGGTCATGCGCGAGACGACCGAGCGGCCCGAAGGCGTCGCGGCGGGGACCGCGAAACTGGTCGGCACCGATGCGGCGCGCATCGTTACCGAAATTTCAATCCTGCTCGATGATACGAACAGTTATGAATCGATGGCGCGCGCGCACAACCCGTTCGGGGATGGGCACGCATCGCGCCGCATCGTGGAGTTGCTTGCGCATGAAATCGGATAACAAGCCTGACGTCTGCGTCGTCGGCCTGGGCTACATCGGGCTGCCGACCGCCGCCGTCATCGCCCGTTCGGGGTGCAAGGTGCTGGGCCTCGACGTGTCGCAGCGCGTGGTCGATACGATCAACCGGGGTGAAATCCATATCGAGGAAGTCGATCTCGACGGCCTGGTCCAGGGCGTGGTGGGGCGCGGACTGTTGAGCGCGTCGGTCGATGTGGCGCCAGCGGACGTCTTCGTCATCGCCGTGCCCACGCCGTTCGACAAAGACCACGCGCCCGACATTTCCTACGTGCTGGCCGCCGGCCGCACGATCGCACCGGTGTTGAAAGCCGGCGACGTGGTGATCCTGGAATCGACCTCTCCGATCGGCACCACCGAGCAGATGCGCGACATGATCGCGCAGATGCGCCCGGACCTTAAGATCCCCGGCCTCACGCGGGAAACCCCGGACATCTCGATCGCCTATTGCCCCGAGCGGGTGCTGCCGGGCCGCATCCTGGAAGAACTGACCAACAACGACCGCTCGATCGGCGGCATCACCCCGCGTTGCGCGCGCAAGGCGCTGGCGTTCTACAAGCGCTTCGTGCGCGGCGAATGCGTGACCACCGATGCCCGCGCCGCCGAGATGACCAAGCTGGTCGAGAACGCTTACCGCGACGTCAACATCGCCTTTGCCAACGAGCTGTCGATGGTGGCGGACCGGATGGGGCTGGACGTGTGGGAAGTGATCCGTCTTGCCAACCGGCACCCGCGCGTCAACATCCTGTCGCCCGGACCTGGCGTTGGCGGCCACTGCATCGCGGTGGACCCCTGGTTCATCGTCCACGGCGCGCCTGAAGACACCCCGCTGATCCGCACCGCGCGCGGGGTGAACGACGGCAAGATGCACCATGTCGTCGCCAAGGCCGAGGCGCTGGTTGAGGCGCACCCGGAAGCGCGGATCGCGTGCCTGGGCCTCGCGTTCAAGGCCAATATCGACGATTTCCGCGAAAGCCCGGCGCGCTTCGTCTCCAGCCGCCTGGCGCGCAAGTTCGGCAGCCGCATGAGCGTGGTCGAGCCTTATGCGGCGGAACTGCCGATCGAGTTCACCGATACCGGCGTAACCTTGATCGACATCGACGAAGCGCTGGAGACCTGCGAAATCCTGATCGTGCTGGTCGACCACGACGTGTTCCGCGTGGTGCCGCTGGCCGAACGCGCCGAAAAGCTGGTTTACGACACGCGCGGCATTTGGCCCGACCACCCCCGCGTCGTGCGCGAGGATGCGGCGGCTCTGGCGTTGGCGGGCTGAGGCCGGGGCGCCTCATAAACTCAACGCTTATATCGAGATCGGCCTTGGGACTTCGCCTACTTCCTGGGGCCTATTCCCTGGGCTGATTTCCTAGCGGCGCGGCGGATCGAACCGTTGGACGACGCTGCTGAATTCCCGCATCGCTTCGCAGCGTTCGGCGTGGCCGACAAGTGCGCTCGATTGTGACACCGCGGCGATGTCTGGGTGCGCCTCGCGCAGGAACCGCATGGCGCACGCGACCGCGATGTCCGCATGTCCCGGCCGCCCGCCAAACCAGAACGGGGTCGCCAACGCCGCGCATTGCGCTTCCAGGATCGAAAGCACGCCGGATACTTGCGTGGTACACCGCGCGATCCACGCATCCGAGGTTTCTTGGTGCAAGGCGCGCTCGTAAATGAGGCTGACCATCTTGTCGCACAGGCCGGTGGCCAGCGCGCACGTCTTCAACGCAGCGCGACGCTCGCTCCCAGCCGCTGGTATCAGTCGATGGTCCAGATCGACTTGCTGGTCCAGATGGTCGAGGATCGCCATGCTCTCGATCAAGACCTCATCCCCTTCCAACACCAGCGTCGGCACCCGCCGCAAGGGATTGTAGGCCGCAAGCTTGTCAGCGTCGGAAAAGGTCGACCACGGCCGGTGCTCGTAGGACAATCCATAAAAGTTCAGCGCCACCGCGACGCGCCGGACAAAGGGTGAATCGTACTGGCCGATCAGGATCATGGTCATAGGCTTTCGTAACGTTGCGTCGATATCATCGGTTGGCCGGGCCACACGCAGCTTGGGAACGGTCATTTCTGGTCTCCGCGGCCTCCACCGGATCGGTAGAACGGGGCGTTTATCCCTCCACCGCGACCCCGCCCATGGCGTCAACCCGCCACTCCAGTCCCAGCCATTCGGCGAGCGCCTTGACGTCCTTGCCGATGCTGGCGCTGTAGAGGGCCTGGGCGGGTTCTTGCAGGGTTAACACCAAGGCCCCGTTCTGGATGGTGAGGGATGTGGTGGCGAGGGCGCGTCGGGTGCCGGCGGTGAGGCGGCGGCAGACGCGGACGGCGAGGCCCCAGCCGATCGCGCGGTCGAGGTCGGCGCGTTCGGCGAGGCGCAGGAATGGGGCGGGAATTTCGGTAGTGCCGCAATTGGCGAGTTCGGCCATCGCCATCATCGCGCGGCCGCGCATGTCGATGCCGATCCAGCGTTTGCGCAAGGCCCAAGCCAGCGCTTCTTCGGTGCGCATGTTGGGTTCAGTGCGCTGGGCGGCGAGCGCGAGGAGGCTGGCGGCAGTGCGCAAATCGCCATCGGCATTGGAATCGCGGCAGGCCGGTGTGGTCCACTCGGCGATACGCACGGCGTCGTCCAGTTCGGCGCGGGCGGCCTTGGCGAAGGCGGCGACGCTCGCCAGCATCGGGTTTTCCTGCTGGACATGCGCAGGCAGCTGCATGTGCAGCAGCCCTTCGCGCAGGCCCCACGACGAAAAAACAAGGTGCGAGGGCGCCAGTCGCTCGATCAGTTGCACCATGAGAGCGGCGGCATCTGGCAAAGTGTTCAGGCGTGCCGAGGAAATGCGCGGATCGGGGTCGTCGAGCCTGCCCTTCTCGAACTGGCGGGCGAGGCGCAGCGCTTCGGTTGCGGTCAGTTCGAAGCCGTGGGGATCGTCCACCGGCCAGTTCAGCACGCGCATGGCTTGCAGCGCGAGGGCGCGCCACGAGCCGCCGACGATATAGAGGGGCAGCCCACGGCTATGCTGGCTGCCATCGGCCCAGCCGCGTGCCTCCAGGGCTTTGCGCACCGTATCGGCGAACTTGAGCGGGCCGGCGGCGCGCAAGTCCGGCAAGCGCAGGGTTCCGAGCGGCAGGGTGATGCCGCCGGCCCGCACTTCGCCGTCGATTTCCACCAATTCCAGGCTGCCACCGCCCAGATCGGCGGCGATGCCGCGCGCGCCGGGGAAGGCGGCGATGACGCCGGTAGCGCTGGCGCGTGCTTCTTCCTCACCCGACAGCAGGCGCGGGGACAAGCCGAAGCCGCGCACGGCGTCCAGGAAAGCCGGCCCGTTGCTGGCATCGCGCGCGGCAGCGGTGGCAACGCACTCGACGCTCTCCACCTCCAGCAGTTCGATCAGCGCGGCGTAACGGGCCAGGGCCGAGAGCGCGGTGCGCATCGCCTTTTCGGGAATGGCGCCGGTACGGCCCAAATCCTTGCCCAGCCGGGCGTTGACCTTTTCGTTTAGCACGACGACCGGCGCGCGTGGTGGGCCGTTGTAGACGACCAGGCGCACCGTGTTCGATCCGATGTCGATGATCGCACGCTTGGCGCCGCCGGGGCTGACCACGGGTTGGCCGGCAGGCGGGCGAGACGGGATCGCGGTAGGTTGGCGATTACCGAGCATGAAGGTTCAGACCAATCCCAAAGCCCGAGGTTCCGAGCGGCGATTTCGCATTACGTCAGGTTGCCGCGCCGAAGCGATAGCTTGGGCACTTTTCGTCCACTGGCAAGTGACGCACCGCGCCCTGAGAGCGACGGGTTGGTCATGAAATAGCCGTGCAGGTTGAACGGCACTTCCACTTCGCCCATGCGCTGGTACGTGCCGTCGGGCGCCAGCAGCCAGCTTTGTTCGGTGTCCAGCAGGTTGGCCAGCATGACTTGGTCGAGAACCTGGTCGTGAACGGTCTTGTTGCGCACCGGCACCAGGATTTCGACTCGGCGGTCGAGGTTGCGGCTCATGCCGTCGGCGGACGTGATATACAGCTTGGCGCGCTGGTTGGGCAGGTGGGCGCCGTTGGCGAAAGCCCAGATGCGCCCGTGTTCCAGGAAGCGGCCGATGATCGATTTGACCACGATGTTGCTGGACAAGCCGGCGATGCCGGGGCGCAGGCAACAGATGCCGCGGATGACGAGATCGATATCGACGCCGGCCTGGCTCGCTTCGTACAGCTTGTCGATCAGTTCGGGATCGGTCAGCGAGTTGAGCTTGGCCCAGATCGCGGCGGGCTTGCCTTCGCGGGCATGGGCGATTTCGGCGTCGATCCGGTCGTAGAGGGTCGAGCGCAGCGACATCGGCGAGATCGCCAGCAGTTCGGTGCGCTTGGGCTCGACGTAGCCGGTGATGAAGTTGAACAGCCGGCCCACGTCGCGCCCGGCGGCAGGCTCTGCCGTGAAGTACGACAAGTCGGTGTAGATGCGCGCGGTCATCGGATGGTAGTTGCCGGTGCCGAAGTGGCAGTAGGTCTTGAGGCCATCCGCTTCGCGGCGGACCACCATCGAGACTTTGGCGTGGGTCTTCCAATCGACGAAGCCGTAGATCACCTGCACGCCCGCGCGTTCGAGCTGGCTGGCCCACAGCAGGTTCTGCTCTTCGTCGAAGCGGGCCTTGAGCTCGACCACGGCAGTGACGGACTTGCCATGCTCCGCCGCGCCGATCAGGGCGTTGACGATCGCTGATTGCTTGCCGGCGCGGTAGAGCGTCTGCTTGATCGCGACCACGTCGGGGTCGCGCGCGGCCTGGCGCAGGAAATCGATCACCACCTCGAAGCTTTCGTAGGGGTGCTGGATGACGATGTCCTTCTCGCGGATGGCCGCGAAGATATCGCCGTCGTGCTCCAAAATACGCTCGGGGTAGCGGGGGGAATAGGGCTCGAACTTCAATTCCGGGCGATCCTCGTCGCAGATCGCCGACAGACCGGAGAAGCCGATGATCCCCTCGGTCTTCATGATCAGCGCCCTGTCGAGGCCGAGCTGGGCGCGCAGCAGTTCTTCTGCCGCCGGATTGAACTTGCCCTGAAGCTGCAGGACGATGATGCGCCCGCGGCGACGGCGCTGGATCGCGGTGCGATAATAGCGCACCAAATCCTCGGCATCTTCCTCGATCTCGATGTCGCTATCGCGCAGGATGCGGAACACGCCATGGCCGTTGACGCGAAAGCCGGGAAACAGTTCCTCGGCGTTGCGGCAGATCAGGTCTTCGATGCTGATCCAGGCCGCTTCCTCGCCCGGTATCCGCACATAGCGCGGCAGCGGGGCGGGGATCAGGACCATCTCCATCACCGGCGCCTGGTCGGCGATCCGGGTGAGCGAGAACATCACGCCGATGCCCTGGTTGGCGACGAACGGGAACGGATGCGCCGGGTCAATCGCCTGCGGGGTGATCACCGGCATGATGTCTTCGAGGAAGTAGCGTTGCAGCCACTTTTCCCGCTCGCGGTCCATCTTCTCGCCGCCGTAGACGCGGATGCCGGCCTCGGCGAGTTGCACTTTCAGCTCGGTCCACGATTGCTGCTGGATCTGCTCCAGCTCCTGCACTTTCTCGTGGGTGACGGCGAGCGCTTGGGTCGGGGTCAGCCCGTCGATCGAGAGTTCTTCGATCTGCCGGCGGATCTGGCCGGCGAGGCCCGCGACGCGCACGGTCAGGAATTCGTCGATGTTGCTGCCCGAGATCGACAGAAACCGAAGCCGTTCCAGCAACGGGTAGTGCGGGTTCGACGCTTCGGCGAGCACACGCTCGTTGAAGGCGAGCCAGCTCAGTTCGCGATTGAAGTAGCGCGCGGGCCGGGTGCCGATATCGACCGTCTCGACAGTTTCCACGCGGTCTTCCGATTCGGGGCTGGTGTCCAACATGTCCTTCGTCTTCATCTTGAGCCCCTTGCATGCCACGATGACGGTTTGGCGACAATCGCGCCAGAGTGCCGCGTTAAGGGTTTTGCCCGTTACACATCGTATTAGTGAACAAACATTGCAGTGCAGCATAGTTTGACGCACACTCGTCCGCGATGATCAAAGTCGCTCTCAATCACCGCACCAGCTATCGTTACTCGCGCCGTATCCGGCTTGGCCCGCAAGTGATCCGATTGCGGCCCGCGCCGCATTCGCGCACGGCGGTGCCCAACTATTCGCTGACGATCAGCCCGCCCGAGCATTTCTTGAACTGGCAGCAGGACCCGCATGGCAATTGGCTGGCGCGGGTGGTGTTCCCCGATCCGGTCGATCATTTCACCATTGAGGTCGATCTGCTGGCCGAACTGGCGGTGATCAACCCGTTCGATTTCTTCGTCGAGCCATCGGCTGAGGAATATCCGTTCGCCTACGAGGACAACCTCAAGACCGATCTCGCTGCGTACTTCGAATATGAGGCCCAAGGCCCGTTGTTCGAGGCGCTGGTGGCGGAGCACGCGAGCTATCAAGGCCGCACGGTCGATTTCCTGGTCGATATCAACAGCAAGCTGCAGCAGCGCATCGGCTATGTGATTCGCATGGAAACCGGGATCATGACCCCGGAAGAGACACTGGTCGCCGGCATCGGATCGTGCCGCGATTCGGCGTGGCTGCTGGTCCACTTGCTGCGCCGGCTGGGCTTTGCCGCGCGGTTCGTCTCTGGCTATTCGATCCAGCTCGTCGCCGATGTGCTGCCTAAGGAAGGGCCGGTCGGCGTCCTGAATGACGTGACCGACCTGCATGCCTGGGCGGAGGCTTACGTGCCGGGCGCGGGCTGGGTGGCGCTGGACGCGACCTCGGGCATGTTTGCGGGCGAAGGGCACATTCCGCTGTGCGCCACGCCGCATTACCGCTCGGCTACCCCGATCGAGGGTCTTGCCGAGCCTGCGGAGGTCGATTTCGATTTCCACATGAACGTCAGCCGCATCGCCGAGGCGGTGCGGATCACCAAGCCGTTCACCGACGATCGCTGGCAGGCGTTGCTCGAACTGGGCGACCAAGTGGATGCCGATCTCGTCGCCAACGAGGTCAACCTGACGATGGGCGGCGAGCCGACCTTCATCGCCGCCACAGACTTCGAAGCGCCCGAATGGAACAGCGCCGCCGTCGGCCCGACCAAGGCGGCTTATGCCGACCAGTTGATCCGGATGTTGCGTCACAAGTTCGCGCCGGGATCGCTGCTGCACCACGGGCAGGGCAAATGGTATCCCGGCGAAACGCTGCCGCGCTGGGGCTATTCGATCTACTGGCGCAAGGATGGCGTGCCGATCTGGCGTGACGACAGCTTGATCGCTGGCGAAAAGCCGCTGGAAAAGGGCGCCGATCCCGATCCGGTGCCCTCGATTGACGTTTCTGCTGCCGCTGCCGTGCTGGCCGCCGCTGCGGAAGGTCTGGGCATCGATCCCGAATTCGTCCAGCCGGTCTACGAAGATCGCGGCGTCTGGATGCTGCGCGAAGACGAGCTGCCGATCAACGACAGCCCGCTGGACCCGCACGTCGAGGACGAGGAACTGGCTCGCCGCTTCCGCCGCACCTACCGTCGGGGCATGGAAAAGCCGTTGGGCTTCGTGCTGCCGGTGCAGCGCTGGCAATCGCGCAGCGAGCAGTTGCCGCGTTGGCGCAGCGAATTGTGGCGTGTGCGCAAGGGCGTGCTGACGGCGGTTCCGGGCGATTCGGGGCTGGGCTATCGCTTGCCGCTCGGCTCTCTGCCTTACGTGCCGCCATCGGATTTTCCGTATATCCACCCGCGCGACACCGCCGAACCGCGCGAGCCTTTGGCCGATTTCCGCAGTCAGGTGATCGAGCGCGGCAGCCAGAGCCATGAGGAAGGCGCCGGCGATCCCGGTCGCGGCCCGCAGCGGTTCCAGTCGGTGCCCGCGCCCAAGACCTTCGCCGAACCGGCGGTGGAACAGGACCTGATCGAGGGCGCGGTGCGCACCGCGATCACGATCGAGCCGCGCGGCGATTACCTCGCGGTGTTCATTCCGCCCACCGAAGCGCTGGACGACTACCTCGAACTCGTCGCTTCGATCGAAGTCGTGGCCGAAAAGCTCAAGCTCCCGGTCCGCATCGAAGGCTACCCGCCGCCGCCGGACCCGCGCCTGATGGTGCTGAAAGTCACCCCCGATCCCGGCGTGATCGAGGTGAACATCCACCCTTCCGCCTCGTGGCGTGAGACGGTGGAGATCACCGAGACGCTGTACGATTGCGCGCGCGAGCTGGGGCTGACTGCCGACAAGTTCATGGTCGATGGCCGCTCGATCGGCACGGGCGGGGGCAATCACATCGTGCTGGGCGGGCCGACCCTGCTGGACAGCCCGTTCATCCGCCGCCCGGACTTGCTCAAGAGCTTCGTCACCTATTGGCAGCGCCACCCTTCGCTCAGCTACTTGTTCTCAGGCCTGTTCATCGGCCCGACCAGCCAGGCACCGCGCATCGACGAAGCGCGCCACGATGCGCTGTACGAGCTGGAAATCGCGTTGTCGCAAGTGCCGGGGCCAGACCAGGAGCAGCCCGCGCCGTGGGTGGTCGATCGCTTGTTCCGCAACTTGCTGGTAGACGTGACCGGTAATACCCACCGCACCGAAATCTGCATCGACAAGCTGTTCAGCCCCGATGGCCCGACCGGTCGCCTTGGCCTCGTCGAGTTTCGCGGTTTCGAAATGCCGCCTGAAGCGCGGATGAGCTGCGCCCAACAACTGCTGCTCCGCGCGCTGACGGCCTGGTTCTGGAAGGAGCCGTTGGAAGGCCCGCTGGTTCGCTGGGGCACCCAGTTGCACGACCGGTTCATGCTCGGTCATTTCGTCTGGGAGGATTTCCTCGACGTGCTGGCCGATCTCGATCGCGCCGGTTACCACTTCGATCCCGCCTGGTTCGAGGCGCAGCGCATGTTCCGCTTCCCGGTCCACGGCGATGTCGAGGGCGGCGGCGTGTCGCTGGAGATCAGCCATGCGCTGGAGCCGTGGAACGTGCTGGGCGAAACCGGCGCGATCGGCGGCACCGTGCGCTATGTCGATAGCTCGACCGAGCGCTTGCAGGTCAAGGCGACCGGCTTGGTCGAAGGGCGCCACGTCATCACTTGCAATGGCCGCCAGGTGCCGCTGGTCAAGACCGGGCATGGCGAAGGCGTGGGCGGGGTGCGCTACAAGGCGTGGGTGCCGACCGAGTGCCTCCATCCGATGCTCGAATCCGATCCGCCGCTGACCTTCGACATCTATGACTTGTGGAACGGTCGCTCGCTGGGCGGTTGCGTCTATCACGTCGCGCATCCGGGTGGGCGCAACTACGATACGGTGCCGATCAATGGCTACGAGGCGGAAGCGCGGCGCAAGGCTCGGTTCCAGGAGCAGGGCCACTCGCCCGGCCCGCTGAAGCGCCCGAGCGAGGAACTCCCCACCGAATTTCCGTTCACTCTCGACCTGAGGCGACCGTCGCGGCTACAGTAGCCCGATGTTGGTACGGGGGCCTGGATTGAGGATGCTATCAAGCGCGCCCGTGGCACGGGCGCGCGGGGGATGACGGACCTCGACCGCGCAATCGCACCGGGCTGGTTGGACGGGTACGCTGGCGTGGTTGCAGGCGGCGATCTTTACGCTGACGCTGCCGAACCAGTAGCGGCCCGATGGCAAGCCGTGGCCAAGGGCCTCTCGGGCCTGAGCGATGGCGATCCTTCGCAATTGCAGGATGCCGTCACCCGTCATGCCGCCGAACTTGGCCTCGCCTTCCGAGTGGCGGGCGACGAGGACGAGCGCGCCTGGCCGTTGAACGTCATGCCCTTGGTGGTCGGCGCTGAGGAATGGGCCGAGGTCGAGCGCGGATTGATCCAGCGCGCGACGTTGCTGGAACGGCTGACGGCGGATATCTACGGCGATCAGCGCGTGGTGCGTGACGGGCACTTGCCGGCCGCCGTCGTGGCCGGCAGCCCCTTCTTCGCGCGCAAGATGGTCGGCTGCAACCCGGAAGGCGGCCATTTCCTCAACGTCTACGCTGCCGACCTTGCCCGTGGCCCGCGTGGCCAGTGGCGCGTGCTGCAGGACCGGGTGCGGATCATGACCGGCGTGGGCTACGCGCTGGAAAACCGGCTGGCGATGACGCGCACTACCGGCAACGTCCTGGGTGACAGCCATGCCCGCCGTTTGTCCGAATTCTTCACCCACTTGCGCGATGGCATGGCGGCGGCCTGCCGCCGCGAACAGCCACGTATCGCGCTGCTGACGCCGGGGCCGTTCAACCAGACTTATCCTGAACAAGCCCACCTTGCGCGCTATTTGGGCCTGCCGCTGGTGGAAGGCCGCGATCTCAGCGTCGTCGATGGGCGGCTTTATATCGGGACGATTGCCGGGCCCAAGCGCGTCGATGCCTTGTGGCGGTGGATCAATACCGACGCGCTCGATCCGCTGGCCTTCGATGCCAAATCGCGGCTGGGTGTCGCCAACTTGTTCGATGCCTGGTCCGGCGGCGGGGTGGAACTGGTCAATCGGGCCGGCGCGGAAGTCGTCGAGTCGCCTGCATTCGCCGCGTTCCTGCCGCGCTTGTGCCGGATACTGCTGGGCGAAGCGCCGATCCTGCCCAATGTCGCGACATGGTGGTGCGGCCAGGCGGCGGAGCGCGAGATTGTCGCCAGCCGCCTCGATACGCTGGCGCTGACGCCGGCATTCGGGCGTCCGGTCGATGGTCTGCCCGGCGCACGCGCGGTCGCCGGCAACGTTCTGGGGGACGAGGCACGCGAGGCCTTGTTGCAGGCAATGCGCCGCCGCCCGATGGACTACTGCGGGCAGGAAATCGTCCACCTTTCGACCACGCCGGCCATCATCGGCGGCGCTATCGTGCCGCGCCCGTTTACCGTGCGTGCCTTTGTCGCCCGGGCTGCCGACGGCAATTGGACGGTCATGCCCGGAGGGTTTGCGCGGCTCGCTTCCACAGAAGGGCTGCCGACATCGATGATGGGCGATGGCGACTTGTCCGCTGACGTGTGGATCGTGGATGACAAGCCCCCTGCCACTATCCCCGTAAGCCGTCTTGCCGGCGAGCCGCCGATTTCACGCGGGGGCGGCATCCTTGCCAGCCAGGCGGCGGACAACTTGTTCTGGTTCGGCCGCTACAACGAACGCGCGCAGACGATGGTGCGGATCGTGCGCGCGATCCTGGGTAGTTCGATGGAAAGCGACAGCAGCTTCGGCCCGGACGATACCGTGCTGCGATGCCTATCGGACCTGCTGGTCGATTGGGGCGCGATCTCGGACGCCACTGCCGAGCTGTCGCCGACACGGATTTGCGCCAAGGTTCTCACCGAAACCAAGTTGCCCAGCGGCGTCGCCTCTCTCATGCGCCGCCGCCAGCAAGTTGGCCTTTCCCTGCGCGAGCGATTCGCGCGCGATTTCTGGCGCATCGTCAGCCGCCCGATGCCCTCTATCGCGGTCGATCGCCCGCAATCGATGCTGAGCAGCGCGCGCTGGCTGACCGAACATTTCAGTGCGCTGGCCGGGCTGGTTTCAGAAAATATGGTGCGTTCGGCGGCGTGGCGCTTCTTGGAGATCGGCCAACGGTTGGAGCGAGCACAGGCCATCTGCCGCATCGGACGCCGTTTGACCGGGGCGGGAGAAGGGGGGGGCGACGGTGGAGAAGCCCTGGGCGTGCTGCTGGACTTGTGCGACAGCCAGATCATCTATCGCAGCCGCTACCTGACGGTGCCGATGGCGAACCCGGTGCGTGATCTGGTGTTCCTGGATGCCGAAAATCCGCGCGCTCTAGTCTATCAGGTGGCCGACATCGTCACCCACCTGGCGGCGCTGCCGAGCAACCGCGAAGACAACTTGCCCGAAGCGCCCCTGCGCGCCGCGCGGGCATTGCTGGGTGAATTGCAGTCCGCCACTGCCGACGAGATCACGCCCGAGCGGCTGGAAGCGATCGAGACAAGCTTGCTCGGTTTGTCGGACGAAATCTCCGCTCGCTATTTCGTTTCGTTCGATCGCGATGACACGCAGCGGATGCTGTTGCTGTGATGCGCTACGCGATCAGCCACGTCACGACCGTGAAGTACGCAAGTCCGGTGCGGCTGGCGCAATTCAACGTGCGGCTGCGCCCTGCCGATTGGCCGGGGCAGACCGTTCGCGACTTTTCGCTCGCCATCGACCCGCAACCGCCCCGACTGACCGAGGGGGAGGGCGGCTATTACGTCAACGAGACGCGCTTTATTCTCAAGGACCCGATCGACCAACTGCGGGTGGAAAGCCGTTTCACCGTCGAATGCGAGCCGTTGCCGTTTTTCATCGATGATGCGAGCGGGCCGCGCCTTGCCGAATTGCGCGAACTGGCGATGAAGAAGCCGGATCTTTCGGCACTGGCGCCGGCAAACTACATCTTCGCGTCGCCCGGCGCCGCGCCCGAGCGAGAGATAGCGGGCTGGGCATCGGGCCTGTTGGCCGAGGACATGCCGGTGATGGAAGCGGGTCGGACGCTGATGCACACGATCTACGAGCAATTCGCCTACGATCCGGACGCGACCCAGGCGGATACCCCGCCGATCGAAGCGTTCCGCAAGCGTCACGGCGTCTGCCAGGATTTCAGCCACGTCATGATCATCGCCGCGCGCAGCCTGGGCATTCCAGCGGCCTACGTCAGCGGTTACTTGCGCACGATCCCGCCGGCAGGCAAGCCTCGGCTCATCGGCGCGGATGCCATGCATGCCTGGGTCAACTTGTGGTGCGGCGATGAATTGGGCTGGCTGGGTTTCGATCCCACCAACGACAAGCTCGCGGATACCGACCATATCTTCATCGGCATGGGGCGTGATTACGGCGATGTTGCCCCGCTGGACGGCACGTTCAGAGGATCGACCAAGCAGGACATGTCGTTCTCGGTGGATGTCGCCCCGCAGGATTGACGGATACTCCGGCTGAGTGGCGAGCGTCAGCCGCCGCCACGCGCCGCAATCGGAACGCCGGGAAACAGCCCCGCGATCGCCAGCGACGCGCCCAGGCGGGAGAGCGTTTCCAGCAAATCACCGACCGCATCCTCGGTGACCAGCATTTCCAACGTATCGCGAGTCG
Organism: Novosphingobium sp. Rr 2-17; assembly: GCF_000272475.1. Classification (GTDB taxonomy): domain Bacteria; phylum Pseudomonadota; class Alphaproteobacteria; order Sphingomonadales; family Sphingomonadaceae; genus Novosphingobium. Next base: position 27,897 of record NZ_AKFJ01000026.1, read on the forward strand.
CACTGGCGCCGCGATCGCGCAGTGAAGCGACGAGTTCCAGAATCATCGCTTCATGTTCGGACACGTGGTCGCATTCCATCCGGCAGAAGCCGAACGTTTCCAGCGCGTCCTTGTTGAACATCACCATCGCTCGGTGAAACGGCTGGAGCCCGCCGATCATGCGCCATTTGGCGAATGCGGGGGCCAGGAGCTGGGCCGGGCAACGCTGATGGGCGATGGCCGTGACCCAGGCGCGCATTCCCCACACCAGGAATCGGCAGCCGTCATCAAGGGTGCTGAGCGGGCGATCAACGTATTGATACATTGCGGTTCACCTCAAGGCTTGCAATTGCGAATGATTATCATTAGCTCTTGTTACGCGGCTTGCCTCTCCCGTCAAGCCTGCACCAAGCCCGGATCGCCGCTTGTCATGGGGCGCGATCCTATCCTGTGCGCCTTGGGTCGGAGCGGCTTCCCTTGCCTTTTGCCGCTCCGACCTTTTTTCGCAGGAGATACGGGGGATTTCGGCGCCTTTGCGAAGGCCCGGGCTACCGAATCGCGCGCCCGCGACGATCGGATTCCACAGATTGTTCGCAGACTTACCCACAGCCCTGCCCACAGCGGCAGGGATGGGAAATATTTAGCCGCGCGTCGCTCGCACTGCGGCCCCGCCCGCAAACGGCGCCAGCGCCACCAGCACGAGGCTGGCCGCCGCCGTCAGCGCCAATCCGGCGGTGCCCCCGGTGCCCAGCGATCCGGCGCCGAAGATCAGCACCGGCACCGCCAGCGGAATCACCAGGAGTCCGGCCAAAGCCGCGCCGCCACGAAGCCCTGCCGTCAACGCGGCGACGGTGACGCCAAGCGCGGCGAGGCCGGGAGTGCCGGCCAGCAATCCGATTTCGACTGTGCGCAAGGTCGCCCCGTCCAGGCCCAGCAGGGCGGCGGCAGGGAGGGTAGCCAACATCAGCGGCGGCCCGAAGCTGAGCCAGTGGGCCAGCACCCGCACCGCGATCACCAGTTCCTCAGCGATGCCGCGCAGCGCCCATTGATCGAACAAGCCGGCCTCGATGTCGGGCTCTACCAGCCGGTCAAGCGGGAGGATCGCCGCCAACAGCGCTGCGACCCAAATGACGCCGCCGCCGGTCCGCGCCAGAAGCGGCGCGTCGGGGCCGACCGCGAACGGGTACAGCATCGCCACCGACAGAAAGAACAGCACCGGCAGCAAGGCTCCGCCGCCGCGCCCACCCAGCATGAGGCGGGCGAGATCGCGTTTTAGCAGGCTGGCAAGGCGCGCGCTCATCGTGCGTAGTCCGCCAGCGCCAGGCGGGTCAGGCCGTCCAGCCGGAACGGCTGGTGCGAGGCGATCACGGCAATGCCGCCCGCGGCGCAATGTTCGGCAGTGAGCGCCTCTGCCAGCGCCATCGCTTGGCCATCCAGGCCGTTCAGCGGCTCGTCCAGTAGCCAAACGGCAGCGCGCTGGCCGATGAGGCGCGCGAAAGCGGCGCGCTTTTTCTGGCCGGTGGACAAGTAGCGCACGGGTATGTCGAGCAAGGCGGACAGGCCGAGCCGCTCCAGCCGCGCATCGCGGGTTTGGTGCGCGCCGTCGAGCGCGTCCCAGAATTCCAGGGCTCTGCCCAGGGGCAGTGAAAAATCGAGCGCGGGCCGCTCGTCCAGCAAGCCGATCCCGCCGCTGACCGAAACCGATCCGGCAAACGGGCGCGCAAGCCCGGCGATAAGGCGCAGCAGGCTGGATTTGCCGATGCCGTTGTGGCCCTCAATCTGCAGCGCCGCACCCGGTTCAAGGACGTGCGTCAGGCCGCGAAACAGCACGCGGTCGCCGCGACGGCACGCGAGATCGGTGACTGCGATGGCGGCCTCTTGCATGGCGCCGTGCGATAGGGGAAAGCGGCGCAAGTGCCAAGGAGACGTAAGATGGCGATCGAGCCTTTGAACGCAGCAGAGATCGACGCAGCGCTTGCCGAATTGCCCGGCTGGGCGCTGGCTGGCGATGGCAAGGCGATCGAGCGCGCCCTGACGTTCGCCGACTTCAACGCCGCGTTCGGCTTCATGACCAGGGTGGCGCTGTATGCCGACAAGGCGGATCACCACCCGGAATGGTTCAACGTCTACAACAAAGTCCGGGTGCGGCTGACGACCCATGATGCCGGCGGCCTGAGCACCCGCGACGTCGCCATGGCAAGGTTCATCGACGCGATTGTTTGACGCGCCTCGGCCCCGACGCTGACCCCGTCAAAGCGCCGGGTCAAAGCGCCGGATTGTTGTAGCAGTGCCAGGTGAAGATCGCCGCCGCGCCGCGATGAGGGCGCCAGGCTTCCGCCAGCGCCCGCGTTTCTCTCTCGCTGGGCCGGGCGTCCAGGCTCAGGATTTTGTGAAGGCCGGCCTGCACTGCCAGGTCGCCAGCCGGCCAGATGTCGGGCCGCCCTTCGGCAAAGAGGAGATAGATCTCCGCCGACCAGCGGCCGATGCCCTTGATCTTCACCAGCAAGTCGATCGCTTCTTCGTCGTCCAGAGGCAGGGCGTCGAAGTCCAGGCTGCCGGCGATGACCAGTTCGCACAAGGAGCGTGCGTAGCCTTGCTTCTGGCGTGACAAGCCGCAGCCGCGCAAGGCTTCGAACTCTGCTGCCAGCAGTGTTTCCGGCGCCAGATCGTCGCCCAGCAGGGCCTCCAGCCGAGCCCACACCGACGCTGCCGCCGCCACGCTCACTTGCTGGCCGACGATTGTACGCAGCAGCGTCGCATAGCCGGTCGGCCGGATGCGCGGTTCCGGATAGCCGCAGCGCTCGATCGCTTGCGCCATGGCGGGTTCCGCCTGGGCGATGGCGTCGAGGCCAGATTTCAGTTCGTCTCCAGTCAAACCCATCAATACCGGCCACCTTGCAAATGCGGGTGGCAGCCTTTAGCAGCCAGGCACAACGCCGGGTAGAGCCGGCATGGGATGCACGCTGGATCAAAGGGAATTAGTCCGTATGCCGCAAATCATCGTCGTCGATCAGTCGGGTAAGGAATCCAGTGTCGAGGCGATTGAGGGTCGCACGCTGATGGAAGTCATCCGCGACAGCGGCTTTGACGAATTGCTGGCGCTGTGCGGCGGCTGCTGCTCGTGCGCGACGTGCCACGTTCACATCGACCCCGACTACATCGACAAGCTGCCCAAGATGAGCGCGGACGAGGACGACCTGCTCGACAGCTCGGACAACCGCAACGAATTCTCGCGCCTGTCCTGCCAGGTTCCGATCACCTCGGCCCTGGAAGGCTGCAAGGTAACGATCGCACCGGAAGACTGAGTTAAGGCAGGGCGGCAAGCTGGTCTTGCAGGGGGCGAGGCGCATTTCGTTTGCGCCGCGCCCGTCCACTTCCTAAATCCGTACCATGACGACTAACGCAGTACCGCTGACCCAGCGCTCTACTCTCGATCTTATCGGTAACACCCCGCTGGTCCTGCTCAAGGGGCCAAGCGAGGCTGCCGGGTGCGAGATCTGGGGTAAGTGCGAATTCGCCAACCCCGGCGCCTCGGTGAAAGACCGCGCGGCGCTGTGGATCGTGCGCGATGCAGAGGCGCGTGGCGAACTGCAGCCGGGCGGCACCGTGGTTGAAGGCACAGCCGGCAACACTGGCATCGGCATCGCCCTGGTGGCCAACGCGCTGGGCTACAAGACCGTCATCGTCATGCCGGACAACCAGTCCAAGGAAAAGATGGACACGCTGCGTGCGCTGGGCGCCGAGCTGGTCCTGGTGCCACCCACGAAGTTTTCCGACCCCAACCATTTCGTCCACACATCGCGTCGTCTGGCCGAAGAGACGCAAGGCGCGGTCTGGGCGAACCAGTTCGACAACATCGCCAATCGCAAGGCGCACATCGGATCGACCGCGCCCGAAATCTGGGGGCAGATGGAAGGGCGGATTGACGGCTTTACGTGCGCTGCGGGCACTGGCGGCACGATCGCCGGAACCGGCATGGGCCTCAAGGCTTTCGACGAAAACGTCGTGATTGCGCTCACTGACCCGCACGGCGCCGCACTTTACAGCTATTATGCCGAAGGTGAGTTGAAGTCTGAAGGATCTTCGGTTGCAGAAGGTATCGGCCAGGGCCGCATTACGGCCAATCTCGAAGGCGCACCGATCGACACCCAGTTCCGTATCTCCGACGAAGAGGGGCTGGAATGGGTCGCGCGGCTGCTGAGCGAAGAGGGCTTATGTCTGGGCCTGTCGTCCGGCATCAACGTCGCGGGCGCGGTGGCGCTGGGGCGAAAGCTGGTGAGCGAAGGTCGCCCCGCTCCCCGTATCGCGACGATCCTGTGCGACACGGGCTTCCGCTACTTGTCCTCGCTGTACAATGCGGAGTGGCTGGCGTCGAAGAACTTGCCGGTCTTCCCTTGGCTGGCAAGGTGATGTAAACGGCTCGCCGATGGCAGGACACATTCCGCCTTCCCAGGCAGATTCTCTCGCGGAGCCTCAACATTTCTCGGCGCGTAGCGCGCGGGAGTTGCGGTCGCAGGCGGTACACAGGTTGCAGATAGGCTTGTTCGGCCTTTGCGCGATGCTGCTTATCGTCGGCCTGGCCAACGTCATTCGCGATCGTCTCGTCACCGACACGTCCGATCCGATGCGATCCGTTATCGCGGTCGATACGAAGCCGACCAAGGCCGCTAGTGATCCTCTGGCTGACATCGGTGTCGTTCCAGCATCCAGTCCCAACCCGTCGCAAGGCGCGACCGAGGAACCTTCCCCTCCCGCGAAATGAGCGTGATGAGTCGCCATTTTCGGCAATCGACTCAGTTTGGGGAAAAGCGGGCACTCGGCTCATCCGCAACCAAATAAGGACTTAGGGAGGCGTAGCGCTCCCTGCCGACGGCGTGGATGTTTCCGTCGAATCGGGCTGGCTCAGCACGCCAAATCTCCCCGCAATCCTTGAGTTTTCCCGAAATTGCGCCGCCGATAGCTGTCTTGGGCCGAATATGTGGCCGTCAGCTATGATGGGGATAATCCCCGGACATTCGGGGATCACTGGGGTTGCTCGCGCGTTAGCATTAATACGTTGATTTATAACGATATTGCTTAACCGTACTGACCTGGATCAACCTCGTTCGCGGCATCTGAGCGAAAGGTTGCACTGGTTTGTAAAGATAAATTCCCAGGTCATCCCCAAATTTCCCTTTAATCCCCAATCTTCCCGCTATAGAAGGTCGCTCAATCGGAATGGATGAGTCTCAATCGTGGTTCGTTTGAACTGCGTGATCCGGCGCATGGGCGCGCGACCGGGCAGGGCGAAGTCATGCCGGGGTGACGAGGTAGAACAGGGCGAACAGGCGGCATGGCTGGGCAGCCATTCATTTACAGTGGACAGGGCTTCTCGCTGCAACGCGACAAGAACCGCTTTGTCCTGCCCAACGTCCTTCGCACCACCGTGCGAGCGTCGAGCGACCGCGATTTGCTGTGCATTGCCAAGCATCCCGAATGGAAGTGCCTTGTCGGCTTCGGCACGTCGCGCGTGGATGAATTCGAGGGCCAGCTCGACCAGGAGCAGGCGCGCGCTGACGCCGCCGGTCGCCCCTTCAATCGCGATAAGCGCGCCATGGCGCTGTACACTTACCAGCAAGTTCCGTTCGACGGCAGCGGTCGTTTCGTCGTGCCTGATGCCCTGGCGGCGTTGGCCGGCCTCGGCGACCAGATATTCTTCCAGGGCATGGGCCGCTCCTTCACCCTGTGGGCGCCCGAGGAACTGTACAAGCTGGACGGCGATCCTGAACTGGAAGCCACCATCGCCACCTGCCGTGCCCTGGCCGCCAGCGAGCTTGCCAAGGCGAAAAAGAAGTGAGCGCACCTGCCGCACCCCACATTCCCGTGCTCCTTGAGGAGGTGGTCGCTGCCCTGAACCCCCGGGGCGGCGACCTCATCGTCGATGCGACGTTCGGTGCTGGCGGCTATACCCGTCGCCTGCTCGATGCCGGCGCCACGGTCCACGCATTCGACCGCGATCCCGATGCGATTGCTGCCGTGCAGGAAAATCCGGGGAAATGGCCCGAACTTCGCGCCGAGCCGCCGCGCCTGGTGTTGCACCCCCGTCGCTTCTCCGAGATGGTCGAAGGCCTTCGGGAGAAGGGCGTAGAGCACGTTGACGGCGTGGTGATGGATATCGGCGTGTCGTCGATGCAGCTCGACCAGGCGGAACGCGGCTTCGCGTTCGGGTCCGATGGCCCGCTTGACATGCGCATGAGCCAGGATGGTCCGTCCGCCGCCGACTTCGTCAACGAGGCGGACGAAGCGCAGATCGCCGACATCCTCTTCCTTTACGGCGAAGAGCGTCAGTCGCGCCGGGTGGCCCGCGCCATCGTCGCCGCGCGCCCGATCGCGACCACGGGCGAGCTGGCCCACGTCGTGCGCAAGGCCGTGGGATACAACCCGAACTACAAGGGCGGCTCGGCGCCTAAAGACCCCGCGACGCGCAGTTTTCAGGCGATCCGCATCTACGTAAACGGTGAATTGGACGAGCTGGAAGCCGGCCTTGCCGGTGCCGAAGCTCTGCTGGCGCCCGGCGGCCGGCTGGCGGTCGTGACCTTTCACAGCCTGGAAGACCGCATCGTCAAACGCTTCCTGCGCGATGCCAGCGGCGGCGGCAAGACGACCTCGCGCCACTTGCCGCAAATGGCGCAGGACGATGCCGGCACCTTCGAAAACATCGCCAAGGCGGTTCGGCCAGGGGACGCGGAACTTAGCGCCAACCCCCGCTCACGCTCTGCCACTTTGCGCGCCGCCACCCGCACGCAAGCCCCCAAGAAGCACCACAGGAGTGCAGCATGAACCTTACCAGCGACCGCGTCCGCTCGATCGGCTGGATTTCCATGCTGGTGGTCTGCGGGGCAATGACCATCGGTCTGACCCTTCGCGTCAACGCGGTGAAGAGCCAGGTCCACGATACCGAGAAGTCGATCGTCGGCGTGCAGCAGGAGATCGACTTCCTGCAGACCGAATTCGCAACCCGCTCCAACCAGCAGGCGCTGCGCGAATTGAACGATCTGGAATTCGGCTACAAGGCGCCGATCGCCAAGCAATACATCGAAGGCGAGCGCCAGCTTGCCGCACTGGGCGTTGCGCCGGGGCCGAATGCACCGGCGCCGATCCGCTACGCCAATGCCGAAAAGACGGGCGACGAAGGCGCAGGCTCTTCGTTGCTGGCAATGGTCTCGCCGGTCACAGGGGCGACGGCTGCCGCGATCGCCCAAACGCCGGAAAAGGCGGATAACAGCGGCCGCGATCCCGAGCGCGACCAGTTGAAGCGTGACGCCGCCGCTCTCAGCAAGCGCCTGGCTCGCATAGAAGTGGCCGAGGCCCAGCAGCAGTGAATGCCTCTGCGCTTTCTCCGATCGTGATACCGACGACGGTCTCGACCGGGCGGCGCAAGCTCGTCAATGTCCGCCAGCGTTCGCTGCTGATGGCGAAGATGCGCACGCTGTGGGTGCTGGTGCTATTCACCCTGATCAGCGTGCTCGCGCTGTTTCGCATCGCGTTCCTGGGCGTAACCGGGGCGACGCCGCGCCATGGCGAACTGGGCGATCTGTTGATCCCCAATCGCGGCACCATCGTCGATCGTAACGGCGTGCCGCTGGCGCGCGATTTCCGCGTCTATTCGCTGTGGTTCAACCCCAAAGCGATGACCGAGGGTTCGGCGCTGATTCATTCGCCGGCGCAAGTGGCGGACGGGTTGATCCGGATCTTCCCCGATCTCGATCGGGCCGAACTGATCGCCAAGCTTTCGTCCGGCAAGCCGGGCTATCTGCGTAAGTCGATCCTGCCCGAAGACGCCAACAAGGTTCACGCCCTGGGCGAGCCGGCGCTGGAATATCCGCTGGAAGCGACGCGCTTCTATCCGCAAGGATCGATGGCGGCCCACGTTCTGGGCTATGTCGATACCTATGGCAAAGGCCAGGTCGGCATGGAGCAGGCGTTCAACGACCATCTGCTCAGCCAGGAAGGCCGCGCGACGCCGTCGGTGCTGTCGATCGACTTCCGGGTGCAAGGCGCGTTGGAAGACGAACTGGCGCGCGGCATGGCGCTCAGCAAGGCCAAGGGTGCCGCCGGCGTCGTGCTTGATGTCGATACCGGGGAACTGCTCGCGCTGGCCTCGTTGCCATCGTTCGACCCCAATCACGTCCAGCCCAGCGACATGATGATCTCGGCGCAGCAGGCCGCAGACGGCGACGTGCCGCACGGCTTCAACCGCGTGACCAACCAGGTCTACGAACTGGGCTCCACCTTCAAGCCGATCACGGTTGCCGCCGCGCTCGATGCCGGCACAATCACCGACTTGTCGCGTCGCTGGCCGGCGGCGCCGCTGCACGTTGCCGGGTTTACGATCCACGATACCCACCACTACGGCGCCTCGCTCAATGTGCTGGAGACGCTGATCCATTCGTCCAACATCGTCACTGCCCAAATCGCCGATGAGCTAGGCGGAGTGCGGCTCAAGAAGACGATGGAATCGCTGGGTATGAACGAGCGGCCTTATGTCGAATTGCCGGCCAAGGGCTTCCCGATCTGGGCGAGCGGGCAATGGCCGCGCCTGCGCACGATGACGGTGGGCTACGGCCACGGCATCGCAGTGACGCCGCTGCACCTTGCGGCGGCCTATGCCGCGCTGGTCAACGGCGGCGTGTGGCGCCCTGCAACGCTCAAGAAAGTCGATCCTTCTGCGGTTCCAGCCGGTCGGCGCGTATTCACCGCCGCGACCAGTGCCCGTATCCGTCAATTGCTGCGTATGATCGTCGAGGACGGCACTGGTCGCAAGGCCGACGCTCCCGGCTTCCGGGTCGGCGGCAAGACCGGCTCGGCAGAAAAGCCTGGCGCGCACGGCTATCGTAAGCATTCGCTGATCGCGACGTTTGCCGCCGCGTTCCCGATGGACAAGCCGCGTTACGTCGTCATCGCCATGATGGATGAACCGCAGGGCACCGAGGCGACCTCGTTCCAGCGCACCGCCGCCTGGAACGCCGCGCCGGTCATCGCCCGCGTGGTGCCTCGCATCGGCCCGTTGCTGGGGATCATGCCGGACGAAACGCGCGACATCGACGTCAGCGACTTGAAGCGGCTGGTTCCAGCCGGGAGCACAGGCGAATGAAGCTTTCCGTTCTTGCCGCTACCGCCGGTATCGCGTTTCCAGGGTCTTCGGTCGAAGGTGACGCCAATGTCACCGGCTTTGCGATTGACCATCGCAAGGTCGCGCCGGGCACCGTATTCGGGGCCTTCAAGGGCGCCAAGTTCAACGGCGAAGACTTCATCGCTGCCGCTGTGAAGTCCGGCGCGATCGCCGTGGTCGCGGCGCCGGATGCGGTCGTGGAAGGCGCCGTCCACATCGCCGATGCCGATCCGCGCCGGATCTTCGCGCACCTTGCCGCGCCATTCTACGCCCCGATGCCCGAGACAGTGGTCGCAGTGACCGGCACCAACGGCAAGACGTCGACCGTCGAGCTGACCCGCCAGCTTTGGCGCATGGCCGGCGAACGCGCCGCCTCGATCGGCACTCTGGGCGTCACCACCAGCGACGAAAGCATCTCTACCGGGCTGACGACGCCCGACATCGTCACCTTCCTCGCCAACCTTTCGGGCCTGGCGCGCGAAGGGGTGACGCACGTCGCCTACGAAGCGTCGAGCCACGGGCTTTCGCAGCATCGCATCGAGGGGCCGTTGGTCTCCGCCGGCGCCTTCACCAACCTGAGCCGCGATCACCTCGACTACCATTCCGACATGGACGATTACTTCGCGGCCAAGATGCGGCTGTTCGGCGAAGTGGTGACGGATGGCGGCACGGCGGTGATCTGGGCCGACGATACCTGGTCGGACAAGGCCATCGCGCATGCGCAGGCACGCGGGCTTGCGCTGTTCACTGTGGGCGAGGCCGGCGCCGGGTTGCGGTTGGTATCTCGCACACCGACAACGCTAGGGCAGACGCTGGAAATCGAACACGCCGGCCAAGTCCGCAAGGTCGATCTGCCGCTGATCGGGGCCTATCAGGCGGCGAACGTGCTGGTGGCGGCGGGGCTGGTGCTGGCGACGGGTGGCGATGTCGATCGTACGTTCGAAGCGATGAAGCGCCTCGTCACTGTGCGGGGGCGGCTGGAACGAGCGGCGATCTCGGGCAAGGGCGCGCCGGTCTATATCGACTACGCGCATACGCCCGATGCGCTGGAAGCCGCGATCGCGGCGCTGCGGCCGCATGTTGCGGGAAAGCTGATCGTCGTGTTCGGCGCGGGCGGCGATCGCGATCAGGGCAAACGGCCGGAAATGGGCCGGGTGGCGAGCGAGGGGGCAGACCTCGCTATCGTCACCGACGACAATCCGCGTGGCGAGGATCCTGCCGCGATCCGCGCCATGGTCCTCGACGGAGCAGACGCGGGGATGAAGGACATCGGTGACCGGCGTGCGGCAATCGCCGCCGCCATCGCCGAGGCTGGCGCCGGGGACATCGTCCTCATCGCCGGTAAGGGGCACGAACAGGGGCAGATAATCGGCAGTGGCGAAAACGTTCGCGTGCTGCCGTTCGATGACGTCACAGTCGCGCGGGAGTTAGCCGGCGCGGCAGGAAGGTGAGCCTACGATGACTGCTGTTGCCCGGATTCTCGACTGGCCTCTCGAAGCGGACGAAAGTCCGTCCGTTCTGTGGGATGCGGCTGCGATTGCGCGCGCGGTGCGCGGAACCGCGAGTGGCGATTTTACGGTTTCCGGCGTCGAGATCGACAGCCGCGACGTGCAGCCGGGCGACTTGTTCTTCGCGCTCAAGGGCGAGGCGATGGACGGCCACCGCTTCATCGATGCGGCCTTCGCCAAGGGTGCCGCTGCCGTGGTGGTGGACCGCCCGGTCGATGGTCCGCACATCCTGGTCGAAGATACGTTTGCAGCGCTCGAACGGCTGGGCGCTGCCGCGCGTCTGCGGGCGCGCGGCCCGATCATCGGCGTCACCGGCTCGGTCGGCAAGACAGGGGTGAAGGAGATGATCTTCGCCGCGCTCGATCGTGCCAGCCGGGGCGACGCGCACCGTTCGGTCAAAAGCTACAACAACCACGTCGGCGTGCCGCTCAGCCTGGCGCGAATGCCGGGCCGTGCCCGCTTCGGCGTGTTCGAGATGGGCATGAACCACGCCGGCGAGATCGCCTCGCTGACCGCGCAGGTCCGCCCGCAAGTCGCCGTCATCACCACCATCGCGCCCGCGCACATCGAGATGCTGGGCAGCGAGGAAGCGATTGCCGACGCCAAGGCCGAGATTTTCCAGGGGCTGGAAGCGGGCGGCACTGCCGTCATTCCCGCCGATAGCCCGCACTTCGCTCGGCTCAAGGCAGCGGCGCTGGCCTGCGGCGCTACGGTGGTCTCGTTCGGCAAATCGGCCGACGCCGACGTACGGCTGCTCGACACCGTCTCTGCGATCGGCGGCGGCTCGCTGGTGACGGTCGATATGGGCGACCGCCGGGTTTGCTATACCGTTGCCGCACCTGGCGAGCATCAGGTCATCAACTCGCTGGCGGTCATGGCCGCTGTCCGCGCGGTCAAGGGCGACCTTGGCGCAGCGGGCGTGGCGTTGGCCGAGATGGGCGGCCTGGCCGGACGCGGCGCGCGGCTTGAGATCGACGTTGCCGGCGGCGAGCCTGACGATGCCGGCAACCGCCGCGCGCTGCTGATCGACGAAAGCTACAACGCCAATCCCGCCTCGATGCGTGCGACGCTGGCGCAATTGGGCCGCACGCCCGCGCTTCGGCGCATCGCGGTGCTGGGCGCGATGAAGGAACTGGGCAGCCACGGCCCCGGCTATCACGCGGCGCTGGCAGCCCCGTTGAGAGAGGCGCATGTCGATTATGCGGTCCTGGTGGGCGACGAGATGGCCGCCCTTGCCGAGGAATTGGGGAAATTCGACGGTGCGCCGCTTGGCAAAGCCGTGCGGTTCGCCCATTGCCGGGATGCGCGGGATGCCTTGGAAACACTGAACGCGTTCGGCCTCAAGCGGGATGATGCCATCCTGGTCAAAGGCTCGAACTCGGTCGGCCTCGCATCCCTCGTGGCGGCGCTCAGCAAGCAGGAAGGATAAGGGGCTCGGCCCCGCAAGATGCTGTATCTCATCGCGGATTGGTTCCACTTCGAGGGCCTGCTCAACCTCCTTCGCTACCAGTCGTTCCGTTCGGGCGCGGCGCTGATGACGGCGCTGTTCATCGGGCTGCTGATCGGCCCCAAGTTCATCAACCTCCTGCGTATTCGGCAAGGCAAAGGCCAGCCGATCCGCGAGGACGGCCCACAGACCCACCTCGCCAAGCGCGGCACGCCGACGATGGGCGGGCTGATGATCCTGACCGCGCTGATCTGCTCGATGCTGCTGTTCATGGACATGACGAACCCGTTCGTCTGGGCTTGCGTCGCCGTGACGGTGGGCTTCGGCGTGATCGGCTTCCTGGACGATTACGACAAGGTGACCAAGCGCCACCATGCCGGCTTGTCCAGCAAAGTGCGCTTGCTGCTGGAATTCATCGTCGCCGGCATCGCCGCCTACATCATCGTCAGTCAGCTCAATACCAACCTGTACGTACCATTCCTGTCCGGACGCTACATCCCGCTGGGGCCGCTGTACTACGTGTTCGCCGCCGTGGTGATCGTGGGCGCGGGCAACGCAGTGAACCTGACAGACGGGCTAGATGGCCTGGCGACGATGCCGGTCATCATCGCGGCGGGCACCTTCGCGATCATCTGCTATCTGGCGGGCCGCGTCGACTACGCCAATTACCTGGGCATTCCGCACGTTCCGCGCGCGGGCGAACTGGCGATCTTCTGCGCGGGCATCATGGGCGCGGGCCTGGCCTTCCTATGGTTCAACGCGCCGCCTGCCGCCGTGTTCATGGGCGACACCGGCAGTCTCGCCCTGGGCGGCGCCCTTGGTTGCATCGCGGTTGCCGCGCATCACGAAATCGTGCTGGCCATCGTCGGCGGCTTGTTCGTGCTGGAAGCGGCATCGGTCATCATCCAGGTGTTCTGGTTCAAGCGTACCGGCCGCCGCGTGTTCCGCATGGCGCCGATCCATCACCACTTCGAGCAGCTCGGCTGGAAGGAATCGACCGTGGTCATCCGTTTCTGGATCATCTCGGTCGTGCTGGCCGTGATCGGGCTGGCGACGCTGAAACTCAGGTGAGGGCCGCACGGTGATCACCTCCCCCGCCTTTGCCGGCAAGCGTTACGCGGTCCTGGGCCTTGCTCGTTCGGGGATGACCGCTGCTGCCACGCTGGTGGAAAGCGGGGCCTACGTGTTGGCTTGGGACAGCCGCGACGAGCCGCGCCAAGCGCTGGCCGAATGGATCGACAGCGGCCGGATGGAATTGTCCGATCCGGTGACGGCGGATATCTCGGGCTATGACGGCGTCGTCGTCTCGCCGGGGATCGCGCTGAACAAACACCCGATCGCTGAAGCCGCCGCGCGTGCCGGGGTGCCGGTGATCGGTGACATCGAATTGTTCGCAATGGCGCGGGCCGACCTGCCGCGCCACCGGGTGGTCGGCATAACCGGCACCAACGGCAAATCGACCACCACCTCGCTGGTGTGTCACTTGCTCGAATGCGCTGGGGTGCCGGCACGAGTAGGCGGCAATATCGGCGTGCCCGTGCTGGGTGCCGATCCGCTGCCCGAGGGCGGTGTCTATGTGCTGGAATTGTCCAGCTACCAGATCGACCTTACCTTCAGCCTCGACTGCGATGTCGCTGCGCTGCTCAACGTCACGCCCGACCATCTCGACCGCTACGGTAGCTTCGAGGCCTATGCCGCCTCGAAAGAGCGCTTGTTTGAAATGCAGAGCCGTTCCCACCACGCGGTGTTCGGTATTGGCGATAACGAGACTCGCACTGCCGCCCGCATGCACGCGGCGCAGCGCGATCCCGGTCTTGTCCGCCTGGTCGATGGCGCGGACCTGGCGCTCCTGCAACAGGAATGGCCCTCGCTGCAAGGGCCGCACAACTTGCAGAACGCTGCGGTCGGCATTGCCATCGTCGAGGCGTTGGGGATCAAGAAGGCGCAGTGGAAGAAGGCGCTGCGCACCTTCAGCGGGCTGCCCCACCGCATGGAGCGCGTGGCAGAGGCCAACGGCGTCATCTACATCAACGACAGCAAGGCGACCAATCCGGCTTCCGCTGCCCCCGCCATTGCGGCCTTTCCGCCGATCGATCGCGGCTCCGGCCCTGAGCCGCGCCTGCACTGGATTCTGGGCGGTTTGCCTAAGGGTGACGATCTCGACGAGTGCAAGCCGTTCTTCGGCAACGTGGCTGCCGCCTACACCATCGGGGACGCCGGGCCGCTGTTTGCTGAAATCCTGGCACCGTACACTGTGGTCCACCGCTCCGAGATGATGGCCGAGGCGATCCGCCAGGCGATGGCGGTTGCGCGGCCCGGCGACATCGTCATGCTGTCTCCCGCGTGCGCCAGCTTCGACCAGTTTCGCGATTTCGAGGCGCGCGGGCAGGTGTTCTGCCAGATCGTCGCGGCATTGATCGAAGACGAGCACGACCAGGGAGCCAAAAGCTGATGGCCATGATCGCGCCCGTCCCGAACCCGTCACTCCAGCGCTACAACCGCAATCGCCGCAGCCAACTGGCGGTGTGGTGGCAGGAGATCGACCGGGGCACGCTAATTCTGGTGCTGATCCTGATGGCGATCGGCTGCATTGCCGTTGCGGCCGGCTCGCCCGCTAGTTCGCGGCGTTTGTCGACCGCGCAGGAGAAGCTCCCCGCGCTGCACTTCTTCTACCTGCACATGCGTTGGCAGATATTCGGCCTGGGTGCGATGTTCTGGGCTTCCAGCTTGACCAAAGACAGCGCCCGGCGCTGCGGTATCCTTCTGGCCGGCGCGATGCTGTTCGCGTTGATGCTGGTCCCGGTGGTCGGCTCGGAAGTCAACGGCGCCCGGCGCTGGCTGCGTTTTGGCATTTCACTGCAGCCGTCTGAATTCCTTAAGTGCGGCTACCCCATCCTGCTCGCCTGGATTTTGTCCTGGCGCGCGCGTGACCCGCAGATTCCGGTGGTGGCGATCTGCTTCGGCCTGATGGGCCTGTTGGGCGCGCTACTGATGCTGCAGCCGGACTTCGGTTCGACCATGCTGTTTTCCGGCACGTTCCTGGCGCTGATCCTGCTGTCGGGCATCGATCTGAAAAAGCTGGGCGCGTTCTTCGCGGCGGGCCTGGGCGGTTTGGTGGTGATGTATTTCACCTATGATAACGGCCGCAACCGCATCGACAACTTCCTGTTCGGCGGTTCCGCGTTCGACCAGGTGGACCTGGCGCAGCGCACGCTGCTCAACGGCGGCTGGCGCGGGCTGGGCTTTTGGATGGGGACGCGCAAGCTGGCGCTGCCCGAAGCGCATACGGACTATATCTTCTCGGTGATCGGCGAGGAATTCGGCTTGCTGGCCTGTATGATCATCGTCGTTCTCTATCTTGCCATCCTGACCCGCGTGATCCTGCGGCTGGTGGACGAGGAGGACTTGTTCACGGTGCTGGCCGCCTCGGGCTTTGCCGCGCAGTTCGGGGGGCAGGCGTTCATCAACATCCTGGTCAACTTGCAACTGTTCCCGTCCAAGGGCATGACGCTGCCGCTTATCAGCTATGGCGGATCGTCCACCGTGGCGATGTGCCTGTGCATCGGGTTGCTGTTGGCGATCACCCGGCGCAATCCGTTCATCAAGCGCGAAAAGTTCAATCTGCGCT
Organism: Novosphingobium sp. Rr 2-17; assembly: GCF_000272475.1. GTDB lineage: Bacteria > Pseudomonadota > Alphaproteobacteria > Sphingomonadales > Sphingomonadaceae > Novosphingobium. The sequence goes on from NZ_AKFJ01000026.1 coordinate 43,610, forward strand.
CCATCGGAGACATTGCATGAGCCCGGTCTCGCGCCATTATGTCCTTGCCGCCGGCGGGACGGGCGGACACCTCATTCCGGCCTTCGCCCTCGCCGTCGAACTGCATGCTCGCGGCCATCATGTGGCGTTGGTCACTGACCGGCGCGGTGCCCAGATTCCTGGCAAGCCCGATTACCTCACCACGCATGTCCTGCCGCAAGGCCGCGTGGCGGGCCGGAACCCGCTGGGTTGGCTCAAGGGCATCAAGGGCATTCTCGAAGGGCGACGCATGGCGCTGCGCTTGTTCGAGACGTTCGAGCCGACTGCGGTGGTCGGCTTTGGCGGCTATCCCGCGCTTCCCACGCTGCTGGCGGCGCACAGCGCGCGCCTGCCCACGATCCTGCATGAGCAGAACGCCGTGCTTGGCCGGGTCAACCGCTACTTCGCGAGCAAAGTGGACGCCATCGCCACCTCGTGCGAGCAAGTCGATCGGCTCGATCCGAAGTTCGCCGCCAAGGTAACCTTGGTCGGCAATCCGGTGCGCGAGGACGTGCTGGCCTTGCGCGACCAGCCGTTCCCGGAGTTTAGCGAGGAGAGCTTGTTGCGCATCCTCGTCACGGGCGGCAGCCAGGGCGCGCGGGTCTTGTCGCAAGTGGTGCCCGATGCGCTGGCGATGCTGCCGCCGACGCTGCGCGGCCGCCTGCAAGTGACCCAGCAGTGCCGGCCCGAGGATATCGAGGCCGTCCGCGCTCGCTATACCGCGCACGGCATCCCGGCTGAACTCGCGACCTATTTCGAGGACATGGCCGAGCGGCTGGCTTCGGCGCACTTGTTCATCGGTCGCTCCGGCGCTTCGACGATGGCAGAACTGACCGACGTGGGCCGCCCGGCGATCCTGATCCCGCTGCCTTACGCGACCGACGATCACCAGACCGCCAACGCGCGCGAGATCGTGGCCGCCGGCGGGGCGCGCATCATCCGCCAGCCCGCGATCACCACCGAAGACCCGGACGCCTATCGTGGCGACAAGCGCAACGCTATCCTCAGCCAGCAGTCGGACATCTTCCAGAAAATGGCCAAGGACGTGTGTTTGCAGATCCAGGCAATCGCCCAGAACCCCGATACGCTCGCCAACGCCGCGCATGCCGCGTGGAACTGCGGTTATCCCAACGCAGCAAAGGACTTGGCTGATCTGGTCGAAAGCTTTGGTGGCGCACCGATCATGGATGTGATCCGCCTCGATTCTTCCCCCGTTTCCGCCCCCAAGGGCAGCGAAGCACTGGCGCGGGAGACCGCGCTGTGAGGGGCGTCGGCATTGATATCGGCACGATCCATTTCGTCGGCATCGGCGGCATCGGCATGTCCGGCATCGCCGAGGTCATGCACAACCTGGGCTACTCGGTCCAAGGCTCGGACATAGCCGAAGGTTACGTGATCGAGGGCCTGCGCGGGCGCGGGATCAAGGTGATGATCGGCCACAGCGCCGACAACGTCGAGGGCGCGGCGGTGGTCGTCACCTCCACAGCGGTAAAGCGCGAGAACCCCGAAGTCGCCTACGCACTCGAAAATCGCATTCCCGTGGTGCGCCGGGCCGAGATGCTTGCCGAGCTGATGCGCCTCAAGAACACCGTCGCGGTGGCCGGCACCCATGGCAAGACCACCACGACCTCGATGATCGCCGCGCTGCTCGACGCCGGTGATCTCGACCCCACCGTCATCAACGGCGGCATCATCAATTCCTACGGCTCGAACGCGCGGCTTGGCGCGTCGGACTGGATGGTGGTGGAAGCCGACGAAAGCGATGGTTCGTTCCTGCGCCTCGATGGTACCATCGCCGTCGTCACCAACATCGATCCCGAGCACCTCGACCACTATGGCTCGTTCGACAAGGTGAAGGACGCCTTCGTCGAGTTCATCGAGAACGTGCCGTTCTACGGCGCGGCGCTGCTGTGCATCGACCATCCGGAAGTCCAGGCCGTTATCCCCAAGGTGCGCGACCGCCGCGTGGTGACGTATGGCTTTTCCGCGCAGGCCGACATTCGCGGTGAGAACGTGACGCCGATCCCCGGCGGCAATCGCTTCGACGTGGCGCTGCGCCAGCGCGATGGCTCGTTCCGCCGGATCGAAGCCATCGAACTGCCGATGCCGGGCCGTCACAACGTCCAGAACGCACTTGCCGCCGTAGGTGTGGCGGTGGAGATGGGCTGTTCGGATGCGTGCATCCAGGGCGGCTTTTCCAAGTTCGGCGGTGTCAAACGCCGCTTCACCAAGGTTGGTGAAGTCGAACTGGACGGCGGCATCGCCACCGTGATCGACGATTACGGCCACCACCCGGTCGAAATCCGCGCCGTGCTAGCCGCCGCGCGCGAAGGCGTGGTGGGCCGTGTCATCGCGGTGGTCCAGCCGCACCGTTTCACCCGGTTGCGCGATCACATGGAGGACTTCCAGGGCGCCTTCAACGACGCCGACGTCGTCTATGCCGCGCCGGTCTATCCTGCGGGCGAGCAGCCGATCGAAGGCGTCGATAGCGCCGAAATGGTCGCCGGCATGAAGGCGCGTGGGCATCGCTCGGCGCAAGTCATCGCCGGCCCGGATGCCTTGGCCGACGCGCTGGCCGGCTCGATCGCTCCCGGCGATACGATCGTGTGCCTGGGCGCGGGCGACATCACCAAATGGGCCGCCGGCTTGGCGGACGCGATCCGGGCGCGGAGGGCGGGGTGACTGCCCTTGCCGCCCTTCCACAGGTTCGGGGCAAGCTGACGCCCAACGCCCCACTCGCGCCGCTGGTGTGGTTCAAGTCGGGCGGGGCTGCGCAATGGCTGTTCGAACCCAAGGATCTGGCCGATCTGCAGGACTTCCTGGGCGCGCTCGATCCTTCTGTGCCGGTAATGGCGCTCGGGCTCGGCTCCAACCTGATCGTGCGCGACGGCGGTGTGCCCGGCGTGGTAGTGCGCCTGGGCAAGGCGTTCGCCAAAGTTACACGCGTTGATGACCTCACGCTGGAATGCGGCGGCGGGGCGAGCGGCATCTTGGTGTCCTCCACTGCGCGTGATGCGGGCATCGCGGGCGTCGAGTTTTTGCGCTCGATCCCCGGCACCGTCGGCGGCTTTGTGCGGATGAACGGCGGCGCGTACGGGGCCGAGGTTAAGGACGTGCTGATCGATTGCGACGTGGTGCTGCGTTCGGGGGAAAAGGCCACGCTCGCCAATGCCGAGTTGGGCTACACCTACCGCCATTCCGAGCTTCCCGAAGGCGCGATCGTTGTCGCTGCGCGGTTCCGGGGGCAAGCCGGCGATCCGGCGGTGATCCAGGCTGAAATGGACCGCATCTCCGCTGCCCGAGAAGCCTCGCAGCCGCTGCGCTCCAAGACTGGCGGATCGACGTTCAAGAACCCCGATGGCCACAAGGCCTGGGCTTTGGTCGATCAGGCCGGATGTCGCGGGCTGACCCTGGGCGGCGCGCAAGTGAGCGAGAAGCATACGAATTTCCTGATCAACACCGGCGACGCCACCAGCACCCAGATCGAGGCACTGGGCGAGGACGTGCGCCGCCGTGTGCGCGAGCATTCGGGCGTCGATCTGCAGTGGGAAATCCAGCGCGTCGGTCGTCCGGGCGACGCGCCATGACCGAAGACGAACTGCCCGACGACCTCAAGGAACGCATCCTTGCCAACGTCGAGGAATTCGGCTGCCACATCACGTGCGTCGCTCCGCCGGATGATGTCGAGTTCGATGACGAGGACGAGGGGGATGAACGCTTCGCCTACTCGGTCGGCTTTCCGCTTACGGTCAGCCAACCCGAAGTGATCGTCTTCGGCTTCTCGCCCAAGTTGTCAGCCTCGGTCATCAACGGCGTGCTCGACCAGGCGCGCGAAGGGCTGGTGCTGGACGACTGGGCCGAAGTCGATGGCTTGCTCGAAGGCCACCGCTGCATCCTGCGCGAGGTGGAGCCGGACAACCTCGAGCCGTACTACTTCAATTCCGCCATGTGGTTCGCGCAGGAAACCACCGGCGCCGCCCTGCCGCGCGCGCTGCAGATCGTGTGGCCCGATGCCGAATGGGGCTTGTTCCCTTGGCAACGCGGCTGCCCCGATGCCGTGCGCGAGTTACAACCGCCCCTCTACAGAACGAGTTTGAACTCATGAGTGGAGATTATTTCGGCGATCAGCTTACCGACTATGAGCGCCAAATCCTCGATAATATCGAGAGACATGGCTGCCACGTTACTTGTGTTTTCGACCCCGACGACAATGATGTGGATTTCAGCTATTCTGCAGGCTTTACGTACTCGCTAAACCAAGGCGAGGTGATCGTGTTCGGGCTGTCGCGCGAATTGATGCACTCGATGGTAAATGAAGTGATGCGCCAGTGCCGGGATGAAAGTCTGGTCCTAAGCGACGGCTTGAGTATCTCGGGTCTTATTGAGGGTTTCGACGTGATCGCTCGCATCATCCCTCCGCAAAACATTAAACGAGAGTTCTTCAATTCCGCGATGTGGCACCATCTAGGACGGTTTGGTGATGGCCTTTCTGTCGCATATCAGTTGGTCTGGCCTGGCGCGCAGCAGGGCCTGTTTCCCTGGGAAGAGGGCTGTCACGAGGACGTCATCGCCCTTCAACCGCCCCTCTACAGAACGAGTTTGAATTCATGAGCCTGCCTTCTCTTCGCGTTGCAGTTTTGATGGGCGGCTGGTCCTCTGAGCGGCCGGTCTCGCTGATGAGCGGCGAGGGCGTGGCCAAGGCATTGGAAGGCAAGGGCCACACGGTCATCCGCATCGACATGGGCCGCGATGTCGCGATCAAGCTGGCCGAAGCCAAGCCCGATGTCGTGTTCAACGCGCTGCACGGCGCGCCGGGAGAGGACGGGACGGTGCAGGGGATGATGGACCTGATGGGCCTGACCTACACCCATTCGGGCCTGGCGACTTCGGTGATCGCGATCGACAAGGAACTGACCAAGCAGGCGCTGGTCCCCCATGGCGTGCCGATGCCGGGCGGACGCATCGTCACGTCCGAGGAAATCCACGAGCGCGATCCGCTGCCGCGCCCTTATGTGCTCAAGCCGGTGAACGAGGGGTCGTCGGTCGGTGTCGCGATCGTCACCAACGAAGGCAACTACGGCAACCCGATCGCGCCGGACGTGAAGGGGCCTTGGCAGGAATTCAAGGAACTGCTGGCCGAGCCGTACATCCGCGGTCGCGAACTGACGACGGCGGTGATCGGGGAGCGGGCGCTGCTGGTGACCGAACTCAAGCCCAAGTCCGGCTTCTACGATTTCGATTCCAAGTACACCGACGGCATGACCGAGCACGTCTGCCCGGCAGAGATTCCCGACGAGATCACTCAGGCGTGCAAGGACATTGCGCTACGCTCGCACCAGTTGCTGGGCTGCAAGGGCACCAGCCGTTCCGACTTCCGCTGGGATGACAGCCAGGGCATCGAAGGCTTGTTCCTGCTCGAAGTGAACACCCAGCCGGGGATGACCCCGCTCAGCCTGGTGCCCGAACAGGCGCGCGCCTGCGGGATGGATTATCCCGAGCTGGTGGAGACGATCATCGCCGAGGCGCTCGCCGATGCCAAAGCGAAAGGCGGCGGGGCCAAATGAGCCAGACGATCCGCCGCAAGGGGACGAGCGCCCGCAAGGCCGTCGCCGCGCAAGGCACCAAGGCGAAGGTCCGCCAGGTCAAGGCCCGCAGCGGGTCGGCGGCGGACGCGGTCATTGCGTGGCTGCCGTTCTCCGAAGAACAGCTCCACCGCTTGTTCCTTGTCATCATCTTGGGCGGGGCGGTCGTGCTGGTCTGCATCGTCGCCTCGATGGCGGGGCTGCAGACGCTGGCGGGCGCGCAGATGGCACAGATCGCCGCGCAGACCGGGTTTGAGGTCAAGCGCGTCGAAGTGCGCGGGGTCAAGAACATCAACGAGATGAAGGTCTACGAAAAGGCGCTGGCGGAGCGTAACCGGGCGATGCCGCTGGTCGATCTCGACGCGCTGCGCCAGGAACTGCTGGGCCTTTCGTGGGTCAAGGACGCGCGCGTTTCGCGCCAGTTGCCCGAGACTCTGGTGATCGACATCATTGAGCGCAGCCCGCACGCGGTGCTGCGCAAGGCCGACCGCTTCGTGCTGATCGACGAAACCGGACACGAACTGGAAGCGGTCAACCGCAAGGACGCGGCGGGCAAGCTGATCGTTTCCGGGCCGGGTGCGGGGCAGCAAGTGATAGCGCTGGGATCGCTGCTGGAGGCCGCGCCCGCGCTCAAGCCGCGCGTTGCCGAGGCTGAGTGGATCGGCAATCGCCGCTGGAACCTGACATTCAAGTCGGGCCAGGTGCTGGCACTGCCGGAAGGCGATCGCGAAAGCGCCAGCGCGCTGGTCACATTCGCGCGGCTCGACGGCACCAACCGCCTGATCGGCGGCAAGGTGACCGCGTTCGACATGCGCGCCAAGGACCGCATCTACATGCGCGTGCCCGAGCAGGAGGGCCAGGAATTGGCGCTCAAGGCCGGGGCGGTTCCGCATCCCGCCACCGAAACCGAGACTGAAACGCCCGCCGCCGCTAAGCCAGCCAAAGCCACCCAATCAATCCAGACGGAGGACTAGCGATGCCCCCCCCCCGCATCAGCCGCGTGTTCGGCGCGGTTAACATCGGTTCCTTCCGCATTTCGGCGATCGTCGCCGGGATCGACGAAGTGGGTGACATGATCGTGCTCGGATCTGGCCACCGCGCCAGCCAGGGCATCCGGCGCGGCTACGTGACCGATATGACGGCGGCGACTTACGCCATTCGCGATGCGATCGACCGTGCTGAGAAGATGGCCGACACCGCCGTCCAAAAAGTGTGGATCGGCTGCTCGGGGGCAGGGCTTGCCAGCCGGGTTGACCAGTTCGACGCCGAGATCGGCGGTCGCCGGATCGAGCAGGAAGATATCGACCAATTGCTGGTTTCGGCGCGCGAGGTGATCCAGCCGGACGGTCGCATGGTGCTCCACGCGCAGCCGGCGCAGTATCGGCTCGATGGCGCGCACGGGGTCGCCAATCCCAAGGGTTTGCATGCGGAGCGGTTGGGTGTCGATATCCACGTCATGCTGGCGGAAGGCGCGCCGATCCGCAACCTGACCGAGGCAGTGCAAAGCGCGCATCTGGAAGTCGAAGCGGTGGTCGGCTCGCCGATCGCGGCGGGGCATGCCTGCTTGTCGCCCGAGGAGCGCGATCTGGGCGTGGCGCTCGTCGAATTCGGCGCCGAAGTGACCAACGTGTCGATCTACGAGCAAGGCATGCTCAAGGATATGGCGGCGATCCCGATGGGCTCAGCCGACATCACCGATGCCATCGCGTCGGCCTTCGGCATCCGCCGCTTCCAGGCCGAGCGGCTCAAGTGCGTCAATGGCTCGGCCATCGCCAGCCCGACCGATCACCGCGAAATGATCCCGGTCAACGCGCCGGGCGAAGAAGGCAACGGACCATTGGCGCGGCATGCCGACGACAAGAACCGCATCCCGCGCGCCGAACTGATCGGCGTCATCACCGGCCAGCTCGGGGTGCTGATGGAAGAAGTGAACAAGGCGCTCAAGATGATGCGCTTTACCGGCCAGCGCGGCAAGCAAGTGGTGTTCACCGGCGGCGGCGCCGAACTGGTGGGCCTGGCGGACTATGCCCAGGCCGCGATCGGCAAGCCCGTTCGCATCGGCCGGGTGCCGCATCTAAAGGGATTGGCCGAGGCGCATATCAAGCCGGGCTTCTCCACGCTTGCTGGCCTGGTGCTTTATGCCGCTGCGGACCCGGTGGACATCCGTGCCATCGGGCGCGACCGAGGGCAGTCGGTAAGGCTTGGCTCGTTGGGCATGGCGGGGCGTGTCTATCAGGCGCTGCGGGAGTATTTCTGACCAACCGTGGCACAATCACGACGGGTATGCGTTTCTCGCGAGCACCAGGCTTTCGCTGTGGACAAAGCTTTATATTGCTTGGCTCGATGAGTCGAAGCATGCAATCAGAACGGTCAAGTTACATTCTTTTACATTCTTCGCGCGATGGGCCTGCAGGAGAGCCACAATGAGCATTAACATCGGACCGCCGGCTATCGAGGAACTGCGCCCGCGCATTCTCGTGATTGGCGTCGGTGGGGCGGGCGGCAACGCCATCGCCAACATGATCCACGCCGAAATCGAAGGCGTCGATTTCGTCGTCGCCAATACCGACGCACAGGCTTTGAACAACGCCGTCGCGGAGACGCGCATCCAGCTCGGCCCCGAAATCACGCAAGGGTTGGGCGCGGGCGCACGGCCCGAAGTCGGCCGGGCTGCGGCGGAAGAGACACGCGAAGAGATCGAGCGTTTGCTCGAAGGCGTCCACATGGTCTTTATTGCCGCTGGCATGGGTGGCGGTACCGGCACCGGCGCTGCCCCGATCATCGCCGAGGCCGCGCGCGCCAAGGGCGTGTTGACGGTGGGCGTCGTGTCCAAGCCTTTCATGTTCGAAGGCACGCGACGCATGCGCGCTGCCGCCGCTGGCATCGAAGAGCTGCAGAAGCACGTCGATACCCTGATCGTCATCCCCAACCAGAACTTGTTCCTGGTGGCCAAGGCGGACACCACGTTCAAGGAAGCGTTCCAGCTTGCCGACGAGGTGCTGCAGCAAGGCGTTCGCTCGATCACCGACCTTATGATCATGCCTGGCCTCATCAACCTAGACTTCGCCGACGTGCGTTCGGTCATGGGGGAAATGGGCAAGGCGATGATGGGCACGGGCGAGGGCGAAGGCCCCAACCGTGCGCTGGAAGCCGCCGAGCGCGCCATCGCCAATCCGTTGCTGGATGGCGTGTCGATGCAGGGCGCCAAGGGTGTCATCATCTCGATCATCGGCGGCGACGACATGAAGCTGCTCGAAGTGGACGAGGCGGCCAACCACATCCGCGAACTGGTCGATCCGGACGCGAACATCATCTGGGGATCGGCTTTCAATCCTGATCTTCAAGGCAAAATCCGGGTTTCGGTGGTCGCCACCGGTATAGAGCAAAGCGCCGAGCAGGCGGAAATTGCTTCGCGGCCGTTGAACCTTGGTTCTTCGCGCGGTCCGATCCGTCCGCCGGTTCAGGCGCCCGAGCCGGCGCCTACGGCCTACGCTCCGCCGCCGGCCGCCCCGGCGCCTCAGTCGTATGAGCCGGCCCCGCAGGATGTCTACGAGCCCAGCGCCGAGCTGGAATTGGGGGCTGGTGACGAGGTTTCTCCGGTTGGCAACGAAAGTGACTCGGCCCCAGGCCACGCCGCCCCAGGCCACTATGGAAACTTCGGCGGCGTGCGCGGCACGCCTCAGGCGGAACCGCTGGATGCGGGCGCTTCGGCCCAACCGGCGCCTGCTCCGGCCCCGCCTGCGCGCAGTCAGGACGAGCTTTCGCTTCAAGGCGGGCAGCCCGCTCCGGCGGCGCGTCCTCGCCCGGCGGCGGCCACTGGCAGCACTTTGTTCGAGCGCATGACCAGCCTTTCGCGTCCTCGTTCGGGGGCTGGCGAGCCTGCTGCAGAGGGTGAGGAAGACCCTGCTTCGATCAACATCCCGCGCTTCCTGGGACGCCAGAACAACCAGTAAGCGGTCGCCGCGATGCGCCTTGTCGGTTACGACAGGCGCATCAGCGCGGTGATAAGCTGTCGTTAGCGTGCGGTTAAGGCTGCAATCCCCTATGGCGCGTGGACGATATGGGTCGCCGGTTCGGTTGTCCTGGCCTATGGCCGCATCGTAACGATGCCCTTCGACGTGTGGGCAAGCAGAGGACTTGAACGTGCGGAACAGGGTTTGGCGGTTGCTGACGGGTGCAGCGCTTGGTGGTGTCGGTGCTCTGGCATTGTCGCCCGTGGCCAATGCCCAGCGCACGCCCGGCATCGTGCCCAGCGTTTCGCGTCCTGTCATCCAGGCCACCACGTCCGAACGGCAACGTCTCACTGTCGCGTTGGCTCGCCTCGCACGCAACCCCCGGGACGTGTCGGCCCTGCTCGAGGCTGGCGATGCCGCGCGTGGCCTGAACGATTTTGCCGCCGCGATCGGTTTCTACCGCCGGGCCGACGAAGCGCAGCCCAACGATCCGCGCATCAACGCAGGCTTGGGCAGCGCCCTGGTCATGAGTGGCGACGCCATAGGGGCGATTCCTTACTTCGCGGTCGCCGAGCAAAGCGGCGCGCTGCCTTCGCTGATCGCGTCGGACCGGGGCCTGGCTTACGATCTCGTCGGGGATAGCCTGACCGCGCAGCGCTATTACCAGCAGGCGCTGGGCGTCACCACCGGCCCGACCCAGGACCAGGTGCGCAACCGCCTTGCCGTCAGTCAGGCGATCACCGGGCAGCTCAACGCCGCGCAGACAACGCTGATGCCGCTGCTGAACAAGCAGGACAAGCCGGGTTGGCGCACCCGTGCGTTCACGCTCGCCATCGCCGGTAAGATCACTGAGGCGGTGGATACTGCCAACAAGATCCTGCCGCCGCAGTTGGCGGAGAGCATTGCGCCCTATTTGCGCTACATGCCGCGCCTCACCAAAGCGCAACAAGCAGCCGCCGCCAATCTGGGCCGGTTTCCGCGCGCATCCGAGATCGGCCACGACGATCCGCGGATTGCCGCCTATATACCGGCCTCGCGCGTGGCCGCAGCGGGATCGGGCCTGATCCCGAAGGGCGAGCCGTTCGGTGGTGCCAAGGGTTCGGACAAGCGCAAGACCACGCGCGCCGCCAAAGCCGAAGCTGCGCGCCTGGCGAATACGACACCGGCGGCGACAACCACCAACCGAGGCACCAAGGTTGCCGCGCTCGATTCTGGTCGGATCGCGCCGCCTGAGCCCAGGCCGACGATCGAGCGTACCGGCGACGAGTTGGCCGGCTCCGCATCGGGCGAGTTGCCTCCGGTTGGCGCCGCTGGCACGGCCATTGCCGCGTCCACTCCGGCGGCCAGGATGCCTACTCCTACGCCAACGCCAACTCCTATCCCGGCGCCAACTCGGGCACCGACCGCGACATCGGGCCGGGCACCCGCTCGCATCGCGGCGACGTCCGCCCCGCTTGGAACCCCGGCACGGCCAGGCTTCGATCTGTCCAGTCTGCCGGCATCCGCGCCTGCATCGTCAGCGAATCAGGCCGCTACGCTTGCTCCGACCTTGGCGCCGACCCCGGCACCCGCCGCCGCGCCAAGGCCCACGATCACCTTGCCGGCAATGGCAACCGAGGCTCCGCAAACGCCTCCGGCATCGACGCCCCCGTCATCAACGCCCCCGTCATCGACGGACGTGACAGCGCCGGCGACGCCGCCGCCGGTTCCGGGGCCGGGCCAACGTTCGCTCACCGATATTTTCGCCGATCTCGGCAAGCCGACGATCGAGGCGATGCCGGCTGCGGGCGCAGTGGACATCCGCGCGATTCCCAAGGTCCGTCCCAAGCCGGCACCAGCCGTCGTGGCAGAGGAAGACGAAACGCCGCCGCCAGTCGATCTCAAGGCAAAAGGCCCCAAGGGTGTCAAAGCCAGAGCCGAATTTGCCAAAGCCGAAGCCGCGAAAGAAAAGGCCGGCAAGGAAGGCGCTGGCAAGGAATCCTCGGGCAAAGAATCTTCGGGCAAGGAACTGACCGCCAAGGAAAAGGCGAAAGAAAAGGCCGCCGCCGCCAAGGAGAAGGCGAAAAAGCCGCTGCCGCCTTCGCATCCCAGCCGCATCTGGGTGCAGATCGGCGTTGGGCGCAACAAGGACGCGATCGCCTTCGACTGGCGGCGCTGGACGCGCCAGTCGCCTGCGCTGTTCAAGGGCCGGTCGGCGTCTATCAGCGACATGGGGCGGACCAACCGCGTGCTCGTGGGGCCGTTCGAAACGCTCAAGGCCGCCAAGACGTTCGTGGCCGATGCGAAGAAGGCAGGCTTCGACGACGCGCTGCCGTGGACCAGCCCGGCGGGCCAAGTCGTCGATTCATTCTCGGCGAAGTAACGCTGGCGTAACTCGGGCGCGCCTGACGCTTGCCTTGCAACGGCATCGTATTAAGGGTCGGTTAGCCTTATCCACACGCTGTGAACAGACTTGTGCAGTTTTGCGCAGGCTATCGTCGTAGACGCATTGGCAGTCCGCCCAGGTACACGCATCCATGCGGCAGGTTATCGCGAAGGCGCTGGAGCGAATGTCGGAAATTATGAGGACGGTTCAGGACGATATCGACCGCGACGACGAAACGGCCCCGGTAGAAATGCTGGCCTCGCTGTTCGAAGCGCGCGATTGGCCCTTCGAATTCCCTAACGAGGACGAGATTTCCGCCGAGATCAAGGGCGCTTGGGCGACCTACCAGTTCCAGGCGATCTGGCGCGCGGAGGATCGCGTGCTGCAACTGCTGTGCCTGCCCGATATTCGCATCGCCGAGGGCAAGCGCGCCGCCATCCACGAGGCGCTCGCGCTTATCAACGAGCAGCTTTGGCTCGGTCACTTCGATGTCTGGTCGAGCGGCGGCGTGGTGCTGTACCGCCATGGCTTGATGCTCGGCCCCGACGGGCTGCTCGGCCCTGGCCAGGCGCAGATGGTGGTCGAGGCCGCAATCGATGAATGCGACCGCTTCTATCCCGTGTTCCAGTTTATCCTGTGGGGCGACAAGACCCCTGCCGAAGCGCTCGCTGCCGCTATGGTGGATGCTGCTGGAGAGGCGTGAAGGTTCGGTCTTGATCGCGATGGCAGTTTAGGGCGGTCATTCCCGCAGCGGCGGGAACCCATCTGATGCGATGTCGGCCTGCCACCGCCATGGGCTCCCACGCATCCCGCCCGCACGAACACGCGCACCCTTGGCAGGTCTTGCGCCCTGGCCTAACCGGCCCCTTCGAACGCTGACGAGGACGTGCATTTCATGGATCGGTTTCAGAACATCCTTCTCGTGGGCTGTGGCAACATGGCGGGCGCCATGCTCGATGGATGGCTGGCGGGCGGCATTCCGGCGGCGCGGTTCACCGTGGTCGATCCGCACCGCGAAAGCGTGCCCGCAGGCGTCACCTTGCGCCGCACGCTGCCCGATGCCCGTTTCGATGCGGTGCTGCTGGGCGTGAAGCCGCAAGGGCTGGACGCCGTCGCCACCGATCTGGCGCCGCTGGTAGGCCGTGAAACGGTGCTGTTCTCGATCCTGGCCGGGGTCGAGTTCGCCAGCTTGTCGGCGCGGTTCCCGCATGCGGGCGCGATCGTGCGGATCATGCCCAACCTGGCCGCTGCCATCGGCAAATCGCCGATCGCGCTCGACGCGCGCGGGCTGGATGAGACTGGCCGCGCTGCCGTCACCGCGCTGATGGCGCCGCTTGGTACGCCCGAATGGCTGGCGAGCGAGGACTTGTTCGATGCCGTCACCGCGCTGGCGGGTTGCGGCCCGGCGTTCGTCTATCGCTTCATCGATTCTCTTGCCGCCGGAGCCGAGGCGCTGGGCATCGACGAGGAGCAGGCGCAGCGGCTGGCGCTGGCGATGGTGGAAGGCGCGGCCCAGCTTGCCGCTGCGTCTCAGGCTTCGCCCGGCGCCTTGGCGGACCGGGTGGCCAGCCCCGGCGGCTCGACCCGCGCCGGCCTGAACGTGCTCGATGCGGGAGACGCCTTGAAGCACGTCATCGGCGAGGCCATGACGGCTTCGCGTGACCGCAATGCCCAGATGGCCGCCGACGCGCGCAAAAGCTGACGGTTTCCCGTCCGGCGTCTTTACAATTTGTCACATGGGCCATGATCCGGTTTCCCTTGAAACTTGGAGGGCAGGGGGCGATATTGATCGTGTCCGGCAATCCGCATCGTGCGGGCCTGCCGGTTGAGGAGTTTTGAAATGGCCAATTGGAACGACCCCCAGCCCCGCTCGGGCTTAGGTGCGTCTCCGAGCCTTGACGGTCGCTCAGGCGCTCGGGTCAGCTACGACGCCGGTTTGCGCCGGCATATGCTGTCGATCTACAACTACATGGCGTCCGGCGTGCTCCTTTCGGGCATCGTCGCGTATCTGTTCGCCGAATCCGGCTATGCCGCCACCGTGATGGCAACCCCGCTCAAGTGGGTGATCGCACTGGCGCCGCTAGGCTTCGTGTTCGCCATCAGCGGTGGTGCCCAGCGCTTTAGCGAAAGCACGCTCAAGACGCTGTATTGGGCCTTCGCCGCGGTGATGGGTCTGTCGCTGTCGACGATCTTCCTGGTGTTCACTTCCCAGTCGATCGCGACCACGTTCTTCGCGACGGCGGCTGCTTTCGCGGGTCTGAGCTTGTTCGGCTACACCACGAAGAAGGATCTGTCGGCGTTCGGCACGTTCCTCATCATGGGCGTGGTAGGCATCCTGGTAGCCATGCTGGTCAACCTGTTCGTTCAGTCGACCGTGCTGCAGATGGCGATCTCGGCGTTGGGCGTACTGATCTTCGCAGGCCTGACTGCCTATGACACGCAGCGCCTGAAGGACCAGTACCAAGTTCTTCGCGGCACTGACTTTGCTGGCAAGGCCGTCGTACTGGGTGCTCTCAGCCTCTACCTGGACTTCATCAACATGTTCCAGTTCCTGCTGAGCTTCATGGGTCAGCGCGATTAATGGGGGCGAAACCGCCAGGAAAAAGGTAGCGATTATCGCGCTTGGCGGTTCATCCACAGTCCAGAAGTAACTTGTCATGATGCCCGGTGCGTTTCGTCGCGCCGGGCATTTGCTTTGCCTGGCCATAGCGTTAGAAGCGGGGCTCGATTGGGAGTTTGACGGTTGAAATACCAAGATATGCCGCGCATTCGGCGCCGTTTTTCTTTGCGGGCAGGGGCCGCGACGGCCATGACGCTCGCCGCGCTGGCAGGCTGTGCGCCAAAGCCGTTACCGCCGCCACCCCCGCCGCCGCCGCCGCC
>NZ_AKFJ01000027.1 GCF_000272475.1 Novosphingobium sp. Rr 2-17
CATAGTTGCCGCCACCGCCGAAGCGATCACCGCCACCGCTGTTGCCGCCGCCGAAGCGATCACCGCCGCCGCCACCGCCGAAACGATCGCCACCGCCGCCGCCAAAACGATCCTGCCCGGCGAAGAAGGGATCAAACTCGTCCCCTCCGCCAACCCGATCACGCTTGTCGCGCCCCTTTCCGCGACGACCTCTATCAAAACCCATGTCTACGAACTAACCTTCGCTACGCCCCACAAGCATTTCGCCCGATGCGTGGACGAACCACACCGGACGTCAGGCCGAATACGTGGGCTGTACCCACGCTTCTCCTGCGATCATGGACCTTACACGAGTCATTTGCCAATAGCGAACGGAAATGCGCGAATTCAACCTGCGTTAAGGCCCCTTCGCCGCCATTGCCGACCAATTGGACTTGCCAGATGATGACCAAGGGTCTTGAGCAAAAGGCTAGCCCCAAATCCGACCGCGCCGAGCTCGGCGATGCCACAAGACCGGAGAGACCAGAGCCATGTTCCGCCAGATCACCGATACCGTCTATGCCAGCCCACAGATCGGCACCGATGCCATTGCACAGGCCCAGGCGCTCGGTATCGTCCGGATCATCAACAATCGCCCCGAAGGCGAAAGCGACGATCAGACTGGTGGCGACGAAATCGAAGCCGCGGCGCGCGCGGTCGGGATCGACTATGTGGCGATCCCGGTGACGCACGCAGGCTTCAGCGAGTGGCAGGTCGACGCCATGGCCAAGGCGCTGGCCGATGCAGGCGGCCCGGTGCTGGCCTATTGCCGTTCGGGCACCCGCTCCACCTTGCTGTGGGCGCTAGCGCGGGCGAAAGGTGGAGAGAACCCGGAGACGATCGCTGCCAGCGCCCAAGGCGCAGGCTACGACGTTACCCCGGTACGCCCGCTCCTTGATATGCTTTCGGCCAAGGGATGATCGCCGGCAAACTAATTTGAAAATACGCGACGGCGGCTAGCGCGCAGCCAGCCGAGGAAATCGCCGCGCGCGATCGTGGGAGATTTCGTCGAAAGCGGGACGCGCCAGCGGTAAGTCTGAGCGACGGCGCGGCGTCCCGTCGCGGTGCGCACGCTCAGCGCGAAACGGCGATACTCGCGTCCCTCGTAACGATCGAGCAGCGCCAGTTCACCTGCCGTCAGCCGCAGCACGCACAAAGTGCCTTGCACACGGGCAGCGCCCTTGCCGGGGACAAGCGCGGGGAACCAGCCGGTTGCGCCGCGCACTCCCTGCAGTCGCCCCGGCGCGCTGGCCGGCTCGGCCCATACTTGCCGGGAAGCGACCCAGCCCGCCATCCGCGTCCCCGCGTGCGGCTGGAGGGTGCCGTAGACGAAAAGCTTGAGCGTCCGCTTCACGGCCACCCGCCTGTCGGGCCGATCAGTGATGGCAGGCCATCGCCTCGATCACGTCTTCGAGCCGGGCGGGGTCGCCGATCGCCAGGACATGGCCGTCACTGTCCATGTTGAGCGGCTCGCCATTCCAGTCGCACATGATGCCGCCTGCACCTTCCACCACTGGGACCAGCGCCGCCCAATCGTGCAGTTTCAGGCCAGCTTCGCACACCAGGTCGATCCGACCGCTGGCGAGCAAGCCGTAGTTATAGCAGTCTCCGCCCATCATCATCCGCTTGTGATCGGTTTTGGCCGCCAGCATCATGAAGTGATCGCCTTCGTGATCGTCGAAATACTGCGGGCCGGTGGTTGCCAGCATCGCATCGGACAATTCGCGGCACGTGCGGGTGTGCGCGGGCTTGCCGTTGAAGGTGGTGGGATGGCCACTCGCGCCGATCCACCGCTCACCCAGGATCGGCTGGTCGATGATGCCCAGCACCGGCCAGCCATCCACCAGCAGCGCGATCAGGGTGCCAAAGATCGGCCGACCACCGATGAACGAGACGGTGCCGTCGATCGGATCGAGCACCCAGGTCCGGTTCGAGGTGCCTTCCTCTGTTCCGAACTCCTCGCCGATAATACCATCGCGCGGGACTTCGGCCTTGAGGATGCGGCGCATTGCCTCTTCGGCGGCACGGTCGGCGATCGTCACGGGCGACGCGTCGTCCTTGCGCTCGGCTTCCAGGCCACTGCGGAAATGAGGGCGGATCGCCAAGCCGGCGGCGTCGGCCAGACGAACGGCAAGGGCGAGGTCGGTGTCTATGCTCATCGCCCTGCTCTGCCCTTGCGGCGCGGGCACGGTCAAGCGGCACCAGCCACAATACCAAAACATTCAGGGTTGTAAGAAAATGACAGGCTCCGAACCAGAATGATAGGTTTTCCAGCATTGCCGCCTGGATTTGTGCGCCCTATTCGACACAAAAGGTCCAGGCAGGGGAAGTGGCATGCAGCGCAAGGAATTCCCGGCACTCGATCCGTCGATCTCGTCCCAACAGGGCGTTTCGCGTAACGGACAGCCGCTATCCTATAACCGCGCTCCGGCAGCGGACCTGGCACCGTGGATCGCGCGCCTGTACGTCACCAAGGTCGCGATGCCGGCCGACCACACGATCTCCTGCGGGCTTTTCAATGACACCGGCTGCATACGCATTCAACTGGCCGGAGCGTGGACTGCAGAGACGGCAACCGGCCCCGAGGCGTTCGGCAAGGCCGCCCTCTATTTCGGGCCGCAGACGCGCCGGATGCCGGTGACGGTGACGGGCAGCTTCATCAGCCTGGGTATGGCGGTGCGTCCGGGCGCCAGCACGGCACTGAAAGGCCCCCAGGTAGAAGACTACCTGGACCGGCTGGTGCCCACCGCCGGTGTGGCGCCGTTCGCTCATGTGTTGTCGTACCTTGACCCAAACGGCGAACCCGAGGACTGGCTTCATGCCATCGAGGACTTGTTTCGCGAGCGGGTAGAGTTGATGCACGGCGCCCTGCCCGATCCGATCTCCCAACGCTTCGAGGAGATCACCTTTCGCGATCCGGGAATGCCTATAAGCCAAGCAGCGGCGGAATGCGGAGTGGAGAGGCGCAAACTGGAGCGTATTGTCCGCCGAGACTTCGGGCTGCCACCCAAGCAAGTGCTGCGCCGCGCCCGCGCGCTGGACATGGCCAGCCACTTGCGCGGAGTCGCCGATACGAACGAGGCCGACGAAATGGCCCTGCGCTATTACGACGAAAGCCACCTCATCCACGAGTTCATCGAATTTTTCGGAATGTCGCCGCGCCAGTTCGTAAAAACCCCGCAACCGATCCTGACCCTGACGCTCGAATCACGCCAGGCGCGTCGGCTGGAAGCGCTCCACCGGATCACGCCTGGCGCGATCCGGCCCTGGTGCGAGGGAAGCGAAGGAGAGAAGAGGAGTAAGCGCGCAGGCTTAACCTACGCGCAATAGCAGGCTGGCCCCCGCTTCAGTCGAATAGGCTGGAAACCGAGCTTTCGTCCGCAATGCGGCGAATGGCTTCGCCGATCAGCGGAGCGATCGTGAGGATGCGGATCTTGCCCGAATCCTTGGCAGCGTCGGTGGCCTGGATCGAATCGGTGATCACCAGTTCCTTGAGCGCCGAATTCGTCACCCGCGCCACGGCCGCGCCCGAAAGCACGCCGTGGGTGATGTAAGCCGTCACGCTCGCCGCACCCTCGTCCATCAGCGCCTGAGCCGCGTTGCACAAAGTGCCGCCCGAATCGATGATATCGTCGATCAGGATGCAGGCGCGGTCCTTCACGTCGCCAATGATGTTCATCACTTCGGACTGGCCGGGGCGGTCACGGCGCTTGTCGACGATCGCCAGGGGGGCGTTGTCCAGCCGCTTGGCCAGCGAGCGCGCGCGCACCACGCCGCCGACGTCGGGCGAGACGACCATCAGCGAAGCGTCGCCGTAGCGTGCCTGGATGTCGGCAGCCATCACCGGCGCAGCGAACAGATTGTCGGTCGGGATGTCGAAGAAGCCCTGGATCTGCCCAGCGTGCAGATCGACGGACAGCACCCGGTCGGCGCCGGCCTGGGTAATGAGGTTCGCCACCAACTTGGCCGAAATCGGCGTGCGCGGACCGGGCTTGCGGTCCTGCCGGGCGTAGCCGAAGTAGGGTACCACTGCCGTGATCCGCTTGGCCGAGGCGCGGCGCAATGCGTCGATCCCGATCAGCAGCTCCATCAGGTTGTCATTCACCGGGTAGCTGGTCGGCTGCACGACGAAGACGTCTTCGCCGCGCACGTTTTCATGGATCTCGACGAAGATTTCCTCGTCCGCGAAACGACGCACGCTGGCATCGGTGAGCGGTAGCTCCAGATAGCCTGCGATCGCGCGTGCGAGCGGCAAGTTGCTGTTGCAGGACATGATCTTCATGGCGATTCCCCGTGACGCAATGGCGCCGCCTCTAGTGCGGAGTCCCACGATTGCAATAGAGCGAGGGCGATTTGCAGTGGGTGTCCTGCCAAAGGAGCCAGGAACGGCACCTGCGCCCCAGCATCGCAGCGTTGACCTGAAACGCGAAAGGCCGGACCCGCGATGTGCGGACCCGGCCTTTTCGATCGGTTCGTCAGAACCCGCGCGATCAGCGGATTTTGTGCTCGCCCTTGATCCAGCGAACGGTGCCCGAACTGGCGCGCATCACGACCGACTCAGTCGTCATGGTGCCGTTCTTGCGGTACTTCACGCCTTCCAGCAGCGAACCGCTGGTGACGCCGGTGGCCGCGAAGATGCAGTCGCCCTTGGCGAGTTCTTCGAGCTTGTACACCTTGTCGAGGTCCGTGATGCCCCACTTGCGAGCGCGGGCGCGCTCGTCATCGTTGCGGAACAGCAGGCGACCGTTGAACTGGCCGCCGACGCAACGCAGCGCCGCTGCCGCCAGGACGCCTTCAGGCGCACCGCCGGAACCCATGTACATGTCGATCGTGGTGTCCTCGTCGGTCACCGCGATCACGCCTGCTACGTCGCCGTCGCCGATCAGGACGACGCCGCAGCCGATTGCACGCAGTTCGGCGATCAGCGCTTCGTGGCGCGGACGGTCGAGCACGCAGACGATGATGCTCTCAGGCTTGACGCCCTTGGCCGCTGCGACTGCGTTGACATTTTCGGTCGGCGTCTTGTTCAGGTCGATGATGCCATCGGGATAACCCGGACCCACCGCGATCTTGTCCATGTAGACGTCGGGCGCGTTGAGCAGGCCGCCTTCTTCCGCCGCGGCCAGGACCGCTAGCGAGTTGGGGCCGGCCTTGGCCGTGATGGTGGTGCCTTCCAACGGATCGAGCGCGATGTCGATCTTGGGGCCCTTACCCTGGGCGCCGCCGACCTTTTCACCGATGAAGAGCATGGGCGCTTCGTCGCGCTCGCCTTCGCCGATGACGACGGTGCCGTCCATGTAGAGTTCGTCAAAAGCCTTGCGCATTGCTTCGACGGCGGCATGGTCAGCCGCCTTCTCGTCGCCGCGACCAATGAGATGGGAAGCAGCGATAGCTGCCGCCTCCGTCACGCGCACCATCTCTAGGACGAGAACGCGATCAAGAACCTTGCTTGCAGGGGTAGTGTTTTCAGGCATGTTCACTCCGGATTCATCCAGGGTGGGAAGGGTCGTACATCGCTTAGACAGAGGATAGTTACTTGTCGAGAAGCTGGACGTACGTTTTCGCACTTGCAGCAATGGTTCCGGGGATAGCGCACGCGCAAACCCCGGAAAAGAGCGCCTCTGCGGTCTCTCAAGAAAATTCCAATAGTAGCACCACGACCTCGAATCAGTCGGATTCGGACCGCGCGATCGCCGAAAAGATGATCGGTACGGGCCGGGTCACCCCCGATCGATCGCGCAATCAGTGCCTAAAAACTGCCAAGGCCGGAGAAATTTTGGTTTGCGCCCCCGACGAGAGCGAATTCCGGGTCAAATCGAGCGCGCAGCTCGACCCGGATTCCGCCAACGCCACCCGCACCGGCCAGCTCACGGCGCCCGATGTGGCCGGTAACGGCATCTTCAAGGGCAAGGCCACAATGGGCGGCAAGTGCTTCATCGGCCCCTGCCCGCCCCCGGCGGCCTACATGATCGACTTGTCGAGCATCCCGGAGGCTCCAGCCGGGTCCGACGCCGACAAGATCGCCAAAGGAGAACTCAGGGCACCCTGAGCCGAACCCGCTTAATCGAGACCAAAGGAAAGGTCAGGACTGTTTGGAGAATGCCCGCCGGGGCATCTCCAACCAGTCGCTTACCGCCCGACGATCTGCATCACCAGCGGACGGGCAGTCAGGCTGTCCGAGCCTTCGAGGATGCTCAGCGCCTCGCTGACCGCGCTTTCGGGCCCTTCATGGGTGACGATGGCCAGGATCACTTCGCCATCGGCATCGGGATCGCCTTGCTGGAGCATGCTTTCGATCGAGACGCCGGCATCGCGCATCGCGGCAGTGATCTCGGCGAGCACGCCCCGACGGTCGGGCACGGTGAAGCGGATATAGGCGCGGCCCCGGCGGTGGCCGCTGGGCGCAGGCTCCATCGCCTCAAGCTCGGCGCACGGCATCGCAAAGGCAGCTCCGGTCTCGCCACGGGCAATGTCGATGATGTCGGCCACCACCGCGCTTGCGGTTGGCCCGTCGCCGGCACCCGCGCCCTGGAACAGCAGGCGGCCCATGAAATTGCCCTCGGCCACCACCGCGTTGGTCGCGCCATCGACATGGGCGAGCGGGTGGTCGAACGGCACCAGGTGCGGGCGCACCCGCTGGAACAAGCGCGGGGCGCCGCCGCTGCCGTTGGCCGCAGCGTGATCGACCTCGGCAAAACCGATCAGCCGCACCACATAGCCCAGCGAACGGGCCTGCTCGATGTCAGCCGGCTTGACCCGGCTGATGCCCATCGTCTCCACCGCATCGAACCGCAGGCGCGCCCCGAAGGCGATGCTCGCCAGGATCGACAGTTTATGCGCTGCGTCGATCCCCTCGACGTCGAAGGTCGGGTCCGCCTCGGCATAGCCCAGCCGCTGGGCTTCGGCGAGCACGTCGGCAAAGTCGCGCCCGGTGTCTTCCATGGTCGAGAGGATGTAATTGCAGGTGCCGTTGAGGATGCCGTAGACGCGCTCGATCGCGTTGGCCGCAGCGCCCTCGCTCAGCCCCTTGATGACCGGGATGCCCCCCGCCACCGCCGCCTCGAACTTGAGCGCGACGCCCGCCTTTTCGGCCAGTGCCGCCAGTTCGAGACCGTGGTGGGCGATCATCGCCTTGTTGGCCGTGACCAGGCTCTTGCCTCGTGCGATCGCGTTGCGAGCCAGGGCCAGCGCCGGTCCATCCGAGCCGCCGACCATCTCGACCACCACGTCCACATCGGGACGGGCAGCCAGGGCAGCGGTGTCGTCTTCCCACTCGTAACCGGACAAGTCGATCCCGCGATCCTTGGCGCGGTCGCGCGCACTGACAGCAGCGATCCGGATCGGTCGCCGCGCACGCCGGGCAATCAACTCGGCATTGGTCTCGATCAGGCGGACGACGCCGCCTCCCACAGTACCCAGACCAGCCAGCGCGATATTGAGCGGTTCGACCATGACACTCCCTTTCGAAGGAGCGCGCCCTAAGGCAGCGCGCCGGGAAATGCCAGTGGGAGCACGACCCAGCGCCGAGATGGGCGCGCCGCCGACCCTTCGATAAAGGACCCGCGACGCATTTTGCAAACAGCCGTTTAACGCAAAGCCCGCTCGCACGGCCCCAGGCCGCCTATCACGGTGCTGTAGTCGGCAAGCGCCTGGGCGCGGTCGACATCGGTCTCGGATACGTTTGCGGTAGGCGGCGGCGTGTTCGGCAGGAAGCACGCCAAACGATACCATTCCAGCGTCTCGGGCAGCGGCGGATGGCCCACGTCGGCGACCAGCTCAGAGAAAGAGGCGCCCCACTGCGGCGGTGCGCCGGGCTGGTGACGCACGGTGATCGAGGCGGCCGAGCCGTTGCGGGTGTTAAGGAATATTTGCGTCTCGCCCTGTCCGGCCAAGTTACCCGGCACATACAGCAGCTCGCGCACCCCGGTCACGCGGGCAGGCGCATCGGGCGACAGCACGTCCTTGATGATCGTGCGCAGCCGCGCCTCCATCGCCGGGCTCCAGGCGACCTGGGCACGAGGATTGACCAGTTGGAGCTGCGACCCATCGCCTGGGACCGGTCTGGCGAACAGGAACACGTCCTGCTTCTTGAGCTTGGCCGGCTTGCCCCTGGCGTCGAGCGGGAGGTCCACCAAGTAGCGGACCGATTCGCCCAGCACGGTGTTGCCCGTCAGCAAAGCGCGGGTTTTCGCCTCGACGAAAAACCGCCCCGAACCCGGCGTCAGGCCCGGTGCCCTCGCATCTTCGACCCGGGTGGTCTTGGCGATCTGGACTTGCACCACCAAGGGGGCCGAATCAACGAGGTCTACGAGGTCCGCGTAAAGGGGCTGAAAGCCTGCCGAGGCAGGCGGTATGCCTGGCGGAATGATGGTCTGGGCAATCGTCGGCAGCGGGTTCAGCGCCAGCGCCGTGGCACCCAAAAGCGCCGCCAGGCGGAGGTTCGTCAATAGCATGCCGCGTAAACTCCTAGAAAAGCGCAGGCGATATAGCGGGTTGGCCCGCTGCCCACAAAAATTGTCGTAATTTGTACCTGGGCTGTGTTCATGAATTGGCCGTTAACCTCGGTAGCACGGATAAGGCGTTGCGCAGGCCGGGGGTTAACGCTAAGCAATCGGAGAAATCGGGGCAAAAACACAAAAAAGGCCCCGCGGTCCGCTTACCGATATTGTATTGCCGGGAATGCGGATTGTCAGCCGTCAGGGTGGGTAAGTTTGAGTTTCGTCATGGTTTTCCCGCTTCCGGGGGGATGCCATAGGCGCCCTTGGACTCGTCCGGGGCTTGGTATTGGAGTGAAGGGTCTGAATGGCTTACGCTGACCAGAAAATGAGCAGCAATAAGATTGTTGCTCTTGTCATTGTCGCCTTGATCCACGTCTTCGTCGGCTATGCGCTCGTCACCGGCCTGGCTTATGAGGCGGCGAAGAAAGTCATCAGTAAGGTGACTACGGTGGATATCAAGGAAGAGAAACCCAAAGAGGAAGAGCCGCCGCCGCCGCCTCCCAAGGAAGACGTGCCGCCGCCGCCCATTGTGGCGCCGCCGCCACCGATCAACATCAATCCTGCGCCGCCACCGGTGCAGACGGTGAATATCGCACCACCCGCACCACCGCCGATCGCGGTGCCTGTGGCCGTCGCTCCACCAGCCCCGCCGCCGCCTCCCGCGCCGTCGAAGGCTCGCGGTGCATCGGTCAAGGGTGGCTGGACCAGCCGTTTCAACCAGGAATACCCTGCACGGGCCCTGCGTGATGAAAAGGAAGGCCGCGTTGGCGTTCGCGTCGGCATCGGTCCGGATGGCAAGGTCACTTCCTGCTCGGTTACCAGTTCGAGCGGCACCCCTGATCTCGATCAGGCGGCTTGCGCGGGTATGGCACGCTTCGGTCGCTTCAACCCGGCAGTCGATTCTGCGGGTAACCCGACGTCGGACAGCTATTCCACGACGATCGTCTACAAGCTCTCCTAAACCTTGACGTGGGTCGGGGCCCAACTCCCCCGGCCCTCCTGCATTCTTCTTGAGAGGTATATCGCATGCTTATCGTTGACATCCTGGCCGCCGCCGGTGCGGCGGCGCCGCAGAACAAATTCGGCTTTATGGAAGCCCTCAAGCAGGGCGGCTTCATCGCCGTGGCGACCGTTGTGATCCTGGGCATCATGTCGTTCGGCTCGTTCTACATCTTGTTCACCAAGTGGTTCGAACAGTCGAAGATCCTGCGCCAGTACAGCGTCATCCGCACCAGCTTCTGGCGCGCTCCCACCCTGCGTGACGGCGTTTCCAAGCTCGACCGCAACAGCGCTTGGCGCCAGCTCGTCGACGACGGCATCCAGGCCGAAGACCAGCACGCCAAGATGACCGATTCGCTTGAAGCACACGACTGGCTGCACGGTTCGCTGGCTCGTTCGGAATCGACGATCAACGCTCGCCTCGCTTCGGGCCTGCCGTTCCTCGCCACCGTCGGCGCAACCTCGCCGTTCATCGGTCTGTTCGGTACCGTGGTCGGCATCTACCGCGCTCTGATCGCCATCGGCATCGCCGGATCGGCTTCGATCGACAAGGTCGCCGGCCCGGTCGGTGAAGCTCTCATCATGACCGCGCTGGGTCTGCTCGTCGCGGTTCCTGCCGTGCTTGCCTACAACTACCTGCAGGCTCGCAACAAGCGCATCGCCGAACTGCTGACCGGCTTCTCGAATGACGTTCTTGCGAACATCACTTCGAAGGGCGCCGTCAAGCCTGCTCTTGCTGCTGCCCCCGTCGCAGCCGCAAAGCCGGTGGCTACGCCCGCCAAGCCGTAAGGGGATTGTCGGAAAGCGGCGTCGGCCCCGGCCGACCCGCCAAGACAGTCGCCGGCGGTCCATCGCATGCATGGACCGCCGACCTCCCCGGAGGCAATGCAAGGATTAGGACAAGACTATGGCAATGTCAGTAGGCGGCGACTCGGCAGAAAAGCCGATGTCGGACATCAACACGACGCCGCTCGTCGACGTCATGCTGGTTCTGCTGATCATCTTCCTCATCGCGGTTCCGGTCGCGATCCAGACGATCGAAAAGCTGAAGATACCCGTCGTGGTCGCAGTCGAATCGAAGGATAAGGTCGAAAACCTGCTCCTCACGGTATCGACCACCGACGCCGCGGGTCGCAGTGCAGGCGAGCCCGGCTTCGAAGGCGCAACCCGCGGCGGCGAATGCCGGATCTACTTTAACAACGTCACCCCGGTGACGTCCGAGGAACTGCGCGACCAGGCCTTCAAACGCCTCGATGCGATCGTTCGTCGTGAAGGTGGCCCCCAGGCCCTTATCGCCAACCCGGACCTCGTCCCGCAGGTCCACATCCGCGGCGACGTCAACGCGCCGTGGCGGTGTGTTGCCGGCGCGATCTACAACGTCCAGATTTCGGGCTATCCGACGGTTGGTTTCATCACCAACCCGGTCGATCCGAACGCCTGACGTCGGCAAAGGAGTAACATCTCATGGCAATGACAGGCGGCAAGGATGATGGCTCGCCGATGATGGACATGAACACGACGCCGTTGATCGACGTCATGCTCGTGCTCCTCATCATGTTCATCATTACCATCCCGGTTGCGACCCACTCGATCGATATCGATCTTCCGGTCGCTAGCCCACCCAACCCTAACCCGCCGAAGATCGACCCTGTAAAGAACAAGGTCATGCTTACCCAGGACAACATGATCCTGTGGAACGGCAACCCGATCGACGAAAACACGCTGAGGAACTCGCTCGAAGCGACGACCCGGATGAACCCGGAACCGGAACTTCAGTTCCAGCCCGCACCGGAAGCCAGCTACGAGCTGTCAGCTGGCGTCCTGCAGGTCATCAAGGCTTCGGCAGTTTCGAAGTTCGGCTTCGTCGGCAACGAACAGTTCGCGAACTTCGGCAAGTAAGCCGAACCAGCGACACGGGTTCTTTCGAGAACCGAGGAAGGGGCGGAGCGATCCGCCCCTTTTTCTTTGGGCGTGAGAGAGCCGGCTTAGCGGGATGCCGTGCAAGGAATGGCGGGGCGGTTATTGCCCTGGATTGCTTCGCTGCGCTCGCAATGACGAAATTTAGCCAACGAGCCCGTGGTTTATGACCCGCTGCCGCGCTTCGCTGCCGGCCTTAGCCTTCACGCTCGCGATTGGCCATTTACCCCCCAGCACGCCGCACACGTCCCACCCGGACATGCCAAGTGCCCGCTGGCGAGTGCGGGCAAATACGCCGGATCGGGAAACGACAGCGGACGGGTGCGGCCGGCGCTTGAAGTCCGCCAGCGTCAGGCGGTGCTGCTTGAGTTTGCCTGTGGGGTGCGATGTGCCGGCGAGGGGCAAACCTCAAATCTCTCCGGCGAGGCCCTGCGGTGCGTGGGCGGCTGGCGGTGCGGGCTCGCGTCCTTGCCGCCGGGGCCGGGGAGCATACTCCCATTCATCTCACGCATCCGGGAGGATGATTGGCTCCGGTCCATCCACGACCGGGCGCCGACCGCGTACGGGAGCAGTGGAGCACCAGCTTCGCGCTCCCGTCCCGCCGCTATGCCGATGGATATCGACGGGCGAATTTATAACCTATTTGGTTATCTTTGTCAAGTCTCGTCATCCACCGACTCTACCCGCATCGCCAGAGCCGCCAGGCTTTCCGCCTCGATCAGCAAGTCATCGTCCGCCGCCCCTGTCGGCAGCGTTTCGCGCCCGATCATCGACAAGGCGGGAACCGACAACGGGCTGATGCGGTCGAGGATGACGTGATCCACTTCGCGGGCCGCGCGGTCCAGCACATCGGCGACGCGGGCGACGTCGGTCATACGCGCACGGGCATCGGCCCAGGCAGCTTCGATCAGCAAGTGGTCCGGCTCGTACTTGCGCAATACGTCATAGATGAGGTCGGTGGAGAAGGTGACTTGCCGCCCGGACTTGCGTTTGCCCGGCTGCTGCCGCTCGACCAGGCCCGAGATCACCGCCACCTCGCGAAAGGCGCGGCGCAGCAAATAGGATTGCTGCACCCAATCGACGAATTCATCGGTCAGGATGTCGGGCGACAGCAGTGCGGCGGGGTCTTCCACCGGCTTCAGCCCCCAGACGATCAGCGTATAATCGGTGGCGACGAAGCCCAGTGGCCCCAGCCCGCGATCCTCCATCCGCCGGGTGATGAGCATGCCGAGCGACTGGTTCGCATTCCACCCTTCGAAGGTGTAGAAGCTGGTATAGGCCAGCCCCCGGTGCGGAAAACTCTCGACCAGAAGCCGCCCCGGTGCGGGCATGTGCGATCGCCAGTCCTGCACTTCCAGCCATTCGCGCACGTCATCTGGGAAACGCGCCCAGCCCGCGCGATCGGACAGCATGGCCCGCACCCGGTCCGCCAGGTGGGTGGAGATCGGCATGCGCTGGCCCATGTAGCTGGGGATCGTGGCCGAGCGCTTGGACGCACGCACGATGAGTTCTGAATCCTTCATCGCCTCGATTTCCAGATCCATCCCGGCGAAGCGGAAGGTGTCGCCCGGTTTGAGGCTGGCGCCGAAGCCTTCCTCCACCCGGCCCAGTGACTTGCCGTTGCGGAAACGCACCTCCAGCATCTCGGAATCGACGATGATCCCGGCATTGAGGCGATGGCGGGCGGCGTGTTCGGGATGGGTCAGTCGCCAGGTGCCGTCGCGATCACGCACGATGCGGCGGAAGCGGTCGTAAGATCGCAGCGCGTAGCCGCCGGTCGCCACGAATTCGAGGACGCGGGTGAACGCCGCCGCGTCGATCCAGGCGTAGGACAGGCACGAGCGCACTTCGGCCAGCAACGCGTCTTCGCGGAACGGGCCGGCGCACGCCGTCGCCATGACGTGCTGCGCCAGCACGTCCAGCCCGCCGGGGCGAAACGGATCGCCATCGCGTTGCCCGTCGCGCACCGCTTGCTGGGCCGCGAACGCTTCGAGGAATTCGAAGCGATTGCCGGGCACCAGCACCGCTTCGCTGGGGCAATCGAGCCGGTGATTGGCGCGGCCGATCCGCTGCAGCAGGCGCGACGAACCTTTGGGAGCGCCCATCTGCACCACCAGGTCGATATCGCCCCAGTCGATCCCCAGGTCCAGGCTGGCGGTGCAGACCAGCGCCCGCAGCCGGCCGTCCGCCATCGCCGCCTCCACCTTGCGCCGCGCTTCCTTGCTGAGCGAGCCGTGGTGGATGCCGATCGGCAGGTTGTCCTCGTTGGCGTTCCACAGCTCCTGGAAGATGTACTCCGCCAGAAACCGCGTGTTGGTGAACACCAGCGTGGTACGGTGTGCCTTGATCTGTTCGATCAGTTGCGGGATCGCCCAGGTAGCGGCGTGGCCGCTCCACGGGATGCGTTCCTCGACCGGCAGCAGTATTTCGATTTCCGGGTCGGCGCCGGCCTCGCCTTGCACCAGCGCCACCGTCTCGATCTCGCCCCAGGGGGCGAGCCAGCCGCGATACTCGTCCGGGTCGGCCAGGGTCGCCGACAGCGCGGCGCGCTTCATGTCAGGCGCCAATGCCTGCAGCCGCGCCAGCGACAGCGCCAGCAAGTCACCACGCTTGCCGGTGGCGAAGGCATGGACTTCGTCAATCACCACGCGCTTGAGCCCAGCGAACAGCGTCGGCGCCTCGGGATAGCTGAGCAGCAGCGACAGCGATTCGGGGGTGGTCAACAGGACGTGCGGAGGCCGGGCGCGCTGGCGGGCCTTGCGATCGGACGGGGTATCGCCGCTGCGGGTCTCGACCCGGATCGGCAAGCCGATGTCCTCGATCGGCGCGATCAGGTTGCGCTGGACGTCGGTCGCCAGCGCCTTGAGCGGCGAGACATAGAGCGTGTGCAAACCCTCCGGCGGCGGCGCATCCCCCAGGCGCGAGGGACAGAACGCGGCCAGAGTCGGCAGGAACCCGGCCAGTGTCTTGCCTGCGCCAGTATCGGCGACCAGAAGCGCATGGCGGCCCTCGTCGTCGGCCACCAGCATCTCGCGCTGATGCCGCCGGGCCTGCCAGCCGCGCCCTGCGAACCAGGCGTCTATTTCCCTCGGAATTGTGCCTGTCTCGCCCATCGCTCAGAAGGTGGCGAGCCTTGGCGCAAAGCACAAGCACGCCAACCAGGCGATGCTGCGGCTGCGAACGAAAATGCCGCATTGCCAAAGGTTTGCAGCACCAAATCCCGCATTGCGACGGACTGAGGGTAACTACGGGCCGGACGGTGGATCGAACCGCCCCCGCCGCTTGTTTGATATCCGACTGACACGAGCATTCTGTGTGGCAGGTTCGTCTGCCCCGGCTCGCGTCATGAACGCGCAAAATGGAGAGATCCACATGACACGACGCGATCAAAATCCCAACAACCAGCAGTCCGGCGGTTACCGCAACGATGACGCCTGGGACTCCCCCCGCCAGGCCAGCCAGTGGTCGGAAGGCAATCGCCAGGCCGGCGGCAACTGGGACGACGACGACAACAGCCAGCGTACCTATCGCAATAACCGCGAAGCCGAAGGCCGCTATGGCCAAGGCCGCCAGGACGATCGCCATCGCGACGATTGGCAGGATCGCGATTACGAAGGCGTATCGCCCGGCGCCCGCGCCCAGGGCCTGCGCGACGACGACGACGATTATCGTCCCTATAATGGCCCGCAATCGCGCGGCGGATATGGCAGCGATCGCAGCGGTTCCAACGACCGCGGCGGCGAATACCGCGAAAGCCAATACGGTCGCAACTTGGACAGCCGCAACTTGGATCTCGGCAGATATCGTGGCGAGTACAGTCGCGGCGCCTACGGACGGAACGACAGCGGTCGTCAGGACCAGCGCTATGGCGCGCGAAGCGGCCCCGCCCATCTGCCGCATTCTTATGATGCCAGCTACGGCCAGGACTTTTCCAGCTTCACTGGCGATGATTACGGCGGTCGCGATTTCTCGGGTTCGCGTGGCGGCCTGACCGGCGGCGCGCGGTCCAGCGAAAGCTATCGCCCCAGCTACGGCATCGGCTCGGGCAGCCGCAGCAATTCGCGCAACGGGTATGGCGATTGGCGCCAGTACGGCGAAAGCCGCGGCTTCTTCGAGAAGGCCGGCGACGAAATCGCCAGCTGGTTCGGTGACGAAGATGCCACGCGCCGTCGTGAGGACGACCATCGCGGTCGTGGACCCTCCGACTACAAGCGGTCGGACGAACGGGTGCGCGAGGATATCAACGACAAGCTGACCCACGATTGGCGTGTCGATGCCTCGCACGTGCGGGTGACGGTGAAGGACGGCGAAGTCTCGCTGGAGGGTAGCGTCGCCAGCCGCGAAGCCAAGCGCCGCGCCGAGGACGTTGCGGATGAAGTGTCGGGCGTTCGCCACGTCCAGAACAACTTGCGTGTCGGCAGCCCTTCGCAGACGGGCGGCACGTCCACCCTCGCGACCGGCGGCACCAACGCCAGCAGCACGACGGCTGCAAGCGCGGCGACCAGCTCACCCGGTAGCTATTCGAGCAGCACCGGGACCGGCGCGAACACCGCCAGTTCGGACGCGACCACCGGTACGCGCAGCACCGACAAGTCCAGCTAACGCAGCAATCTGCCGCACCTTTGCCCATGCGCGGTTCCCACGGACGTGCATCAAGGTGAAACCGGGCGGCAACAGAAGGGGCGCTCCTCACAAGGGAGCGCCCTTTTTCGTGCGCCGCCTTTACGTTCGCGACAGACCGCAAAGGCCAAGCTGGCGGTCGATCTCGGCCACCAGCCGCGCCAGCCCCTCGGGCGTTTCGCTTTCGGCCCGCGCGGTGAGCGCGGCCTGGGTGTTGGACGCGCGTAGCAGCCACCAACCGTCGGGCGTGTTCACGCGCACGCCATCGATCGCCACGACCTCGGCGCCAGCAGTGGTGAGGCGAGTACGCACTTCTTCCACCGCCGCGAATTTGCGCGTATCGGGCACGGCGAAGCGCAGTTCGGGCGTGACGACCGTTTTTGGTAGCGCGTCGCGCAGTGCATCGACCGTGCAGCCCAGGCGCACGGTGGCGGCGATCAGGCGGATGGCGGCGTAGATCCCATCGTCGAAGCCATAGTAATCGTCGGCCAGGAACACATGCCCGCTGGTTTCGCCGCCAAGGAGCGCGCCTGTTTCGTTCATTTTGGTTTTAATCAGGGAATGTCCGGAGGGCGCCATAATCGGCTTTCCGCCCAGCGCCGCAATCCGGTCATAGACCGCTTGGCTGGTCTTCACGTCCCCGATTACCGTGGCTCCCGGTGCCCTGACGAGCACGTCCTGCGCATAGATCGCCAGCAACTCGTCACCCCAGATCGGCTCCCCGCGACTGTCCACCACACCGATGCGATCGGCATCGCCATCGAAAGCGACGCCAAAGTGGAGGTTCTTGGCCAAGACCAGTGCCTGCAAGTGTGCGAGATTAGCCTCCACAGTGGGATCAGGATGATGATTGGGAAACCGGCCATCCACGTCGGAGAATAGCAGATGGTGCTCGCCAGGCAGTTTCCGGGTCAGGATTTCCAGCACGGGTCCAGCGGCGCCGTTGCCGGCATCCCAGCCGATCCGCAAGCCAGCAAGGTGGTGCTCCTCGATACCCGCCAACCCCTCGAGCAATCGCTCGACGTAAGCGCTCACGACATCGCGATGTTCGGCGCGGCCGAGACGTTCCGACCCGCCACCGTGACTTCCGACGCCGTCATTTCCGGCAACGCGATTTCCGATGCCGTGACTTCCGACGCCGTGATTTCCGATACGCGCAGCACCGGAGGCGCCCGGTTCGCTGCTTATCCAGCCTCCAGCTTTAGCGATCACGTCCAGCCGCTGGATCGCCGCGCCGTAGAACGGTCGTCCCGCCAGTACTATCTTGAAGCCATTGTGATTGCCGGGATTGTGGCTGCCAGTTACTTCAATGCCGCCCTGCACATCTTCGGATGACGCTTCGGCATAGTACAACATCGGCGTCGGCCCCAGACCGATCCGCACCACATCGACACCCCCGGCGGTCAGCCCATCGACCAGCGCCGCTTCCAGCACCGGTGAACTAAGCCGTCCATCGCGACCGACGACCACCCGAGGGCGCACAGCGGGCGGAGATGGCAGGCCCGCGCGCGCCGCGTCGGCGGGTTCCCCGGCGCTTTGGATGTGCCCCTCACGGCTAGAAGCCGATGGCCCCATGCCGGGCACCACCGCCATACCGCTCTCAGTGCCAGGACCAGAGGCAGATGGCACCGTCGTGATCCCAGCGTGGCCCGGCAAAGGTAAGCTTGCGGTGCCGCCCTTATCGCGACCCGCACCTTTCTCAGCTTCTTCCCAAAGTACCGTCGCAAAGCAGCGACCGACCGCATAGGCATCCGCGACGTCCAGAGTTTCCCCGAAAACGCCCCGAATGTCGTATTCGCGCAGAATGGTGGGATCAAAGCAGTGACCGTGCGACATGGTCTCCGCCATACCCGCTTAACACGCATCGGCAAGCGGAGCAGGGCGTGGGTCAGCGTGGATTTCCGTCCACGTCATCAATTGCCGACATAGTGCACGTAGCTTAGGCTAGGCTATGATTGAACTCGGTGATCCTCGTTGGGAGACGCTGTCGCATGCCTACGGCAGCGCTGCTGACATCCCAGAACTCCTGCGCCAACTCGCTGGCGAGACCGGTCCAAAGATCAACTACGACAGCGAGCCGTGGTTCACGCTTTGGTCGAGATTATGCCACCAAGGCGACGTGTATGACGCATCCTATGCGGCCCTCCCGCACATCGTCGAGATCGCCTGCAATGCGAGGGGACCCATAGATTTCAGCTTCTTCCAGCTACCCGCCGCGATTGAGATTGCACGTCATAGCGGAAAGGGTCCTCCCGTTCCGACCGATTTGGCGAATGCTTATGGTGCTGCCGTTACACGTTTGACGGAGTGCGTTGCGCAGCACCGTCACGAAGATTGGGACGAGCCCACGCTTCTATCGGCTGCTTCTGCATTAGCGGTGGCCAAGGGGCATCATCGCGTCTCCGAGGCCATCATGAACCTCGATGACGATCTAATAACGAGGCTAATCGAACTTGATTTTGGTGATAGCTGACTGTCCGCCATCCACCACTTCTCGGCATTGACGCCACGCCTGGCCCCCGGTTTCTAAAATCTTGAATCGGTCGTTCTCGTTTCGCCCAGTTGCTAACGATCACGAGCGATCAATCAGTTGTCAAAACCGGTCGCTCGTTCACAGGTCAACTCAAGGCTTTCTCTCGGCACCCGATCCGTTATGCACAGTGACATACTAGTGCCGGAGGTTACATGCATCTCGGTTTAATTGGCGGCATCGGATCGGCGGCCACCGAAGTTTATTATCGTGCGCTCGTCCGCGCGTATGCAGCGGCGGATCGAAGGCTCGCGCTTACGATCGTCAATGCCGACGCTCGTGAGATGATTTCGAATCTCGAAGCTGGCCGTGCTGTCGAACAGGCTGCGATTTTTGCCGGCTATGTGGACCAACTGCGAGCCGGCGGTTGTGATGCCGCTGTCGTGACGTCTATGGGCGGTCATTTCTGTATTGGCGAGCTAGAAGCAATATCGGCGCTCCCGCTACTCAGTGCGGTCCCGGCGCTAAACGAATATTTCTCTGACCATGAGACAACTCGCGTCGGCGTGCTGGGGACGCATGGCGTAATGGTATCGAAGCTTATGGCGTAGATACGGTAGAAGTTGTGGTTCCACCGGCTCACGACCTTGCGACTGTGCACTCAGCCTATGTCACACTTGCCGCTGCCGGAACCGCGACGCCGGATCAATGCTCCTACTTTCACGAGGCTGCGAGAAAGCTTCACGACGAGCAAGGTGCCGACGTAGTCGCTCTAGGCGGCACCGATTTGTCGATAGCTTTCAAAGATGCCAACCTAAATTTCCCGGTTGTGGATAGCGCATTGATTCATGTTGAAGCCATCGTTCGCGCAGCTATGCAGCAGCAATGACGAGGAAGCCCCGAGAAGTGGCGACCGTCCCTTCGAAAATTCGTCGCCCAAAAGCTGTCCTTCTGCAACCAACAGTGTTGCGCTGAAAGCTGTCAGTCCGCTCATCACCATCAGCGGAATCTAAACCACCCTACTCTCGCTGTCATGTTTTAAGCTTCAATCGCCTGACGAACCGGCACCACGCGCGGCGGCACATACCATCTACGACGCGCCTAAACCGCGCGCTCAGCCCTGTTTCACCGGCAGCTTGGCCAGCAGCAAGTCGCGGGCGGCGGTGGCTTCGTGGACTTGTTCGTTGCTGCCGCCGCGATCGGGGTGGACGGCGGCGATGCGGCGGCGGTGGGCGTCCATGATCTCGGGCCGGCTGGCCCCAGGCGCGAGGCCCAGCACGGCGCGGGCCTGCGCTTCGGCGAAGCGGCCCTTGTCCTTCACTTTGGGCTGCCACGGCCAGCGGCCCGTCGCCATGCGCCAGGCGATGCAGCCCAGCGCGATCAGAAACAGCAATTTCACAGCGCGTTCTCCCGGATCATCTGGCCACCCGCTCAGCCGAACGCCGCAAGCATCGGCTCAAGCGAAGTGCGCGCCGGCAGGTTCAGCCCGGCGACGAGACCGCGCAGTTCCTGCCGGGCGACGAGGTGGCTGGTGCCCAGTTCGCCCAAGTACTTCTTATCGAGCAGGGTGAGCCCCGAGGGGAACAGCTCGCGGAAAATCACGCGTTCGGACAAGCCGCTGGCGATGCGGAAGCCCGCCCGCTTGGACAATTCCTGCAGCGCGCCGTCGATACGCTTCATGTTGCGTGCCTCTACGTGCTGGACGCGGTTGCGCACCACCACCCAGTCCAGTTCGCGCCGGCCTTCTTCGATGGTCTTGAGGCTACGCTTCTTGCGCGTTTCCCACATGACTTCGGCATAGAACGACAGCTTTTTCACCCGGAAGGTTTCGCTTTCGACCTGGCCCAGCAAATCGAAGTCGACGAAGCTGTCGTTGAGCGGGGTGACCAGCGTGTCGGCGGTGGTGGCGACGTGGCGGGCGAACTCGTCATCACGGCCCGGCGTGTCGAACACCAGGAAGTCGAAACCATCGGCGATCTGCTCGGCCAGATCGTCCAGCTCGGCGATGTCGTCGCCATCGTAGACGGCGAAGCGCGCGCCCGGCAGCGAGATTTCTCGGCGGCGCTCGGTCTCAACCCGGTTTTCCAGATAGCGATACAACGTACGCTGGCGCGGATCGAGATCGATGCAGGCCACGTTCGCACCTTGATAGGCCAGCGCGATGGCGACGTGAACCGCCGTGGTCGACTTGCCGGTGCCGCCCTTTTCATTGGCGAAGACGATACGATGCGCTGTCACGATGGACCCTTCGCTTTCCTGTCTGGCCCGGGCCGCCTTGCGGGCGAACCGAGCCGGTTCAAATTCGTTGCCGGACGAGGCGCGCAGCGGCTAAAGGCTGGCGCACGTGCCGGTCAAGGCCGACCATACCGGAGCAGGAAGGCGCAATGCAAACCATCCATAGCCTTGATCCACTGCGTAGCGCAGTCAGTGCCTTGCGCGAAGGCGGCAAGACGCTGGCGCTCGTCCCCACGATGGGCGCGCTGCATGAAGGCCACATGACGCTGGTGCGCGCCGCCCGCGCCCAGGCGGATCACGTTGCGGTGTCGATCTTCGTCAATCCGTTGCAGTTCGGCGCGGGCGAGGATCTGGACGCTTACCCCCGCCAACTGGCCCGCGATTCGGCGCTGCTGGAGGCCGAAGGGGTCGATCTGCTGTGGGCACCCACGATCGAGGCGATGTATCCGGCAGGCTTTGCCTCCAACATCGCAGTCGCCGGCGTCAGCGACGGCTTGTGCGGGGCGGCACGGCCCGGTCACTTCGACGGGGTGGCGACGGTGGTGTGCAAGCTGTTCAACCAGGTTCTGCCCGACGTGGCGCTGTTCGGTGAAAAGGACTGGCAGCAATTGGCAGTGATCCGCCGCATGGCCCGCGATCTTGACCTGACCCGCCCGCACGTCACGCACATCCTGGGAGTGGAGACGGTGCGCGAGAGCGACGGCCTCGCGCTGTCCTCGCGCAATGCCTATTTGTCGCCGCAGGACCGCCAAGCCGCCACCGCGTTGCCGCTGGCGATGCGCGCGGCGATTGCCGCGATTGAGGCGGGCGCCTTGGTGCCCGAAACGCTGACGACGCTGGAAGCCCGGATCGTCGCGGGTGGCTTCGCATCGGTCGATTACGCCGAGCTGCGCGATGCCGACAGCCTTGTCCCTCTGGATGCGCGGATCGCCGGCCCGATGCGGCTGCTGGTGGCGGCGCGGATCGGCAAGGCCCGGCTGATCGACAACATGCCGGTAGCCCCGACGGCGTAGGCCGCCCTCCCTCTTCCAACGCTCCGTGCTGCCGACCGAGCCAAAATGCACCTTCGTCGTTTGTATCTTTTGCAAATATCGTTTGTGGTTAGAACGTTGCATTCGGGAAACGGGAAGACTGCAACGGGACACAATCGAAACAGGGTGACGGCGGGCGGACAACAGGAGGAAGATACGGAATGAAGAAATACCTTTGCGCACTCAGCATCGTGGCGGCGACACTGACGGCAAACCCGGCGCTTGCGGCGGACAAGTCTTCCGCTCGCAAGGTGCAGGAGCGCGGCACCCAATCCATTCCCGTGTGCCGCAAGAACCTGGGCACCGTCGCCATCGTCGAGCCGGACAACCAGTGGTGGCGCGAATACAACCTGGGCAGCCCGGAGGCGATCCTGCGCGTGTTCGTCCAGCAATCGCACTGCTTCACCCTGGTCAACCGTGGTCGTTCGATGGAAAATCGGGCGATGGAGCGCGCGCTGGCCGATTCCGGCGAGCTGCAGCGCGGGTCGAACCTGGGCAAGGGCCAGGTCAAGGCGGCGGATTACTTCCTCCAGCCTGACATCGTTTCGGCCAACAACAATTCAGGCGGCACCAACCTGGGCGGCCTGCTGGGCGGCGTCGGCGGCATGTTCGGACGCGGCGTCGGCGCCATCGCCGGCGGCCTGAATATCAAGAAGGGCGAGGCGAACGTCACCTTGTCGGTCGTCAACGCCCGCACCACCGTGGAAGAAGCGCTGACCGAAGGCTTTGCCCGCAAGAGCGACGTCAGCTTCGGCGGCGCCGGCGGCGGCTTCTTCGGCGGCACCTTCGGCGGGGTCGGTGGCGGCGGCTACCAGAACACCCAGATCGGGCAGATCATCGTGCTGGCCTATCTCGACGCCTACACCAAGCTGGTCGACCAGCTTGGCGGTCTGCCCACGGACGCGTCGGCTGCAGCACCGCGCGCGGGCCAGTAACGCCCCCCCTAACGACAACGGCGGCGCAGGGCTTTCGCCTTGCGCCGCCGCTGATTATTTCAGTGACTTGGCCGTTCAGCCCAGCACGGCGAACGGAACGAACCCGTCCAGCGCCTCGATCTCGGCCAGCCAGGCTCGCACCGCCGGATAATCGTCCAGCGAAATGTCGCCCTCACCCGCGCTGGCGACGTAGGAATACAGCGCAAGGTCGGCCAGGGTCGGCTCGGCAGTGCGCGCCAGCCAGGCATTGTCGCTCAGCGTCTGCTCCATCACTTTGAGCGTGGCATACGCCCGCCCCGCCGCTTCTTCATAGTTGAGCGGAACCCCGCGCAGCTTGATGAGCCGAGCGGTGGCGAGGCCGAAGTGGACCTTGCCCGCCGCGACCGAGAACCAGCGCTGCACTTGCGCCTCGGCCACCGGGTCCGCCGGCAGCCAGTGCGAAGGGCCGGCCTTGCGCGCCAAGTACACCAGGATCGCGTTCGAATCGGCGATCAGCACGCCATCGTCATCCAGCACCGGCACTTCGCCGAAAGCGTTGAGAGCAAGGTAGCCGGGCGACTTGTGCTGGCCGGTCGCCAGATCGACCAGCTCCTCCTCGTAAGGCAGGCCCAGAATCGAGAGGAACAGCCGCACGCGGTGCGAATGGCCGGATACGGGATGTCCGTAGAGCTTCATCGCGGCTTACTCCTGCGGATTGAGGAAGGTGCCTAAAGCCGAGACCAGTTCGTTCGCGGCGTCCGGGCCGGATGCAGCGCCGAACACGTAGAAGTCCGGGCGCACCAACGCAGTGTCGGCGTCCAACTTTTCGAACCAGGCGGTGTAGGCACCCGAGACATCGGTCGCCGCCGCAACATCGGCGGTGATGCCGCCGAGGCTGGCGAACAGCGCCGCGTTCTCTTCCGACAACGCCTCCGCCGGATCGCCGCTGCGCGACAACAGCACGAAGCCAGTGCCGACCACGTCGTCAAAGTGCCCTTGGCCAATCGCGCGCTCCACAAGGCCGCCGACCGCGAGAGTGCCGCCGCCATGATCGTCCCAGTGTGCGCCTTTACCCAGGCTAGGCAGAATCTCATCGGACGGCGGCGGGGCGCCGGCCTCACGCGCAGCGCGCATACCGGCGTCACGGGCCTCGGCCGCCGCGGGATCGAGAACGCAGATGATCTTGCCCAATTCGATGGCGTTGAACACCCAGGCGCGGGCGTGCGGCGCACGCTCGCTTTCGTAGGTATCGAGCAACAAGTCTCCCGCCAGCCCCTTGAGCGCGAGGTCGAGGCGCCAGGACAGCGCCGCCGCATCGCGCAGGCCCGCACAAAAGCCCTGCGCCGCGAACGGCGGGGTCAGGTGCGCGGCGTCACCGGCGATGAACACCCGGCGATCGCGCCACTTGCGGGCGATCGCGCCACGGAAGGTGTAGATCGCGTGACGTTCGAGCACGGCGTTGTCAGGGGTCAGATCCCATGCCGCCAGCAGCGCCCAGGCGCGCTCGGGCGAATTGAGGTCGGCCAGGGTCTCGCCCTCAAGGGCCATGAATTCCCAGCGCCGACGGCCCGGACCGCCGGAAACCACTGTGGTCGGGCGTGCCGGATCGCACACCTGGAGCATGAGGGTATCGTCGAACGGGAGGGTGCCGCCTTCCTTAGGCTTGACGTCGACCACCAGCCAATCGGCTTCGAAGCCCAGGTCTTCCAGTTCAAGACCCATGCTGGCGCGAACCAGGCTGTTGGCGCCGTCTGCACCGACCAGCCATTTGCCCACGACATCCACGGTCTCGCCATTCTTGATGCCCGACAGAGTAACGAGGTCTTCGGTCTGGGTGACACCCGTGACTTCGAAGCCGCGCAGGATCGTGAGGTTAGGCTCGACAGCCGCCGTTTCGTTGAGCACGCGCTCCAGATCGGGCTGGCTGAACAAATAGGAATTGGCAAAGCCGCTGACGCTGCCGCCGGAGGTCCAGTCCAGTTCGAACAAGGTCTCGCCATGGCGGTTGCGCCACTGGTAGACGCCTGGAGTGGCAACCAGCGGACGCAGCGTCTCGGTCAGGCCCAAGCGGTTGAGGACGCGCGCGATCTCGTGATCGAAGGCGATCGCGCGCGGCAGCGGGTAAATCGTCTCGTGCCGATCGATGATGGCGACGGAATGCCCAGCGCGTGCCAGCAACAGCGCGGTGGTAAGACCCGTCGGCCCGCAGCCGGCGATGACGACATCGTAAACGTTCAGCATCCTATATCCCTCACTGGCCGCAGCAGGGTCGCATCCCAGCACGGCTTCACTATTCTGACTGATTGGTCATTAATGACCGGCCAGTCAATACTATCCCGGCGAACGTGCGCAGATCGGGCGCCTGCAAAACGAAATTAGCCGTTCGCCGCCCTGGCGCGATATTCGGCAGGCTCCAGCTTAGCTTAAAGACCCTATCTGTCCCTCCATGAATCGGCTCGCGATTGCCCAGCCGCTTGGAGGCAGGCGCGTCCTGCAAGGCAGGTTTGGGGCACGAACATGGATGTGAGGTCGTCCCATGCTGACGAGCCGCTCTTCTTGTGGTAAAGACGAAGTCCCGAAAACGCATGAAGCGCGCAGCAACCTGGCAGCCACCCCCTTCCGGAACCAAGGATAGCGCGCCACGAGAGGTACTAAGATGAAGTTCAAGATTGGCCGTCTGCCGACGTTCGTGTTGATGCTCGGCCTGGCCGCCACCCCCGCGCTGGCCCACCATTCGTTCGCCGCCTACGACATGAAGACGCTGAAGACCGCGTCAGGCACCCTCAAGGAATTTCGTTGGGGTGCGCCGCACTCCTCGATGGTCGTGATCTACAAGGACAAGGGTAAGGACGCACAGATGTCGATCGTCAGCGGCAGCCCGCTGATGTTCTCCAAGAAGGGCTTTGCCCCGCGCGACTTTAAGCGCGGTGACAAGGTGAAGGTTGTCTACCACCCCAACGCCAACGGCGCGCCCGGCGGCGCCCTTGCCGGCCTGACCTTGTCGGATGGTCGCACCTTCTCGGACGACGAAGCACAGCGCGCCGCGCCTCCGACCTGACCCCCTGCGTGAACCGGGCGCCGCTGCGACGAGCGGCGGCGCCCGGCTGTTGCCGTTACCAGCGGGCCCGACCGATCGGTTTGGGCCCGTTTTGCGTTGCCCGCTCCGGTGCAGTCGGCCCGCCTCGCGCCATTTTGCATACGTATGCACAAAACTGTTTTGGAACCTGTGCATTGGGGGCTAGGTGCGGGATGTGGCATGGCCGCTCGGCAAGCGAGCGGCATGTTGCCGGCA
Source organism: Novosphingobium sp. Rr 2-17 (assembly GCF_000272475.1). Taxonomy (GTDB): domain Bacteria; phylum Pseudomonadota; class Alphaproteobacteria; order Sphingomonadales; family Sphingomonadaceae; genus Novosphingobium. The sequence goes on from NZ_AKFJ01000027.1 coordinate 25,995, forward strand.
ATAAGGGCGCGCGAATACGCTTCACGACGCCTTACGAGGAGGATTTTCCAGACATGAAACTGTTGAGCTTCAAGCACGGTGGCGAGGCCAGCTTCGGCGCGTTGGTCGATGGCAAAGTGATCGACGCCAAGGCCGCACTCGGCGGCAAGTATGCGGACCTTCTGGCCGTGATCGACGCCGACGCCCTGGGCGAACTGGAAGCGGCAGTCTCCGACAAGACCGAAGGCTATTCGCTCGACGAGATCGAATTCCTGCCGGTCATCCCCAACCCGCCCAAGATTTTCTGCATCGGCCTGAACTACCCCAGCCATGCCGACGAGACCGGCAGCCAGAAGCCGGCCTATCCGATGATCTTCGCGCGTTATGCCAACTCGCAGATCGGCCATGGCGCGTCGATGATCGCTCCGCCCGAATCGGACAGCTTCGACTACGAGGGCGAAATCGCCGTCATCATCGGCAAGCGCGGTCGCCGCATCAGCCAGGAAGACAGCTGGGATTACGTCGCCGGCTACGCGCCTTACAACGATGGCACCATCCGCGAATGGCAGCGCCACACCTCGCAGTGGGTTCCGGGCAAGAACTGGGCCGCCTCGGGTCCGTTCGGCCCCTGGATGATGACCGCCAGCGAACTGGGCAAGAACCCCAACCTGACGCTCATCACCCGCGTCAACGGCAAGGAAGTGCAACGCGCCCAGGCGCACGACATGTTCTATTCGATCCCTGAACTGATCGAATACATCTCGGTCTTCACCGAGCTGGAGCCTGGTGACGTGATCGTCAGCGGCACCCCAGGCGGCGTCGGCTTCAAGCAAAGCCCCCCGCTGCTGCTGCGTGATGGCGACACCGTCGAGATCGAAGTGTCGGAGATCGGCATTCTTTCGAACCCGGTGGTCGCCGAAAAGGCCTGAACCACCCGGCAGATCGCTAAATAGAAAAGCGGCCCCTTCCGATGGGAGGGGCCGCTTTTTTGCGTTCATGCCAGTGGGTGGATCAGAACTAATCACCGTTCGTCCCTCTCACCGTTCGTCATTGCGAGCCGCCGAAGGCGGTGCGGCAATCCAGGGCGGTTTGCGCCGCCCTGGATTGCTTCGCTGCGCTCGCAATGACGAATGCAGTGCGTGAACAGCTCCAGTCTTATGCCTCTGCCAGCGAGGCGCTGTCGATCACGAAGCGGTAGCGCACGTCGCTCTTGAGCATGCGGTCATAGGCTTCGTCGATCTGCTGGATCTGGATCATCTCAACGTCCGAGACGATGCCCTTCTCGGCGCAGAAATCCAGCATTTCCTGCGTTTCGGGCAAGCCACCGATGAGCGAGCCGGCGATCGCCTTGCGCCCGAAGATCAGGCTGCCGACGTTGGGCGAGGGATGCGGATGCTCGGGCACGCCCAGCATCACCAAGGTGCCGTCGCGCTTCAGCAGTGCGGTGTAGGCATCGAGGTCATGGCTGGCCGCGACGCTATCGATGATGAGATCGAAGGTGCCAGTGTGCGCCGCCATCTCGTCCGCATCGCGCGAGACGACCACTTCGTCCGCGCCCAGGTCCAAAGCATCCTGGCGCTTGGCGGCGGTCGAAGTGAAGGCGACGGTGTGTGCGCCCATCGCGTGGGCCAGCTTCACGCCCATGTGGCCCAGCCCGCCGATGCCGACGATGCCGACCTTCTTGCCCGGCCCGGCGCCCCAGTTGCGCAGCGGCGAATACGTGGTGATGCCAGCGCACAGCAGCGGCGCGACGGCGGCCAGTTGTTCCTCGGGGTGGCTGATCGACAGCACGAAGCGTTCGTTCACGACGATCCGCGCCGAATAGCCGCCCATGGTGTAGCCCGGCGCGTCGTCGGTCTTGCCGTCGTAGGTTCCGGTCCAACCGTTCTCGCAGTAGTTCTCAAGCCCTTCGTTGCACGAAGAACAATGGCCGCAGCTATCGACGAGGCAGCCGACGCCCACGGTCTGGCCGACCGTGAACTTGGCAACGTCGCCGCCGACGGCGCTGACTTTGCCGACGATCTCGTGGCCGGGGACGCAAGGGTAATGGGTGTGCCCCCATTCACCGCGGGCGGTGTGCAGGTCGGAATGGCACACGCCGCAATAGGCGATTTCGATCTGGACATCGCGCGGGCCAACCGCGCGGCGATCGATCTGCAAGGGCTCGAAGGGGCGGTCGCCAGCGGGGGCGGCATAGGCGTTAACGGTCATGGGATGGGCGCTCCAGAGGGATCGTCGGCTGATGGCCGAGGAATTGGTTGCAGTGCAGCAAATAGGACTTCGCACCCGCGAGAATAAGTCGCCGGCGCGAAAAAATTCGCTGGTCCATTCGCTGCAGCCCATTCGTAATGCCTTGCTGACATCGGATTTCGTCCATCGCCCATTGACGCTGCGCCCATGATCTTAGACGGAGTCGTCTAAGAATTGTGTTCCAAGGAGAGACCCTATGCCGGTGGCATTGATTACAGGTTGCAGTTCAGGTTTCGGCGAGGCGATCGCAAGCGCATTCGCCAGCGAAGGCTACGAAGTCGTCGCGACGATGCGCAATCCCGACAACGCACCCGAAAGCCTCAAGGCGATCGCGGCCGAGACCCCCGACAGCTTCGTGCTGGCTCCGCTCGACGTGACCGACGCGGCTTCGCGCCAGGCGGCAGTGGACCTGACCGTCAAGCGCTTCGGCCAGATCGACGTGCTGATCAACAACGCCGGCATCGGCGCGCGCGGCTCGCTGGAAGACACCCCCGAAGCGCTGTGGCGCAAGATGTTCGAGACCAACCTGTTCGGTCCGATCGAGCTGATTCGCCTGGTCCTGCCGCTGATGCGCGAACAAGGCGCCGGCCGCATCCTCAACGTCACCTCGGTGGCGGCCTTGCTCAAGACGCCGTTCATGGGCGCTTATTGCGGCAGCAAGCATGCGCTGGACGCCGCGACGATCGCGCTTGACACCGAAACCCGCAGCTTCGGCGTGCGCGCGGTCTGCGTGATGCCCGGACCGTTCAAGACCTCGCTGCCGGCCAACTCGCTCGATCGCGAGGCCAGCGAGCCTTACGCCAAGATCGCAGCGACCTTCAATTCCACCTTCGACGGCATGGAAGCCCATGCGCCCGAGGACTTCACCCCGGTGGTCGAAGCGGCGCTGGCGGCGGCCCACGATGCCGATCCCGACATGCGCTATCCCGCAGGCACCGAGCCGGTAAAGATCCTGCCGCCGATCCTCGAAGCGCTCGCCCCGCTGCGCAAGATCGGCCTGCACCTGACCGGGCAGGACTGATCGCTCCGGCGCTTATCTAGCGCCCCCCCGAAAGCAAGACGAAAGCAAGAAAGGCTCCGTTCCCAGGTGGGAACGGAGCCTTTCTTCGTTCGAGCCGCCCAGTGAGGCGGCGCGATTATTTCTGCGCTTGCAGGTAGGCGATCACCGCGGCGCGGTCCGCCGGGTTGGGCAGCGAGATGACCATGCGGGTACCCGGCACCACCTTGCCCGGCGAGGCCAGGTACTTGTCGAGGCTGGCGGCGTTCCACACGTTGGCCGAAGCCTTCATCGACGCGGAATAGTTGAAGCCAGGCGAGGTGCCTGCCTTGCGACCGACGACGCCGCGCAAGTTCGGGCCGACGCCGGCCTTGGCCCCCGGTGCCACGGTGTGGCACACCGCACAGCGCTGCTTGAAGGTCTTTTCACCCGCCGCCGCGCCTCCGGCAGGAGCGGCTTGGGCATGCGAAGCCGAAGCCTGCAGCAGAACGAGAGGAGTGGCCAGGGTAAGGCACGCCAGGGCGGCCGAAACGAACTTGCGCATTGTCGAACGTGTCCCGAAACGAAGTTCCTGCCGGATGACGCAGCGTGGTGCAGGCCGTCCGGCAGGGGTCATGGTGTATGGGCAAGGATGCCCGCGCCTGCCTGAATGCAGGCAATACGGTCAGTGGAAACGTACGTCCCCGGACGGCGGTTCCATGGGGCCGGACGAACGCAGGCGACCGACCAGTGCGATGGCTGCGGCGATCAGGCACAAGATGCCCAGGATCTGCAGCACCGCCGGCAGGTTGCCATCGTTCTGGCCGCGCAGGAATGCCACGGCCTGGGTGCTGAGCGGCTGGCCGATCCACCATCCGCTCATGAACAGGCCGGTGCCGCGTCCGCGCACTTCGAACGGCAGGCGGCCCATCGCCCACACCACCAGTGCAGGCAGCAACATGCCGCTGCCGATCTGGCTGACGATCAGCCAGCCAGTGAACACCGGCGTCGTGGCGGCATAGTTCATGCCCACGTACGACACGCCCAGCAGGCCGAACGCGACGAGGAGCTGCAGCGGAATGCTCAGCTTGGCAGTGACGAAGCGATAGATCATCGTACCGGCCGCGACGCAGAAGCCAGCCAGACCGCTGTACAGGCCCAACGCCTGTGCGTCGGTGATGCCGTAGTATTCGCTCAGAACGTTGCTGACCTGGATCTGCATCGTGAAGAACATGGTGCCACCGAACACGGCCAGCAGCGCGATCGGCAGGATCGCGGCCCACGGGAACGCGGCCTTGGGACCAGCCAGTTCCTCTGCCGGTTCTTCGTTGCGGCTTGGCTCCCATGTCCAGATGATCAGACCGATCGCGAACAGGATGCTCATGCCGTACGATGCGAAAGCACCGCGCCAGCCCAGGCTGGTGGCGCCCAGCGCGCCGCCCATGATGGCCAGGAAGACCGAAGAGATGGAGGCCAGCGCGGTCTGGTTTGCCAGCCACTTTTCACGCGCGCGGCCGTGGAAGTAGTCACCGATCAGGGTCGTGCTGGAAATCACCACCAGCGCCTCGGTGGCGCCCAGCACCACGCGGCTGATAATGATAGCGGTCAGGCTTTCCAGATAAATCGGAGCCATGCCGACGAAGGCGTAGACGATGAGAGCGGCGATCAAGGTCTTGCGACGGCCGAAGAAGTCGACGATCACGCCGGCGACCGGCGCCAGCACCGCGACGCACAGCGCCGGCAGCGTCAGCATCAGCGGCACCAGGTATTCAACCCCAGGGACGGCCTTGTAGTGCTCCATGATCGCCGGCAGGACCGGCACGAGCACGATCAGGCCCATGACGGCCATCGTGATCGGCAACAAAAGCAGCACGCCTTGTAGCGTGCCGGCTTGGCGCTCAGCGACTTTCATCGACTTTCCACTCCATTTTCAAAGGGTTGTTCACCCGCATTATTGGCCCGCATCATCATAGAAGCGATCGTCCTATGCCAGGTCTAGCGACCCGGCGCTTCCACATCATTTCTTGAAGGTTTCGGCAAAGGCCGCCTACCGGGTCGGCCGAGGCTGTGCCCATCCCCTCATGTCCGCTCGACCAGCCGAGCCCCCCAATATCCAGCAATATCCAGCGCTGCTGCGCCTGGACGCACGGCAGTGTACGCCTTGCGGACATCGCTCGTTCGCGGCGACGATTTGCATGATTCCAAAATCGTGACAAGCGTTTATTGACGGCGCAGTCCAACTGTGACTAGGTTGTACAAAACGACTACGCCACACGTTAACGTCGTATCGTCCGTGAAGGCATCGCACAGGAGAGGATTTTGCCGCCCATGCAAAGCGAACACCAGCCATCGGCTTGCCCGTGGGCCGGCAGTTTATGCTCCATGCGCGCGCCGCGAATTTTGCACCTGACTTTCAAGGTCACCTGGAGTTAGCTTCGTGTTGCCCATTGCAACCGCTGCTCGCGAACCATGTCACGAGTTTCCTCAACCGCCGGGTTCCATGCCTGGAACCCGCCCAACCCTACGCCGCGCGCCGTCCCGCAAGCGTGTTTGGCTTTTGACCCGCGGAACGGCCTTCGAACGTACGAGGCCGCGCTCCGCACCGGCTCTCCAAGAGGTTTTATCATGACCAAGAGCATATCCATATCCCGCCTCGCCTGCTCGCTTTCCCTTGCCGGCGCGTTTCTGCTCGGCACTGCCGGCCCCGCGATGGCTCAGCCGCCATTCGGCACGGCGTGGCCAACCGAGATTCCCCCCGCCAAGCCGCAGCCGGCTGCCGCTGCAGCCATGCAGGGCGTCTGGAAGATCACGACGCCTACCAGCGTTCTCAAGCCAGTGTCGGGCACCGTCCCCTTCACCGCCGAAGGGCGCAAAGCCTATGACGACAACAAGAAGCTGAAGGCGCAGCGCAAGTTCGACGATTACGACATCACCACCTCGCGCTGCTCTACCCCGGGCGTGCCGCGGCTGATGCTGATGCCGATGCGCTTCCACCTGCTGAACCAGCAGAACGTCGTCACCATCGATTTCGAATGGAACCGGGCCATCCGCCAGATCGACTTGCGCGGCATCGTCAAGGAAAAGGGGCTGGTCCCCAACCAGGTCGGCGTGACCAGCGGTAGCTGGGACGGCGATACCCTGGTGGCGATCACCACCGACGGCTCCGATCGCACCCTGATCGACGATCTCGTTCCGCGCACTGCCGATACCAAGGTGACCGAGCGCTTCCGCCTGATCGACGAAAACACGCTGGAAGACCGCATCACCATTGAGGATGCCACCTACTTCACACAACCGTGGGAAGCAGTGCTGACCTTCAAGCGCCAGCCGACCGAACTGTTCGCCGAGGATGTCTGCCTCGATCGCCTGGATGCCCAGCGCGCCGGCAAGAAGAAGACCTCGTGATCTCTTTCCATTCTGTCTTGGAGCAAGGTCGTATGAAGACCGAAATCGCCCCCCTGCGCACAGTCCTGCGCACCGCATTGACTGGCGCGATCGCGCTCGCGATTCCGTTCACTGCCGTTTCGGCCCAAAATGGCCCGCCTCCGGGTGCGCCCGGCGGAGCCCCTGCCGGTGCGCCTCGCGGTGCCGGTCCTCCTCCCGGTACGCCGGGTGGCGGCGGCGATGGCCCCCTTCCCCCGCTTCCGCCCGAAGCCGAATTGACCGAGGGTCAGAAGCTGGTCGACGGCCTGACCCCTCCGAACCCCGGCGGCATCATTCCGGTGGCGGGGGTCGCCAAAGGCGCACCGACGCCCTCGGCCGATCCGCGCGACTTCTCGGGCACCTGGTATCACAACCAGCCACTGGAATTCCGCATCCAGCGTGACATGTTCAAGCTGCGCGCGCCTTACACGATGGCCGGCGCCAAGGTCATGGAACGCCGCGTCAAATCGACCGACATTGGCAAGCCGTTCCTCAATGCCTCGGCCATCTGCCGCCCGCCGGGCGTGCAGTGGCAGTTGGACCTGAACTTCCCGTTCCAGATCTTCCAGACCAAGGACTGGCTCAAGTTCGTGTTCCAGGAATACCATGGCCGCTGGGACGTTGCATTCAACCCCGCAACGCTGCCTGCAGGTCCGTCCTATCAGGGCAAGTCGGTCGCGCATTGGGATGGTGACACCCTGGTCGTCGAGACCTCCGGCTTCCGGCAGGACCTGTGGCTTGATGTCGATGGCACCCCGCTGTCGAAGGACGGCAAGCTGACGCAGCGCATCCGCAAGGTCACACAAGGTAACGTTCGTCCTTACCTCGAAATGACCATTACGATCGAAGATCCCAAGTATTATACCAATGCCTGGACGATCGCGCGGACCTACACCTGGTTCCCGCAGGCGGCCTACTTCGAGGAATACGACTGCGAAGAGCAGATCGGCGACCCCGCCGGTGGCCCTGACGCCGGCCTGGTCCCAGAGCCCAAGGACTGATGACACACTGGTCGGCGGATCCACATCGGGTCCGCCGATCGCGTATGACCGGAACCCGCTCGCAAGAGCGGGTTCTTGGCGATTTTGGCGGTGCGACCCGTCCGCCGCGATTGATGCGATTGCCGCCAGTGGGCTGAGCCACCCCTTCGAACCCTTCTTATCGTAAGCGAGATTTCATGACGTCCTTCACCGATTCCACCGTCCTCATCACCGGCGGCAGCAGCGGCATCGGTCGCGCCCTGGCCGAGGCGCTTGCGGCGCAAGGCGCGCGCGTCGCCATCGTCGGCACCAATGCCGGGAAGCTGGCCGAAGCCGCCGAAGCCATCCGTGCCACCGGTGGCGTCGTCGAAACCGCGCAGTTCGATGTCGCCAACGAAGCGGCCTGGACCGCCGCCGTGCCCGAGATCGAGGCCAAGCTCGGCCCGGTCGATCACTTGTTCCTGAACGCGGGCGTGGGCACCGATACGGTTCCGATCGAAGACGTCGCCGAATCGGTGTGGCGCTGGATCTGGGAAGTGAACGTGATGGGCACGGTCTATGGCCTGCGCACCTGCCTTCCGGGCATGAAGGCGCGCGGCAAGCCGGGTAACATCCTCATCACTTCGTCGATCGGTGCTTTCGTGCCCAAGACCGGCATGGCGCCTTACGCCGCGACCAAGGCCGGCCTCGTGGCTCTTGCCGAAAACCTGCGCGGCGAACTGGAAGGCACTGCGATCAAGGCTTCGGTGCTAATGCCCGCCGCCGTGAACACCCAGTTCAGCCAGACCTCGGCGCGGCTCGCCCCCGCCGACTTCCAGGACGAGGCGGCCAAGGAGGTGTTCCAGGGCATCGGCAACATGCTGCAGCATGGCATCGCCCCCAACGACGTCGCCCGCTTCGTGTTGGAGCGGATCGAGGCCGGCGCTTTCTACATCTTCACCCACCCCGACTTCCGCGATCTGATCGCCGGCAAGCAGGCCGAACTGCTGGCCGCGATCCCGACCGAAAAGCCCTTGGAGCTGTGACGATGACGCTGCCCGTCACTCCCAGCTTCCGCCTCGATGGCCGTCGCGCCGTGGTGACGGGCGCGGGTCGCGGCATCGGCCTGGCCGCTGCCGCCGCGCTGGCCGATGCCGGCGCCCATGTCACGCTGGTCGCCCGCAGCACCGGCGAGATCGCGGAAGCCGCCGCCGCGATCGTCGCGGCGGGCGGACAGGCCGCTGCCGCCCCGCTCGACGTGTCGGATCTCGATGCCGTCGCCGCCTTCTTCGCCGAGCGGCCCGCGTTCCATGTCCTGGTCAACAACGCCGGCACCAACCGGCCGATGTCGATGACCGAGGTGAGTGAGGCGGATTACGACGCCGTGCTCAACCTCAACGTCAAGAGCGCGTTCTTCGTCGCCCAAGGTGCGGCGCGGCGGATGATCGAAGAAGGCGTGGCTGGATCGCTGATCCACATGGGCTCGCAGATGGGCCATGTCGGCGGCGTCAACCGCTCGCTCTATTGTGCGTCGAAGTGGGCGATGGAAGGCATGAACAAGGCGTTCGCGCTCGACCTCGCCCAGCACCAGATCCGCACCAACACGATCGCCCCGACCTTCATCGAGACGCCTCTGACCAAGCCGTTCTTCGAGAACGCAGCGTTCAAGGCCAGCGTGCTGGAGAAGATCAAGCTGGGCCGGATCGGCCAGGTGACCGACCTGATGGGCGCGGTGCTGTTCCTGGCATCCGACGCATCGGCGCTGATGACCGGCACCAGTCTGGTGGTAGACGGCGGCTGGACAGCGGATTGATCGACGCGGCCCAAACGGCGTTACAACTCGATTGTAACGTTAGCTTATCGCGGGGCAGGAGCACTTGCCGCGAGACGTAAGCCCGATTGCAAGTCCTCGGGCAGCCTCGGCGCAGCGGGGGCATGCAAACTCGTTTGGCGCCGCGGTGGGCAGGGCCGATGACGGCACGTCAACCGTACGTAACTTGCAGGAGCAGTCCTTGGGCTGCATCGGCCATCGACAAGTTTCGCAGGGCGGACGGGCCCTTCGAAAAGCATATCATGAACATTGGAGGGCCAATCGATCGGCCCGGCTACGTGCCTGACACCCGTGGCGAAATTGATCGTGTTGTTTCGCTCTTTTCAAGTTGAGGATACTG
>NZ_AKFJ01000028.1 GCF_000272475.1 Novosphingobium sp. Rr 2-17
CAGGCGTGGCGTCAATGCCGAAAAAGTGATGGATAGCGGACGTTCACCTACCAGTGGCCCAGCACCACCGTCTCTTCTTCCCGCCACGTTCCCTCGCTGTGATGGAAGGCATACGCTCCAATCTTGCCGCCCGGTTCACGGTAAGTCACGAAGGCGAAGTTGGACGCGTGGAGGGGGCGATCTATCACGGTGGGACAGTCCTTGGGCGAGCCGCTGCCAAAGAATTGGGGTTGGCCACGTCCGGCTGATTGCCATGGTACCGCGACGCTAGCGGCAGCCGCGCGGACATCGCGGCTCTGGAATGAAGTCGAGACCAGCAATGCAGGCGGCCCAGGATCATTGCCAATCTCGAAAATATGGGCCTGCCCAACTCGGACGCACGAAACAAAAGGTGCCACCCTTGAAATTACTTGATCAACCAGAACATCGCCAGTTTGCGGCGCGCAACCGCTGACGAATATGAGAACTGGAAGTAACAACCATCGCATGATGGCAAGCTTACATCGAGCACCTAGGCCAGCAAAGTTTTGGGCGCTTGCAGGCATGCGATTAAATTCTCCGGGAATGGCAGCAAGTCGCCATCCATCGCTCCAAACCTGACAATCCCCGATCGGCCAGTCTCGATCCGCCAGAATGGAAAAGCTGCCTTTCCGCAACTGGGGATCGGAAATACGCCGCTGAATGACGACAAAGGGTCGAAAGTGGCCTGTCTTGGCTGATAGTGAACTCAGCCCCGGCATCGCGATGCGCGATCGAACTGAAGCAGATGAGCGCCGGTCCAGTTCCACCTGACAAGTCGAATTTGGCATGATAATCGTCGTTTATGTTCACGCAACTTTTGACACCTCCTTACATCCCCTTCGTATTTTCGTTTTTGATAATGGTTGGGATCGGCTTGATTGAGGTCGTCGGACTGGGGGTGGGCCATCTCGACCTCGACGCGGACGGGCCGCCCGATGCCGGAGACAGCGTGCTCGGCTGGCTCGGGTTGGGCGGCGAGCTTCCTGTCTTGATTTGGCTCACGTCTTTGCTGGGTTGCTTCACGCTGACCGGCATGGCGGTTCAACAAGCAATGACCGCACTTTCTGGTGCGCCGCTTCAACCAAGCTTTGCGATAGGTGGAGCATTGCTCGGCGGGATGGTGCTAAACACCATTGCCGCCAATGGGCTGGCCCGTGTCATGCCCGGCTTCGAGACAACCGTCGTTTCCACCGACGACTTGCTGCGGCGGCGGGGCACTATCCTCGAGGGCACAGCTCGGCGCGGGTCACCTGCCCGGGCCAAAGTGGTCGACCACCACGGACAGGCTCATTTCGTCATGCTTGAGCCACACGAGGATGGAGACGTCATCGCTACCGGCGAAACGGCGCTGCTCGTACGCCGAGAGGGGAAACTCTTCTTTGCGATGCCCGACCGGCCCACATTTTTAAATTCGATCTGACACACGTCCAGCATGCACCATCCGGGGGAATTCATCTTGCCAGCATCGCTTCTAAATATCCTGATCTACGCCGGCATCGTCCTTGTCGCGCTGGTCGTGATCGGAATTATCCTGACCCGCCTCTACCGGCGAGCTACCAAGGACGTCGCGCTCATCCGCACCGGTTTTGGCGGTGAAAAGGTCGTGCTGAACGGCGGCATCATGGTCATCCCGGTGCTGCATGAACTGATGCAGGTGCGACTGACGACGGTAAAGCTGGAGGTGTCACGCCTCAATAAAGACGCGCTGATCACGCTGGACAAATTGCGTGTCGACGTGGTCGGGCTGTTCCACATTAAAGTGAAGCCCGACGCCCAATCGATCGCCGCTGCTGCGCAGACGTTGGGCGATTCGGTTAATAGCGCCGATGCTGTGAAATCCCTGCTCGATGGCAAGCTGGTCTCGGCGCTCCGTTCGGTCGCCGCGACGATGACCATGGAGCACCTGCACGCCAACCGCGCCGACTTCATCCAGAAGGTGCAGGAAGCACTGATGACCGACCTCGATATGAACGGGTTTCAGCTCGAATCGGTCAGCATCACCCACTTCGACCAGACCGCGTTCGAGCACTTCAACGAGAACAACGCCTTTGATGCGGAAGGCCTGACCGTACTCACGCGCACGATCGAGGAGCGCAAGAAAATCCGCAACGACATTGTCGCCACCAACCGCGTCGAGATCGAACAGCGCAATCTGGAGGCGAACAACCAATCGCTTGAGATCGCGCAGGCCGCCGAGCAGGCGCGCCTGACGCAGGAGCAGACGCTGGCCGCCCGCCGTGCCGAACAAGCGACCGCGATCGCGACTGCGGAGGCCGAGCAGACACGCCTTGCCGAGATCGCGCGGATCACTGCGGCACAGGCGCAGACCGTGGCGCAGACGGAGGCGGACAAAGTTATCCAGACAGCGACCATCGCCCGCGACGGGGCCATCCAGACAGCGACCATCGAGCGTGACCGCACGATCGAGATCGCCCGCATCACCACCGCAGTGCAGACGGCACAGAAATCCGAGGAAGAATCCACGGCGACGGCCGCCGCAAACGAGGCGCGCGCCCTTGCCGTAAAGGCTGAAGAAAGCGTGGCCACCGCCAAGGCGACGGAGATCGCCAACCGAAACAAGAACGTCGCGGTCATCGCCGCTACTCAGCGCGCGCAGGAAGAGGCCGTTGGCATCACTGTGGCGGCTTCTGCAGAGAAGGAGGCGGCCGAAGCGCGGGCAAGCGCCCTACGGACAGAGGCCACGGCCGAGGCGGACGCAGAGAAGGCACGGGCGCAGGGCCGCCAGGCAGCCTTCGAAGTTGATGCAGCGGGTCAGGCCGCGATCAACGAAGCGACCAATTTGCTCAACGATGCGCAGACCGCACTGCTGCTCCGCAAGGCAATGCTCGACGCTCTGCCTTCGATCATCGGGGCGGCGAGCAAACCGATGGAGAATATCGATCGGATCAGCATCCTCGACGCGCGGGGGCTTCATGGCAACGGGACTGCGGAGAGCACAAGTGGTGCCGGGCGTGAGAACCTTGCGGATGCCGCCGTTGCCGCCGCGCTGCGATACCGAGTGGGCGGGCCGCTCATCGACGGTTTGATGGCAGAACTCGGGATGAGCGGCGATTCTCTGAATGGTATGTTGGCTGGCGGAGGTAGTGCGCCCCCTTCAACTACGGAGGAGGGGGCCTCCAGTTCCGAAACATCACCCCTTTAGGTAATAGCACCTCAGAACACGGGCGGACGACGGCCAATGGAACGCGAATGATTCTTGCAAGCTGGCATAGCAAAGCTATCGACGTCCAACCAACGGCCACTTGGCCGGGGAGGCGAGTGGCAGGTTTCAGTACAAGCTGTCGTCCGCATCGCGAGAGAAGAACTTCGTGGCTTGGTCTACAGCCGCCGGAATAGCGGATGGTCCGCACTTGGAGAGCGAATTTCGGCCGAAGCCGACGTTCGCGATCTTGGCCGCGCGACGGAGTTGAACGGACATCGCCCTCAGCAGAAACGCGCCGATCGTGGCGGCGTGGCCCAGCTGCGAAAGGTCACGGGCTTAACCATGGGCTTGGTCGCGCAACCCGACTTTCGCAAGATAGGCGTCAAGGGCAGCACCTTCGGTGGCAGAAACAATCGCTCCGACGTAGCCGTCCGGCCGGACCAGCACTCGATCGCCGGGCGCGAGCCCGTAAGCGGTCCGAAATTGTCCTGCGTCGTCGACCAGATCGCGTCTCTCCCCGAACGAATGGATATGCAATCCCGGCCCCGCCGCAACCGTGGCACCACCGTCGGCGAGCAGCGTCCAGTGCGGCCCCTTGAACAGGTCGAACAGCCGACGGGGCTGTCCCGCCGCGCCCCGGACCTGCGCGTCGGGCGCGCGGTCGCCGGCGAGCAGGACGCCGTGGCGTTCGGGGGCCTCCACCGCGAGCGAGGATTCCGGATAACCGATATTGAGCTGGTGCACATCGCGCCCGCGCCGCATCTCGCCGCGCTTCATCGCCTCGAGCAAGCCGGTCGCAAGGCCGAGCATCGCCTGCGCGACGGGGCGCCGTTCCTGCTCGTAGCTGTCCAGCAGCGTGTTCGGCGCTCCCGCCAGCACCGCGCCGAGCTTCCAGCCGAGATTATAGGCATCCTGCACACCGGTGTTGAGGCCCTGTCCGCCGGTCGGCGGATGCGTGTGTGCGGCATCGCCAGCGAGGAAGACGCGGCCGACGCGATAGCGGTCGGCGAGCCGGGCGTTCATGTGAAATGCCGATGCCCAGGATACGACATGAACGAGAAGATCATTCCGTCCGGTCCGCTCGGCGAGCAACGCCGTCAGTCCCTCGGCCGACAGGTCGACCTCCCCTTCCAGCGGAATAGGTCCTTGCAGTTGGAAGAGGTCGGTCCCGGCGAGCGGACAGGCCGAGATCTGCCGCTGCATATCGCCCTCCCCGAAGCGGTGCCAAACGTCGCGCCGCAGGCCCGTCATGGTCACGTCGGCAACGATCGCGCGCACATCGAGCGTCTTGCCCGGAAAGCCGATATCGAGCGCATGGCGGACGAAGGAGCGACCTCCGTCCGCACCGACCAGCCAGCGGACACGGATCGTCTCCTCCCCAGCCGGCGTCGAGATCCGCGCCGTCACGCCCTCGCCATCCTGCGCGAAGCCGAGCAGCTCGCAGCCGAACTCGGGGCGATGGCCGAACTCGGCCAGCCGCGCGCGCATGACGCGCTCGGTCAGGAACTGCGGCACCATCAGCGGCAAATGGTAGGGCTCGGCCGATGTCGCGGGTTCCGCTTCGACGACGTCGGCATCGCAGAAGCTGCCATCCTCTGCGTATTCGCGCTGTTTGGGATAGAAGCCGCCCGCCGCAACGATGCGATCCAAGATGCCGAAATCCTCGAACACTTCCTGTGTACGGGGCTGGATTCCCTTGCCGCGCGAGCCGCGAAACGGATCGTCTAGCTTCTCGATCAGCCGGAACGATACTCCCCGCCGGGCGAGGTCGATCGCCAGCGTGAGACCGGTGGCACCTGCGCCGCAGATGAGCACGTCCGCCGCGAAATTATTTGTCATGCTAAGTTCCATATGTGTAATACGCACATAGATTGAGCGACCAAGTGGAGTCAACGAGAAGAGTGCAAAATACACTTAATTCAACGATCCTGCGCGATCTCCATGGCGCGTTGATCGACATTGTCAGCGTGATGAACCGCCCGCAGCGCGACGAGGCGATGGTGCGCGAGGCGGGAATCTCGCTCGACCGTGCGCTGTTCCCGCTTCTGGTGATGGTGGAACGGCTGGGGCCGATCGGCATCGTCGACCTCGCAGACCGGGTCGGCCGCGACTATACGACGGTGAGCAGACAGGTCACCAAGCTGGAAAGCCTCGGGCTTTTAGAGCGCCGATCCAACGCTGCAGACGGGCGTGTGCGCGAAGCTGCGGTAACCGCGAACGGCAAGGCGCTAACAGACAAGATCGACCTCGCCCGCGAGGCGATGGCGCGCACGATTTTCGAAGACTGGCCGGAACTGGATATTCTCGACCTTGTTCGACTGATGCGGCGCTTTGCGGACGCAGTGAAGGATGACCCAGCCGATCGAAGCTGATACCGCCGCCTTCAAGGTGACCCACGAAGAGGGCAATCTATGACAGGCGTTGGAACGGATTTCGCGCCGGGAGCGGTCGAGATTGAGCGCGTTGCGGATGGTCTGCTTCGATCAGCCTGATCGGACGTGTTCGCCAGGACCCGATGTTTATCGGATATGAGGGATCGACCGGCTCTGGGTCATAGACGGTCGTTCCCGAATTTGCCGCCAAACGGCAGGTGCGGCCTAAAGCGGCCGCCTCCTTAATCACAAGCCGAGAGTAACGTGCATTGGGTGGGGCGTCTGATCGGCGGACGGGAAGCGCGGACTTTCCCAGCTGGCGAAGGTGAAGGTTTGGGTCCGCGAACCTGTGCGTCGCGGCCAAAGCTCTGCCACGAGGAGGTTGGTAACCCAGTCCAGGAACCAGATGTCGGCACCGGGGCAAAAGCGGCAGGTCCAAGGCCATGACCAGTTGCAAGTAAAGCCGGAGGGGTGATGAACGGCGAAACGTATCCGCCACCGCGACATCATACCTACCAGGTATCTACACGAGACCATATGAATCTTTGCCGCGCAAATGCCTAAAGCGTAGCGAAGCGGGGATAATTATAAAATCGGATGCTGAGAGGCGATGATTGCAACTGCATGGATTGATACCTTCGACATCGATGCCTTTCCCCTGGGTTTTGGCAATGGTAACGATGTGCCATCCGTCTATCTTGGTGCTTCGGCCCACCGACTCCGCCGCATCGAGAGCAGAAGCAAGCGCAACGGCCGGTGCCGGACTCGGCCGTGGGAAACCGCTACATCCCCGGCGTGGTTGGCTTTCCACCGGTGAAGATGGAGCGTGATATGGCGGTAGTGCGAACTCATAGCGCGCACGACAGTGCGACACGCGTCGCCCTGCATTCCGGCTTGGCGCAGGGTGTAGTCGAGGGCGGCGTTCGAACGTGGCGGGGTATTCCGTTCGCCGCCCCTCCCATCGGCGCCTTGCGGTTTCGAGCACCCGTTGCGCCGCCGCGCTGGGCGGGCGCGCTCGACGCCTCTAGGTTCGGACCAATTCCCTTGCAGAAGCGCGGGTTCGAGGCGATCGGTGGCGCAGGCCCGGACACGCCAATCTCCGAGGATTGCCTGACGATCAACGTGTCCGCCCCGCTTCAGAGCGACAGCGAGCCCAAACCTGTCGTCGTGTGGATCTATGGCGGCGGCTTCTCGCTCGGGGGATCGCGCGGCCCCCTGTATCGCGGCAATCGCCTGGTCGAACAGGGTGACATCGTCTTCGTCAGCTTCAATTATCGGCTCGGCGTCTTTGGCTTTTCCGATTTCAGCCGCTGGTCGACCCCAGAACACCCGATCGACAGCAATCTAGGTCTGCGCGATCAGGTGGCGGCGCTGCAATGGGTGAAGGACAATATCCGCGCCTTTGGCGGCGATCCGGACAATGTCACCATTATAGGCCAATCCGCTGGCGCCATGTCGGTCGCCTCGCTGATGTGCATCCCAACGGCGGCCGGCCTGTTCCACCGTGCGTTCGCCATGAGCACGCCCGCCCTGAGTGTTTATGGCCGCAAGCGCCATGCCGAATTCGCCAGCGCGCTGCTCGACCTCATGGGACTGGATGTCGCTGACCCACAGAAAGTCGGCATCGCCTTGAAACAGGCTCCAGCCGAACGCATTCTGGAGGCGGCTTCGCGCTTCCTCTACGATATCGCGCCGGATCGCTACCCCGGTTTGTTGCCGACGTCGCCGGTCATCGATGGCGATTTCCTGCCGATACACCCGGTGGACGCGTTTCGTGATGGCGCCGCGCACCCGGTTCCACTCGTGATCGGCACCATGTCCCGCGAGGGCGCGATGCTGGACAAGGCGCTACCGGTCATCGGCACCCGCATCAACCGCACCGAAGCGCTGTTTCGCGAAACCGATCCCGGCCTGCGTTCGCGCATCGTGCAAGCCTATCGCGGTTATCCGTCCCGCAAAACGGCTATCGACGTCGGCGGCGATCTGGCGTTTTGGCTGCCGGCCCTGCGCGTCGCGGAGGGCCATGCCCACCATGCCGATTGCTGGTCATACCGCATTGATTACGCCACGCCCCTGACCCGCCTCGTGTTCGGCGACGCAACTCACGGGCTAGACCTGCCGATGCTGTTCGGGACGACCGGCGAAGGCGCTCTTGGTCGGCTCGACCTGTTCCGCCATCGCCGCTCCAAGGCGGTTGGCACGCGCTTCCAGCGGGTCTTCCTTGATTTCGTGCACGGCCGCGCGCCCGGCTGGCCCCGCTATGACGAACAGCAGCGCGCAACCATGATCTTCGACGAGACGGACCGGGAAGAGCGTGATCCGCGCCGCGAGCAGCGGCTGGCTTGGGGTTCGTACCGCGGTCCGGTGTGAAGACCGCGCGAATACCTTCCTTTAACACGGAGCAGGTTTCCAATGGACCAACGGCACAAAGCCCCCTTTATCGGGGAAAAGCATTTGGCAGGCGCCATCTACGACGGTAGCTGGAGGGTGCTCGGCACCACAGCGAACAGCGTGGAGCCGGCAACGGGCAACGTGCTGGGATCGATCGGGCTGGCGACTCCAGCGGATGTCCGTGCCGCCGCCGCGGCGGCACGCCAGGCTCAGTCTGGCTGGGCGTCGATGCCCTATGATCGTCGCGCCGAAATCCTGCGGGACGCCGCGCGCGTGGCGGCGGAAAACGGCGACGAAATCATCGACTGGCTGGTGCGGGAATCCGGCTCCACCCTTCCCAAGGCGCAATTCGAACTCTCGATCACGATCAAGGCGCTTTACGGCGCGTCCGCGATGCCCTTAGAGGCGTCGGGACAAATATTGCCCACTGCGCCGGGCCGTCTGAGCCTGGCGCGACGCCGGTCGATCGGCGTCGTCGGGGTCATTTCGCCGTTCAATTTCCCGTTGTATCTCGCCATGCGGGCCGTCGCCCCGGCCATTGCTGTCGGTAATGCCGTCGTCCTGAAGCCCGATCCCCGCACCGCCATCTGCGGCGGCCATGTCATCGCGCGCCTGTTCGAGGAAGCGGGGCTGCCCGCCGGCATCTTGTCGGTACTGCCCGGCGACGGCGGCGCGGGCGCCGCACTGTGCGACGCGCCGGAGGTCGGCATGATCCAGTTCACCGGCTCGACCGAGGCCGGGCGCAAGGTCGGCGAAGCGGCGGGCCGCAACCTGAAAAAGGTCTCGCTCGAACTCGGCGGCAAGAACGCCTTCATCGTGCTCGACGATGCCGATCTCGATCTTGCGGTCAAGAACGCGGTGTGGAGCGTGTATCTGCATCAG
Source organism: Novosphingobium sp. Rr 2-17 (assembly GCF_000272475.1). Lineage (GTDB taxonomy): Bacteria > Pseudomonadota > Alphaproteobacteria > Sphingomonadales > Sphingomonadaceae > Novosphingobium. The sequence goes on from NZ_AKFJ01000028.1 coordinate 8,830, forward strand.
GGGCAGATCTGCATGTCGGCGGGGCGCGTGCTCGTCCACGCCGCCATCGCGGACGCGTTCGTGGAGAGGCTGGCAGCGCATGTGAAGGGCCTGCCGGTGGGCGATCCCGCATCCGGCCAGGTGGCGCTCGGTCCGCTCATCAACCAGCATCAGGTCGATCACGCCGCATCCGTTGTCGATGCCGCGGTAGCGGCGGGCGCCACCCTGGAAACGGGCGGCACGCATGATGGGCTGTTTTTCCAACCGACAGTGCTGACCGGCGTCGCACCGGGCAACCCCGCCTTTGCCGAAGAGATTTTCGCGCCGGTGGCGGTCGTGACCGTCTTCCACTCCGATGCCGAGGCGGTCGCGCTTGCGAACGACACGGATTATGGCCTCTCCGCCGCGATCGTGTCCCGCTCGGTCGGCCGCGCACTCGCCATCGGCGAGCAACTGCGCGTCGGCCTCCTCCACATCAACGATGCCACCGTCAACGACGACGTCGTGAATCCGTTTGGGGGTGTCGGCGTATCGGGCAACGGGGCCAGCATCGGCGGCCCGGCCAACTGGGAAGAGTTCACGCAGTGGCAATGGGTGACGATCAAGGCCGAAGCTCCAGCCTATCCTCTTTGACATGGAAATCGCTATGAACGAGATACTTAGCAGCACCGAGATCACCGCCGCCGTAACTCGCGCCAAGGGTGCGCCCTTCACCATCGAGCGGGCGCGCATCCGTGACCCGCGCGACCGCGAAGTGTTGGTGCGTATCGTCGCGACCGGGCTTTGCCATACCGATCTGATTGTTCGCGACCAATATTATCCGGTGCCGTTGCCCGCGGTGCTGGGCCATGAGGGCGCGGGCGTGGTCGAAAAGGTCGGCCCCAATGTCGTAACGCTGAAGCCCGGCGATCATGTCGTCCTGACCTATGGCGCCTGCGGCCATTGCCATACTTGTGTCGAAGGCCATGGCGCTTATTGCGAGATTTTTTTCGGCCTCAATTTCGGCGGCGCCGATCAGGCGGGTGAGACCGCAATCCAGGATGCGCAGGGTGAGCCGCTCCATGACCATTTCTTCGCCCAGTCGTCCTTCGCCACCCATGCCCTGGCGGTCGAGAGCAACGCTGTGAAGGTGCCGGACGATGCTCCGCTGGAAATCCTTGGGCCGCTTGGCTGCGGCATTCAGACGGGTGCGGGCGCAGTCATGAACTCGCTGAAAGTCCGGCCGGGAAGCAGTTTTGTCAGCTTCGGGGCCGGCGCTGTTGGTCTCAGTGCCATCATGGCGGCCAGGGTGGTCGGCGCGACCACCATCATCGCCGTCGATGTCGTCTCGTCGCGCCTCGATCTGGCGCGCGAGCTGGGTGCCACACATGTCATCAACAGTCGCGACCGCGATGTGGTGGAAGCCATCACCGAAATCACCGGCGCGGGTGCGGATTTCGCGCTCGAATCCACCGGCCGCCCCGACGTGCTGGCGCAGGGCATCGAAGCGCTTGGATTGCTGGGTACGATCGGCGTGGTCGGCGCGCCGAAACTGGGCACCAAGTCCGAGTTCGACGTCAACAACCTGCTGCTGAGAGGTCGGTCGATCCGGGGCATCGTTGAGGGCGACAGCGTGCCGCAGGTCTTCATCCCGCAGTTGATCGAGCTTCATCGCCAGGGTCGCTTCCCGTTCGACAAGCTCGTCAAGTTTTACGCGCTGGCCGACATCAACCAGGCCGTGCACGACAGCGAAACCGGCGGAACGCTGAAGGCGATCCTGCGTATGCCCGCCGCCGCATCCTGACGTCGGCACGGGACGGGCGATTGGATCGCGGGATTTTTCGCTCACGGTCCGAATCGCCCGATCCGGTCACATCCCCCGCGCATTATCGACCGCCAGTAACGCGTCCGGCACCGGGTAGCCCCAATCGGCGTATTTCCGCGCTGTGATCTGCATGAACGCCAAAACCTCCGGCGAGAAATCGCCCATGCGATGGCTCATGATGATGGGTGAATGCGCAGGCTCGGCCAGCTCGAGGTAGCGCACGTCATCGGTCCGCGCGCGGCGGACCGATTCGGGGATGACCGCGACGCCCTCCTCCGCCGCGACCAGCCCGATCGCGATCTGCAATTCACGCACCTCATGAATCACATTGGGGGTCAGGCCGTTGTCGTGGAAGAGCGACAACACCTGGTCGGCATAGCTCGGTCGCGGTGTGCTCGGGTAGAGTATCAGCGTCTCGCGGGCGAGCGCCGCGAGCGATATCGGTGCGCCGTCCCGCCCCAGATGGCTGGCCAGTGGCACAGCGGCGATCAACGCTTCGCGCCGCAGCACGGTTCGGCGCACCGCGGGATCCTCGAAACGGATCCGGCCGAAACCGATGTCGATCCGCCCCTCCTTCAGCGCGGCGATCTGGTCCAGCGTTGTACTCTCGACCAGGGATAGCTCGACATCGGGCAGCTCGGCGCGAAATTCCCGGATCAGTGCCGGCAAGCGGGCGTATATGGTCGAGGCGACGAACCCGATAGTGAAGCGCCGCTTTTCGGTGGCAATCGCCGCGTTCATCATCGCGCGCATGTCGTCCATGCGGCGCAGGATCTGGACGGCCTGATCGTGGAAGAATTGCCCGATCGGCGTGAGCGACAGTGGCCGGCTGGTCCGGTCGATGAGTTCGGCGCCAAGCTCGGCTTCCAGTTGCTGGATCGAGCGGCTGAGCGGCGGCTGGGCCATGTGCAGCTTCTCGGCGGCCCGGTTGAAGTTCCGCTCCGCCGCAACCATCACGAAATAGCGAAGCTGACGCAGATCCATATCTTGATACCTTAAGAGTATATTGAATAGATCACATTGATGTTTGCGAGTCCAGTATCGACAGCATAGCTGGTGTGGATAAGACATTGGCTAGGGATACGCAGAGACCATGATCACGATCCGCGAGATCGATACCTTCATCGTCGATATCCCGACGATCCGCCCGCACGTGCTGGCGATGGCGACGATGCATCATCAGTCGATCGTGATTGTGCGGATGCGCGATTCCGACGGCGTCGAGGGTGTCGGCGAAGGCACGACGATCGGCGGACTCAGTTACGGCGAGGAGAGCCCCGAGGGGATCAAGCTCGCGATCGATACCTATATCGCCCCGGTCCTCAAGACATGCGACGCGACCCGGGTTGGTGCCGCGATGGCCGCCATCGGGCGGGGTGTCGTCGGCAACCATATCGCCAAATGCGCGGTCGAAACGGCGCTGCTCGATATGGCCGGCAAGCGGCTCGGCGTGCCGGTGTCCGAACTGATCGGCGGTGGTCGCGTGCGTGACAGTCTGCCGGTCGCTTGGACGCTCGCAAGCGGTGACACCGCGCGCGACATCGAAGAGGCCGAGCGTGTTCTCGCCGAGCGCCGCCACAACATCTTCAAGCTCAAGATCGGCAAGCGCGGCGTGCGTGCTGACGTCGCTCATGTCGCCGCGATCAAGCGCGCGGTGGGTGATCGCGGCAGCGTGCGGGTCGACGTGAACCAGAATTGGGACGAGGCGCAGGCCGATCTCGGCATGCGGCTGCTGGAGGATGCAGGCTGCGATTTGGTCGAGCAGCCCGTCGCGCGCCACGACCATGCCGCGATGGCGCGGCTATCGGCCAAGCACGTTATCCCGTTAATGGCGGACGAGGCGCTACATGGCCCGCGTGATGCATTTGTGATCGCAGCGCGCGGCGCGGCGCGCATCTTCGCGGTCAAGATCGCACAATCCGGTGGGCTGCTGTCCGCCCACGCCGTCGCGACGATCGCGCAGGCTGGCGGCGTCGGGCTGTACGGGGGCACGATGCTGGAAGGCGGCGTCGGCACCGCTGCCTCCGCGCATCTCTGCGCATCGCTCCCCAGCCTCGCCTGGGGTACGGAATTGTTCGGCCCGCTACTGCTGACGCAAGACATCCTAGCCGAGCCGTTGCGCTACGCCGACTTCGAACTGGCCGTGCCGACCGGGCCGGGGCTTGGCATCGCCCTCGACGAGGACCGGATCGCCTTCCACCGCCGCGACCGCACCGCGCCAGCCCTCCATGTCGTCGCGGAAAGGGCCTGACGCCCATGCTGTTCCAGGTCGAAATGGACGTGAAGATTCCCTTGGGATTCGACGCCGACGAGGCCACGCGGCTGAAGGCGGCGGAGAAAGCGCGGTTCCAGGAGCTGCAACGCGCAGGCACCTGGCGGCACATCTGGCGGGTCGTCGGCCAGTACGCCAACGTCAGCATTTTCGACGTCGGTTCGAACGCCGAGCTTCACGACATTCTAATGAGCCTGCCGCTCTCCCCCTTCATGACGATGCGGGTGACGGCGCTGTGCCGCCATCCCTCCACGCTCCACGACGACGACCGCTGACGCCCACCAGAGACAGACCGCCCCCAGGCGGCACGCTGACCGATTCCCAGGAGAGACCCCATGGACGTTTCCTTCGTACAGACACCCACCATCCAGAACCTGCTCGACCGTGTGGCCGGCCTTGGCTCCCCCGAAGGCGATGCGCGGGTCAAGGCGATCATGCGCGATTTCGTCGAAGCCGTGATGACGCTCATCGTCCGTCACGACATCAGCGAGAACGAAGTCTGGGGTGCGGTCAATTACCTCCAATCGGCAGCCGGCGAGTTCGGATTGCTGATGCCGGGGACGGGTATCGAGCACTTCCTCGACCTCTACATGGACGCCAAGGATGCGGAGGCCGGCAGGACGGGCGGAACGCCGCGGACCATTGAAGGGCCATTGTACGTCGCCGGCGCGCCGCTGGTCGAGAATGATGCGAACCTCACCGACGATCCTGACGACACCACCACGCTGTACATGACCGGACGTGTCACGGGGCCTGCCGGCGAGCCTGTGCGTAATGCCATCCTGCACGTATGGCATGCCGATTCCCGTGGCTTCTACTCACATTTCGACCCCACCCGCGAACAGACGCCTTTCAACAACCGGCGTCGGATCAAGCTGGGAAGCGATGGCCGTTACGCGTTCCAGTCGAAGATGCCCAACGGGTACAGCGTGCCGCCGGGGGGCGCGTCGGACACGCTGATGACGGTGCTCGGCCGTCACGGTAACCGGCCTGCGCACGTCCACTTCTTCATCGAAGCACCAGGCTACCGCCAACTGACGACGCAAATAAATTTCGGCGACGATCCGTTCGCTGCGGACGATTTCGCCTTCGGCACCCGCGAAGGACTGCTGCCGGTGCCGAACCGCCAGGGCGACAGTGCGACGATCGCCTTCGATTTCCAGCTCCAGCGCGCGGCCGATGCGGAGGAAGAGGAATTGTCGCATCGCGCCCGTCTCGCTGTCGCCGCCTGACCCTCACAGAAGGAGAAGCCGCATGACGAACCTTCGTACCGATATCCGGGAACGGCTGGAGACCGCCGTCGTCGATGATCCCGCGACCGGCGCCTTCCGCTGCCGCCGTGACGTGTTCACCGACCCTGCGTTGTTCGACCTCGAGATGAAGCACATCTTCGAAGGCAATTGGGTCTACCTCGCGCATGAGAGCCAGATCCCGGAGAACAACGACTATTTCACGACCTTCATCGGTCGCCAGCCGATCATCATCACGCGCGACAAGACCGGGCAGCTCAATGCGGTCATCAACGCCTGCGCGCATCGCGGAGCGATGCTCTGCCGCAGAAAGCACGGCAACAAGGGCAGCTTCACCTGCCAGTTCCATGGCTGGACATTCAGCAACGCGGGCAAGCTGTTGAAGGTAAAGGATGGCAAGACCGGCGATTATCCCGAGGCGTTCAATACAGAAGGCTCGCACGACCTGACCAAGGTCGCCCGGTTCGAAAATTATCGCGGCTTCCTGTTTGGCAGCCTCAACCCTGACGTGCAGTCGTTGCAGGAGTGGCTGGGTTCGACCCGAGTCGTCATCGACCAGATGATCGACCAGGCGCCAGAGGGGCTGGAGGTGCTGCGCGGCAACTCCTCCTACGTTTACGACGGAAACTGGAAGCTCCAGATGGAGAACGGCGCCGACGGCTATCACGTCAGCGCGGTCCACTGGAATTATGCGGCGACCACCGGCCGGCGTCAGGCGGATGCGACCAAGGCGGTCGATCCCGACGGCTGGTCGAAGAGCGTCGGCGGCGTCTATGGCTTCGACAACGGCCACATCCTCTTGTGGACCAAACTGCTCAATCCCGAGGTGCGTCCGATCTACGCACACCGTGAGGAATTGGCGGAGCGTCTTGGCAAGGACCGCGCCAGGCTGATCGTCGATCAGACCCGCAATCTGTGCCTCTATCCCAATGTCTATCTGATGGATCAGTTCTCGACGCAGATCCGTGTCATCCGTCCGGTGAGCGTGGATAAGACCGAGGTCACGATCTACTGTTTCGCCCCCAAAGGCGAGGCGGACGCGGAACGCGCGTTGCGTATCCGGCAGTATGAGGATTTCTTCAACGTCAGCGGCATGGGTACGCCCGACGATCTCGAGGAGTTTCGGTCGTGCCAGACCGCCTATGAGGGCGCGGGCGATTTGTGGAACGACCTCAGCCGGGGGGCGACACACTGGATTTCCGGCCCTGACGACAATGCGAAGGCGATCGGCCTCGAGCCGATGCTCAGCGGTAATCGCAGCGAGGACGAGGGCCTTTTCGTCCGACAGCACGAATATTGGGCACGAACGCTGATTAGCGCGATCGACAAGGACGGCGGCGGTGACGGCGGCAGCACCGTGCGTCAGGCCGACCGTTTGCGGGTGGCGGCATGACGCTCAGCTACCAACAAGTCGTCGACTTCCTCCACCGCGAGGCCCGGCTGCTTGACGACCGGCAGTGGGACGAGTGGTTGACCTGCTACGCTCCGCACGCGGTTTTCTGGATGCCGGCATGGGACGACGACGACAAACTCGTCGAAGACCCGCAGCGCGAAATTTCGTTGATCTATTACCCCAACCGTGACGGGCTGGAGGATCGCGTCTTTCGGATCAAGACGGAGCGATCGGGCGCGAGCATGCCCGAGCCGCGCACCAACCATGCCATCACCAATGTCGAGATCATGGGGGTGGCGGACGGCACACTCGAGGTGCGGTTCAACTGGCACACGCTCAGCCACCGCTACAAGGAGACGCTGAGCTTCTTCGGCACATCCTTCTACATGATCGACGCTACGGCTGAGCAGCCGCTCATCACCAACAAGAAAGTCGTGCTCAAGAACGACTACATCCGCCAGGTGATCGACGTCTACCACGTTTGATCGCCTGGCCTGAGAGGATCACATGGCCTACCGCATCGCATTCAATTTCGAGGACGGCGCCACACGCATCATCGACTGCAACGCAGGCGAGAAGGTGCTCGATGCTGCCTTCCGCCAGAAGATCAACCTGCCGATGGACTGTTCGGACGGCGTGTGCGGCACCTGTAAGTGCCGTTGCGAGCAGGGCAGCTATGAACTCGGCGACGAATATATCGACGAGGCGCTGACCGAGGCAGAGGCCGAGGAAGGGCTGGTCCTCACCTGCCAGATGCGGGTCTCGTCCGACTGCGTTATCGCGGTGCCGGTGCCGTCGTCCACCTGCAAGGTGACGCCAACCGTGCATGGTGGCGAGGTCGCGAGCGTCGAGTTCGTGTCCGATAGCACCATCATCCTTAAGCTGCGCGTCGACGATCCCGCGGCGCTCGGGTTCCTGCCGGGTCAGTATGTCAACCTGGCCGTGCCGGGCACGGGCCAGCATCGCGCTTATTCATTCAGTTCCAAGCCGGGGGCGGCGGAAGCGAGCTTTCTTATTCGCAACATTCCCGGCGGGCTGATGAGCGGGTGGCTGGCCTCGGCCGCCTCGCCCGGTACGCGAATGCGCTTCGTCGGCCCGCAAGGCAGCTTCTTCCTGCGCGCCGTCGATCGCCCGACGATCCTGCTGGCAGGCGGCACCGGCCTTGCCCCAATACTGTCCATGCTGGAGGTGCTGGCGGACGCAGGGACCAACCAGCCCGTGCACCTGATCTACGGCGTCACCAAGGATGGCGACATGGTGGAGATGGATCGCATCGCGGCGCTTGCCGCACGACTGCCGACGATGACCTGGGCTGCCTGCGTTGCCGATCCTGCAAGCGCACATCCGCTCAAGGGCTATGTCACCGAGCATCTGTCCGACGAGCATCTCAACGCCGGCGACTGCGACATCTATCTGTGCGGCCCGCCCCCGATGGTTGAAGCCGTTCGCGTCTTCCTTCGTGAACGGGGTGTCGAGCCCCAGCACTTCCACTACGAGAAGTTCGCGCCGAGCGAGACTTCGGTCGCGGCTGCGGCAGCATGATCTTCGCCGATCGCTTCCGGGACAAGGTGATGGTCGTGACCGGCGCGGCACAGGGTATCGGCCGCGGCGTCGCCCTGCGCGCGGCGGCCGAGGGCGCCGCCGTTCTGCTCGTCGACAAGGCCGAATTCGTCCACGATGTCGCGCGCGAAGCGGGGGAGGTTGCACGCGGCTTCACCTGCGACCTCGAAGAGTATGACGGCGCGGTCGCTGCGATCCGCGAAGCTGAGGGGCTGTTCGGGCGCATCGACATCCTCATCAACAACGTCGGCGGCGCGATCCGGATGCGCCCCTTCGCCGCGTTCGAACCTGAGCAGATCGAGGCGGAGATTCGCCGCTCGCTGATGCCGACCTTGTGGGGGTGCCATGCGGTGCTGCCGGTCATGTTGCGGCAGGGCGGCGGCACGATCGTCAATGTCTCGTCCAACGCCACGCGCGGCATCCGCCGCGTGCCCTATTCGGCGGCCAAGGGCGGGATCAACGCGCTGACGCAGAGCCTTGCGATGGAATATGGCGAGGCGGGCATCCGTGTCGTCGCAACCGCACCGGGCGGGACGCAGGCTCCAGCGCGCATCGTGCCGCGAAACCCGGCCGGCGACGATGCGCGGGAGCAGGCATGGATGACGGATGCCGTCGTGCAAGTAACGGCCTCCACCTTCGTCGGTCGCTACGCCACGCTTGACGAGCAGATCGCGCCGATCCTGTTCCTCGCCTCTGACGAGGCATCTTACATCACCGGCTCGATCCTCCCTGTCGCGGGCGGGGATCTCGGCTGAGGAGTCCGATCGTGAAGAACAAGATCTACGACGCCCCCGCCGCCGCACTCGACGGGCTGCTGTTCGACGGCATGACGATCATGTCGGGCGGCTTCGGCCTGTGGATGTTGCTGGAGAGCCGCCAGAACGCCGGAAAACAGGCGATTACCGCGCTGCCAACGTCGAGCTTCTTCTCGAGCGCCGACAGTTTCGCGATGATCCGCGGTGGCCATATCGACATGGCGGTACTCGGCGCGATGGAAGTAAGCGAGGGCGGCGGCATCGCCAACTGGACGATCCCCGGCAAGACGGTGACGGGCCTGGGCGGGGCGATGGATCTGGTCGCCGGCGTCAAACGGCTGGCGGTAGTGATGGACCACGCCAACAAGGCGGGCGCGCCCAAAATCCTGCGCGACTGCACGCTGCCGCTGACCGGCCGCGCGTGTGTCGATCTCATCATCACCGACCTGTGTGCCATGGCCAGTGACAAGCTGGGGCTGCGCCTCGTCGAGCAGGCGCCCGGTGTCTCGCTGGACGAGGTGCTGGAGAACACCGGCGCCTGCTTTACGGCGGATCGTGCGCTGGAGCGCGCCGCCTGATGCCGTTCGTCAAGTCCGCTGGCGCCCGCCTTTACTGGAAGCGGGAAGGCGAGGCCGACAAACCGCCGCTCGTGCTGATCAATTCGATCGGCACCGACATGGATGTGTGGGACGCGGTGCTGCCAGCCCTGCGACGCCGCTTTCTGCTGCTGCGCATCGACACGCGCGGCCACGGCGCTTCGGATGCGACGCCCGGCGATTACGCGATGGCATTGCTCGCGGGCGATGTCGGCGCGGCGATGGATGCCGCCGGGATCGCGCGGGCGATTGTCGCCGGAGTGTCGCTGGGCGGCATGATCGCGATGCAGATGGCGCTGGATGAGCCCGAGCGAGTTGCCGGTCTCGCGTTGATCTGCACCTCGGCGACGATGGATCGCTCCGCCTGGACGACGCGGGTCGATACGGTGCGGGCGGGCGGAGTTGGAGCGATTGCCGATCTCGCGATGGCGCGCTTTCTTTCTGCCGCGTTCGTGGAAGCGCGGCCGGACATCGCCGCCACCATCCGCGACGGCCTGCTGGCCATGGCGCCGGAGGGCTATGCCGGATGCGCCGCCGCCATCCGCGACATGACGCTGGCGGAACGACTGGAGGCGATCGCCGCGCCGACGCTCGTCGTCACCGGCAAGCGGGACACGTCCACGCCATTTGACGGCCATGGCGAGCATCTGGTCCGGCGCATCGCCGGCGCCCGCCATGTTGCGCTGGACGCCGCGCATCTCGCGCCGCTCGAAGCCCCCGAAGCGCTTGGCGCCGCCATCATCGACATGTTCGCCTGAAAGACCTTCCATGCCCGACGCCTTTATTTGCGAGGCGATCCGCACCTCCACCGGTACACTCAACGGCGGCCCGATCTAGGTCGCGCCCAAGCTCTGCCGGACGACGCGCGTGTGAACCGCAACGAAGGCACCATGGCGCTCGGGCCTCCGCTCGGCATGTGGGGTGCGCGCATAACGATGAGTGCGGTGGAGGAACTGCACCGTACCAGTGGCCGCTATGCGATGGCGTTCATGTGGATCGGGGTCGGCCAAGGCATCGCGCTGATGCTGGAGCGGGTCTGACCTATAAAGGGGCCACCCCGCCCCGAAGCCGGTTCGGGCGTTGCCATCGCGCGGGCCGTGGTTTGGGCGCGAGCATCGTCACCATAAATCAGGATGATATCGCTTATCGTCATGTGCTTGCCGGTTTCGTAATGCCGGAGGATCAGAACCGGTATTGTATGCCGCCATAGAGGATGAGCGGATTGAGCTGCAGGCGGGCCGTGCCGGGGGCGGAGCCGCCGGGTGTGGGCAGCGTAAAGCGGCTGTTGGCGCTGGTCCAGGTTTTGATACCGGAGGCGAACAGGCCGAACTTCCGGTTGATCGGTACGTCGATGCCCCACGTGACTGCTGGCCCGGTCGCATTCTCGACCTTCACATCCTGCAGCACGCCGTCCTTAGTGCCAAATATAATGGTCCAGCTGAAGCCGCCACCGATATAGGGGCGCACGCCGCGCGGACGGCCGAAATGGTACCTCGCGGTATAGACACCGGGACCATAAGTGACCTTGCCGAGCGTCCCCGCTCCCGCCAGCGTACCCGCGGCGGTGAGTTTCGTGGTCGGCGGGACGCCGACCGTCGCTGCCACTGAGATATCGGGAGTGATGAAATACCCCAATTCGACGCCCGCAGTCACATTATCCGACAAAGTACCGTTCGCACCGGCCAATGGCTGACCAGCAATTTTCACTTTGGCGTCTTCGTCGAAATCGACAAATCCAGGGCCTACCCGGATATAAAACCGTTCCGGTCGATCCGCCGTCTGCGCCTCGGCCGTCGACGCGGCCATGCCGGTTACCGCCGCCGTAATCACCAGTGCGAGCCTCATCTGTTACTTTCCTCTCTTCTATGGGATCGATCCGTCGGGCGGATCGGCCGCGTTTTTATAAAATATGTTCGCGGTCAGCGGATGGTGGCGCTGGCCGCTTGCGCTTCGACGACGAAGTTGGCCAGATGGCGCCCGCCCCCAATCGCGTCCGCCTGCTTGAGCCGAGCTCTCGGCGGCGTAGTGGGTGACGACGGAGCGGGACGTCGGTTGCTGGAAATGGCGTGGTGGCGAGTGCAGCTAAGCAGGCGCACCTTCGGGTACAAGAGTAGCGCCAAAGACGATCCGATCCGTCGCGTCAGTCCAGCGGAGACCTGCTAATGCTGCCATTAACAAAAAGGCCGTCGGGTTTGAGCCGCCAAGGTATTCGCACATCTTTGGTGCCAAATACGGTATTGCGCATAAGTGTGCGCAAGTTGTCCGTCATCAATCCTCTCCTCGCGGCTCATCGACCGCTTATCATTTTTTGATCTGAGCCGTGCATCGCCGCACTTCTGCATTTCGATGGTGCAAGGGTAAGGGCCGCATTAAGACCTCGTCCAATACAGATCACGCATCTCGCGAATACCCTAGGGGTGTTGCCAAAATATCGAGCTTGAGGAGCGATTGACTTGACCTGATAGCATCGCGCGAATTCAGTGTTGTTTGCAGCAACGCCGTCGGCGACCGAACCGCCTCATCAGGGGGGCTGAAGAACGCTGACATGCCGCCGCAAGCCAGGGCCTTCATCCGCTAAGCGCTGACGATCTTTTGAGGCCAGATCGACGGATGAAGGCTGCTGCATCGCCAAAAGCCGCCATTCAAGTGGCGGCTCTGAAATCTCCGCTTCGTCCCAGACCCTGCCTTCTGGTGTCGACCCTTGTCAGCCGTTGAGCCTTTAATTTTCGATCTCCGAGTCCGGACGGGCGGCTTTTCGATTACATCCGGTCGAGATTAACTGGTAAACGAATGTTCGGTTGAGCAACAATACGTGAGGATAGCCGACGGGTGGATACCCTGCTCAAGGCATAGATGAGCGATGAACGCGATCAACTTAACATGATCCCCAGGGAACGGATGAAACAAAGTTCTCCGAGGGGCTTCTGAAATATATAGCTTTTCGCTACACCCTTTGCACAAGCGGCTTGGAGGCAGCGCTCATCGCTCGGATTTTTCTTTATTGCTTAAATTTCGCATTCCTCATCGCAGCCGTTTGCCTGCCTGTTGCGGCCCAGGCCATGCCGGACGATTGGCGGTCAGTCGCACAATGGCAAAAGACGGCGAGCGCGACTGAAGCACTTCTCGATCTTCCGTTGGCGCGGCGCGACCTTGTCACGATCGATCATTGGGAGAATCTTCGCTTGGATCTGACGCTTCAGCGCGAGGAAGCCTTGATCCTAAGCGAACGCGGCACGCTCGAAGGCCGGATCGCCAAGGCGCAACTGACGGAACTCGAAAAGGCCACGCCAAAGGGCCAAAGCGAACTCGCCTGGGTCAAGCAAAAGCGCAACGAACTGAACGCTACAATCTCTACGAAAGAAGGTCCCGCAATCGCGGCTCAGGATATTCAGGCCCGCGACGGAGTCCTGATCGAGGAAATCGATCAAATCCTACGCCAGAAGCGGCGCGAGAAGCTGTTCTCGCACGACCATCCGGTTTTGAGTGTCAGGACATGGGCGGACGCGCTCCACGATTTGCGGTTTGGCAGGATCGATGTGAAGACGCCGGTGATCCGACAGCCGCATACCGAGTTGCTGGGCGTACCCTTGATGGTGCGGCTGATGCTGATAGTGGCCATTGGCATCGCCGCTACCTTGGTTGCCCTCCGTAGCCGCCGTACCCTTCTATTGGCGATAGATCGGCGCAATGTACCGGCAGGATCGCCGCGCAGCCTACTTGGACTGGCGTTTGCGCGCGACCTGCTGGACATCGCTATACCCGCCGGCATGCTGCTCATCGTGCTCGTCAGTGTTAGGGCGCTGACGGCTGACCTCCCGTTCTTTGCCCTGCTAAGCGGGCAGATAATCCTTGCCGGGCTGACAGTCATCTTCGCCCATTGGTTGGGGCAGAGCATCTTCCACCCCGCCTTTCCCCCAGCACAACTTGTGCGGATTCCCGATGGCCGCAGTGATGCTGCGATCGGATTGATGACCATGCTTGGCTTGGCAATGGCTGCCGATCAATTGGTCGATTATGCGGATCAGCAGCCGGGCAACTTGGCAGCGGCGGGTTCTATTTTCTTTTTCCTAATCGTCTTGGCCGCAGGCTTCCTCGCTTGGCGACTTGCCCAAGTTCTAAACGGCGCGACCGGAGCCAAGATTGCAAAGGGCAAAAACGCCACGCAAAGTCGAAATGCAGGCAACTCAACCGATATGGTTCAGCTGGCAGCCCGGATCCTGACCGCTGTGGCTGCGGTCAGTGTGGCCGCTGCGCTTTTGGGCTACGTCGCCCTCGCGCGCTATCTGTTGATGTCGACTCTGGCGTCGTTCGCCGCTGTTTGCACCACCTTGTTTCTCTATCGTTCTCTGACAGAGGCGAGCGAACTGCTGTTCCGTAATCGCGAGAGCGCCGGTTCGCGCTATATCCAGTTGCTGCCGCTCGGCTTCGGATTTGTACTGTTCCTTTTGACCTTGCCGGTCGTTGCCATCATGTGGGGCGTCAGCGCCGAGAAGATCATCGACTGGATGCTGACGTTGAAAAACGGCGTCGCGATCGGTCAGATCCGGGTGTCGTTCGGCAGCGTAATGACGTTCGCGATGGTGTTTGTGCTGGGCTACGCTCTGACCCGCTGGCTTCAGCGGTTGCTGCATTTCGCCGTACTTGACCGGCTGCACATAGAGGCGGGAGCGCGCGCCGCCCTGCTCACCGGGTTCGGCTACCTAGGGCTTACGCTCTCGGCGCTGGTCGCCATCACGGCTGCCGGCCTCGACCTTTCCAGCCTTGCCTTCATCGCTGGCGCACTTTCGGTCGGCGTCGGCTTCGGGCTGCAATCGGTCGTCGCCAACTTCGTAAGCGGCATCATCCTGCTCATCGAGCGCCCGATCAAAGTGGGCGACTGGATCGAGGTGGGCACGTATTCTGGCCATGTTCGCAAGATCGCGTTTCGCTCTACCCATATCGAGACATTCGACCGCCATGAAGTCATCATCCCGAACACCGATTTGATTTCAGGCAGCGTGACCAACCTTACGTATGGCGGAAGCCTGGGGCGGATTACGTTGCCGGTCGGCATCGCCTATGGCAGCGACGTGGAGATGGCTCGCACGGTGCTGCTTGGCGCTTTGAGCGGCAATCGGCGCGTGTTGAGCGACCCCGCTCCCAGCGTGGTGCTGGATAACCTTGGCGACAGCGCGATCAATCTCAAGGCCCTGTGCTTCGTCGCTAACGTGAACGAGCGCCAAGCGGTGCGCTCCGAACTCTATTTCGCGTTATTGCACGACCTGGAAAAGGCCGGGATCGGCATTCCTTTCCCTCAACGCGAGATCAGGCTGCGCACCGATGGCGCCGATGCCCGTCGAGCGCCGCCCAGTGACGGAGCAGCTACGACGCCATGAACCCTGCCATTGGAATCGCGATCTACGGCACGCGCATGTATGATCGCCAATCCCTGAGCACCGCCAATGCCGCGCACGGCTTCTCCCTGCAGTTCATCGAAGCTCCGCTGACGGCTTTATCGGCCAAGCTGGCCGCGGGCTGCCAAGTGGCATGCGTCTTTGTAAACGATGCGGTTGATCGTCCCGTCCTGGAAGCGCTCGGACAAGTGGGCGTCAATCTCTTGGCCTTGCGGTGCGCAGGCTACAACAACGTGGATCTTGCTGCGGCCGAGGAACTGGGAATTGTGGTGGTGCGCGTGCCTGCCTATTCCCCCCATGCGGTATCCGAATTCACGATCGGGCTATTGCTCTCCCTCGATCGCAAGATCCATCGCGCCTGGGCGCGGGTCCGGGAAAACAACTTCGCTCTAGACGGGCTCGTCGGTCGCAACCTTCACGGTCGGGTGGCAGGCGTGGTCGGTACCGGGCAAATCGGCGCTCTGGTGGCGCGCGCGCTTCGGGCGGGGTTCGGATGCGAGGTGCTCGCCGCCGATCCGATCGTTGACCAGGAACTGGTGGATATCGGCGTGCGCTATGTCGAGCGGGACGTGCTTTTGCGTGAGGCGGAGATCATCACCCTGCATTGCCCACTGACCCCCGATACGCGCCATTTGATCGATGCGCGCGCGCTGAGCGCCGCCAGGCCCGGCCTAGTCATCGTGAACACCAGCCGCGGCGCCTTGATCGACAGCGCCGCACTGATCGACGCGCTTAAGCAGCGTCAGGTCGCAGGGGTTGCGCTCGACGTCTACGAGCAGGAGGCAGGCATCTTCTTCGACGATCTTTCGAGCGAGATCATCGACGACGACGTGCTGCAGCGATTGCTCACGTTCCCCAACGTGTTGATGACCGGGCACCAGGCCTTCCTGACCGAGGAAGCGCTGGCGGCAATAGCCCAGACCACGCTCCAAAGTGTCGAGGACTTCGCCGCTGGCCGCCCGCTGCCTACTCGGGTGATTGCCGCGCAAGTCCGAGCGGCTTGAGCGAAGCGCGGGCGATACGGCTTCGCTGTCGATCTGCCCAACTTTGCACTTGATGCTTCTACAGGCGGCGCTGACTTTGACAGCGCGTACTGCGAGCTTGGCGACTTATGCGGCCTGCACTTCCGGAGCGATTATTTCGGTCTGTATGCCAGCCAACGTTCGCCTCCCGCTGAGATTGACAAGCTAATCCTCTCATATCGCAACCGTGTTCTCTCGAACGCGCTGCTGGCCGAACCGCGGCGTCGTATCCATGTCAATAAACGTGCCGGCGAGGCAAAGATGTATTTATGCGGACCCGGCTTACCGGGTCCGCCTGGGGTTGAGGTCAGAAACGGCGGTGGTCGTCGCCATCGATGAGGTCGCAGGTTCCGTTGAATGCGTAAGGGTCGAGACCCCGGATACTGATCTGCCCGCTCCGGCGGTTGATGGTCACGGACGGCTTGTTCATGCCGTTGAGCCGATACTTCGCGCGGATGACGTCAGGCCCTATCTCGACGTCGTACAAGTCCCACCAGCCGTCATTGCCGCGGCTGTTGATCGGCGGGACTAGCTTCTTGGGAAGACGAATATGTCCGCCGCCGGGCCAGAACTGCAAGGAGATCGAGGCGTCGAACTGCTGCCCTGTCATCTCGGTACGGTTTCCGTAGTCGTAGCGCTTGGTGCGGCTGTTCCATGAATATCCGTAAGTGGTCGCAAAGCCCGGCCGCTGCCCGTCGCCGAAGCATACCAGTCCGAGATCGACGTTCTGGCCATCGACCTGATAGCGGCCCTGTCCGCGGTCGCGGTCCTCGACGTAGCTGGGCGACTGGCGCTGATTGGACGATGAACTGCCGTAGCCGTAGCTCTGGCTCGGACGATAGCTGCTGCCCCCGTTCGACCCTCGACGTTCCTCACGCTGGTTGCAGTCCGGGGCCGGCGAACTGGTGATCGAAGCGTAACGACCGTCCATCGTCGCCACCGTTACACATTGTCGGCTGGCGGAGTTCCACCAGTAGGAATAGCTGCGATCGTCACCTTTCTCGGATTTGACGAAGCTATAGCCGCGCGACTTGATCTGGGTTTCCGCGCCCGCCGCGCGTGCGCCGACCAGATCGTTCAACGCGGAAGGCGTCTGCGCATGCGCGGTCCCTATCATGTTGGCTAGTATGAGAACCGAAGCGGAAATGATTGGCTTTGTCATTTTTTTACACCTCTCCACGACTGGAAGTCTTATTAAAGCACGGGCGCCTAAAACGCTCCATTTCATGGCTGCGCTATTACGGCTTCCATGATCGCAAGCCGCCCGCGTCTGTCATCGTCGCCAACACTCGACCGGGTGATCAGTAAGGTGGCCCATCGCGTTATTTGGGTGCGGACCAATTCAAAAAAACTTCGCGGCAGACGCAGACGGTTGATCCGGGATTACTCTGAGTTGGCTATCGCAAAGCTCATTGCCTCGGGGGTTACTATTCTGAATAGCCCTTAGATTTCTGGACGCCTTCGATCCTAATTTTGAGGACAGGAGGCGATGATGGGGAAGCGCAAGTTCCCCAATTCGCCAGATAGAGATGGAGAACGAAGTAGCGTTCCATCAGCTTTGCGGGATCGCCCTTGAAGTTGCCCCATTCGTACGAATTGGTGAAGCTTGTGGCGGTGATCCGGGCACGCGTTGACAGAGCGCGCAACGCCTCCCGATCGGCTACATCGGGCGGACGGTCGAGCGCCTGGAACTCGCAATAGTGATATCGCTCATCGGCGCGTTCTTATGAACGAGTGCGATTGGGCAAGCCCGTCATAGTGGATCGAGAACTCCGTTCGTTTCCACCAGATGAAGCGCCCCGGCCGAGTGACACGCCGCTGTAAACGCGCCACCATTGTCCGGTATGTCGCATCCACTGAACGTCAAAGTTGTCCGGCCCTAGCCGGTCAATCCGCGCGAAGGGCGCATCAAACTCGTCGCTGCGATTGGGCGCCATG
Organism: Novosphingobium sp. Rr 2-17; assembly: GCF_000272475.1. Classification (GTDB taxonomy): domain Bacteria; phylum Pseudomonadota; class Alphaproteobacteria; order Sphingomonadales; family Sphingomonadaceae; genus Novosphingobium. The sequence goes on from NZ_AKFJ01000028.1 coordinate 26,792, forward strand.
CCCAACCGGTAACGCTGCATGAAGCGATATCGCCCCGCCGCATAGCCGACTTCCAGCAAGCAGATTGCGAATGATCGGCCAATGTGCGGCAACCACCGTGAAGGGTATGGTTTTTGCGCGAAAAGGCAGCGTCCTGGCGACAACTACAAAGCTCATGACCTTGTTGAGAATGACCGCTTCCAGAGCCGCAAACCGAAACATACCGAATAAGGATCGGCAAACGGAATTCTGCGCCGCCAATGCCGATGAGGCGAGTCGCCCAAAGTTCCCATAATCGCACCGCTCGCAAAGGCGGCCGGGCGGTTCGGCTCAACGGACTTATATTGTGTCATGTGACATTGCGCCGAAGACTTGCGTGCGTTCATGCCCCTTCATTCGCAAGCCACAGCGACAGTTGGGATTCCGGATTGTCCAATATTGACCGAGTTTCCCCCTGCTCGACCGTCCTCCCGCCCGAGATGAAGCAGACCTGATCCGCGCAACGGGCAGCGTCTTCGACGTCGTGGGATACGAAAATGATGGGCATTGGCGTGGTGGCCCTGATCTCCGACAGCAGCCGGTGGAGGGATCGTCGCGTCGGCTGATCCACGGCGGAGAACGGTTCGTCCAGCAGCAATACCTTGGGATTGCGGGCGAGCGCGCGCGCCAGCGCCACCCGCTGCTGTTGACCACCCGAGAGCGCAGCCGGGAGGCGCCCGCCAAGATCGCCCAGATGGACACGCTCAAGCAGAATTTCGACTCGCTCCCTGCGTACCTGCGGCCTGGTATCGAGCATGGCTTCCGCCACATTGGCGGCTGCGGTCAGATGGGGGAACAGCGCGTAAGACTGGAAGACCAGCCCTGTTCGACGGTCTCTTGCCGGGCGATCAATGCCCCCGCGGCTATCGAGCCAGGTCTCCCCATCGCAGGCGATGTGCCCCTGCCTAGGCCGGTAAAGTCCGGCGACGGACCGCAGCACGGTCGTCTTGCCGGCCCCCGAGGGACCGACAAGCGCAAGTGTCTGGCCTGGGGCAAGCTCGATGGCGACATCGAGGACGATGCGCCCCGTCTGCTTCAGCCTGATGGAAATGCCGTTAATCATGTCGGCGTTTCCGGCCGCCTAGCAGGAAGCTCGCGGTTACCGCCACCAATGAAACCGCCATCAGAAATGCGGACATTCTCGCCGCAGCCGCGTTGTCGAAAGCCTGGACGCGGTCATAGATGGACAGGGCGAGCGTGCGTGTCTCGCCCGGGATGGAACCGCCAACCATCAGCACTACGCCGAATTCGCCCAGAGTATGGGCAAATGCCAGCACAGCGCCGGTCACGATGCCGGGCCAGGCCAGCGGCAATTCGATCCGCCAAAATGTCCGCCACATAGAATGCCCGCAGGTCGCAGCGGCGTCACGCAATTCCTGACCTATGGCCTCGAACGCCCGCTGCGCCGGCTGGATCGCGAACGGCAGATTGACCACTACAGAGGCGATGAGCACGCCCTTGAAGTTGAAGACGAGCGTGTCGCCGAAAAGGGCTGTCCACGCCTTACCAATAGGCCAATCAGGCCCAAGACCCACCAACAGATAGAAGCCGATGACCGTCGGAGGCAGGACGAGCGGCAGAGTCAGGGCTGCTTCCACCACTGCCCGTCCACGCATCCTGGTTGTTGCCAGCCAGCGCCCCGCAACAAGCGCGATTGGCAATAGCAAAGCGACTGTCAGTACGCCAAGCAATAGAGACAGTCGAAGCGCTTGCCAGTCCATGGGTTGCTAGCGTGCTTCGCCGGGAAGAGTGAAGCCATAGCGGACCAGTATGCGCCGGGCAGCAGGCTGCTGGATGTAGGCATAGAATCGCCGCGCGACGGGGCCAGCATTTTTCATCAGCACCATTCGTTGGCGCAGCGGCTGGTGCCACGAGGCCGGGATCAGCGCATAATTGGCCCGTGCAGCGAAAGCGGGTTCAAGGACCAGCGAATAGGAGACGATACCACCTTGTGCGCCGCCTGCCGTTGCAAACTGGAGCGCCTGAGAAATGGTTTCCCCCAGAACCAACTTGCCCGTGAGGGGCTGCCAAAGGCGGGCATGTTTCAAGGCTTCCTCTGCACGCTTACCGTAAGGAGCATGCTCGGGGTTGGCGATGGCGAAGCGAGTGATCTGTCCACGTTGCAGCGCTTCGCTCAGTCCCCTTAGATTGCCATCGACCCCCAGAGGCGAGCCCTTCGGCGCGACCAGGGCCAGACGTCCAATCGCATAAAGCGTTCCAGTATTGAGCGTTTTTTTAGCGCGGGCGAGATCGAAGGCATATTCCTCGTCGGCAGACAAAAAGAGCTGAAAGGGGGCGCCTTGCTGAAGCTGTCGGTAAAAATTCCCGGAGGACCCGAACGTCAACGTCACGTCCTCTCCCGTATCCCGTTTGAACGCCACGGCCACTTCTTCAAGAGCAAGCCGCAGATCGGCGGCAGCCGCAATATTAGGTATATCCTGAGCCCAAGCCGGACCAGAAAGACCCAGGGCCACCAGCAAACACATCAAGAATCTTGCGAGCCCCATCATCACCGTTTTCCCCGATATATCGCCCTGTATATAACGAGAAGGCGCTAAATTCAATAGAGTTGCCTCTCTTTGAACCGTAACCCGAACCGGCTGGATTGCCGCTGCAGGCCGTCAGGGCTGAATGTTGATCGGCCCTACTCAGATTGCTGACTGGCTCGAGGTAGATCGCGCAGCGCGGACAGCATGGCGGCCAGCGGTTCGCCGGCGCGCGCCCGGTCAATATCGTTCTGCAAGGTGCGATAATGGCGTAAGATGCTGCGTCCTAGATCGGTCACGCGAGCGCCACCGCGCTGTTTTCCGCCCATCGTGGTCTCGACCAATGGCAGATCCCAGCATCTGTTCATGGCATCCACCAACAGCCATGTGCGGCGATAACTCATGCCCATCGCTCGCCCGGCGGCAGAAATTGAGCCTTCACGGTCAATGGCTTCGAGCAGGTCGGCCTTTCCCGGCCCCATGGCGATCTCGTCCCCACAGTGGAGCTGAACCTTGATCTTCAGGCGGTCGGTCTCGCTGGTCATGACCGTTTATCTACCGACACGCATGCCCAGAGCAAGGCCATCTGAAGCTGCGCGGTGACAGGTTTGAACCTGCGGGGGGAGTATCTCGTCGCGACTTGCCGGGAAATGGCAGCATATCCGAAGGGTTTGCTTTGCAGGCACGCCGTTTGAGGAAATCGGATGCCGCTTCGATGACGCGGATATTCTGCGGCATAGCGACCGCGTTACGCTGGCATCAACGATACGCAGTCTCTCTGGCCATCTCCTGTCGTTGTCGGTGTCCGTTTCGTTGCCGACAGGATTTCGTCCGTTAACCGTGGCGGGAATACGACATTTCGCCGCATCTCCGTCGGTACGGAGGAGCCGCAAACGCGCTCTTTGAGCTTCATACCGTTAAACATTCGCAGCCTCCGCCATCACTGGCAGGTGGTAACGCAAGAACTGTGCAAACAGCACTGCGAGAGGTGGTGCTGGGTCGCGCGCTGCATGCGGAGGCGTAGACTGCCCGGTTTTCCGGCACCGGTCCGCAGGAGAAGCATGGCACAGCCCTTGCTTTGCCAATGTCAGCAATCGGCCGGAGGCAAGCCATGGATGAACTGTTCGTCATTTGCGATGTTCGCGAGGTGCAAGAAGAGGAAGTGCGCGGCTTCACTCTTGCCCGGCTTGGGGCAGGGGGCACCGAGCCTTGGCCGATCCTGATTGCCCGCAAAGCGGGGCGTCTTTTCGGATACGAGAATGTCTGTCCGCATGGTGGCGGTCGGCTCGACACCGTGCCGGGTGAATTCATGGATGAGGAAGGCAATTTCATTGCTTGCGGCAAGCACAAAGCGATGTTTGACCTGGACACCGGCCATTGCTTCATCGGCCCTTGTCAGGGCCAGCAGCTTACTAAGATCGACCTGATCATCGACGAGGGCGACGTGTGCATCACGGGCGTGCCGCTGACCGATGAAGATGGCCTGGATATTCCCGATCCCGATGCCCACCCCGAGGTGATGATTGCCCCCGATTGAGACGCAAACGCTCAACGGCATGGAGCGCGCGTCTTCATGCCGCAGCGAAGGGAACCTGTATGGCTGAGGACGCCGGATATTTCGTCGACTGGAATGGGCAGACGCGAAGCACTGCGGACCCTGGGGGTGGCTATATCTGTGAGGTCGATACGGCATCGCGCTATGTCGCGATCCTGACGAAAACCGGCGCCTTGGTGCATGAAGCGACATTCTATCGGTCGTTTGAAGCAGTGGAAAAGGCGGGGATCAAGGCACCATTGGTGCCCGGCGCCACGCCGTGGGGCAGGGCGTCGGAAGGTTTTTGAGATGACTATCCAAGTGGACGACACACAGACCTGTCGCCATTTCGTCACCTGTTCCGGCGTCCGGTTGCCGTTGCGGCTGGTGGAAGAGATCGACGGTGGGCAATTGGGTCATCGCAATACTGTCATCCGGTCGTGGCCCGATGATGCGGGCGCCCTTATCGGGTCCGACAAAGTCGTCTATGGCGAGATCGAATTGTCGCATCGCTATGCCTATCGTGGCGATGGGACGTTGGCGGTTGCCGAGATTGTGATGCTGGACGACGACTTCGCGAGAATATACTTCGACAAAGCGGGAGTGCCGGTAGCGGATAGTGTAGATGCCTGAAGCTGCGCAAGTGCCATCCATGTTCGAGCGCATTGGCGGGGTCGCGACCATCGAAGTGCTGGTCGAAAGCTTTTATCGGCTGATGGACAGCTTGCCGGAGGCACAAGGCATCCGGGCATTGCACCCGGACGATCTTGCGCCGACCAAGCGCGATCTTAAACGCTACCTCGCCGAATGGACCGGCGGACCGGCGCTCTATTCGCCGGAGAAGGGGCATCCGCGCATGCGCCAGCGCCACATGCACATCGCGATCGGCAACGGTGAGCGCGATGCGTGGCTGCTGTGCATGAGCCGTGCGCTTGATGAGTCCATCGTGGACGAGACGGCGCGGCATGAAATTTATGCCTTGCTGGCAAAGCTGGCTGACTGGATGCGCAACCGGGCCGACTGATCCTGACCCCTTAATCGAGACCGACAGCGGGTTGGCATGATTGCTGCGTGGTGTCCGCCAACACATGCGCGGCACCGGGCCGTCGCTTAGATTTCGGGGAATTCATTCATGTCCGAACTCGCCAGGCGCAAGCAGCCGCTTAATCTTTCCATCGTTCATGTCGATCCCGAAGGGTTTGTCGCGCACTACCTGCCTTGGCTGGAAATCACGGCTTTCATCACCGCACAGCGGTTGGTCGAGGCGACTGCACCGGCAGACGGTGTGCCTCCGGCACTGACCGGGCAGCAACTGGCTGATGGTGCGGTACACAAGATCGGCAACGACACACTGATGGCATTTTGCATGACCGCGGCGATGAACGGAGATGGAGCGGCGGTCGATAGCGTCGAGGCGGCGCTGCTGGATCGGCTGGGCAAGGACTTCCCCGGCAGTTTCGGACTGTGGCATTTTCGCGGAGACATTCCTGCTCCTGTCACGCTCGATGATTTCGTCGGGCAGGCGGGCAAGAAAATGCTGGCTGGTGAGATCGCGCCGCCGCCGATGCGTGGGGGTGAGGCGTGGAACACGGGCCTGCGTTTTCTGGAAAAGGCACAAGGGTCCAATTTCAAGGCCGAGATCCTCTATCCGCTTGCCCTGTGGACGCGCGCAAAGTGGGAAGAAGTGACCGACAAGGGCGTGGCGTTCATGGCGCACATTGAAACCAATCTGCCAATGCTGCGCGAGGCCCTGCAAGAACCACGCAACGACGCGGCCTTCATTGCCAACATGTTGTTGCTGGGCGCACCGGCGGTCGAGATCGATTTGCAAGATGACGTCCAGGGCATGTTGCGTTCGCTGGCGCGGCGGTGATGCAAGGGAGGGCATGAATGCGGGGCTTGGTGTCAGGCCTCATCGGTTTTGTCGAAAGGGCAGCGCTGAAGTTTACGATCCAGACCAAAAAGTTCAGCGCGGCCCTTCAGATTTTCTTTAGTTCTATCCCGTGCTTTCTGAGGGCGTAGCCAATCTGACGCGGGGTGACCTTCAGTAATCGTGCGGCCTTTGCCTGCACCCAGCCAGTGCTTTCGAGCGCCGCGATGAGCTGATCGCGCTCAAGCTTGAGATTGCTGTCTTTGACGTGCTCACAAAAATCGGGATTCGCGCATGTGGGGGTGTCACTACCGGGGTGGGAATAATCCGTTACTTCCGCGCGCGGGGGTGGACTGATGATCCGGAACGGGGGCGAGACGGCACCCTTCCACAATGTGGCGGACAAGCACTCGTCATGCTGGCAGGCGAAATCGTCATGGGTGATACCTTCTCCGCTCGAAAGCGTTGCAGTTCGGCGGATGCAGTTTTCCAGTTCACGGACATTGCCGGGGAAATAGCAATTGTTCAGGACTGCATAAGCTGAAGGCGTAAGTCCATGCGAGGTGTGATGTTCGTCGTCGAACCGCCGCAGAAACTCGCGCGCCAGCAGCGGCACGTCGTCGCGTCGTTCGCGCAACGCGGGAAGCCTGATGGTGACCACGTTTATGCGATAATAAAGGTCCGCTCGGAATTCACCTTTGGTGACCGCTTCTTCCAGGTTTTTGTTGGTGGCGCAGACCAGCCGCACATCGACCTTGAGGGTCTTGTTTCCGCCGACCCGCTCAAACTCGCCCTCCTGCAACACACGCAGCAGCTTGACCTGAAACGCCGGGGAAATGTCGCCGATTTCGTCGAGGAAGAGCGTTCCTCCATCCGCGAGCTCGAACCGTCCCTTGCGCTGCGCCACTGCTCCGGTGAACGAACCCTTTTCGTGGCCGAACAATTCGGATTCCAGCACAGATTCCGGCAGCGCGGCGCAGTTGAGTTTGACGAAGGCTTTGCCCGCGCGCGGTGAGAAATCGTGCGTGGCGCGGGCGAACAGTTCCTTCCCGGTGCCACTTTCACCTCGTAACAGCAGCGTGGAATGGCTGCGGGCGACGATGCGGATCTTGTCCAGCACTGCCCGCAGCGCCGGGCTCTGCCCTACGATCCCGCCAGTGAGCGGGTCCGCTGCCGGTGCCGACTTTCCAGATAGTTCCTTTTCGAGCAGGCTTTGCTGGGCCATCAGGCGCTCCCGATCGCGCCCGACGATATCCATCAGCCGCACGGTCTGGCCGATCAGGTTAGCGACCATCGTGAGGAAGCGGACGTCTTCGTCGACCGAATGGTAGTGGCTGTCTTCGCGCCACAGTTGCTCGATGGTCAGCGTACCCATCACCCGGTCACGGTCTTTGATGGGCACCCCGATGAACGAGACACGGTCCGTGGGCGCGTCGTCGCTACCACGCGACCAGCCGGCGAACAGCGGACTTGTTGCGACATTGGGCACCACGACGGGCATCGCAGTCGTCACGATCTGCCCCACTGCGCGTTCGGGCATGCGTCCGAAATATTCATGTGCCCGTTCTTCGCGCCACCCCATGCCGATCACGGTGTGCGGATCGCCGGCGGGATCAAGCAGCGCGACGATGCCATGATCCATGTCGAGAAAGCTCGACAGTAGAGTGAGGACATTGGCGAGCGTGTTTTCGAGCCGTCCCGGCGTGACCAGGATTTTGGAGATCTCGTAGACACCGCGCAGTGCAACGTCAGAACGGTTTCGCACCGGTGTCATCGGTCTTTTCGCCACGGCGACTTTTGAATGCGACCCGACCATACGGCACGACCTCCGCTCGTTTGGTCCTCTCCATTTCCGATGGCTCTGACCGGTGCGTCAAAAATACAGAATCGGCCGGCTAAGCTTGAAGGATCGCAGAACTTCACCGTCTTCGCAAATGCAAAATCAATCAATTTGCGTATCGTCACGGTTTACTAAATTACCCAAAGTACATAGGAGCGAAGTTGATGTTAAATTTGCGAAATATTCGCTTCATTTGTCACCCGAACTTGTACAAAACCCCAAAGCCTCCACGGGGGTAATTCCATTCCAGATCGCCGGTCCCTGCGGTAACGATGCGACACGTGCCGCATTCGACACAGCCGTCGGCGCTGATTTCGACCTGCCCATTGTCGGTCAACGAATAGCAACCAGCCGGGCATAAATGGGTCATCGCCAACAAGCCGCTCGATGGGATCTCGTGAGGTCTAACCTTGATATGTGAGCGGCCCGCATCGACGAGATAGCGGTTCTGGAACAGCTTTTCCTCGACCTTGACCGGTGCAATTCCCGGGATTGTAACTTCGCTCATCGAACGTCTCCCTTAGCGCCATGCCCGCACGAGGCGGAAGGCATCGCCGATCATGCCAAACAGTGTCCGGGTGGACCGGAACGAACGGAAAATTTCCTTTTCCTTGCTAACCTTGTCGATGCCATCGACCCGAAACCACGTCTGCATCGCCTGGCTGATGAGCCGGGGGTAAAGCCCGAAAAAGTTTTGCTTGTTGTTGTGAAGAAGCGCGGGGATGCCCCGATATTTCTTAAGGTCTTTTATCACGAAAGTCGTGGCCAAGCGCTTTTCGTATTCGGCGAGGTTTGCCTTGCTGGCTTCCTCGCGGAGCCGATGCAACCACGTGACCGTCTCTCCCGCGATGCGTCCGGTCGTCATCGCCAGGTTGGAGCCTTCGCGGTGCACCGCGTTGACGAACTGACCGGCATCGCCAACCACGATCCAGCCATCGCCGACCAACTGGGGAATCGCCTTATAGCCGCCTTCGGGAATCAGGTGCGCGGCGTATTCCTTGCATTCGCTGCCCGCCAGAAGCGGCTTGATCGACGGGTGGTTCTTGAAGGCCTCCAGCAGCGCGTAAGGCGTCACATCGCTTTGCGCGAAATCAGAGACGATGCAGCCGATCCCGACCGATATCGATTCTTCGTTGGTGTACAGAAACCCGGTACCGGTCATCCCCTTGGTGATCGTGCCCATCGCCTCGATCACCACGCCTTCGTTGCCCGAAAGGTTGAAGCGCGCCTCGATCGTCTCACGCGAGAGGAAGTGCATCTCCTTCACCGCCAGTGCCACGCTGTCCGCCGAAACGACAGGGCGCAGGCCCGATCGTTCTCCCACCAGTCCGTTCACCCCTTCGGCCAGGATCACCACGTTTGCCATGATCGGTGCGCCGCCGCGATCGGTTCGCACCCCGATGACTTTGTCCTCAAGGTCCTTGACCAGTTCGGTGACGGTCGTTTCGCACAGGACGGTCGCGCCTGCTTCCTTGACCTTGGACGAGAACCATTTGTCGAACTGCGCCCGCAGGATGGTGTAGCGGTTCGGCTTCTCTTCGTTGAAGTCTTCCGACCGGTAATGCATGCCGGTGTGGCTCCTGTCGTCCATCGTCCACATGCGCTGTTCGATGACGTGCCGTTCGAGCGGGGCATCCTCGCGGAAATCTGGGATGATCTTTTCCAGCGCGTCGGCATAGAGGATCGCACCCTGGACATTTTTCGAGCCGGCATACTCTCCGCGCTCGATCTGAAGCACGTTCAGGCCGTTCTTCGCCATGGTGTAGGCGGCAGCGTTGCCTGACGGACCCGCACCCACCACGATCGCATCGAAGGTTTGGTTGACCATATCCGTGGCTCCTTGATTAGCTGGCGAGGCGATTGACGCGCAGGCGTTTGCTGAACGCTTCGGTCAAGGCCGGCAGAAGGGTGATGGCATCTGCGACGATGCCCAGATGCGCGAATTCGAAGATAGGCGCGTTCGGATCGCTGTTGATCGCTACAATCATGTCCGCACCTTCGACCCCGACACGATGCTGGATAGCGCCGGAAATGCCCGCAGCGATGTAAAGCCGGGGGCGGATGGTCTTGCCGGTCTGGCCGATCTGGCGGTCTGCGGTAATCCACCCTTTCTGGACCAGCGGGCGTGAGCCGCCATATTCGCCGCCCAGAACATCTGCGAGTTCTCGGACCAGGCTGAAATTCTCGGCCGAACGCAAACCAAGCCCGCCCGCTACCACGATGTCGGCATAAGGCAGTTGTGCCTTGTCGCTATCCCGGTCTGCTATGAATTGCAGAACCTTGGTAACGATGTCGTTCTCGTCGAGATTGACCGCATGCTCGACGATACGCCCGGTGCGGGCCGCAATGGGTTCGGGCATGGCAAGTACGCGTGGCCGTACCGTGGCCATCTGCGGGCGAAAATTGAGCGTGAAGATCGTGCAGAGCAGCGATCCGCCGAACGTCGGGCGTGTCGCAGCCAATGAGCCTTCCTCGTCGATCTCCAACTCGGTGCAATCGGCGGTGAGGCCGGTCAACAGCGTGGTCGCCACCGAGCCTGCCAGGTCGCGGCCCAGATTGGTCGCACCCAGTAGCAGGATTTCGGGTTGGTACGTGTTGACGAGGTCGGTCATCACCCGCGTCGCCACTTCGTTGCGATAGTGGGCGAGTGTGGGATGGCACACGAGATAGACGACGTCCGCGCCATATTCGAATGCCTGCGCGGCTGCTGCATCGAGCGAAGAGCGATCGTCGCCCATGACGACCGCGCCGAGCTCGACCCCGCGTCTGTCGGCCAGCTTGCGGCCTTCGCCCAAGAGTTCGAACGAGACGCTGTGGGCGTGGCCGTGTTCGATCTCCACGGCAACCCAGACGTGCTTGTAGGCCTTGAAGTGTTCGGGCAGCTCTTTCTTGGTACTGGCCCGACCGCTGGCGGCGGGCGGGGCTGGCTTGGCGCTTTCGGACATGGCCTTGCTCCCTTCAGTATTGCGTGGCGGCAAATTCCAGCAGGTCGGCTTCGACCGCTGGAGCGCGCGCAAAAATTGCGGATATGACGGCGTCGGCGAGTAGGTCTGACCCGCCTTCAGCCTCGATGAAGCTGGCTTTCTCGCTCCGCGCACCTGGCGCGAAGACCTTCTTCACGATCGTGGGCGAGCCTCTGAGCCCACACTTGGTGAGATCGGTGACGCCGATATCGGTGGCGTTCCAGGTGATCACCTTGGCGCTGGCGGCGGCGAGCGCGTTCTCGATCGACCCGCGTCGCATTTCGTTGGTCGCTTCGAGCATGGTAATCAGCGCGGGCAGCCGCGACAGCAGCACTTGCGTTCCGCCTTCGGCGCGGCGTTCGACTGTGATCGTGCCTGCGGCGAGATCGGTCTCGGCAATCCGCGCGACATACGTCAGTTGGTTGTAATTGAGCCGTTTGGCGATGCCGGGCCCGACTTGCGCGGTATCGCCATCGATGGTCTGCTTGCCCGTAAACACGATGTCGGGCGCGCCGAATTCGGCAGCGATCTTTTCCAGTGCGGTGGCCAGTGCATAGCTGGTCGCCAGTGTGTCAGACCCGGCAAAATAGCGGTCGGTCAGCAGCACCGCGCGATCCGCCCCGAAAGTCAGCGCTTTGCGCAGCGATTCCGACGCCGTTGGCGGCCCCATCGTGAGCACTGTGACTTCGCCGCCCAGCCGGTCGCGTAGGCGCAGCGCTTCTTCGAGTGCGAAAAGGTCATAGGGGTTGATGATCGTCGGCACGCCTTGCCGCATGATCGTATTGTGCACCGGATGGACGCGGATCTGCGCGCTGTCGGGAACCTGTTTGATGCAGACGACGATATGCATGGCGTACTACTCCTGCGTCAAAGCTGTCAGCGGGACGAATGGCAGGGTCGGAGCCTGTTTCGGCAGGATCGCGTCCTGGTGGACCTTGAACACGCGCTCGGCGATGGGCGAGGACGCGACGAAATCGTCATAGGCTTGCGCAAGATGGGTCTTGCACAGCGCGAACAGCGTCTGCTCATCGCCAGCCTCAAGCGCTTGCTGGACGTCGTCGCCCTTCAGGTACTGGCCCATGCGCCGCATGATGTGCAGCCGTGCGACCTGCACCACCTCAGGGACAAACGGCACCGCGAGATAGCCGAAAAACTCCTCGGCGCTCGATAAGCCCTGCAGATCGTCAAGCACGTTCATGAGCCGTCTCCTTGGTCTCGCGCCGGACGGCATCCCGGTGAGACAGTCGCGCTTCCAGGAAGTCGATGCGATCCAGCAATTCGGTCAGCGCCTCGCCGACCGGATCGGGGATCAGGTGGTGCGACAAGTCGATGCGCCCGCCGACGATCCGCCGTTCCCGCGGATCGATCACCACACGGCCAGGGATGCCCACAACCGTCATGCCCGGCGGCACGGCTTCGACCACGACGCTGTTGGCGCCTACCCGGGCGCCCGCACCAATAGTGATCGGCCCGAGAATCTTGGCACCGCAGCCCACCAGCACGCCGTCTTCCAGCGTCGGGTGCCGCTTGCCCGGCGACCAACTGGTGCCGCCCAGGGTGACGCCGTGGTACAGCGTAACGTCGTCGCCGATCTGGGCCGTCTCCCCGATCACCACGCCAGCGCCGTGATCGATAAAGAACCTGCTGCCGATGGTGGCAGCCGGGTGGATGTCGATATTGGTCAATGCCCGTGCGAGCCACGAGACGAAGCGCGCCGGGAACCTTAGGCCCGCTCGCCACAGACGATGCGCGAAGCGATGCCAGATTACGGCGTGGATTCCCGGATAGGTCAGCACGATTTCAAGGCGGCTTCCGGCCGCCGGATCGCGTGCAGCGACGCAACTGACGTCGTCCGCGATCTGGCGCCCCAGTCCCATTAGACTAGACCCTCGCTTCGGCGTGCGTACCGCCGAAAATGCCGACATGAGGAGCCATTGTCGCTGCGTGGAATTCGGCCAGCTCTTCGACGCTGACAGCGCGCTTGCAGCGGATCGCGCGGGCGCGCACTGCGTCAAGAATGGCAGCGACGCGGTGGTGATCGCTTTCGAGACCAAGCGAGCGCAACATGGCCCGGATCGCCGCACCGCCGCTGTGCTTGCCCAGCACGATCTCATGCTGACGACCGAAAATCGCGGGATCGAGCGCTTCGTAAGTCCCTGCATCGCGCAGCAGGCCGGAAACATGGATACCGGATTCATGCGAAAAGGCGCTGCCGCCCACGATCGACTTGGATTCGTGGATCGGGCGCCGTGCCGCGTCCGCGACCATTTCGGCCAGCGGCCCAAGGCGCGACAGCGAAACGTGGGTCATGCGCCCCTGCGTTTCACGCAAAGCGGTTACGACTTCCTCCAACGCGGCGTTGCCGGCGCGCTCGCCCAAGCCGAGCACGCAGACGCTGGCGTGGGTTGCGCCCCCCCGGATGGAGGCCAAAGTATTGGCTGTCGCGAGCCCGAGATCGTCGTGGCCGTGAAACTCAAGTTCCAGATCGGTCTCGGCGCATAGCGCGCGGAAAGCATCGTAAGTGGAGAAAGGATCGAGCACGCCCAGCGTGTCCGCATACCGGAACCGGTGAGCGCCGGCCGCCTCGACCGCCACCACCACGCGCTTGAGAAAATCGCTGTCGGCGCGGCTGGCGTCTTCGCCGCCGACCGAGACGGTAAGCCCACGGTCGAGGGCATAGGGAACGACGCGCGCGATCCTGTCGAGAACATCCTTGCGTCCGGTGCCGAACTTGGCGCGGATCTGGCGGTCGGATACGGGAACCGAAAGGTGGACGCGCTCGACGCCGCTGAGGAGTGCGGCATCGACGTCTTCGGGCATCATCCGACACCACGCGATGACGGCCGCTCGCTCGACCGCTTCGCTTATCGCCAGCAATGTCCCGATTTCCTGCCCGCCCATCGCGGGGATGCCAGCCTCGATCTCGTCGACACCAGCCGCATCGAGCGCACAGGCAATGGCGATTTTCTCGGGTGAAGTGAAAGCAACGCCAGGTGCCTGTTCGCCATCGCGCAGGGTACTGTCGTTGATGATCACCGGGGGCAGGACGAGGGGCATATCGCGTACTCCGTCAGGCGTAAGTGGGTTTGAATTCCGCGACGCGAACATCCCGCTCGCGCCAGAAGGGCGACATTTCGCGCAGGCGTTCGATCACGGGTGGCATCACTTCCAGCACCCGATCGACGTCCGCGTCGGTATTTTCGCGGCTGAACGAAAAGCGGATGGCGCCGTGGGCGGCGGTGTAGGGCACGTTCATCGCGCGCAGCACGTGGCTGGGTTCGAGCGAGCCTGAGGTGCAAGCCGACCCGGATGAGGCTGCGATACCGTCGCGGTTCATCAACAGCAGGATCGCTTCGCCTTCGATGTATTCGAAGGCGACATTGGCGGTGTTGGGCAGACGGTTATCGACGTCCCCCGTGACGAAGCTGTTGCCAATGCGCTGAAGCAGCCCCTTTTCGAGCCGGTCACGCAGACCCGCCACGCGCGTCTGCTCATCTTCCATATGCGCCAGCGCCAGCTCCGCCGCCTTGCCAAGCCCGATGATCGCAGGCGCGTTCTCGGTGCCAGCGCGCCGCCCGCGCTCCTGATGACCGCCCCGGATCAGCGGACGAAAGCGCACACCCTTGCGGACATAAAGCGCCCCGATACCCTTGGGTCCGTGCAACTTGTGCCCCGACAGGGAGAGCATGTCGATCTCGCTTTCGGCGAGGTTGATCGGGATTTTTCCTACTGCCTGCACAGCATCGGTGTGAAACAGCGCCCCGGCTTCGTGCGCCATCTCGGCCAACAGCTCGACCGGGAAGATGGTGCCGGTCTCGTTGTTGGCCCACATGATCGAAACGATCGCTGTCTTCGGACCAAGGGCTGCGCGATAGGCCTCCATATCGAGCCGGCCACGCGCGTCCACGCCGATGATATGGACTTTGACCCCGCGCGTCTTTTCCAGATGGGCGACCATTGTCAGCACAGCGGGATGCTCGACGGCCGAGGTGATGATCTCATCACGCCCGACCTGCGTTTCCAGCGCCGACATGATGGCGCTGTTATCCGCCTCGGTGCCGCTCGACATATAGACGATCTCATGGTCGAATGCCGCGCCGAGCAAGGCCTGAAGCTGTTTGCGGGCCGTGGCCAGCGCCGTTCCTACTTCTGCGCCGAAGGCATGCATCGACGATGCGTTGCCGAATTGCTCGGTGAAGTAGGGCAGCATGGCCTGCACGACCTCGGGATCGGTGCGGGTAGTGGCGTTATTGTCGAGATACACAGGGATCATGGCGATTTCCCCTCAGTGGTACTGGGTGACAGGGACGACGATCAGCGGTACGCCGACGGCTTCGATCAACTTGGCCCGAACGCCTTCGATGGTCGCGCTGGAGAGGTGGCAACCGACACAGGCACCGCTGAGCTTCACCATCACGCGATTGCCATCTACGTCGACGAGTTCGCAGTCGCCGCCGTCGCGTTGCAGACTGGGGCGTACCGCCTCGATGGCCTGTTCGATCAGCTTGATTTTCTGCAGTGTGGTCAGCGCCGGGCCGCCGGGCGCGGCGTTATTGACGATCTTGCCCTTCTTGACTGGACGGACGGAGGCGGTGCGATCGAAGGCAAGCTCAGCGCCCAGCAGCCCTTCGGCCACCATCTCGCCGTTGACCCGCTCCAGCACATCTTCCAGCCCATCGGCGCACGTCGAGCAACCGCCACCGGCTTTGGTATAGTTGGTGATTTCCTCGATGCTGGTCAGCGCGTTGCCGCGGATCGTCCGTTCGATCATGGCTTCGTCCACGCCGAAGCACTTGCAGATGAGCGCGCCTTCCTCGTGATCGTCGACCCACACTTCGCCGCGATAGTTGGCGACGGCGGCGTGCAGGGCCTCGTAACCCATCACCGAACAGTGCATCTTTTCTGGCGGCAACCCACCCAGGAAATCGGCGATGTCCTGGTTGCTGAGCTGGAGCGCTTCGTCCACCGTCTTGCCGATGATGAGTTCGGTCAGTGCCGACGATGAAGCGATGGCCGATCCGCAGCCGAACGTCTGGAACTTGGCATCGGTGATGAGTTGCTCGGGTTCGGAGACCTTGATCATAAGGCGCAGCGCGTCACCACAACTGATCGCGCCCACATCGCCGACGCCGTTGGCGTCTTCCATGATCCCCGAATTCTTGGGGTTGAAGAAGTAATCCTTAACCTTGTCGGTATATTCCCACATGGTCCGCGCTCCTTAACCGAAAGATTTGCCGCACGAGCAACTGCTCTCGGCGTTGGGGTTTTCAAACGTGAAGCCGGACCCTTCCAGCGCCACTACGAAGTCGATGGTCGTGCCGGCCAGCAAGGGCTGACTGGCTTCGTCGATGAACAGCGCGACGTCGCCGACCAGTATGCGGGCGTCGTCGTCGTTGGGCTCTTTGACGAGGCCCATCAGGTATTTGTAACCGGCGCAGCCACCGGCCTCGACCTGAATGCGGAGACCGGCTGGTAGCTCCTCGGCGCGGGAGATCGCGGTTTTCACCGCTTCAGCGGCGCTGTCGGTTAGCGTGATCATCCGTAGCCTCCTCGCAGAATGGTTGTGCCAAGGGGTTCAGCAAAGAGCGTGCCAGTTGCCTTCAAGGCTTGGGAACGCCGGAAATTCATGCGATCGATCCGGGATTTGTCGGTCTGTTGTCGGCTTGCGCACAATCTGCATGGAGCGGTTTGTTGCGTTGCACACAAACGGCGCTCCGATCGGGGGAGATTGAGCGATAGCCGTCAGAAATTCGAAACGGCCCAGTTCCTGCATGGCGCTGCGCGATCCAGCACGAACGCAAGGAACACGGCATGACGACGACCACGCAGATAGAACTGGGCGACACCGCCTTCGGCAAGCTTGATGCCGAAGGCCGACTGCTCAACCCGGTGCTCAAGGAACCGCTGCCAGCTCCCGACTGGTTCGGCTTTCGCGGTGACATCGCGCTTGCTTTTCAGGAGCAGCTCGCGGACGAGAAGCGGCCTCCGCTCTATGCCATCGAACAGGTTCTGGCAGCGGCTGACGCGGCGGCGGGAACGATCCCGGTGCTTGCAGGCTATCTGCACAGCTTCGCCTATCTGAAGGACGTCGGCGCCATTCTGTCGGACATGCTGACCCCGACCGGAACTTATGTGTTCTTCGTGAACAACATCGATTTCCTGAAGAAGTACCGCGTGCCGCTGAACGACGCTGTCACGGCCTATGTTCTGCCGCTTGATGAATCGACGGTCTGGAAGGAAACGCTGGAACTGGTCGATATCGACAAGAACGACGTCAAGAAGCTGAGCGGGGCTGAAAAGCTGCAAAAGGTCATGAATATGCTGGCTGCTTTCAAAGCGGACTATCCGCAAATCAGCATCGACGAGGGCATCGCCATCATGGAGCCGGTGCGCAACCGTAACGCGAACCGACCGGTCTGACCGCCGGATTTTCAAAGCTGCGGGTTGGGAGCCTATTCCACCCCGCAGCCACTGTCGAAATCGTCATCTTCGGCCAGCACCACACCAGTGACGCAGATGTCGCCCTCGTCATCCACTATAAGCTGCACCGGCGTCAGCCCCCGCCCCAGGCACGGTCCCGCCACGCATTCCCCGGTGCCGAGATCGAACAGCGCGCCATGCTTGCCGCACTGGATGCGCAACCCTTCTCCATCCAGAAACTGGCCACGCTCCCAATCCAGCGGGACCCCTTCGTGCGGGCAGTTGTTCTCGTAGCCGAGCACGTGCTTGCCCCAGCGCACCACGAAGATGAGCCAGGGGCGCGCCTGCCCGTCGTCATGCTGTCGCGCGAGCACGAAGCTCGCAGCGCGACGGTTGGGGATCTGGTTCAGTTCACAGATGGCGTACATGGCGAGGCCTCGTCGACTGGCACGATGCTTGAATAGATATCGGCGTAAATTCCTCGAAGGAGTCCACCATGCCCAAGCTTATCAAGATCACCCAGGATGGCCGCCGACTGGAAGTGACTGGAACCGCGATCGTGCTGGACGGTAAGCTGGAATCGCTGGAAGTGACTGATCTGGTCAACCATCCGCGTAAGTTCGAGATATTGCGCGCCGCACCCGATGCGACGCATGTCGCGGGCCGTGTCGCGCTGACGGCGGCGGAAGCCGAGCTGGCCAAGGAGGCGTTGTGGCAAGGCCAGGAACAGCTTGCGGCCAATCCCGCCGCAATTGCCGAACGGTTCCGGCTGGCTGCCAACCGCCGCGCCTGGGGCGAGGGCATCGAGTAGCGCCACGCTCGTCGCGCTCGCCGCCTTCATTCGGCTTTGTGATCTTGCCGAGGGAACCGGGAAGTGGGTCCGGAAGCGGGTGAGGGCAGAGGCAGCATCCCGGCCTTGAACGACATTGTCATATGCGCGGCCCGCTGGAGTGCGAGCATTGCAGCGGCGGGTGGCAGCGTTTCGTGCGCGGCGGCGGTAAAGGCTGCTGTCCAGCGATCGAAATGCACTTCTTCGACCTTGAGATGCCCGTGATGCGAATAGGGCGTACCACGCTGGTATCGATCGGTGCCGAGCAGCGCGTGCGACCAGAAGTCCTGGACGATGCGATAGTGCGCCGGGAAGTCTGCAATGGTCGCGCGGAACATCGGTCCGAGCAAGTCGTCGGCCAGCGAGAGCGCGTAGAAGCGGTCGACCAACGCTGCGATCTGTTCCTCGCTCGCCACTTGTGGGGCCGCCGGGCCGGGATCGAGGTTGGTGCAGGGGCTGTCGCGACGGGGCAGGGCGGGTTCGGTCATCGGCCTGCCCCGGAATGAGGTGCCGGGCGATCGTTGCGCAGGCGGGCGAGGATGTTGTCGCCCTCCTCGGGCCCAAAACAGTCGTCAAAGTCGTCGCATTCGCTGCACAACGGGGCAAGACACAGCGAAAAGCCGGTCGATGAACAAATCATGCGGTAGAGGAATTTCTTCCATTTCATGTCGTTGGCATTGCGGAGCGCCAACTGCGGGTAATGCCGCGCCATCAGCAGCGTCAGTTCGCGGCGACTGCCAAGGCCCAAGTCCTGCCAGAGGTGGTTGGGCCGCTGGCATCGGCGCGCCATGATCCGCGCCAACAGTCGCGCGAAGGTTCCGCCCTGCGCGCTGGCGTGCCAGAAAATGTCGCGCAATGCGCGTTCGTCGTTGGAAAGGGGGCGGCTCTTTGCGGCCGGTTCGCCAATCATCCCGATCGCGCCGGGAAACAATTCGAGAAATAGTGCGCGGACTTCGAAAGGCTCCAGCCCCAACCCTTCGGCCAGGGAACCGGGTTCTTCGTGGGCGGCCAACGAAATCACGCTGGCGATGACGTGCAAGTCGAACAGGTCGGTGCCATGGGCAGTGCCGTGGCCGGTCAGGCGGGTGTAGATACCTTCGCCGTCCGCGCGCATCAGGCTGCCTTCTGGTGAGTCTGGCAGTTGGTCGGGCAAACTCGTGCGCACGCGCCGCAACCTATGCAGGCGTCGGCATCGTTCATGGCCATGACTTTCTTCTCCAGTTCCTCATCATCGTCCTCATCGAGTTCGACGATATCGCCGTCTTCGGTCACGCCCTTCAGGGTCATCACGTCGCGGCCGCACACTTTGAAGCAACGACCGCATCCGATGCACAGGTCGGGGTTGATCGAAACGAGAAAGTCCGGCGTCCACTCGCGCCCGCCGCGGGTCTGCCAGGTCATGCCGAGGTTTCCATCGCCTTGAGTTCAGCGCGTTTCGCATCGAGCGCGGCATAGCTGTCACGCACGCGCTGAGCGATTTCCATCACGGTATCGACGCCGATCGGAAGCTCCTCGGACAGATCGTGCAAATCCATCTTGGCTTGCATCGCCTTGGCCGAAAGCTTCTTGATCTCGCTGCGGATGGTTTCTGTGTCGCTCATCTCGACCTCTGCTAGACGGTGGGGGTTCAGAAATTGGCGACTTCGGGATACTTCGCTATCATCTCGCCAGCCGAAGCGAGGAACTTGTCCGCTTCGAAATTCAACTTCTCGACGCTGTCGAAACCAAAGCGATGCACGTCGCGCAGCGACTTGTTGACGACTACCAGCCGCCCGGCGATCAGCACCATTCGCCCAAAGCCTTCGTGGCTCATCTTCATCATCGGCGTAACCATGATGCCGGTCTGCCGCTCGATGGCCAGGCACAGCGCGCCATAGAAGATGCCCAGCCGCCATAGCGTGTCCGGATCGGGATCGCCCATGATCGGCATGGCGCGGCGGCGCTCCTTGTCGACGATAAACGGATCGAGCAACTCGGCGTCGGTCTTGCGATCCCAACTGCCGTGGGTATCCTCAGCCCGGATCTGCTCGACGAGCTGTTTGGCAAAACCCCCGATCTCGAGTTTGGCGATCACGGCGGCGGTTGCGGTATCGGTCATGATCAGGCGTCCTCGTCTTCAAATTCGAATGTCTTGGGCTGGCTCTTGGCCAATATCTTGCGAAGCCATGGTGGCGGGGTGCCCTTGAGCACGTCCTGCAACTTGACCAACATGCCTTCGATCGGCTCCGGCTCGTTGACCTTCATCGGATGGATATTCTGGGCGACGACCCGCGCGGCGCCAGATCCGCCGATCGCCGCGACGACCAGAATCGAACAGTCCTTGATGGCTTCGAGCTTGGGCGCGAGCTTGTCCTCGTCCCCGTCTTCCTTGAGATCGCCCTCGAAAGCGACGACCTTATCGAGCGCGAAGCCATCGGGCTCGAGATTGTAGATCGCGATGTTCCGGGCCCAGCCGAAGTGGGCATCGATGCGCATGAGATCCTGCGTGGCGAAAGCGACTTTCATTCGGCAAGCTCCTGATCGGAGGGGACAGTAAGGGCAGATGGGTGCTCGGCCCATGTTTCCGGGGTCGGTGCATGGTGAAAATGCTGATGCATCAGCATGTTGCCGATGGCGAAGATCAGGTCGCGCGTTCCACGATAGCCGACCGTTGTGAGGTGTCCTGCGCCAAGCCAGTCGAACATCGGCAAGCCCATCCGGAACAGCGGCACGCCAAGCCGCTCTGATGCCTGACGGCCATGGCTGTGGGTGATCAGCAGGTCGGCGCCCGCCACCGACGCGAGTTTTTCGAGATCCTCCAGATCGCCGACCAGCACTTCGGATGCGGGCAGCACATCGAGCAGCGGCGAATGGGTGGTGGTAACCGCAGCACAGATGTCTGCGCCCATCTCGTGCAATGTCGCCCCTACGGCGAACAACAAGTCCGGTTCGGCACCGATTGCGATGCGGCGCCCGCCGATGTGGAAGTGCCCGTCGAGCATGGCGTCGACCAGTTGGCCGCGCTGGCGGCGATATTTCTCGGGGACCGGGCGACCACTGATCTCCATCAGAAAAGCGATCAGCGTGTCATTGGCTTCTAGCCCCGTGACGCGCTCGAACAGGCGGAAGGGAACGCCGGCCTTGCGTTCCAATGTTTCGGCGGCTGGGCGCATCTGTTCGCCAATCGCGATCGTCCACGCCGCTGTGCCCATCGCTCGCGCTGCTTCGCAGGTGGTGCCACCGATGGTGGTCGGGGTGAAATCATCGGGGATATGTCCGTCGAGCGAACCCGAAAGGTCCGGAAGGAAAGACGGGATCAACCCGAATGCTTCAAACAGATCGCGCAATTCGTCGATGTCGCCTGGTGTCAGGTGGCAGCCGGGCAGCACGTTGATGCGGCGCGGATCGGGCAGGACCACCGGGTCACGCGGCTGCACCAGCGCCTCGACCATCGCGGTTACGGCCTTGGCCCAGCCATCCTGAAACGCATCCTTGAAATCGGGCGTCGACACATAGACCAGCGCAACGTGATCCAGTTCGGGATGCTTCTCGCGGATCAGCCGGATGTAGCCTTGGACGTCATCGCCCTTCGTCTCTGTGACACCTGTCGAGCAAATGCCGATCAGTTCGGGCTTGGTCCGCTTGACGATATTGAGCACTGCCTGCTCGACATTGTCGTACCCGCCAAGCACCGTGGCCACTTCGGACATCGCGGTGGTTTGCAGCGGGATGGCCTCGCGGAAATGGCGGACAAACAGCACCAACCCGAAACTGGTGCATCCTTGCGAACCATGCAGGAGCGGCATCGCGCCGCGCATCCCCATGAAGGCAAGCGCGCCGCCGATGGGCTGGCTCATCTTGAGCGGATTGACCGTGCAGGCCTTCGATTGCTTGAGCAGTTCCGCCATGGGTCAGGCCGCCTGCGCTGAGCGGACGTGGCGCTCGACGATGGCACTGACGAACGGGCCGCAACCACCGCACCCGGTGGCAGCGCCAGTGGCCTTGCCGATGGTCTCGCGCGTGGTGCAGCCTGCCATCACCGCATCCTCGATGACGCCAGTGGACACGCCCTTGCACATGCACACTGCGCGGGCGCGGCGGGTTGCTTCCACTTGTTCCGCGGTTAGTTCGGGGGCGACATCGACCGGCTCCTCGATCAAGGCGCGGCTCTGCCAGTCGTCGCCCGCTTCTGCCCATGGCGCGGGTTGGCGCACTTGTTGCCACATCGGGTTGAACAGCGTGCGAGCGATTTCGCGGACCAGTTCGACCATGCCGTGGTAGCCGGCATAGGCGTAGTGCCGCTCCTGATTGATATCGAGCCAGGGCATTCCGGCCTTGAGCGCGATAAATTGCGATCTGCCGCCCGACAGCATGATGTCGGCTTCGGCGGTCTTGAGCATCTTGTACATTTCGCGCGGGGTCAGGTCGTCGAACATGTGGGCGTCCTGCCCCATCAGTTCCTTGATCTTTTCCTTGTCCTCGCGCGTCGATTTCTTGACTGAGGTGCCGGCGATTTCCATCCCGGCTTCCTGTAGCGCGGCAACGACCGACCAGCTTTTTACCCCGCCGGTCACCAGCAGCACCTTGATGCCGGTCAGTTGCTGCTTGTACGGTTCGATCCGTTCCCACGCGCGCGCTTCTTCGCGGGCGATCACACGCTCGGTGCGTTCCATCAGTTCCGGATCGGCGCCTTGCTCGATCAGCAGTCGCGCAATTTCACGCAAGCTATCCGACATGTCGCCGATGCCATAGAAGCTGCCTTCGAAGAACGGGATGCCGTAGCGCTCCTCCATCTTGCGGGCGACGTTGATCATCGCCTTGGAGCAGACCATCATCGCGGCCTTCGCCCGGTGCGACCACGCCACTTCCTCGTACCGTGCATCGCCGGAGATGCACGAAAGGATGCGGATGCCCAGTTCGTCGAGCAACGGCTTGACCTGCCACAGCTCGCCGGCAAGGTTGTATTCGCCGATGATATTGATGTCGTAAGCCGTCGTGTATTCGGGCTCCCTGGTGCCGATCACGTGCGTTAACAGCGCCTCGCCCGCCAGCTTGTTGCCCAGATTCTTGGGGCCGACGAAGCCGGGTGAATTGACCGGGATCACGGGCTTGCCGAATTTCTCGGCCGCCGCCTTGCACACCGCGTCGATATCGTCGCCGATCATCGCGGGCACGCAGGTCTGGTAGACGAAAACCGCAGGCGGATCGTACTTTGTGATGATTTCGCGGATTGCCTTGAACAGATGCTTTTCACCGCCGAAAACGATGTCGGTCTCGTTGATGTCGGTGGTGAAGCCGGTGCGATACAACTGCGGGCCTGACGAAAACGCGCCGCGATTGTCCCAACTGTTGCCTTCGCAGGCGATTGGGCCGTGAACCAGGTGTGCGACGTCGGTGATCGGTTGTAGCGCGATCTTGGCCCCGTCAAAGGCGCAGCCGCCGGCCGCCCCGCCCGGCTGGAGCTGCTTGGTGCAGCCCTTCTTTTTTTCCTTTTCGGACTTGCCCTGATTTTTGCCGCAGCCGGGCTCGTTGAAAACGTCCTGGATGGTCTGGGATAGCGAACTCATCACTCGTTTCCTTTCCAACGCGCCCGACTGCGGTGTTGCTCCTGCGGTGTTTCGATCAGCGTATGATGTCGTAGCTGTAGTCCGTCTTCGACGGCACGTTGGTGGTGGCGTCGATGTGTTCGAAGATACGGTCGAGGATCGTGACCAGTACGTTCAAGCCGCCCTGATAGCCCCACACCGGGTAGCGGTGCTTGTGGTGTCGATCAAAGATCGGGAAGCCTATGCGGATCAGCGGCGTGCCGGTGTCGCGCTCCAGGTATTTGCCGTAGGTGTTACCGATCAGGAAATCGACCTTTTCGGTGAACAGCAGCGACCGCATGTGCCACAGATCCTTGCCGGGATAGGCCTTGCAGTTGGCGCCGAAGGGCGAACTGTCGAACAGGCTCTGCATCTTCTCTTCCCAGCCCTTGCTGCCATTGGTGGCGAGCACGTGGGTCGGTTCTGCGCCCAGTTCGAGCAGGAATTGTGCCAGACCATAGCAAAGGTCGGGATCGCCATAGATCGCGAACTTCTTGCCGTGGATATGGCTGTTGCTGTCCGCGATCGCATCGACGAGGCGGCCACGTTCGCGTGCCAGTTCATCGGGGATTTCCACCCCGGCAAGGCGGGCCGCTTCCATGATGAACCGGTCAGTGCCTTCCACGCCGATCGGATGGTTCAGCGCAACGGTTTCTTGTCCGTGACTGGCGATCCACGGCAGCGTCTTTTCCGTGCAGTATTCCTGCATCGATATGGTCGCTTTGGCGTGGATGGAATTGGCTGCGTCTTCGAGCGTCGTGCCGCCGTCATACATGCGAAATTCGCCATCGGTCGGCGTGTCCCACACATCGCTGGTATCGCCCAGGATGGTGTATTCGATCTTCATGATGTCGAAGATGCGCTTCACTTCGCGCAAGTTGCCAACAGTGTAGCCGTCGAACCCGCCCAGGAAGTTGATCTTGCCGTTGGGCACGCGCTCCAGCTTGTCCACCGTGCGGGCCTTGCCGTCCCAGAAGTGCTCCAGGATACCCTTCATGGCATTGTCGTAGCCGGTGATGTGGCTGCCGACGAACGCCGGCGTGTGCGCAAAGGGTACGTCGTATTCCGCGGGAACCGAACCCTTTTCCTTGGCCGTCTTGATGAAGGCATTAAGGTCGTCGCCGATAACTTCGGCCATGCAGGTCGTCGACACCGCGATCATCTTGGGCTTGTACATCGCATACGTGTTGGCAAGGCCGTCGATCATGTTGTTCAGGCCGCCGAACACTGCCGCGTCTTCCGTCATCGAGGACGAGACACACGACGTCGGTTCCTTGAAGTGACGGGAGAAGTGCGAGCGGTAATACGCCACACAGCCCTGCGACCCGTGAACGAAAGGGATCGTGCTCTCGAAACCGACAGCCACGAACACCGCGCCCAGCGGCTGGCAGGCCTTGGCCGGATTGACCGTGAGCGCTTCGCGAGCGAAGTTTAGATCCTGATATTCTTTGGTTTTGGCCCATTCGACCACCTCGGCAACTTTGTCGTCACCAACGTGGTTTTCGAATTCGGCCTTCTTGCGGGCGAGCATGTCCTGATATTCCGGCCCGCGGAACAGCTCGAAGTGGTCGAGCACGTTGTTTGCATCCTGTGGCATGGTCGCCTCCTGCAAAATTCGGTTTAAAATATACGGCGCCGTGGTTCCGCCAACGGCGCCGTAATGGGGTTACTCCGCTGCGATGGCGTAGTGATTGGGTTCCTGCTTCCACGGGGTCGGGGTCATTTTCCAGACGGGCGCATTGATCGCCATGTCCATGTCCCGTGCGAAGATCGCGAAGCCGTCGAAGCCGTGGTACGGGCCGGAATAATCCCAACTATGCATCTGGCGGAACGGCACGCCCATCTTCTGGAAGACGTACTTTTCCTTGATGCCCGACCCGACGAGGTCGGGCTGGATCTTCTCGACGAACTTCTCGAACTCATAGCCGGTCACGTCGTCGTAGATCAGCGTGCCATCCTTCACGTAGTGCTGGGCAGTGCGCTGATAGTCGTCGTTGTGGCCGAATTCGTAGCCGGTGCCGATCACTTCCATGCCGAGGTCTTCGTAAGCGCCGATTACATGGCGCGGACGCAGCCCACCGACATAGAGCATGACCTTCTTGCCGGCGAGGCGAGGGCGGTACTTGTCGACTACCGCCTGCATCAGCGGCTTGTACTTGGCGATGACGCGCTCGGCACCTTCTTTGATCTTGTCGTCGAAGAAGCTGGCGATCTTGCGCAGCGATTCGTCGATCTTGGTCGGACCAAAGAAGTTGTATTCCACCCAGGGGATACCGTACTTCTCTTCCATGTGCCGCGAGATGTAATTCATCGAACGGTAGCAGTGGAGGACGTTGAGCTTCGCCTTGGGGGTGGCTTCCAGTTCGGCGATCGAGCCGTCACCCGACCACTGCGCCACGACGCGAAGGCCCATTTCTTCCAGCAGAATGCGTGAGGACCAGGCATCGCCACCGATGTTGTAATCGCCGATGATGGCCACGTCATAGGGCGATGGCTCGAATGCCACCGGCTTGTCGCCCAGCTTGTCGAATACCCAGTCGCGCACCGCATCGTTGGCGATGTGGTGGCCAAGCGATTGCGATACGCCGCGGAAGCCTTCACAGCGCACCGGCACGATGGTCTTGCCGCCGTATTCCTTGCTCTTGGCCTTGCTGACGGCCTCAATGTCGTCGCCGATCAGCCCGATCGGGCATTCCGACTGGACGGTGATGCCCTTGTTGAGGGGGAACAGCACCTCGATTTCGTCCATGATCTTGGCGAGCTTCTTGTCGCCGCCGAAGACGATGTCCTTTTCCTGGAAATCGGATGTGAACTGCATCGTCACGAAGGTGTCGATGCCGGTTGTTCCGATGTAATAGTTGCGGCGCGCGGCCCAGCTATACTGGCCGCAGCCGACCGGGCCGTGGCTGATGTGGATCATGTCCTTGATCGGACCCCACACCACACCCTTCGAGCCGGCATAGGCGCAGCCGCGAATGGTCATCACGCCTGGCACGGACTTGATGTTTGATTTGACGCCGCAGTCGCTCTTGCCTTCTTCATGCACGTTCAGGTGCTTGGCGCGGCGCTTGGCGGTCTTTTCCGGATAGACTTCCAGGACTT
This sequence comes from Novosphingobium sp. Rr 2-17, assembly GCF_000272475.1. Lineage (GTDB taxonomy): Bacteria > Pseudomonadota > Alphaproteobacteria > Sphingomonadales > Sphingomonadaceae > Novosphingobium. The sequence goes on from NZ_AKFJ01000028.1 coordinate 53,418, forward strand.
CCTGGATCAGCGCCCGGTTGCGTTCCTTTACGGCGGCGATATCGGTCGATTCTGATACGCTCATTGCTCGTACTCCTGATTGATCCGGCCGGCAGATCCTGGCTCCTGGTGGCGCCCGGCCCTTCCATTGGGTGGCAATGGAAGGGCCGGGGCCTGTTGGGTCAGCCGACGGCGAGTTCGGCGGCGGACTTGCCCACCTGCGTCTCGTCGACGGTTGCAAGGATGCCATGCTCCATCAGCATGTCTTCCAACTCGTCCATCGTGATCGGCGTGGGGATGATGCCCTTGCCGGCGTTGTTGTGGATCTTCTGCGCCAGATCGCGATATTCCTGCGCCTGCTTGGATTCAGGGGCATATTCGATCACGGTCATGCGGCGCAGTTCCGCGTGCTGCACGATGTTGTCACGCGGAACGAAGTGGATCAGCTTGGTACCAAGCTTGCCGGCCAAGGACTCGGCCAGTTCCAGTTCCTTGTCGGTCTGGCGCTCGTTGCAGACCAGACCGCCGAGGCGAACCCCGCCCGACATGGCATATTTGAGAATGCCCTTCGAGATGTTGTTGGCCGCGTACATGGCCATCATCTCGCCCGACATGACGATGTAGATTTCCTGAGCCTTGTTCTCGCGGATCGGCATGGCAAATCCGCCGCAGACCACGTCGCCCAGCACGTCATACGAGACGTAGTCGATGTCTTCGTAGGCGCCGTTTTCTTCAAGGAAGTTGATCGAGGTGATGACACCGCGACCGGCGCAGCCGACGCCCGGCTCAGGGCCGCCCGATTCGACGCAGCGGATGTTCTTGTAGCCGATCTTCATCACGTCCTCGAGCTCGAGGTCCTCGACGGAGCCGGCTTCGGCAGCGAGCGAGAGGATGGTATCCTGGCACTTGGCGTGCAGCATGAGACGGGTGGAGTCGGCCTTGGGGTCGCACCCGACGATGAGAATACGCTGACCAAGATCGGAAAGCGCCGCGAGTGTGTTCTGGGAGGTCGTCGACTTACCGATGCCTCCCTTGCCATAAAAGGCGATTTGACGAAGTGACATTTCTTGCTCCTCAACAAATCCAGTGATTGCCCGGCCAATTTTCCGCTGGGTCGGACTCGCCCCGTCGCTTGGTTTCCTTTGGCGGCGGGGCAGCAGGCGAGAGTGGGATTAAATCGCTTCCGCCGACTGCAACGGTGTCTTTGCAACCCCCGTGCCAAAAATGCAGAGCGCCTTGTTTCCGGCCATTTGGCTTGGCTTTGCGGGAATCCGACACTCGCGTTCGCATGTGCAAAAGCTGACAATCGTTGCGTCGCTGTCGCAAAGACCACGCTTGTGTCCGATTGCGCGAACCCCGCAATTGCGCCGTCTTTATGCCGATATGAGCTCTGGAATGCTTCTTGCTTGTCCTGGCTCGGTTCATTCAACTGAGGAAGCCAGCCATGCAGATAGGTGTCGAAACTGCAAATGCCGTCGATCAGCGGCGCGTGTTCGTGGTGGATGAGGATGAGATCACGCGCGCGGCGCTGCAGTTCATGCTGCACGACGAGATCGAGACACATGAATTGGGTAGTCTGGAGGAAGCCTTCGACAAGGGGCAGGGCTGGATGCTTCCCGATGTGATCTTGCTGGGCGTCTCGATCGTTGGTGCACGGGGCGAAGGCGTTATTGGTGAGATCGTGGCCCGCTATCCCAATATCCGCATCCTGATTGTCACCGGCAAGGAAGACGAGGCAATCGCGATCGGGGCGCTCAAGGCCGGCGCGCACGGCGCGCTGGTTAAGCCGCTGACCCTGGAAGCGGTGCGCAAAAAGATCGACACCATCCTCGGCCGGGCCGGCGGGGCGACACTCGTGCAGCTCGGTGGGCTGTAAGCACCATTTCCTAAGACCGCATAACGTCAAACAGCATTGGAGACAGCCATGAAGATCAGTGCACGCAACCAGATTTCAGGCACCGTTGCCGCCATTACCAAGGGGGCCGTCAATGGCCAGGTCAAGGTCGATATCGGCGGCGGCAACGTTATGACGTCGAGCATTACCGAAGAAGCGATCGCCGAACTCGGCCTTGCGGTTGGTGACAAGGTTACCGTCATCGTCAAGGCGAGCGATTTGTTGATCGCCAAGTAAGCGGGCCAAGTAAGCGGAGCGTGTCGGGATGGACGTGCGTTTTTACGAAAAGCCCGGATGCGTCACCAACAAGCGCCAGAAGGCGCTTCTGATCGCGGCGGGACATGCGGTGGAAGCGCGCGATCTTCTGGCTGAGCCATGGACGGCGGGGCGCCTGATGGCCTTCTTCGGCGCCCTGCCGCCGCATCAGTGGTTCAACCGGGCCGCGCCGGCTATCAAATCGGGGGAAGTCGATCCCGATGGCCTCGATCATGCCACTGCCATGGCGCTGCTGCTGGCCGATCCGCTCCTCATCCGTCGACCGCTGATCGAAGCGGGTGACTGGCGTTGCACCGGCTTCGATTTAGCGGCGTTGGATCAAGCGATCGGCCTGCCATCGGTTGCACCCGAAGGTCCGCTGGAAGGGTGCGCGCACGGCGAAAGCGTGCGCGTCTGCCCGACCCCGGCCTGAGCCCGCGTCAGTCCTCCACGGCGAGGATAATGTGCGATGCTTTGACAAATGCCAGAATTGGCAGGCCCACGGCGAGGTCGAGGTCGCGCACGCTCGAACTGGTAACGATTGCTGCGATTTCAGCGCCGCCGCCGATGTCGAGCACCACTTCGGTTTCGACAGGCCCCTCGACCATGCGGCTTATTGTGCCGCCGATCTGATTGCGGGCGGACAGGCGAAGGCCGGGGACGTCGTGCATCAGCGTCACGAATGTCGATTTGATCAGCGCGATAGCGCTTCCGCCGGGGTGGAGACCCAGCATGTCGGCGCTGCTGTTCGTCACGACGGCGTCGATCACAAGCCGGTCATTGACGAGCAGTCCGATCTCGGCACTGATCGGCCCGTATACGATTGAGGTGACGACGCCGCGCAGCGCATTGCGGGCGCTGGTGCGGAACGACAAAGAGGCCTTTGACTGCGGGCGTATGGATCGATGCATGGGCAGGCTCCTTCGTTTTGGCGGTTCAGCGGCTGAGCACGACGACCTGGTCGGGTGCGAGCACGTCCTTTTGCAAATGCTCCGCGACGATCGTGTCGATGTCGGCATCGCACTGCGGGCGATACCAGACGCCTTCGGGGTAGATCACCATCAAGGGCCCTGCCGAACAGAAGCCAAGACACCCGCTGGGCGTGAACCCCACTTCAGAGCCCAGCCCAAGCGCTTCGATCTTCTGGCCGAGTCTTTCCCACAGGGGCTGGGCGCCGGAATTGCCGCAACTGCCGCGCGGATGCATCGGCGGGCGCTGGGTCCCGCATGCGAAGATGTGCCGCTTGTACAGTTGCGGCAGTTCGTCCGGTAGTTCCATCAGCCGGCTGCCTGCGCGGCGATCATTGTCTGCAACTCGCCGCTCGCATACATTTCGCGCACGATATCGGACCCGCCGACGAATTCCCCCCGCACGTAAAGCTGCGGAATGGTCGGCCAGTCGGAATACTCCTTGATGCCGTCGCGCAGGAATGGATCTTCCAGCACGTCGACGCTTTCATACGGTGCGCCCAGAGCATCGAGCACTTTGACTACGCTCGCGGAAAATCCGCACTTCGGCGCTGCCGGAATGCCTTTCATGAACAGCACGATGTCATGGTCGCCAATGATCTGCTTGATGCGGTCGGTGGTAGCCACGGTGAATTCTCCTTGTTTAGGCGTCGGTGGGCAGGAAAGTCTGGAGCGCGAGCGCGTGAAGTTCGCCGCCCAGTTCGCCACCGATCGCGGCGTAAACCAACTTGTGCTGCTGAACCCTGCTCTTGCCCCGAAAAGCCTCGCTGGTAACGCGTGCGGCCCA
>NZ_AKFJ01000029.1 GCF_000272475.1 Novosphingobium sp. Rr 2-17
CTATCTGGAGCCGGCCCACGATTGGGTCGATCAGTCCGTCGAATCCCGCGCCCGCGAATGCATCGATCTGCTCGCAACGCTGAATTTCCTCGACGAAACCATGCGCACGGACATGCAAACCCGCCTTTGCGAACGCGCCGATCGCCAGCGCAAGCAGAGTGGCTTAGCTCCGGACCCCAAGCGCTCCGAGGCGGGCAGGGCTTCTAGAACTGGCCCGACATCGGCTCAGGCCCCCACAGAAATTCACGCGGGAGGCGCGCATGTCTGACACCCCCATTGGACGATTTATAGGCATCGAAGAGGTGGTCGCGGAAACCTCGCTATCGCGCTCCACGATCTATCGACTCATCGCGAGGGGCAAGTTCCCAAGGAACGTTCAGGTCAGCGAACAACGCGTCGCATGGCCCGAAAAAGCCGTCCAAGCCTGGAAGAGTCAACGGTTCTCAGGGCCGCCGATCTAGGCGTCCTGGGGGTATCCATGGGGGTACATAAAAACCAAGATATAAGAAAATCAATATATTACAGGATAATAGAAGTGTATTCCAATTCCTCGCGGGGCATCCAATTTCCAATCTCAGCCAGTGTCAGCCAAGCGCTACGCCCTTGTGTAAGTGCCGGTTTTTATGGCAATTCCCGCTTATGCTGTCGCAACCTATCTCAGCCAGTCGCAACGGTCGAAGGGGCCCTTTGAGGGGCCCCTGGAAAGGCCCATGCTGACGGAGGTTGCTCGCCGGAAGGCGTTGCCCGGAGAGAAGAATCGAAAGCTTTACGACGAACGCGGACTCTTCCTTCTCGTGAGGCCGTCCGGTTCGAAGGTCTGGCGGATGAAGTATCTGTTTGCCGGCTGAGAGAATGGCCCGCTTCGCTAAGCCCTACGCGCTCCGCTGCGCGGGCCATTGCTCAACCCGCGCTCATGCGCAACAACAAGGTCGAGACTCTAATCTCAACCGGATGAAGGCTGGGGGTGATGTCAATCGGCAATTTTCGTAGCAAATACGGGTAGATCTTGTGTCCTGAGGCCGGTTTAGATGTGTTGGGGGGGCGGTAGATCGCCTCGATCGCCATCTTCTTCATCAAGGTAGCAACGCCCGATCACGATGCCACCCTGACGCAGCAGGTCACGCAACATTCGGCTGCCGGCACACGGGTGTTCCAGATGCAACTCGTCCATGCGCCGCATGATCGCGAGATCGGCGGGGGAAACCGCGCGGGCAGATAATACACGCTGCTCCGGCTGATCCCCAGTTCCCGGCCTGAACCGCGATCGGCGTGGCGGTGCGATCGGTCGATCATCGCTTTGCGCTTGGCAACAGACCCGCTTTCCCGAGCACGCCGGCTAAAAAATCATTCGCAAGCGTCAGTTCCCCGACTTTGGCATGCAGGGTTTTGACATCCACCACTGGTTCGGCAGCGCTCCGCGGGACTGTCACCACCAAACACGCCCGCCGCGCCCTCCAGCAACTGGGCTCGCCAGGTCGTGATCTGGTTTACGTGAACGTGCGTTGTCACCCTTGATGGCGGCCAGGGCCACTTTTCGCCTTGAACGCTGGGCTGTGGTTCCGGCGGGGGCGTGTGCTCATCTTCTCCTGTCTAGACGCCAAAAATGGCCTCCGTCAGGCAGAAAATCCACTACCCCGATGTGCAGTTTTGTCAGCCCACCTCTATATCCTGCGGCTCCGCCATTTGAGACTTCCTGTAACTTGCGAGGCCGGCTGCCTGCGGCCATGGATTGGAAGCGGCGGTGCTTCACCAAGAAATGAAATCACCGCAGCCGTGACCTAAGGGCCGTTCAAGGCGCTGGCACACAGGGGGATGAGGCGTGGTATTCAGCAAGCATAGTCTATTAGCCGCCACCGCGTTTGCGGTGTGTGGACCATTTTTCACGGCAAATGTGGCATTGGCACAAACCGCTAAGGACGCGAACGCAAGCAGCAGTTCCGCCGACGCGACAGGCAATGCCGCCACCGAAATCGTGGTCACGGCCCAGTTCCGCCGGCAGTCCGTGCAATCCGCACCGATCGCCATCACTGCACTGTCTGGCGAGATGCTGGAGGCACGCAACCAGACCACCATTATCGACGCTGCGACCCGCGTCCCCAGCGTCACCCTGACGCAGGGTGGCTCCACCTTCGGCAATTCGGTGACCGCGTCGATCCGCGGGGTCGGCCAATATGACTCAAGCTTCGCGCTCGAACCGGGTGTGGGCATGTATATCGATGACGTCTATTACGGTGCGCTGTTCGGATCGGCGTTCGATCTGCTTGATCTTTCCCGCGTCGAAGTCCTTCGCGGCCCGCAAGGCACGCTGGCAGGAAAGAATTCCATCGGCGGCGCCATCAAGTTGTTCTCGCAGCCGCCCGAGGGCAGTGGCGACGCTTATGCCGAAGCCGGCTATGGCAGTTACAACCGGGTCAACGTGCGCGCGGGAATCGATCTGCCGCTGATCGCGGACAAGCTGTTCGCCCGCGCATCGTTCGGCTACAAACGGGCGGATGGTTACCTGACGAACTATGACTACGGATGTCTCAATCCCGGTTCAGGCGTGCCCTCCTACACCGCCAGCAAGGATTGCGTCACCGGGCATGAGGGCGGCCAGGAAGCCACATCTGGGCGTCTCGCCCTGCGCTGGGTCGCTGCCCCCGGCATAGAGGATACCCTTACCTTCGGCGTGTCGGACGATCGCTCGCAGCCCCCGGCCACCAAGCTGATCTACGCCAACAACCCTGACATCTCCATCAATGGCGTGCCCTATGACAGCCGGTTCCTGACCGGTTCGACCGCCTACTCAAACTATGCCAACTATCTTGGCTCACCCAAGGATGCGGCGTCCTTCACGGTCCCGCGCCGCAGCACGGCACTTGTCCGCACGGTCAGCAACAATCTGTCGGCCGATATGGGCGGCGTGACGCTCAAATCGATCACTGCCTATATCGACAGCAAGGGCTCCAATGGCTCGGACAACGATCTTTCCCCGGTCGATGTCCAGGTTTCCTCCTCCACGCGCACATACAAGCAGTTTACCCAGGAACTGCGCCTCAGTGGTCTGGCGTTCGCAGATCGCCTGGACTGGACGGTGGGGGCCTATTATTATCGCGCCACCACCGAGACCGGGGGGCGTCAGGACCTCCAGTCGTCCGGGCTTGATTTCCTGTCGCAGGATACGTCTGTCTCAACCAGCAAGGCCGCCTTCGCCCACGGCATCGTCAGCGTGACCGACACCCTCAAGCTGATCGGCGGTTTGCGTTATAACGACGACAGAAAGACCTATACCTTCAATCGCCTCAATCCAGACGGCAGCGTTCCCGCCTGCGCCGAGTTCTTTCCGGGCTGCACCCCGAACTATGCGCTCATCGGCATGGTCAACCAGACCGGCCACTATGCCGGGACGCACCTCGATTACCGTATTGGGGTTGAGCAGCAGTGGACCTCGGATGTCATGACGTACGCCCAGGTTTCGACCGGCTACAAGGTCGGCGGGATCAATCCGCGCGCCTTCTTCACGACCCAGATCACATCTTTCGCGTCCGAGACGCTCACTGCCTACGAAGTGGGGCTGAAAAGCTACCTGTTCGACCGGCGGTTGCGCTTGAACCTGGCGGCCTATCATAATGTCTACAACGACGTGCAGCTGACGCTGCATACCTGCGATGCGTTTTCCCCGTTCCCCGGGGCGCCTTGCGCAATGCCGGTCAACGGCGGAAATGCCAAGATCGACGGCGTGGAACTGGAAACCGAATTGCGTCCAGGCGGCGGCCTGACCATCGACGGTTCGGCAAGTCTCCTGCGGTTCGAGTATACGCAGCTGAACCCCGGCACCGGCATCACCAAGGACATGATTGCGCCCTATACACCGACGGTCAAACTGAACGCCGGCGTGCAGTACGCGTTTGAACTGGGCAACCTTGGCACTCTGACGCCGCGCGTCGACTGGACATACCAGAACGCAATGTACACCGCGACGATCAACGAAAGCACAAATCGGATCGCCGCCTACGATCTGACCAATGCCAGCATCGCCTGGGAATCCAGCGATAAGGCATGGCTCGTCCGGCTGGCCGCCAGCAATCTGTTCGACAAGTTCTATTACTTCAACAGTCTGGACCAACACTCGACGACCCAGGGCGGCTACATCACCGGACAGCCCGGCGCCCCGCGTCAGGTATTGCTGACGGTCCGGCGGCGCCTAAGCCTCTAAACCCTGCTCCTCAAACGAAGCGATACCCCGGACAGTGAAGGAAAAACCATGTTGAAATATCTCACATACGTTGTCGCCATGACCGCAGGAACCGGTGCGCTGGCCGCGCAGCCAGCCAAGCACAACCCCGCCGATACGCCGGTTTTCGTCGGTCAGGGTTTCCATACGGATTGGGCCCACGACAAGACCTACATCGACAACCTCGCGCGCGATGCCAACCCCAGGTACGAGGCGAACAAGCGGCTCGTTCTCGATTTCGAGGCGGCTCTTGAGACTGCGCAGGAAGTCAAAGATGGCGAGCCGGGCAACATCGACGAGATCGCCGAGAAGTATATCAGCCCGGACTACCGCCAATACGATCCGATGTTCCCCAGCGGCCGCGACGGCCTGGTGGGCTTCTTCAAGTTGGTCAGCAAGAGCGGGGAGAAGGTGTCCCATCCTCCCGTGATGGTCGTTGCGCAGGGCGACATGGTCGTGTTGACGATGATGCGGCCGCCCTTGCCTGATCCGGCCGACCCGACGAAAACATATACCGCCTACCGCATCGCGATCTGGCAAATCTGCGGTGAAAAGCTCTGCGCACATTGGGGGCCCGATCTGAAAATGGCGCGCTAAAGACCCATTCGCCCAATGCCCTGCTTCCCCCCATTTGCGCAAAAATGGCCCATGCGCCGAACCGACGAAGCTATGCCGTGCGGACGGTTCTGCAAGCTGGTAGGTTATGCGCAAATGGGGGAATAGAATTCATGGCGATCGCACCACCATCCCGCGAAGAGCTTTACGATGAACTCGCCAGGCTGCTGGCCAGCAAGACCTTTGCTGCCTCGCGGCGCTCGCAGCAATTGCTGGAATACTTCGTCCAGCAATTGCTGCTGGGCACGGCGGACCAAGTGAAGGAATACGCCATTGGCGTGGATGTCTTTGGTCGCGCGCCGTCCTATGATCCCCAGTTGGACACGATCGTGCGCACCGAAGTCTGGCGCCTTCGCAACAGGCTGGCGGACTATTACAAGAACGAGGGCAAGGACAATCCGCTTTGCATCGGCTTTCGCCCCCGCTCGATGGTGCCGATTGCACAATACCGCTCTGGTGAAGTTCCTTCCTTGGCGCGGCCTGACGCGGCACCCTTGCTCCAACGTATCGCGATCTTGCCGTTCGTGGGCATCGGCTGCAAGGACGAGGCCTTCAACGATGGCCTGACGACTGATGTGACGGCCCGCCTTAGCGCCCGCGCTGGCCTGCAGGTCGTCTCACGCACCTCATCGTTCCAGTTCAAGGGGCAGACCCGGGATGTGCGAGAAATCGCGAGCAAGCTGGACGCCGACCTGCTGGTGGAAGGCACGGTCCAGATGCGCGCTGGTGACTTGCGCGTCACGGTTTCGCTGACCGATGCGACCAGCGGCGGGCACATTCACTCAGCATCCTATGATCGCAAGGCTGCGCCGTCGCTGGGGATGCAGCAAGACCTGGCCGAAAACATTGCGGTCGGGGTCGATGGCGCTCTGCTGGAACGCGCCAGCGAAGCGGTGGGCGGCAAACAGCAAGGCCGCTACCTTGATTCGCTGATGCGAACGCGCTTCCTTTTCAAATATCAGGCGGGCGCGGGGGCGAAGGCGCAACTGGCCGAAAAAATCAAATTCTTCCAGGCGGCAGCGCAAGCGCAGCCAGATAGCCGGCAGATACACCGCGCCCTCTCCATCAGCGTCGGAAACTTTATAGCCCTTGGCGGCTCCGGCGTAACGCAGATCACGCAATTGTTGTCGTCGCCGGCGGAGTTTGTGAACCTCGACGAAGAAATACTCGTTGAGATGCGCATTTGCGCCGGCATGGTGGCGATGTTCAAAGGGGAATATGAGGCCGCGGCTGACATGCTGATGCGCACGGTTGAGCTTCATCCCGCCGCCGCGATGGCGCATGTGGCTTTGGGCATGTTATTGTTGCACGCGGGCAGGCTTGAAGAGGCGCTAGAGGCCATGTCCACTGGCCAAAGGCTGGAACCGCTATCGGCGATGAATGCCGGCATGCTGGCGGGGGTTCTGTTCAGCTTGCGGCGCTACGAAGCTTCGCGCGAACAAGCGGCGCTTTGCTTGGCGCTCGATCCGAACAGCATGGTCGCGCAAATTCTGCTTGCCGACATTGAACTCGTCTGCGGTCGGCGCGAAACCGCGTTGGCTCAGTATTTCGAGTTTTACCGGTCATCGAACCGGCATGCGGGGGCCATGGGAAAGTTAGGATACATCCATGGGCTCGAAGGCAATCGCTCCGAGGCGCAGAAGATACTGAATATGCTGCTCGCGCAGGCCGACGATCCTGGCCGCGTAGCGCCTGCCATCGCCCTTACCTATCTGGGCTTGGGCGACACCGGCAATGCTCTGACCTGGATGCAGGCAGCTGCGCAGCAAAATTCCCTGATCGATATGATCCCTAGCATTCCTTTCTTCGACAGCTTGCGCTCGGACCCCAAGTTTACCGCCTTGATACCTGATCTAGGCTGACGGTCAGGATGATGGTTGTAATGTTGCGATCTAGCGGGGCATCGAGAGCCTGAGCTAATAGGCGTTCCCGGAGTACCTTTTGGGGTGCTTCGCCGTTGAAAGCGCCGTGGGGTCGATTAAAGTTGTAGGAGTTCCCCCGTTCGCTGATCTTTACCTCGAGATCGACGTCGCCCTTGTAAGACAGAAGCTGGCAAAACTCCTGCTGCGTGCAGTCTAACAGATAGGCGGATCACCCGCCGCTGCCGGATCGCGACCGAGAATATCGGCCCGAGACGGTTCCACCAGAGCGGCACCGCCTCATGGCTGACGTCGATGCCTCGCTTGAACCGCATATCCGCAACATTGCGCAACGAGAGCGGAAACCGGACGTAAGGTATCGCGGTGAGGCGGATAATTTCCAGCGAGGAGTTGAAGTAGCGGAACGGACTGGCCAGCTTCCGCAAACGAGACAAAGAGCCCCGGCCAGGCGCCAAGCCCCGGGGGGGGTGTTACGGCGATCCCGTCATTTTTCTCCGCCCAGAAAGCTGTTTTCTGCGTGTCGCCCAAACATATCAAAGAGAATATGTCGTCACGTTAAATATAGTCAATTATATTGACTATATGGATTGCTTCGGAAAAATAGCCCGCCCCGTGCCTAACCTAATGAAGAAGGTTGGCGCCGTTTTTTCTGGATCTTGCCTCCAATGGCTTCCGTCGCACCGGCTTCGACGGACTTGAGCGCAGGGGGCGCACCCCAGTCCATTTCAAACGCCGCCCGCAGGACTGACATTCGATCCTGGCCTATGACGGTTGCCAGATGTTCTTCAAGGCGAGCTAGAATGACAAAGATATTCTTCATCTCGGACTGACCTTGGGGGGTAAACTCGATCAGTGAGGCGCGTGCATCTTCTCCGTCCGGCTTGATGGAGATGTTGCCCGCTGCGGTAAGATCAGCCAGCATAACGCTGACGGCTTGCTTGGTTACGCCCATGCTACGCGCCAAGCGCACCGGACGCCGCTCCCCAAGAGCAATATTGATCAAAAGCATGGCCTGTGCTCGTGTGACCGGCGCTTGCCCTTGCAGCTCCTGGGAGGCCCTTAGCGCTTCGTCAAACCAGTAGGTCGCTCGCAGAAAGCTGGGAAGTAAGGGAAAGGTCTTTGATTCCATTCGCGCATTTAACCTTTGTTGGTTTGCATTGCCTTTGCCATCGGGCGCGGTTTGCTCGTTAAGGTGGTGGGGCGGCATGGATGCGCCCCGCCATTATGCGCCCCTGCCATCAGGGGTTGCGGACATCCACCTTGCTGCACTTTTTTTCGTCTTCAACGGCGCCTTTTGTAAGTCACCGCAACTGTTTTGATCATCTTATAGTCAATGTGCTTGACTGGTTTTGAGCGGCGTGCCTATCATAATGCAACAATTATAACGAATGGCCATCGGCTTGAAGTGGGAGCTAGGCAATATGTGTAGCAATCCTTTACGGGAGCGCTGGCGTTTATCGGTGTGCTGCAAAACCCGCGGGCCCCAGCTCGGCGACGGACCCAGGCTGTTTGCGGCGGCAGTCGTCACTCATCCTTATGCGACCCGTTCTCACCCTTGAGGCGCCGGCGCCCACGCTCGATTCAAAACATAAGGACATCACACCATGGCAGCAACTGCTAGCCTCGCCGCTGTGCGTCAGAAGCTTTCGCGGCACGCCGATGTGGCAAGTTTGCGTTCGATTGGGCTTAACGCCGAGGATGCCAGCCTCGCGCCTTACATGCCCGCCAACCCGTCGGGCCGTGAGGCAGCCCCGCTGGCGATCGTAAAGCCGCGCAGCACAGAGGAGATCGCCGCCGTTATCGGCTGGGCGCGGAAAAACGGCACGGCCGTTACCACCTTCAGTTCCGGCAGCGGTACGCGGCTGCGCGGTGCGACAGCAGAACGGCCCACCGTATTTGTCGATCTGAGTAACATGAACCATCTGCTGCAGGTGGACCAACAGGATGCCGTTGCGGTCATCGAACCGGGCGTGACTTTCGGCGATATCGATGCACTGCTGGCGCCCCACGGTCTGCGCGCCTTCAAACCGCTTTTGCCGCGCGCGTCAAAATCCGTGCTGACCAGCTACCTGGAGCGCGAACCTAACCTGCAATCGTCCGAGCAATGGGACGTGCTCGACCCCTTCGGCGGTGCGCAGTTGTTGGGGTGGACGGCCTC
>NZ_AKFJ01000030.1 GCF_000272475.1 Novosphingobium sp. Rr 2-17
CGACGAACTCCTCATGTGAGGGATTGCCGTTACGCTGCCGCACCAGCTCGACCGACCAACAGGCCCGTCCGACGCCTGGCGCAGGCAACGGCACGGACGGCGCACAGCCAATGCGCCAGCGGGTCATCGCGGCGGACGGACGTTCAAGCGGATCGCGGCTGGACCTGGCCGAGCGCCGGAGCAGCAGCATCGGCGTTCGGCCGTCGGCCGCCGCCAGTTGGAGGCGCCGCGTGGCGGTCTGGTCGGCGACCTTCACCTCGGCGACAACCGCGCAGAAACTGCCGTCGCGAAGCGAGTCCTCGGCAAGCGCCAGCGCCATCACCTCGTTCTTGCCCTGGAGGTAGTGCAGCTTGGCGGCTGACAGCCCGGCCTGTTCGGGCCCGGCGCATAGAGATCGAAGCGGGTAAGCGCCCAGGCGACATTGGCGCCGGGCGCAACAGCGAACCGGGCAGCGAGTCCCGCGACGTACAATGTCGCGGCGGCATCGTCACCGAGCGTTGGCGAGGCGGCAGTGATTTCGTGAAGGCCGGCGCGGTCTATCCCGCCAGCCCCGAGCCGCCGGTCTAGCTCGTCGATGCCAAACGGAAGCGCGTCAGCCGCGCTGCCCGCTGCAACGGCCACCGATGCGCGAAGGGTATCGAGCACATGCGCACGGTCGGAATCGGTCAGGGCGGCTACGTTGGACATTGCAAGGGAATCGACTCATATGTTCCCTCTATGTTCCCTCTATGTTCCGATGAGTTGGAGGATTCGTCAAGGCCTGTGAATCCCCTAGGCACCCTGTTTGGGGCTCGACCTTAGTTCTTGCCGATCTCGCGCCAGGATTTCTCGCTGATTTCCACGTCGTGCTTTTTCGCCGCCGCCTTGATCCGCTTCCAGGCATCGTCGCGTTCGTCATCGCTCACGTCCTTCACCTGATTGAAGCGGGCGACGGCGTTGCGAACATGGCTGGCGTTTTCGAGCGGTTCCTTCCGCTGCTTGGGGAATGCAAACGAGCCTTTGGACAGGTCGTCGCGGTCTTCGGTGCTGAGCTTGGTCATCGTGGCCTCCATATGCTGGTGCTCAACGACTGAGAGACGCTAAGGGTTCGGCTTGGGCGCACATGAGCCGGACCGCGCCGGTTACCCCACCTGCTCGACATCAAGGCTGCCTGCTGGGAGCGTCTTGAGAATGTCCTTGGCCGAGACTGAAGGGTCCAGCCAGTCCGCCCAGTCGGAGCGATCGAGGATCGCAATCTGGCGGTCATGATAGGGCGCGATGTCGGGGCCTGGCTCCATCGTCAGCATCGTGAAGGCTTCACCGATGTCCGGATTGCTTCGCCAGATGCCGGCAATGCAGAACCAGCGCTCGCCCTTCTTCGTGAACAGCCATTTGTCCTTGCGCTTCTTCGGGTCTTCCGGGTTCGTGAATTCATAGAAACCATCGGCGAGGATCAGGCAGCGGCCGGTAGTAAACTCGCGGCCGTCTGATCGAAAATTGTAGGCCGGCTTCTTGTTCGGCGCGGGCCAACTCCACGGACGCTGCACCAGCTCCCCCTCCAGGCGGCTGGCACCGGTGCGCACGATCGGCGCTGTATCGGTGATCTTGATGTCCGCGCGTGGCGCGAGATTGGGGACGCGCTCGGGCGTTTTGATCTTGATCTTGAGACCATCAAAGTCCTCGATGATCGAGGCGACGTCCACCTCCAGCCGATAATCATTACACACGCGGTCAGCCTTCCTTGCGATCCGTCGCCGTTCCTATTATGTTCCTGAGCCAGCCAAGCCGGTTCTGCACATCGATACGAGTGTCGTTCCAGATCGCAGTCGTGTTGACCACAGCGTCGTTATAGATAGCGGTGATCGCCTCGGCATCACTCGGGCCTGCGTCGCGAATGTCCATGCTTTACTTCGGCGAATATGAAAGCATTTAAATACACTATAGTCGTATTTTTGTCAGCATCGGTTAGGCGGTCCGCAGTGCGATGACGGCATAATCGCAAATCCGCGCGCTCTCGTTGTGAAACGCGCAATCCACCGGCGGACCCAACTCTAAGCAGTCACCGATCGACAGCAGGTGCCGTGCGCCACGTTCCACGAACACCAGATCGTCATCCAGTATCCAGATGATCTGGCGCAGGAACGCATAAGCAGACGCTGGCATTGTGACCTTGGCGCCGGCAGGCAGCGCGATCCGTACGAAATCAAGCGGCATGTCCGAACGTGGCGAGACGTGGCAGCGAACCTAGCCGGTCGCTGGGTCGGTCCAAACCGACTGGTCGTCGTGGCGCATCAGCCGCTCCTAGCGGGTTTCAGCGCGCGCCATCGTGTCGAAATGCTGAGCCCGAACGCGCCGGACAGCTTACCAAGCAAGTTCGCGGTCGAGCTACTGCCGCCGTTCTCCACCTTATAGATCATCGCGCGACACTGAGGCGCGCTCAGCCAGTGTATCGAGCGACCACCCCCGGCTCTTACGCTCGGCCCTAATTCTCGCTCCCAGGCGTTTGTCCAAATCCGCTTCATTTGTCACCCTGCTACTATAGTGGATGCTGGTCGCGTTTTGAAATCAAGGCATGAATGAAGCCGGTCTTTCCCATTTTTCGATCTCTCGAGAGCGCGCGCCGGTTGGTGCTACGAGGCAGACACCAAGGGATGATCGATATGAGTAAGCAGGCTTTGCTAGTGGTGGACATGCAGCAAGGGCTTTTTGCCGGCCCGCGTCATGACGCCGATGGCTTGCTTGCGCGGCTGAATGCCCTGGCGGCTCGCCTGCGGGCGAAGGGCATGCCCGTCATCTTCATCCAGCATTGCGGGCCGGAGGGCGATGATCTCCATCCCTCGCAGCCTGGTCACGCTATCCATCAAGCCCTTGCCGTGAAGGCGTCCGATAGGATCATCACCAAGGCGTCTTGCGATGCGTTCTTGGGAACCACTCTCGCGGACGTCCTTGCCGAGTTAGAGACGGCGAGCTGATCGTCACCGGATGCGCGACAGACTTTTGCGTCGATACCACTGTCCGAAGCGCGCTGGCACTCGGGTACAAGACGATCATACCCGAGGACGGTCATACGACCAGCGATCGTCCCTATCTTTCCGCGCAGAAGGTCATCGAGCATCACAACGCCATTTGGGCCAACTTCATCTCGCCCGTGGGGCCAGCGCATCTAACTCGCTGCGAGCGGATCATCTGATCCGATTCCCATTTCGCCATCCTTGTGGGAAAGCGGCGACGTTCTCGACCGCCCTTCCCAATCGGGAACTGATTTACACTCCCCGGCGCAAACAGATCGTGGCAGGAAGTGAGGTCGATAGGAGGCGCTCATGACGTTCACGATAGAGCCCATAGGGTATGTGCGGGGCGGCCGGGGCGATCCGATCGACGACGATTGGGGAAGCAGCCGAACCACGATTGAGTTGGACGCGACACAGGTCGGGCCTGACGCGCTGGCGGGGCTGGATGCGTTCAGTCACGCCGAGATTATCTTCCTGTTCGACCGTGTGCCCGAAGAGAAGATCGAACGAGGCGCACGTCATCCGAGAGGCCGCGACGACTGGCCGCTGACGGGCATCTTCGCTCAACGGGGGAAGAACCGTCCCAATCGGCTCGGTGTGACCGTCTGTCGTGTGTTGAGCGTCGAAGGATCGCGGTTGCACGTTGAGGGATTGGACGCGATCGACGGAACACCCGTGATCGACATCAAGCCGGTCATGCGCGAATTGCTACCTCGCGGCGAGGTTCGACAGCCGGAATGGGTGTCCGAACTGATGGCTGCTTACTGGTAGTAGGATTCCCGTTTCACCATCGTCTATCAAGGCTGCGCGGGCTGTCTTGGTCGGCTTTCGCGATCGGGAGTGAACAATTTCGCCCAGCCGCACCTTTTCGGGCAAGTCACCGTCGTAAGAGGGCACTGGTGGACGTAAAGCTTAGAAAGGGGGGGGCTGGCTGCTGCTCGCCACGTTGACGCTCTCGACCGTCGGCGATGAAATCTCCCTGATATCCCTGATATTTCGAACGGCCGGCGATCGCACGCCGTTCGCTGTGCCGATGCTCCTCGTCGCCGAGCTGCTGCCTGGGCTGCTGGCAACGCCCTTCATCGGACGACTGGTCGACGCCCGCGACGCGGGCAAGCTCTTGGTGGCAACATCATTAGTAGAAGCCACCATCATCGCGTGGATGGCGGCGATAGCGATGCAATGGGGTTTTTGAAAAGGATTAAAGGATAATGGCAGACGATAAGAGCGAGCGGGGGGCATCGTCCAGCAAGCCCAGCGATCGGCAAGACGGCTCGCGCGATCCCGCTCGGGAGGAGCGCAACCGCCAGATGGCGAATGAATTCAGGCAAATGTCGCAGGCTGAACGCTTGCAGGACAAGCGCATGAATCCTGCCGCCAAGCAGGTTGCGGCCATGGATGCCGTGATCGATCAAAAGTACGGCAAGGCAACGCCAGAGGCAGCGCGCATGAAAGCCGCTGCGCGTGAGGCCGTGGCCCAAACTCTGGAAAAGGGCGGTGAAATCCGCGCACCTCGGGTCCGCGAGATGGAGCAGCGCCGCGAAGAGACGATCAATCAGCACCGCGCAACCGCTGACAAGACCTCCAAGGATCTTGAGCGGTAGATACGATGCCGAAATATCTCCACCTAGATGTAATCACCCCGGCAGCGCACTTGTTCGGTCGATCTCTCAGGCAACGGCCCAAAGAACTCGGGTTGTCTCAAGCGCAAATCTGCGAGCAAACCGGTGTCACCGCATCCTATATTTCACTGATCGGACGAGAGTGGGCCAATCCGACGCTCGAAGTAATTGCAAAGCTCGCAAGCGCCGTTGATTTAGAGGTCTCTGATATGCTCGGCGCTCGAAACGCCGATCAAGCGGAACAAAAATCTCTGGGCGCCAGGCTCATTGATGCTGTTCACACCGAAGAAAAACGCTGGGTTGCACAGGCACTGGAATCAGTGCTCCCTGCGCAACCGCCCCGCCCCGTCTATAACAATGTCGAACCATGCTTCTTTTGAAGCGAGAACGAAAACCCCAGAGCATAAGTGCATCTTGCTGCGCCCGCCTGTTTCAGTCCACCACGATCTTATCCCATCATTCTGTTTATCTTTAGGCATTGCCGGCAGTTACGAAGCTTCAATCTGCCAGCAGGTCGCATAGGCGGCCGACCGCAGCTACCGCTACGTCAAAGCTTGGAACTTCGGCATTACCGGCAAACGTCATACCACCGACGAAGCGGGCATATTCCTCGGCATAGACGGGATCAGCCGCCAGCTTCTCGCGCATGGCGACAAGCCGCTGCCGGGGCGTCAGTTCCGCAACACCCCCACCGCCCCTGTTACTGTCATCCTCCAGCACCGATTTCAAAAGCACAGGGAAATCCGTATGCGCCGTAGCCAGCTGCTCAAGTGCCGCCAGGTCATGCAGATGACGAACGATGGCGGGATCGTCGTCCTCATGCGCCCGATCACGCAACAGCATCCGCCAGGAAAAGGCGCTGAGCTTATCGGCAGCTGTCTCGACCGGGTCGATGCAGGCTATGTCAAGCACTTCCGGCGCTGACCGCGCATATTGGCCGACGAATGACCCGACCGGCTTATGCTGGACGTCGAGCCGGGGCGGCTTCGCCGACACCTGGGCAAGGATATGCGGCCGCAAGGAACCATGCGGCTCCAGTATGGTCGGATAGGTCATTTCAAGCTCGATGAAGCGATGCTCATCCCGCGAGATACAGGAAGTGACGTTGAAGCCCATCGCTGTCCAGGCTTCGACCATGGCATCACGAAACGCCTTGAGTGCCTGTCGGCGCTGATTGCGGCTACGCGCAAGAAAGCCATCCGACAGCAACAGCTTGAAGTCGATGTCCTCTGAGAAGCGCCGAATGAGGCCATGCGCCTTCAGGAGCGATGTCCCGCCCGAAAAGACCGGCGTGAAATCCTCGGTCGCCAGCCCCGCAAGCCGCTTTATGGCCTGGACAACGAACCAGTCCTTCTCCGCGAAGGCCTCGTCGACAGCAAGCGCACCCGCGACGCGGCCCAGCAGCGCCTCATCGGGCGCGTTCGAGAACGACATAATTTCCGTCATATCCTATCCGGCGCCGAACCCGATCCTCGACCGCCACGACACGGCCCGTCGGCACCTGCGTCGAGCGACCGCGATTATAGGCATCCTCGAGAGAGGACGGCGCCACCTTCTTGCCAAGGCGGCCCAGCGCCTCGGTCGCTAGTTTCTTGATGCCGACGATCGGAGCTGGCTTGCCGGTGAAAGGCGAAACCTCGGCCTTGGCATAAAGGCCGTAACCGATCTGGACGAGCTGGCCCTCCGTGGCCTTCTGCCGCAAGGCCCGGCCGACGGCATCATAGCTTCCCAGCGGCGCGAAATCGCTGCGCAGGAAGACATTGCGCTTGGAACGCTGCACTTTCCTGGCGATGGCAGCACCGATCGTCTCGGTGATCGCAGGGCGCTTGCCCGGCTCCGCCTTGCGATACTGGCCTCGCCCGACGCGCTCGACCCGCTTGTCCTTCATCAGCTGGCGAAGCGTGCGGCCGACAGAATCATAATCGGCATCAAGCAGGAACTCTCCCCTGCTCAATGTCCGGCCTCCATTGAGGCGCTTCAGAATCTGATCAGCCAGCGACATCATCTTCAAACCAAAATACGACCTTTACGGCATCGTATATAGATGCAGGCGGGGAAAATCACAAGCGTCGTGCCTCAGACGACAGACTGCCTTTGCAGCGTCAGCAGTCCTTTAAAAATCAGTCCGAAGCGGATGGGGTTGATGGCTTCCGCTCACGGCATCTAAGTGTCAAGATGGGTTGCTGTCATGCAACCCGAGCAGAGGAGCTACCCGCCATGGAGATTACCACGATCGGCCTCGATTTGGCCAAGAATGTATTTCAGGTTTACGGCACAGATGCCGCAGGAGAGGTGGTAGTTCGCAACGCATACGCCGAGCGCAACTGATGCCGTCGATGCCGAGGCGATCTGCGAGGCAGTCACGCGCCCGACGATGCGATTTGTCGCTGTGAAGTCTCGTGAGCAGCAGTCTGCGCTGTCCCTACATGAGGGCATAGCGTTGAAGGTACGCCCTCAACTCTGCAAAATGGAAATATGGAGCACAAAATGAAAGCCGGTCCTCAGATCGGCAGGACCCGCAGTCGATCTAGCAGAAAGCGTTCGGCTTTGGAGACCCGTGGCTCGCTAATAAGGCCCGCGCTGCTTAACGTGTGGTAGGTCTTACGAAATCTAGCATCCAGATTTTCCTGCGGACGCCAAGTCGTATCTTTAATCAAACGAGTCGGATCTGCAAGGCAGGGATAATCTCGGAATGGGAACCAGTCACGCACGGTGAATCCGGGTGCATACTCGCCGGAGGAGACCTGTGTGTCGATCAGCCCAGCAACTTTGGCGAGCCGCGTACTAAGTTGTGCCAGCGTTAACATCTCAGGATCGGCAACGTTATAGACGCGAGGTCCGGTCGTTTCGACGGCGGCGACCTCGACCGCGAGCGCCAGGTCGTCTTCATAGATTAATTGAATTTCTGTGCGGCCGTCGCCGGGGATCGCGATGACTGCACCGGCCTGCTGGCGACTCCAGAACCACCTTTCTCGATCAGCGCTGTGTTCGGCCCGAAGATATAGGGTGCCCGTAAAATAGCGATGGTGTCGAACACGCCTGCTGCTCCAAAATAAGCGGTTTCGGACATGGCTTTTTCACGACCGTAGTCACCCCAAGCCAGAGCGCCTCCTACTGCCGCGTCCTCGTTAGGCCCAACTTGAACAGCTTCGG
>NZ_AKFJ01000031.1 GCF_000272475.1 Novosphingobium sp. Rr 2-17
ATGCCGGGACTAAACACCTAGCGGTGCAGTTCCATCCCGTCCGGGGAAGACAAAGCGGCCTTCCAATCGGCTTTGCCGAGAAGCGATCAATGCGCGCGCTGGAGCATTCAGCCAGATTGTTCGGGGGCCGGTTTTCGAGTCCGGTAAGACCGCGCGCGGACCTTCGATGAAATCCCATCGCAAATGCAGAATTTCGTTTTTTCGAGCGCCTGTCAGGATCAGCAAGCGAACGGCGTCGCAAATGTCTGGCATAGCTGGTTGGTAGTGATCCAAGGCTTGCCAAAGGGACCTCATCGAGCGCGGAGGAAGGTGACTGCCTCGATGACTTTTAGATCGTTTCCGCAGTCCTTGGCAGGGGTTTGAACCGTGCTGCCGAAGTCCATGGTCTTCGGCATAGGTCATGGCTCCGGAAAGAGTTGAGAGCGCCATGCGTGCAGAACTTGATCGTTGGCTAAGTTCGCCGTGCCACTGCAAAACGTCGGTTCGCTTGACGTCTCGGATAGGCGTATCGCCAAAGGTCGGGAGGATATGGAGCCGGGCAACAGTCTCCATCAGTCTCCCGGTTGATGCCTTCCAGCGTTTACCATCGCTACCGCTAACGAGGTAGGCCGCCACGACTTCGGCCACGGATTCTGCTGAGCGGAGTGGGGCGCTCCTCCCCTGATCCAAGGGCTTTGAGAGAGACGCAGCTCCCAGCATTGATCTTGCGATTTCAAGCGGGATGGAGGTTGCATCCCCCAATGTAATCCGCTTCGATTGCCCGTTGGTTTGGGTGTACATGATCCAAGTACGCGACCCTGAAGAGCGTAATCTGATGCCGAGGTAGGGTGTCTTGCTGTCACGTACGGTGCGTTCCCCGTTGATCGGAAGCGGAAGATCGGTGACGGTAATTTCTTCGAGATCGATACCTTCAATGCGTCGCATGGCGGCGTTCCATCGCTACCGGCACTGGGCCGGGAATGTGCATCCCCGCGATTGATCCCGGGGACACACCGGGGCTTTACCGGCGGCACCGGAGCGAACGGCTACACCTGTCTTGTCAGTCCGCTTGGACGACCAAATCCGACGACTAAGGATCGGCGGATTTCTCCCATTTTTGCCGCCCGAAGTCGGCGGATGAAAGCGCATCACGTAAAGTGATGCGGAGACTCGACGCACGGCCCGAAGGCCGAAAATGTAATGCACCGTACGCACGGGTGCTGCGGGCGCGAATCGCTCGGATTTCTCCTACTTTTTGCTGGCACCCGGTGGCTGTCGGTTCGGCACTGGTCGGCTGCCAGCGGCAGCCACACCTAGGTTCTTATCAATCTAAGCATTTGATCTCGCTTGGCACTCACTGGCTGCCACCGGCAGTTTCAATAAGATATTGAGATCGCGACGTAATTCGGCTATAAGGATCTCGCTTCACCATGTTGCGGGCGTGTCGGACAAGGAGTCCGCCGCTTGGCACGTATCACTATCCGCATAGACGATGACCTCTATGCGCGCCTTTCCGTTCAGGCGCGCAATTCCGGCGTCGGCACCGCGACTTACTGTCGCGATATCCTCGAACGCTTCGAAGGCACCGATCCTTCCGGCTACCACGCCCGCTTCGACGAGCTCCATGCGACGGCCATCCAGGCCTTCGCCATCCTTGCGACGTCGGTGGGCGAACGTTCGCCCGATATCCTCCAAAAGGGGCTGGGCGAAGCGCGCCGCCTCCTCCGTGAACGCGGGCTGCTCGATCCTGAGCAGGATCGGCCATGAGCATTTTTCGCCACGACACGCTGGGCTCCTGGACAAGGGGCGGCCAAGCCATCGTCCATAACGTTCGCATGACGACTCAGGTCTTCTACCAGACCGTCCTCGCGGGGCTCGTCATTTGGATCGGTGGCACAATCTGGTACGCACTCGAGAAATCGTCCGAGTACGAACGCTTCGTAATGCTCAAGGTCACCCAGGCCTACTTCATGGGTGATACGCTGCCGGGCAACGCGACCCCGATCCTGTTCAAGACACCGACCGGCAAGCAATACTGGACTACGCCCAGGGGGCTGATCAGTTCGGGCGTTGCGCACAAGACCTTTGGTGCGTTCGAGAGCTATATGCTGCACGGGGCGGCCATGGCTGGCGGGTTCGCCCTCCTCATGTTGTTCTGGGCCTGGTTCTATTTCACCCGGACGGGCAGGGGGCTCGGGTCCAACCAGTTCCTTCGGGGCGCGCGGTTCGGAACAGTCCGGCAGGTCCGCCGAGCGCTGTGGCGTCATGCCAAGGGCAGCTTCGAGATCGGTGGCGTCAACGTGCCGGACGCATTCGAGCCGGAGCATATCCTGCTCTGCGGGGCGCCGGGCACCGGCAAGACGAACATCATCGTCAAGATGCTCGACGGGATACGCAAGCGGAAGCGCCGCGCTATCGTCTATGACACAGCAGGTACCTTCGTAGAAAAATTCTACCGGCCGGGAATCGATATCCTGCTCAATCCCCTCGATGGGCGGGCGGACTACTGGTCCCCCTGGGTCGATGTCCCGCGCGACTATCATTACGACCAGATCGCCGAGTCGACGATCCCCGACAAGACCGGCGATCCCTTTTGGGCGAAAGCGGCGAGGGGCACGCTGGTTGCTGTGATGAGGAAGCTCGCGCGCCAGGAACGGACCCTCGTTTCGATCCTGCTCGACACACTGCTACGCTCCAAGCTTAAGGACCTCGCCGCTTTCGCTGCCGGTACCGACGCGGCGGCGTTCATCTCGACCGAGGGCGAGCGCACGAGCGCCGGCATTCAGGCCGAGCTTGCCTCGGTGATGCGCAGCTTCTCCTATCTCGACGATACCGCCGACGGCTTCTCGATTCGTGACTGGGTCGCCAACGAGAAGGATGACAGCTGGCTCTTCATCACTGTTAAGGCGGACCAGCTTCCCTCGCTCCGCCCACTGATCACGGTCTGGCTCGACATCGCGATCAGCGCGATCATGAGCATGACGCCCGATCGAAACCGGCGCCTCTATTGTGTGATCGACGAACTGCCGACGCTCCTGCGCCTGCCATCGCTCGGTGACTTTCTCGCCCGCGCCCGGAAATATGGCGGCTGCGGCATCCTGGGCTTCCAGAGCTATCCGCAGCTTGAGGCGACCTACGGCATCCAGGATGCCGCGGCGATCACCGGCTATTGCTCCACCTGGGTGGCGCTGCGCGCCAACGACACCCCCACCGCCAAGCACGTCAGCGAAAATCTCGGCCAGGTCGAACAGGTCGAGGCCAATGAGGGCATGTCGTACGGTGTGAACGACATGCGCGATGGTGTGAACCTCTCGCGTATGCAGGTAACGCGACCGCTGGTCATGCACACTGAGGTGACCAATCTGCCCAACCTGATGGGCTATCTCCGGTTTGGCCGCAGCCTGCCAGTAGTTCGGTTCGAGGACAGTTACAACGACGTGGCCTCCGTGGCAGAGGCGTTCGAGGAGCGTGATAATGTCCCAGTCCGCATGGGGGGGCCGACGCCTTCGCCCCTCCCAGCGCCGGCCGCGTCGACATCGCCATCCAGGCCGAAAACTCTCCCGACGAAAAGGCGGCGTGCAGCCCCAAGTGACCCCGGGTCAGAATTGCCGCTCGCTCCCCCAAGCGCGGACTCGATTCCGGCAACACCGCCTTCCAATGACCAGTCGATGCCTCCTCCGACAGAGGCCTTGGGGAAAGGGGAAGTGGTCAACCCGCCTCCTCCTCTGGAATTGTTCGGCAAGTCGGCTGGGTTCCGTCTCAGTCAGCACGGCCGTCATAACGGCGTCCGCAACGCAGCGAGGCCGGCATGATCCATCCTCGCCGTCTCAAGGGCTCCGCCACCAACATTGCCCGCTATTTCACGGTGGGCGACTATTATACCAAAGGCTCCGACGAGCATTCGGAATGGGGCGGTAAGGTTGCCGCCGAACTCGGCCTTGAAGGTGCAGTCGATCCAGCCACCTTCAAGGAGTTCCTCGCCGGGAAGATCGGGGAACAGCAACTCGGCCGCCGCCGAAAGGACGGCGAGATCCAGCACCATCCGGGCTGGGACTTCGCGGTGAACGCGCCAAAGTCGGTGTCGATCATGGCGCTGGTGGCGGGCGACCAGCGGATCATCGCCGCCCATGAGGAAGCCGTGACGGCGGCGCTCTTTTATCTCGAAGAACACGCACTGATGCGGCACCGCGTCGACGGCGAGGTCACCGAGAAGACGACCGGGCGCCTGATCTACGCACGCTTCACCGAGCACGCGTCGCGCGAACTCGATCCCCACCTCCACACTCACGCCGTCGTCATGAACATCACCGACGAGCGAGACGGCGCGAAGAAAGTCAGCCTCGAGACCCGCGCTATGTACGCTGAGCAGATGGTCGCGGGCCAGGTCTATCGCAACGAACTCGCCCATCTCCTTCGCGAGCGCGGATATGGAGTCGAGTTCGACCCGCGCCGGGGCCTTTTTGAAATCAGGGGCGTCCCCAAGGCGCTGATCACCGACATGTCGCAGCGGGCCGAGCAGATCGAAGCGCATGCCAAAGAGCACGGTCTTATCGGTCAGGCGGCGCGGCGGATCTCCTTCTACAAAACTCGTGGTCCCAAGGAAAAGGTCTCGCTTGAGGCACTGCATCAGCGGTGGGAAGGCCGTATTGGGCAACATGCCGAGACGGTCCACGATACGCGTTCCGATGCTCAGAAAGCCGGCAGCCGCGAGATCGAGGTTCTGCCTTCGATAGCCGCCCGAGCCATGCTGTTCGGCATCCGTCGGTCGGAAGGCAAGGAGGCGGTCAATAATCTCGGAGTGCTACTACAGACGGCACTGGCCTCCCACGTTGGCGAGGTTCGCCTTTCCGACGTGCGCCCCGTCGCCGAGGAGCATCAGACTCGAGAGAAGCTGCTCGCAACCCGGCACCGAACTGGAGACGAGATCCACACGCGCGGCCGGACGACGCGCAAGACTGCCCGCCTGGAACTGGCACTATCGGATCAACTGGCGCTTGCTCTCAATGACGCCCGGCCACTGGCATCCACCGAGGCGCTCCGCGATGCTGGGATCGCCTACGATCTCAACCCGGAGCAGCGCACGGCGCTCCTACATATAGGAACCACCGAGCACCGGGTGGTAGCCGTGCATGGCGTGGCGGGCTCGGGCAAGTCTACGATCATCGGCGCATTACGCGAGGCGGTGAGGGAAGAAGCGACGCTGATCGCACTCGCTCCCACCTCGTCCGCCGCCGGCGAACTTGGCCAAAAGGCCCATATCGAATCGCGCACTGTGGCAAGTTTGCTCGCCACCGGAGGGACCACGCTCGATGAGAGCCATGTCCTGGTGATCGACGAGGCCGGCCAGCTCGGCAATCGTCAGGCGATCCGCCTGCTCGAGATTAGCCGTGCCACTGGCGCTCGTCTCATCCTACTGGGCGATACCCGCCAAACGGGGGCGATCGAGCAGGGCAAACCTTTCTGGCTGATGATGCGGTTGGGCATGCCAAAGGCTGAGCTAAAGGATCCGGTCCGCCAGGAGGCCGACGGCATCACCAAGGCGGTCCGTCTTGCCCGCCTCCAGAACTATGACGGCTCGATCGGTGGCCTCGACAAGGTCGCAACGGGAGAGGGCGGCGAAAAGCTGGCCATCATACTGGTGGCTGATTGGGTGCGGCTGACACCCGAGCAGCGCGACAAGACCAACATCCTCGTTCTCGACAACGCGAGCCGTCTCATCGTCAACACGAAGATTCGCGAAGCGCTAAAGACCGAGGGCGCGATCGCCGCAGAGGAAGCTCGGCTCTCAATCCTGTCGCCATCGGGCATGACCGACGAGGAGAAGCATTTCGCGCGCTTCTACTCTCGCGGACAGGTGGTCGTGTTCTCCCGCGACAATGTCGGCCTCGGGATTTCTCGCGATACCGAATACCGGGTGATCGGAGTTGGGCGAGACACCCGAGGACGCCAGACGGTGAATCTCGTCGATGAAAATAGCAGAACGATTCAGTGGGATCCTCGGCTGGGCCGCCCGTCGCAGGTCAACATATTCAAGGAGGAGCAACGAGATCTTGCTGCCGGCGACCGTATCCAGTGGCGACTGGTCAACAAGGAGCTCGGTCTTAAGAACGCGGAGCGCGGTACCGTAGAGAGCTTTGATGGGCCTGTTGCCGTAATCCGTTGGGATCGCGACGGACGGAGGCAGGCAATCGACCTGTCCCGGCACAAGAGCTGGGACCATGGCTATAGCGAGACCGTTTATTCTGCGCAGTCCAAGACCTACGATCGGGTTTTTGTGCTGGCGCCCGTCAACTCGCCGCTCGTTACCGGGCAGAATTTCTACACCGCCATCACTCGCGCGCGATTCGGGGCAAGCCTCTGGACGGAAAGCCGGGAGAAGCTGGTTGAAAAGCTGAGCCAGCGTTCGGGCGAGAAGACATCCTCTCTCCAGGCATTGGGGCGGATCGAGCAGGACAGCGTGAAGGGGCGGGCGGCTCGCCACGGCGAGCGCTGGGACAGCTTGCGGGACGAACAGCGATTTGAGCGGGAGGCACGGAAGGAGCGGCTGGCAGAGCGAGAACCGCCGGAGGGCTCACATCTGGAGGGGCTGGCCGGGCGTATCGCGGGTCGCGCCCAGTCGATGGCCAACTTTCTCGACCGATGGATAGTCTCCCTACTGAATCGCAGTCCTCTACGTGATGAAGGGCATGAGGCAGGCGCGCGCGCACCAACCCCGGCCCCCGAACCTCAACATGCGACAACACAAGATCACGGAGGCGGCCATGATCACTAATCGAGCGGTGCTTCGGCTTGTTTTGTTTTCCACGCTGTGCGTTGGCTCAATAGAAAACGCCCAGGCCCGTTCCGCGCTTTCATCTGCGCATGAAGTGCGGCTTGGCCAATGTATTCGGGAGGCAGCAGCCGGACGGACGTGGCTCGAGCGGACGCTATGGGGACTGCGGGATCAAGAGGCAGGGTGGATTGGCGCAGAGGTCTTAAATGCGAATGGCACACATGATCTCGGACCTCTTCAGATCAACAGCTCATGGGTGCCGAAACTGGCAGCGCTGGTCGATCGCCAAGCAGGCTTGGTACGCGCCTGGCTGATCGACGATCCATGCTTCAACGTGCAGGCAGCACGATGGATATTCCTGTCAGGCCTGAACGCGACAGGCAATTATTGGAGAGCGGTTGGGATTTATCACAGCCCGACTGCCTGGCGTCAGCGCCGCTATGCGCTTGCCGTGGCTGGGCACTTACGACGTCGCTTTGGGCCAAATGCATTTCGGGCTGAACAGCCTGGACCACTCGAACACCGATTTTGAAACTATGTCGACAGGCAGGCAATCGTGAAGAAACTGAATACTGAGGGTATGGCCAAGTCTGCGGAGCCCTTGGCCGTCCGCATACCTCTGGCTGCGCAAATGCTGGGTATCGGCAAATCGACGCTGTACGAGATGATCGCTCAAGGAGAGATTGAGACCATCAAGGTAGGTCGATCTACATTGGTTCCGACCGACAGCCTTCGGGCATTCCTAACACGGAGGCGAAAAAAGGTCGGCACCGACAAATCTTAGCGCCGTCCGTGATCATCCTTGTCCACCCACGATCGCCGTTCGGGTGGCACCCATATGGCACCCATAGAGACACCCGGGTGTGAGCAACCATAAAGAGAGGTGCCCCATGATGGGTAATTCTTTGATATAACTGAAGAATTTGGTGGACGCACTTGGGCTCGAACCAAGGACCCGCTGATTAAGAGTCTCTTGTCGAGTTAAATTAAACTTTATAAATCAGTCACTTGTCTGCACCCATGCTAATTTCACCTTACAATACCAACCATCTATAATGCCCCTTTGAATGTCGATGCTGCGCACAAAATTGGTCACACTTATCTCGGCTTGCTTCTAAGCTCGCTTTGAAACCGTAGAAATCGAGGGGACCGGCCTTAACGTGCGGTCCCAGGCGCGGGCGTTTTTGTGAGCGCGGCGAAGTTGGAAGCGATCCGATCAGGCAAAGGCCGCTCTGCGTCGGCATACGGCTATTTAGGCGCGCGCGGTGAAGTCTTTATACTGCGTACTTTTCTTACAGCGCTCAGTGCAGCGCCTTGTGCCAATGCCCGAGAAGCCGCGCGGGATGCAGAGGTAAAGCCGACGATCATCGTCATAGGCAAACGCCTGCGCGATCGTCCGGCCACCCCAGCCTACGATGTCCGGACTGTCGCGCGCGAAGCGCTTACCACCAGCCCGCTGCAAAGTAGGTGCCGGCAGCGCTGGAAGGTGCTATTAACGTATACGTGAACCACGCGATTCCCCACCGCTTCCCGATCGGCATCGATCCGACCGACATCGACTTCATGGGTCATGTCAACAATGCCAGCTACCTCAAATGGGTGCAGGAGGCAGTGCTCGACCACTGGCGCGCACTGGCGCCGGCCGAGGCGATTGCCCAGCATCTGTGGGTCGCGATCAAGCACGAGATCACCTATCGCAAGCCCGCGTTCCTGGAGGATGACGTGATCGCCACGGTCTTGCTGGAAAAGGTGCAGGGCGCGCGTGCATTCTACGAGACCGTGATCCGGCGTGGCGAGGAAGTCCTGGCCGAGGTCAAGTCCAGTTGGTGCTGCCTGGATGCCGACACCCTGCGCCCCGCCCGGCTGGCGCGCGATGTGATCCAACAGTTCTTTTCAAGCAGCGAGAGCGAGTAACCGCTTCCAGCGAACCGGCTCGGGGCTTGGCCCGGATGGGGGCGTTATCAGTGCCCGCAGTGGCGGGCGCCGTGATCCGATCGAGGCACGCGAGCCTAGCTCTTGGTATGCGGGAACCTGGCTATGCGGATGCGGCGCTCCACCATCCGGCGTTCGCGGTCGATCCGTTCAAGTTCGCATAGGGGCAGTAGATACCGCAGGTAATCGGCCCGATCCTGCGTGGCCTCGAAGGCAACACGCTGGTGGGTTCGGCTTCAAGGGCTGGCAGCGGCATCAGGGATCGCTCATGCCGCTTACTCCCGTCGCTGGAGCGCCTGCCTGCAAGAGCAGACCCATGCAGCTACGCGGGTCATGCTTTCGCTCGCTACGAGCCCGAGATCGTTCTCGATACACAGCGAAAACCGATGTGCGAGGTCGATTGTAATTCCACTTGGAAGAGGGTTCCCCCTCCTGGAACGTCCTCGACCGTGACCGTGCCGCCATGCGCCTCGACGAGGCGTTTGACGATGCCCAGGCCGAGGCCCGCGCCGGTGCTGGCCCTTCGGTCGCCCCGCCAGAAGCGTTCGAATATGTGTTCCCTGTCCGCATCAGGGATACCGTCGCCATGATCGCGTACCGAAAATCGCGGGCCAGGGCCCGCTGTGATCTCGATTGGGCTGTCACCGCTCGTGTGAGCCAGCGCGTTATCCACCAGGTTGCGGATGACCCGATAGATCGCTTCCTCGTGGCCCAGGGCAATCGCTTCGCCGGTCTGTTCAAAACGCAGTTCGCGATGCTGTTCGAATGCGCGAGGTGCCAGCGCGGTCACGACTTCTCGCGCGACGTTGGCGAGATCGACCTGGTGTGCGTCATCGACCAACAAAGCATCGGCCTGGGCCAGATCGAGCATCTGGCCCACCATCCGCGTCATGGCGAGGTTCTCACGTGACAATTCGTCGCGATCCCGGCTGTCGGGCAGACGGTCGATGCCCAATTGCATAATCGCGAGCGGGGTGCGCAGTTCATGCGCGGCATTGGCGGTGAACGCCCGCAACGTCGATAGCGCGTTCTCCAACCGACCAAGCGCGCGGTTGACGGCACAGACAAGCGTGTGAACTTCGCGCGGGGCGATGGGTTCATGCA
The DNA here is from genome assembly GCF_000272475.1 of Novosphingobium sp. Rr 2-17. Lineage (GTDB taxonomy): Bacteria > Pseudomonadota > Alphaproteobacteria > Sphingomonadales > Sphingomonadaceae > Novosphingobium. The sequence continues at coordinate 9,788 of NZ_AKFJ01000031.1, forward strand.
GGCGGGCTGCCATATTATCAGGATCGAGGCCATCGACTTCCTGCTCGGCCTGCAGCAGCGGATCGAGAACGCGGCGCACCGCAAGGATATTAAACGCCAGCATGAGCAGCGATAAGGGAATGAGCGGCAGTATCCCATGCTGCAGGATCTCGCTCCAGATTACCGGTAGGTACGGACGCAGGCCATAACCTTCGAACTGTATGAATAGCCATTGCTGCCTGCCCTCTTGCATGATCGTGCGGACGCCGGTGACGCGGTAGCCGCCCTCGATCCGCTCGCGCTGGGTCCAATCGACCAAGGCCCCTGGGTTCTGCTTCCGATATTCGGCAGCGGTATGTGTCACAGGCCGGTCGAGATAGCTGACTTTCCAGTGAGTTGACCCTGCCGGCCGGGGCAGGGCATCGATCCTTTGCGGACTCTCTGCAATCCGGCGGGCTTCCAAAGTGAGGAGTTCTTGCGCCAGGGATTCGGGCTGTTGGCTGTAGGTGACCACGACGATACCGATGTTGAGTATCGCAAATACCAGCGTCAATGCGGCCAATCGGGTCGCGATCTGCCGGAACAGGGTGGGGCCACCCTTTGGCCGGACTGGCGTATCCACGTTATTCATCAACGGCTGTGTGGGGCGCGAACAAAGCATAGCCAACACCGTGAACGGTTTTGATCTGAACATCCGCTTGCGCTGCCCATAGGCGCTTTCTGAGGCGCGATACCGTAGCTTCCAGTGCATTGGGCGTGACCTCTGCATCCATCGAATACAATGCGTTCTCCAGTGCGGACTTCGCCACGACATGCTCCGAGCGGCGCAAGAGTTGTTCCAACAGCGCGGCTTCGCGCGGCGGCGTATCGATTACGGCTCCCGCCACGCGCACCGACCGCTCCGATGGATGCAAGGCGACGTTCCCGGCTGTCAGCACCGTGTCGATCGCGCTGCCAGGACGTCGCAAAAGCGCGCGGCAACGTGCTGCAAGTTCCGCGATCTGAAAGGGCTTCACCAGGTAGTCGTCAGCGCCGGCATCAAGGCCGATCACGCGATCATCGAGACCGCCACGAGCCGTCACCACCATGATAGGCGTGGAATTGCGGCGACGACGCATGGCGCGAACGAGATCCAGCCCGTCTCCATCCGGAAGCCCTAGATCGATCAGCAAAAGATCGTATCGGAATATCTGCTGCGCATGTTCGGCAGCGTCGACTGTATCATGCCAGTCTACAGCGAATCCCAGCTTATCCAGTCCGTCACGGATCAGGTCCGCCAGCCGCGCATTATCTTCAATCAACAATATGCGCATGATCGCTATCCATCTGGTCTGCCGCTCGCTGCTTGCCCATAACCATCGACCGTGATGATTTTTTTGTCGATGAAAGCTTGTCGATCACGGCAGCGGGTTGCGGCGAGTTCAGCTATCGCCCGGCGTCACCCAGATGCTATGGGAATCGATCTGCAGTTTCGTTAAGGCACGGACCGCTTCGGCGCGTGCTTCGATCTCCGCGCGCTGCGCATCATGGGCCTGTCGGCGTGCGTAGAGCATGTCCGAAAGATCGATCGCACCCAGCATTTGGCCGCGCTGCGTTCTGGCCGCTGCGGCTAGGGCGCTGGCTGCGGCATCCGCCATGTTGCGCCATACGTCCATGCGTGCGCGGGCATTGGACAAGTCCGTATCGGCAGTGGCTTCTACCATGCGCTGCACGTTGATCAGTTCGGAACGGGCGGCGTTCGCTTCTGCGCTGGCTTGATCGGCGGCCGCCCTGCGATAGCCACCACCGAAGGGCATGGAAACGACAAGACCAGCACCGCGTTCCATGCCGCTGCGTTCGCTGAACATCCGGACGCCGACAGTCGGATCGGCGATACGATCGGCATAGACTCTTTGCGAAACGACCCCCAGACGCTGCGCTTCCCGGTCTGCCGCGCGGATTTCATGGCTGCGTTCGATCACGAGGTCGCGCATCGCCGCCAGCGGCTTTTGCGGCAATTCCGGGACACCCAGGATCGGCGGCTGGGCGGGCAAGGGCAAATCGGGGAACGTCGCTGCCAGCAAGGCCCGTGCTTGCTCCCGGTTGGCGAGCGACGTCGCCGCTTGGCCCTTGGCCTGCGCCAAGGCAGCACTGGCCTGATCGATATCCAGGTCGGCCGCGTCGCGGAGCTGGCGACGACGACGCACTGCCTGGACGGACGTTTCCAGCAGTGTCACCGTCTCCATGTCATTGCGGTAGAGCGTATCCGCTGTCAGCCAGTCATACCAATACCCTGCCAAGGTCAATGCGATCTGGTGCCGGACATCTTCGGCGCGGTTTTGGGCGACTTCGATGCCCAAGGCGCCGGCCTTGCGGTCCAAGCTAGCCTTGCCTGGCAAGCGGAAGGCGCGGCCGATCGTCGTATCGAACTCGTCATAGCCGCCCTCGTGATCAACGGTCCGGCGGATGTAGCTGCCTTGGATCGTCACTTCGTGCGAACCACGACGCAGCATATCGTCCTGCGCCTTGGCGGCCGTGATCCGCGCGCCGCCGGCCAAAACGGTGGGGTAATTATCAAGGATTGCTACGACTTGTGCCTCAGGCGGCAGATCGGCCCGCTGAGCCAGCACGGCGACTGGAGTGAGGCAAATGAACGTGGCCAGCAACAGCGAGATCGTTTTCATGCCATTCTTCCTCGCGCCAGGACCGCGGTCTGATGCCAACGCACCGCAGAGCGCCGCTTAGCCTCGCCAGCCGCCTGCAAAATAGAATCCATCGCGCTGGCCACCTCGATTAGTTCGATGGCCGATCGTTTCAGCGTGGCGGTGACTTGTTCCGATGCCTGGGCGTCTGCGAAGTCCCGACCGTGGACGATTTCTGCGCGGACGTGCAGCGGCACCCGAGTGACGGTGCGGATCGCATCGATCAGGCTGGGGGTGTCCATGGTCGCACAGTGGATGGTGAGCAGGATCTCAGTCATTTCCGGCTCCGTTGTCGTTTTTGCGACCTTCGCCGAAGCGTTCGAACAGGATCGGCAGGAGGATCAGCGTCAACAAGGTGGACGTGATGAGGCCGCCGATCACGACGATCGCCAGCGGCTTCTGGATTTCCGAGCCGGGGCCATTGGCGAAGAGCAGCGGAACGAGGCCAAAGCCGGTGATGCTGGCGGTCATCAACACGGGTCTCAGCCGGCGTTCCGCACCAAGCCGAACCGCGTCGGCTAGGCTGGAGCCTTCCTCCCGCAACTGGCGGAAATAGGCGACGAGGACGAGGCCGTTGAGAACCGCGATGCCGAGCAGGGCGATGAACCCCACCGAAGCGGGGACAGAGAGATATTCGCCCGACGCCCAGAGCGAGACCAGTCCGCCGACCATTGCAAAGGGAATGTTGAGCAGGATGATGACCGATGCCCGCAAGGACCGCAACGTCGCCAGCAACACCAAGAAGATGAGCAGCAGCGCAAAGGGGATGACCAGCATCAACCGCGCCGATGCGCGCTGCTGGTTCTCGAACTGACCGCCCCACACCACGCGATATCCGGCGGGAAGCACGACTTTCGCAGCGACAGCGGCCTTGGCTTCATCGACGTAGCCCACCAGATCGCGGCCCGACACGAACGCCTGGACCAGCGCGAAGCGCGAGCCGTTTTCGTGGTCCAGTTTGACCGGCCCCTGCGTGCGTTCGACCCGGGCCATGTCGCTGACGCGCGCAAGGGTGCCGCTCGGCGTATGAAGCTGCAGGTCGGCAAAGCGGGCCGGGTCGGCGCGCAAGCTTTCGTCGCCCCGGATCAGGATGGGAATGCGCTTTTGTCCTTGCGCGACGATACCCGCCTGAACACCTTCGACCTGCGCTCGCAGCATGTCCTGCATTTCTGCGACCGGCATGCCGAACCGTCCAGCAGCGGCGCGGTCGATGTCGAGCTGCAGATAATCTACCCTGTCGTTGGCTACGGTCATCACCTCGGATGCGCCGCGCACGGTGGAAAGCGTGCGCTGTACCTGGCCTGCCAGTTCGGACAGCGTGGCGGAATCTGGCCCGAAAATCTTGACGGCAAGGTCGCCGCGCGCGCCGGTCAACATTTCCGACACCCGCATCTCGATCGGCTGGGTGAAGCTAGGTTCGATACCGGGCATCCCTTCCAGCGCCTTGCGCATGTCCGCCAGGATGAAATCCTTGTCGCCGCGCCATTCCGACCGCGGCTTGAGCCGCACGAAGCTGTCGGTTTCGTTCGGACCCATCGGGTCCAGGCCGATCTCGTCCGTGCCGACGCGAGCGATCACGTCCTGGACTTCGGGAACCTTCATCAAGGCGCGCTGCACGGCCAGGTCGTTCTTGATCGACTGGGCGAGATTGATGGAGGGCAGCTTGGTCAACTGGACGATGACGGAGCCTTCGTCCATGGTGGGCATGAAAGTCTTGCCAACCGCGCCATAGGCTATGGCGGCGATCACTAAACCGAGGGCGGACAGCAAATACACCAGCCGCTTGCGCGCGAACGCAGCCGTCAGCAGCGCATGATAGCGTGGTGCTAGCTTGCGCATGATCCAGGGGTCGCGATGATGACCGCTCTTCAAGCCCAACGATGCCAGCACAGGGACAAGCGTGAGGGCGAGCAAGAGCGAGCCGGCCAGCGCAAACACGATCGTCAAAGCGACCGGGGAGAACAACTTGCCTTCCAGCCCCTGCAAGGCGAGCAGCGGCAGGAATACCAGGGCGATGATGATGATGCCTGCCGACACCGGCACAACGACATCACTGGTAGCGCGGAACACATGATTGAGGCGCGGATGCCCTTCCTCATGCTCCTGACCCAGTCGTTCGACGACATTCTCAACGACCACGACCGCACCATCGACCAGCATGCCGATCGCGATGGCGAGCCCGCCCAGGCTCATCAGGTTCGCCGAGAGGCCAACCCCTTGCATGAACAGGAAGGTGATCAGCGCGGCCATCGGCAGCGTTACGGCAACGATGGCAGCGGCCCGCCAGTCTCCCAGAAACACTATCAGAAGGATGATGACGAGGATGGTCGCTTCCAGAAGCGCTTCCTCCACCGTTCCGACTGCATGGCTGATCAAGTCGGATCGATCGTAGAACACGTCGATATGCGTGCCCGCTGGCAAGCCTTTCTCGACCTCCGCCAGGCGGGCGCGGACGCCATTGACGACCTGGCGGGCATCGGCGCCCCTCAGAGCGATCACGAGGCCCTCGACCGCCTCGGCTTGCCCGTTCTTGCTGACGGCGCCGTAGCGAGTGAGGCTGCCGCTGGCCACGGTCGCCACGTCACCCAAGCGGATGATGCGGCCATCCCGACTGGCGATTACCAGCGATTGGAGATCGTCCACCGATTGAATGGCGCCCACGGCGCGGACGATCAGCGATTCCTCGCCCGAAGTCAGCCGCCCGGCGCCGTCGTTGCGGTTGCCGCTTTCTATGGCGGTGCGCAGGTCGCTGATCGATAACTTTGCGCTGGCGAGGGCCACCGGGTCGGGGCGCACTTCAAACGTCCGCACATAGCCGCCCAGCGCATTGACGTCCGCTACGCCCGGGACGGTGCGCAGCGCGGGGCGGATCGTCCAGTCGAGCAATTCGCGCTTCTGCTGAAGCGTCTGCGTTCCCTCGATCGTGAACATATAGACATCGGAAAGCGGTGTGGAGATCGGAGCCAGGCCACCGCTGACCGATGCGGGCATATCCCCCAGCACGCCGCTCAGGCGCTCGGAAACTTGCTGGCGCGCCCAGTAGATATCCGTGCCATCGACGAAATCGATGGTGATGTCGGCGATCGCATACTTGGCGGTGGAGCGCAGGATCGCTTGTTTGGGGATGCCCAGCATCTCCATCTCGATCGGTGCGATGACACGGGTCTCGACTTCCTCGGGCGTCATGCCCGGGGCCTTGAGGATCAGCTTCACTTGGGTCTGCGCGATGTTGGGATAGGCATCGACCGGCAGCGTAACGAAGGCCCATGTGCCCAGGCCTGCGACGACGATGGACAAGACAATAACCAGCAGGCGGTATGACAACGCCTGCGCGACGAGGGAGCGCAGCATCGTCTAGCGCGCCTGCGCCAGCGCTTTGAGTCCGCTCGTCCCGGACGTCACGACCCGTTCGCCTGACCGGATGCCCGAGAGCACCAATGTCATGCCGTCGCTCGATCCGGCGGTCACGACGTTGCGGGGCACAAAGCCGTTCGCAGTTCTGACGAACACTACATCTTTCCCATCAAGGCTCGTGACTGCGGCGACCGGAACACTGACCGCCCCGGCAGGTGCAGGCCCGAAAACCGAGATGCTGGTTGCGCGGCCAGCGACCACTGCTGATCCAGCCGGCAGCGTGGCCTTGAGCATGGCCGATCGCGTCGCCGGGTCGATGGTCGTTCCCACAGCGGTGACCGTGCCGCGCAATGCACCCAGGCGAATGGACATGCCCGGGCGGACAATGCCGATCAGTCGCTCGGGAAGCTGGGCCTCGACCTCGTAGCGATCGACAGCATCGATGACGTAGGGTGCGCTCGTGCCATCGACCGGGCTGCCGGCCTGGATATTGGCGCCCGTCACCCGGCCCGCAATCGGGGTGACCAGCGTATAGGTGCCACTGGCGCCATGGCCGTTCACCAGCCGCAGGATGCGCGACTTTTCGGATACGTCCACGCGGGCTTGTGCTGCCGTGGCGCGGGCCTCGTCCGCGCGGGCACCGGCTATGATCCCTTCACGATCGAGCTGGGAAAGGCGACCGGCGCTCGACTGGGCGACTCCCAGCCGCGCGTTGGCGCGGGCCAGATCGCTGCCGAGGCTCAGGACATCGCGACTGGCGATGACCGCCAGCGGTTGCCCGGCACGAACGCTGTCACCCTCCACCACCATCGTGCGCATCACAACGCCGGGCAGGGAGGCTGCGACGGCCACGCGCGCATTGGGCGGCGGCGCAATGACCGCAGGAAGATCGGCAAGGGGCGCCTCGGTTGCCGCGAGTGCCGCTCGAAGCTCAATGCCCAACTGCCCAGCTTGCTTGGCGGGTACATCCAGATTGCCGCCCCGGTCCTGGGTCGGCGAAGAGCGGGCAACCGGATCGGCTGGTGTGGATATGGTATGGTTCCACCAAGCCAACCCTCCTGCAAGAGCAACTGCTACAGCGCCACCAAGGACGTATGTCTGCCGTGTATCCATGCTGTCGGGCTAGCCGGAAGTTCTGACGAAGACCTGACGGGCAATGTGGAGGGTGGAGCCCGCACGATCGTCATGTGCTCGTTCGCACCCTGTTGCTGGATACTATTTGCCTCCTGGAGCGGATTAGCGATCGGGCGGTTAGCGGATTTGGACGACCTTCACGCCGACATCGTCGGCGACAATATTCCAATGTGTGTCACTGGTCCAAGCGGGAAGACGGTAGCGCTGGGCGAGGGCGAGGCAGTAGCGATCACCCAGCGAAAGTCTCGCACTAGAGGTTACGACGCGCAGGCGGCCAGCGATGCGCGATATCTCCTTATCGGCGGCGACGATGGTGATCGGTAGTGGATCGAGCATCGCGTCGATGGCGGCAGGAGGCATTCCAAGGTGCGCGTAATGACTGATGACTTCGGCATAGTTGACGACGCACATTCTGGCGGAAGCAATCGCTTTGGCAACCTTGACCGCACCTTTCTCTTGCTTGAGCATCGCGATCAGCGCTGAAGCATCAAGGACGAACTCGCTCATTCTCCGCTGTCCTCGCGGCGTCGGGCGAGGAAGCCATCGATACCGGCATCTGGGTTGCCGCCGGTGTACTGCTGAGCCAACGCCTGCGCGCGTGCCACGGCCTGCGCTGCAGTGCGCAGAACCACACCATCGTCCGTTTCCTCAAGGAAGACTGCACCGCCGCCCGTAAGACCCAAACGCTTGCGCACATCAGCCGGCAGGCTCATACGCCCATTCGGTGTTATGTTGACTTGCAGTGTCATATGAACCTCAAAGCCCTATTAGGTGGCATTTTATTCAATATAACATAAATGACACCAGAGTGCCATACGTAAGGCAGACTGCCATAATTTGGATCTTGTGACATAAAGTCCATTCGATGGCATGATCGGTCTTTTTCGATAGATATGAGCATCGGCTAGAAGCGTGCCGCCACGCAGCCCGTCGTTTCCGAGATGATTTCGGCGATCTCCGGCGATCACCTGCGGTTACCGCGCTATCGAGCTCTCGGCGCGATCGGCATGACCGCTGCCATGGGACGTTCAGAGCTCGTTGCTATCCAGCGCGAGGAACTCAAGTTCCTCCCGACGGCGCCAGTATCCCTTCCAGCAGTTCTTCCAACTCCTGATCGTTTTGCCCATCGCCGAGAGGAGGTCTCGGCTATGCCGATTGCAGATCTCACCATGGGAAACGACAACATGCCCGACTGAAGCTGCAGGAGATATCCCCCAATGGCTCTCAAAGACTTCGATTTTCGCTACGCCACCATTGACCGAATCGCGGATGGC
>NZ_AKFJ01000032.1 GCF_000272475.1 Novosphingobium sp. Rr 2-17
CGCCGCTCAGCGGATGCGTACTCTGCAAGGGGGCCTACGTAAAGAGTACGCGCCAGGCTGGCGAGCATGACCCGCAACCGAGATCGGTCGGCGAGATCATAGCCGGCAAGGTTCCGAGTTGCCTGACTGCTTCGTCAAGCGAGCGATCCACACGTGGCCCGGCTGGACCGCCCAGTGATGCACCGCCATGTCTCCGGTCGAAATAGTCCGGAAGATAGTCCGCTTACGATCAAAGCTGCGGCGCGTTCGGTAATGTCTCGGCTCTTTGCACGTATCGGGGAGATCGCAGGAGACAGGTAGGCTGTGGATTCTCCAAAAGATCGCGTCAATTCGAGTTAGGCCGGGCTAAAAGAGGCGCATTCTCGGGCATTGAGCCAGGCTATCGACGGTCGAGCCGACTACCGCCCTCAGGAGATCGAACTCGAGCGGATCAGCCTTCTTGCTCAGGTGGCAGCGCCACTCAGACGCCTGAAGCACAGGTGTGAGTTGATGCCGGACGGCGCGAAGAAGGGGCTCAACTAAGAAAACCAGCCGGCTTCCTCGAAAGACAGCCGCGGGTTCCGTGGAAGCATTTGCTCGCCGGTGCCGTAGCCTAACGAGCAAAGGAAGTTGGACTTGACAGATGTGCCTGCAAAGAACGCCTTGTCGACGGCGGCATTGCTGAAGCCAGACATCGGAACGGTATCGAGACCCAGTGCCGTGCAGCCAGGATGGGATAGGCCCCCTGAAGCGCGCTGTTGCGAAACGCGGCCGGTTCGGTGCCCGGCGTGTCCTTCAACAGATGTTTCATCATTTCGCTGCGAGCGGGAAACAACTGCGGCAGCCGGTCAGCAAACTCAAGATCGTAGCCGATGATCACTGTGAGCGGTGCGGCAAGGATCTTGGCCTTGTTATTGTCGAATGCGGTTCGCCCAGCCGCTTCTTACCCTCTTCGCTGCGCACCCACACGAAGCGGGCAGGCGAGGAATTGGCGGAAGTCGGAGCAAGCTTGAGAAGGTCATAAAGATAACGGATGGTGCTTTCGCCAACAGAACGATCTCTCCATTCGTTGTGGCTGCGCGCCTCCAAGAAAATCTGGTCTATCGCATCGTCATATCTTGGTTCGGACATGATTTATCTTTCGCATAAAGTCCAGTGGAAAGCACGACAGCAGCTTAGCTCCCAGGCGGCGCGGCTTTCGCCGCCTCGTCGTCAGAAAAGATCCGGCCATTGGAGAAAGTCAGCGAGGCAAGGGCACCGCCAGGCAATCCGTTTGCGTTGGGGTGATAGGTGATGTGGACCTTGTCGCCGCGTTTGAAGTCCCTGGGGGCGAAACCCTTTTTGGCAAACATCAGCGGACTGCCGCTGACGATCGACATCTGCCCTTCTTTGCCGGCCTTATCCTTGTACACGAGGACCACTGAGGAGTGGGGCGCTCCCCAGCGGAACTCTTTGATCGTTCCTGCAGCCGATACCGTTTTGGCCATATTGTAAGCGGCGAAACTATGATGAGCCCATGCCGGCATGGGTGCCATCAAAACGATCTGACCAACCATCGCTGCCAGAAACCCTACCTTCATTCGCATGTGATCTTCCTTAGTCTAGATATTCGTCGACTTCATGCCCCACACCTCACGGAGCACAGACTGTGACCGGCTGGCATCCAGCCAGAACCGCAAGGCAATTGCGCACGAGATTTACTTTGCCGAAGGATCCGTTGCCCTGCCCGGATCCGGCATTGTCCTGTCGGGATAGAGACTGCCGGCCACCCCGGCTTGCAATCCGGTCATCCGAAGCCCTGCAGTGTCCTGAAGGCCTGATACAAACCACATAAGGGAAAATCTTGAACTGACCGAAAAACGATGTCGCGAAGCTGAACGGCTGATCGCTCACGCCCCAGCCTGCGGACACATAGGCCCAGCCCGATAACGGCAAAACCAGCAGAGACCCATAGAACGCCGCTCGACGCGCGCGCGCAAGGAACCGCCACCAAGGCTTGGGTGAGGGAGCGGTGGGCGGCACGTGCTGTGTCAGCCGCCATCCTATTATCACCAACGTGAGCATCAGCAGGAGCAAACCTATCGACTTGTGAAACTGGAAGGCCCCGTAGGCCATTGCCTCACGCTTAGGATCACCAATAGCATTCGACACCCAGATGCCCATCGGGATGATGGCGATGATGAGAAGTGCGATTAGCCAATGCAGTACCATGGCCGCGTCGGAATAGCGACAGTGCTCTCGGTCGCCAGTGCACATTTCCCTTCCTACGCCCCAGCTGACACCCTTACCGAAGCACCGGGCTTGTTTGCCGGGAACTTGTCGCTGGAATAGATCATCGCCACGTCCCCGAGGCATATCTGTCACTGTTGCCCCGTGCCATCCGATGGCGGCTTCGTCATCGCGGAGGGAAGCGCGTCCCAATGTTCGGCAAGTTTTCCACCCTCAATCCGGAACATGTTGAAGATGAAGACCGGTCGGGTTCCTCCACCCACATCGGGAACATCGCGGCTAGCGATGATGATGACGCGATCTCCCTCCGCCATCAGTGCTATTGTCCTGGCGGGAGTTCGCATGGCCGGCGGTGGCGGCCCAGGAGGCACCGCTTCCGCGTTTCGAACAAAGGCCTCGCGGGCATTGCCATTGCTGGAAGCACCCTCCTGATGTTGAACATAATCGCGGCTCAGGAAGCGCTCGGCAATGCTACGCGCCTGTTTCGCGGTAGTTCCCGCCGAATTCGCCGCATCGAGAGCCTGATAGAAATCGACAACAAGCTGCTTGTTGTCGATTTCCCGGGGTGTGTTCGTCGCGGCCTTGGCAGGGCTGCTCAATACCAGCCCCACCGACAGCGCCACTGCGATCTTCTTCGCATCAATCCGGTCCATGAATTCTCCTAACGTCAATACATCGACAGCGATTATTACTGGCGGTGGGGCGCATCCTCAGTTGGCATATCCGCGAACCATCAGAGCTTCGCGCTCAGGACGATACCGTAGGTGCGCGGGACATACCGTTCGGTCGTCGCGTTGAAGATGCCCGGAAACCCGTTGTTGATACCCGCGTTCACCTTGTAACGGTTATTCCCGACATTGCGCAGATAGGCCGAAAAGGTGAAGCGATCGCCACTTGCCACCCAAGTCGCCGTGAGATCGCCCACGAACTGCGACCCGGTGCGCGCGTACTGCGCCGCACTGGCTCCGACATCTGCATTCTGGTCTGCCGCCGCAGCCTGGGCTTTCGTGATCGAGGTTGAATCGTAGGCGCTCAGGAAACGGATGTCGCCATGCAAGGTCAGACGCGATCCGCCATCGAAATGAAAGTCATGATCGTAGTTGAGCTGGGCCTGAAAGGGCACGACATTGGGTATTTCCTTTTTGGAAAAATAGTAGTCAAACGTGTTCGAGGTCCCCGGAACGGCCTGCTCGCTTCTGTCCACGAAATAGGCCTTGGTGTAGCTCAGATTCAGACCGAGGCGGTCGTCTGCGCTTGGCTTGAACAGGATCTCCAATTCCCCGCCATAGGCACGCGCCGGTGCAGAGAGCGCCGAGAACGCAGCTGTCGAGGTCTCGCTGATATTGACGTTGGCGACCTGATAGCCGCCGTAGACATAGTAAAATGCAGCTCCGTTGACCTGAAGGCGATTGCCGAAGAAGCGGTTCTTCGAACCGATTTCATACGAGGTCATCGTCTCGGCGTCGAATTCTACACGTACCGGATTGCCATCCGTGCCGGTTGTCACGCTGAGGTCTCCGGGCGAGAAACCGGTCGAGGTGAGAGCGTAGACAAGGTTCTGAGGGCTAAGATCCTGTTCGATCCGCGCCTTGTACGTCACATTGTTGAACTTTCGTGCGCCATCCACCGTCAACGTGCCGGTAGGCGTGGCGTAGGTCTGGTCGACGGCGACCTCCGTGTAGTCGTAGCGCAGCCCTAGATTCAACCGGGTCGTGTCGGTGAAGGAGTAGGTCGCTTCGCCGAAGACGCCCGCAGCTGTTGTCTTCTTAGATGTGTCTGAAGTGTATTGCAGTTCCTGGGTGTTGCCATTGCGCGAGGTGATGAGGCTGCGCAGATCGTTTTCATAATAGAGTGCGCCCAGCTGCCAGTTCAGCTTGCCGCCGGGCTGCGAAGCCAAACGCAGCTCCTGGGTCAGGAAATGATCCTTGGGCGTCGAGATCGACTGGTCCGTCGCCAGATCTATGGCAGGAATGCGCACGTAGTTGAGCGCATCGGACTTCCAGGTTCGATAGGCGGGCAGGTAGGTGAAGGTGACGCCTCCTGCCGCCCAGTTCAACTCCGCCCAGTACTGCCGGAAGTGATTCTTGCCCGCCCCGACCGGACTGTAGCTCTTCGAGAAAGTGTCCGGGCTTTCCTGGGTCAGGGTCGTCCCCGAACTGTAAGCCTTGTTGTCCTGCCCGGCGAAGCCGAGCAGCAGCGAGACGTCGTCGATCGGCTTGACAAGCAGTTTCGCGCGATAATCCGTGTTGGTCAGCGCGCCCCCGTTGTAACCCTGATCGCCCCTTTCGAGATTGTGCGTCTCATAGCCGTCACGGTCGAAGTAGTTACCCGAGATGCGCAGCGCGATCTTGTCCTGAACGATCGGAACATTGAGCGCAGCAGTGTAGTGCCGAAGATCGTAGTTACCAACTTCCAGCGCGGCATTTCCCTCCCACGCATCCGTATTCGGATTGCGGGTACGGATGACGACCACGCCGGTAGTTGCACTGCGGCCATAAAGCGTTCCTTGCGGTCCGCGCAGCACTTCGATGCGGTCGATGTCATAGCTGCTGCCGACGCCGTTGTAGACGCCGTCGACGTAGATCGCAGCCGCCGTCGAGGTCGAGGTGGCGCTGCCCCCTGCCCCAACGTTCGAGGGAATGCCACGGATCGTGAGACCCGCGGCTGGCGAATCGGTTCCCGCCGAAGAGCCGATCATCCCGCCGGTGTTCGCCGCCGCGCCACCGGAGACACCAGGGACGTCTTCCAGGATAGCACTGAGTGCGAACTTGCCTGCGGCCTGGAGCTCTGCCCCCGAACGCACGCTAACCGAGGCGGCCGTTCGCTGCAGATTTTCGGTGCGCCTTTGGGCCGTCACCACGATGTCCGCGATCGAATTCGAGGCGTCGGCAGTGGTTTCACCCGACGCGGCGCCTTCCGAAGCGCCTGCCGCAGCCGGCGAAGGTTGATCCTGTGCCTCAGATGCAAAAGCGAGCTGACCGGTCGCTCCGCTACCAATTAATGCGATTGCACTCGTCGCGACGAAAAGAAACTTTGTATTCCTCATGATTATCCTCTCCTTATGGGTAGAAACTGGAGATACAGATTAGTCGCCTGGTTCGTTCACGAGACCGCTGTCCGTAATCGCGCTCGCGTCGCCGACCTGCTCTTCACAGTTGTATTCCTTGAAAAAGGCGGCGTTCGGCTGCCAGCCGAAGGTACGCACGATGTTCCAGGGATCGGTGTAGTACTTGGGATCGATGATCGTAGTGATGACCTCGAGGAACGGCCTGCCGTTGCCCAGATCGACCTTGCGGATACGCTGGAGCAGCTTACCCTCTGGCGAGAGCGGAGTGCCGTCGACATCGAGCCACAGAGCTTGTTTGAAATCGGTGCTCTCGACGACGAGCGTATCGCCTTCCCAGTGGCCTACCGAACGCCCCATGTACTCCTTGCCCGCGGGCAGCGGCGAAGCCTTGGGATCGAGCGTGATGTTCCAGCGGCCGTGATATTCCTCGAAGATGAACTGGACCGAAGTCTTCCCCTGTACGATTAGGAACGGGAAATTCAGGTCGCGCTGCCACTGCGGTCCCGGCGGCAAGCACTTGGCCGATGCATTGACGAAAGGCTTGCCGGCAGCTTGCGATGTCACTCGGCGTGCGATGACTTTCGCTGCGGCCATGGTGACGGGAGGCTCCCAGCCGTACATGTCCTTCTGCAGCCGCGTTTCGAGCGGTTGATTATGGAACCAGATCCCTTGGAAATCACGCGGATCGGCTGATGGCCTGGGCGCATCCGCCGGCACCGGCGGCTGCGGCAGCAGTCCCGCCTTCATCGGCGGCGGTAGATCGGCGAGAACCTTTTGCGCTTCGGTCAGTGGCGGAAGTGGCGGGGGGCCGAGTGTCGCAGCTTCCGCTCCACCGATGCCCGCGGACGGACCGCCCGGCAAACCGCCGGGAGGGGTGCCGCTCGGTGTCCCGGCCGGCGGAAATGTTCCAGGCGTCTGCGCACCCGCGCCGGTCGCGGCCATGGAAATGACTGTAGCTGCTACAGCGGCAGTGCGGATCCAATGCCTGATCCGGGGGCTAGGTGCGCGTTCGATTGTCATGCAGGGAACTCCAAATTCATCTGGCCGCCTCATTTCGCGCGTCCCGAGGGCTTCGCTGTGCCGCGGTTTTCAAGGCAGACATGCTCGGGGAAGAACCCATCGGGCTGACGCTTGAACGTGACGACGCTGCTCCAGGGTGTCGCGTAGTAGGCCGGGTCCTCGATCGTGATCTGGTCTTCGAGCGTGTCGGCATCAATGAGCCGCAGCCGCTCGGTCACTTTCAGATCATTGGTATGCGGCATGAGGTCGTCAATAAGCGTACGGTCGCTGATATCAACCGTTTCGGCCACCAGAGTACCACCTTCCCAGCGCCCCGATGTCCGTCCGGTCATCTGTGGGACCAGGAGCGGTTCCGTTGGCAAACCGCGCACATCGATTTGACGCAGCGCCCGGTTCCATTCGAAGTCGAAAGTTACCACGCCAAAACGTTGCCAGATCTTGAAGCGCATCGGCGTCAGCATGAGACGGGGTACGCCGGGGTTCGAGCAGCGTGAAAGCGCAATGTCGTAATCGTCAAACTTGTGCTGCGAACGCAGGCGCTTGTTCTGTTCCAGAGCCTTGCGCCCCTCCGCCGTCAGTACCACCGGGGCCAGCGGCTTGAGCTTCGTTTCAGGTGTGGCGATCTTCCATGTGCCTTCGAGGCTGGGCACGTCTTGCGCTTGTGCCGGTGCAACAGAAATACTCAAGAACATGCCAGCCAGTACCAAACCCAGCTGTTCGGCTACGTGGCGACCGGTAGGGCGAGCCATGCATCTCCCGGTTTTCGTTCGAGTGCGCAATTTTCTACGTCCTTTGATATTTTCGAGTTGGTTTGCGTGGCGGGTGCGTTTCACTCGTTCGGCTCGGGCACGGCACCAGAATCGTTGCCGTCGCTCTGGTCCTCGCAATCGTATTCAGCGAGAAGACCGGCGTCGGGTCGCCATTGAAGCGTTCGCGCGAACTTCCAGGGCCGATTGTAATAGGTCGGGTCGTCCACGGTCGTGACGATCTCTAGGAGCCAATGGTCGCCTTCGTGTCGCTTGGTGATACGATAGGTCAGCTTGCCAGCTGGAGAGATCGGTGTGCCACGGAACGAAAGCCAGCGCCTCGTTCTGAAGCCGGTGTTCTCGACGACCAGGGAGTCCCCGTCCCAGCGACCAATAGAACGCCCCATGTAGCTGTTCTTGCTGGCTGGTGGGAGAAGTGTGGGATCGAGGGCGATTGGCCACCACATACGATCCATAGTGGAAAAGATGTCCAACTTGCTTCGGGATTGATAAATCCGGATGGGCATGTGGATCGTATCCCAGTCGGGGCCCGACGGCCGACACAGGGAAGCGGGGGTCATGTAAGAGCGCCGCTGGTCGTTGGCGAGCAGACGGCGGTCCATGACCTTGCGCCCAAGGGCGTTGAAGGGAACGTCCTCTCCGTACATGTCACGCAGTATCTCGAACGCGCCGAGGAACTGATCCCCAAACCAGCTGCCGCTCAGATCATGCGGATCGGCTGTCGGACGTGCAACGTTCGCAGCCAACGGCGGTAGCGGCGGAAGATCGTTGTTTCGCGTCAGTTCCAGATCCAGGCCGCCGCCCCGTCCGCTAGAGAACCCGCGCTCGCCAATATGTAGTCCGTCCAGACGCTTGCGCCCGGGATCGTCTCTGGAAACGGGATTGGGTCTTGAGCCGGGTATACCGACCACAGCTTCGCTGGAGCCGCTTTGCGGCGGACCTGCAGGAACCTGCGCGAATGCCGTTCCGGGTAATGCAATCAAAGTCGCAGCGATTACCGGTCCAAGATCAAGCCGCCTCAGTGAGAAAGGGCCATGGTCAGCAAGGGTCATGTGTCGCTCCAAAGGCGATTTCTACTTCGAGGGCAGCATCGGTTCGCCCGACACGCGATCTAGACAGTTGTCTTCAGGAAAGACCGCATCGGGCTGCCGCGCATAAGTCACGACCGTTTCCCACGGCCTGGTAAAGTATTCAGGATCTTCGATCTTGATGCGATCTTCCAGAGTATCCGGCGCCACAAGCCGGACACGCTCGGTTACTTTCAACTGAAAACCATGCGGAACTGCGTCGTCCAGAAGAGTGCGGTCCGAGAACTGCGAGGTCTGGATTACAAGCGTGTCGCCTTCCCAGTGACCTTTGGACGTGCCCATCTTGGTCCCGACCAGGCCAGCGTTGTCCTGATCCCCGAAAATTGAAAACTGCGATGGGAGCGTCGGCATGGCGATGGCCCGTCGGAACCGGTTCCACTCAAAGCCGATCATCACGATGTCCCGATCCTGGAAAACCTGGAAGCGCTTTGAGGTAAGCATTACGCGCGGAACGCCAGGCGCGGCGCAGCGGCTGGCTGTCCGATCGAATTCGAGGTCCCGCTTCGCTCTCTTTCGTCGATTCTCGTCGTATTGCTTTTTGCCTTGCGCCGTGAACGGAATTGTCAAATTTTCCGATGCGATGGAGGAACGCGGAGCGACGATCCGCCACGT
The DNA here is from genome assembly GCF_000272475.1 of Novosphingobium sp. Rr 2-17. GTDB lineage: Bacteria > Pseudomonadota > Alphaproteobacteria > Sphingomonadales > Sphingomonadaceae > Novosphingobium. The sequence continues at coordinate 8,763 of NZ_AKFJ01000032.1, forward strand.
TCCCGACAGGTCCGTCTCAGCTAAAGCAGAGCGCGGCAGCACCGCCACCGATACGATTCCGCATGCGGCGATCCACGCCGCGCCGCTCCAGCGCTGGCGCGGCAGATGGTGTCGACTCAGCTGCACAAACGTCGATCCACGTACCCCGGTCACATTTAGCGGGAAAGCCGCTGAGCGCTTCGTCATCCAATAGAATCCTCTGTATTCGCGCACGGGAACCCTCTCTCAGCCTGAAGACAGTCGCCGACAGAGACAAAAAAGGTGTTCATTCAGAGTCCCAGTGCTCCTTGAACTTCCCATTTTCGATCCTGAACATGTTGAACATGTATCTTTTGGCAGGCAGAGCCCCCCCCGACCTCGGCAATTCGGAAACCCAAATGACGTAGGGACCATCCGCGACGAAATTGATGTCCTTTGGCAGAGCGCGCCGCTCTCCTGCGGATTGCTGACCGCCGCTCGCCGGAGGCCTCATGGCCTGCGACATCACCTGGATGTAGCCTTCCCGGCCTGGCGGAAAGCCTGGCGCATGCTGGATATAGTCCGCGTCCATGTATTGTTCTGCTACCGCGCGAACATTGGCGGCGGTGTTTTCACCGGTCGCCGCGACGCGAACCTCGGCAAGAAACTGCTGCACCAGGCGAATATTCGCCTCCCCCCCGGCGTCGGCAGCGCTGACAGGACCGCCTGTAATCAATGCCGGGAGCACAAGGCCGATGATGGCTGAATGCGTACGCAAAATATCACCTCTTCCGTAGGATGCAGCTTGCTCCTGCCTTATCGGCAAGACGAGCTGCTGTTCTCCGGCGGAGGGTTAGGCTTCGGCGAGGGCCTAAATAACTAGCTGCTTTAGGTCTTGCTGAAAGGAGTGCATCGCACCGCGCTCACCACCTGGACACCCCGATCGCTCCCACAAGCGCAAACGCCTTGAAAGCCGGGCTCAGCGAGGCATTCCTACGGCATGAAACGCAGGGCCAGCAGCTTGTGCTTGTGAAGCGTGGCAGCCTCGGCACCGTCCACATCCCCTGCCGCCACACACTCAGCGACACTGCCGATTGCCGAGAGCACACGCTCGACAACTGGACCTGGGACGACGTCCTCCTTGTCCACCGGCTCGATGGCACAAGCGTACATGAGAAATCCGCGTTCGCAGGCTGAAAGGACACTGTTGCCCGACAAGTCGGCGATGCTCTGTTCGATGGAAATAAGTTGCTGTGCCCGCGTCGGTTCTCGCGACACCCCTGGCTGGTTGCCCTCTTCTCCACCCGGCCCCCAGTTTGCCCTAGCAGCAGCACCGGCCATAGCGATCTCCACATCTAGCATGCCTGCCGCCTCAAAGCAGTCGGATATGTCCAGTCGCTCCTGGACGAGGACATGCGGGATAAGACCGACGATCGAGGTCACGTCCGGGCGCCGCACGTCGATACCGCCGCCGCGACCGCGGCGGGGAGTTGCTATCGCAAGATCTTCCAGGAGCCTGATTGCCTGCCGCACAATTGCAGCGTTGGCGTCATGCCGCACACCGATGTCGAACTCCGAGCCAAGATCAATGGCCCCATCTGTACACGACGCAGCGATTTCCTCGATCAGCGCCATCGCCAGACGACGGGCAGAACGCGCGGTCCCGGCCGAGTGCCATTTGTAAAGAAGGCTCGGCACCGGCACCGGCCTGTCATCCGGAACAAGCTGCATCGCATCCAGGTAGTGGACCAGCGCTTTACGAGCAGCAGCTGCCCTGCCCGCGGACATAGCTCGAAGCAACAGGGCCATCTCAGCCTCGCCCTTGCCCACTACGCTCGAAGGGTGCACTTCCGCGAGATCCAGGTAGTTGTCACAAAGAGCTTCTATGTAATCGATGGCGAAGCGGAAGGCACGGTTTCCCGTCCGATCAGCAAGCCAAAGAGCGAAAGCAGAATGATCGGCACCTGCCATCTGCAAATTCGGATCAAAGGCCACCTCGACGGCAGCCTGACCCTCAAAGCGGTTGCCGTTGCGCCTGAAAACCTCTCGAAGCGCGGCCAAATAGACAATTCGCCTGGCTTCAACAAGCTCGCGGGTCGAGGAGCGTTTCACATAGAGGTGCAGGAGTGTGAGCTTGGCCAGATCATCAAGTCCGGGCGAAGCTGCTATGAGCCCTCCGCCGCGTCCTGTCCTGAGTTCGCCTACGCCGCGAAGCTCCAGAATGCCGATGGCTTCTCTGCAAGCCCACCGCCCCAGGCCATACCGCTCACGAATTTCCGCGATCGAACCTAACGACCGATGCTTGCCGCGCAGACCATCCAGCAAATCCCGCTGGAGTCGGTCAGCAGCACGATGCGAGCGCTTCATCCGGCTTGCCCTGCGCCCGGTAATCAGATCTGCGTCGAGAAAATCCGCCTCGACGCCACCTTGCACAATCGAACCGACTGCTCGCTTTGGTTGGCCTGTCATCTATCATGCGCTCATATGGATCGGGACAGCCCTACGTAGTGACGATACAGGGAATGCAACCAGCGTACGGGCAGCACGGAGACCGGTCAAGTCCGCTGCCGAGAACGGCTCGTAACGAGCCCGCCACTGCCCAACCTTTGTGCCAACCAAAATAGATAGGGGGGTGCTAACGCGTCAAACCCAAAACCGGCCGAATACTAGCTAGCTGTCTGGCAGAATTTGGCTGGATAGTTCAAGCACAGCGCCTCCGTAGTGAGGGCAATGACTTGGCGGCGAGCGCGCCAAGCGGTTAAGGATGGCTTGGGGACTGCAGGCAGGCTGGGCTGAGGCGGGGGTCCGGAGACTCGTTTTTTCCGACCCGCCTGAGCGAGCCGTCATGTTTGCGGGAATGCATAGGCGATCATCGTCATGAGTGCGTGTCGGTGCGGCCCCGTCCATGACCTGCCCTCGAAGTGATCGAGGCCAAGCTCTCCTTTGAGTTGCTGATGAGCCTGTTCGCAAATCCAGCGGGCCTTGATCGCACCTGCCAACTCGCGGATCGCGGTCTCTGCAGGCAGGTTGGAGAGGTAGTATTGGCGCTCGCCGTTCAAACGATGCTCGCCCACCAGCCAGGCCTCTTCGCCGGGCATATGCTGGGCTCCGGCAGCGCCGATCCGCTGAGGTGGGCCATCGGCGGTGCGCACGCACATGGCGGCGAAGCGGGCGCTCATCCTTCCTTTCGTTCCCCGCCGCCAGCTGAACTGTCGCTACTTCGCATCCTCGAGCATGACATGAGCTGCCCGGGATTTGACATCGGGCACGTGTCGGACACGTGGCCGCCCCCGCGCCGCTACCGGGAAGGTCAACTGCACATCGGCCGGATACACCTTCTGGTGCCGGGGAATACCTACTGCCCAGCATAAGTGTTAAGTGCCTGCCGGAATGATGCCGAGAGCCCATAGCCGGCGTCCGCCAGGACAACACCACGGCCTTGACCCGCTGATCGCCATGCTCCAGCCCCCAATGATAGGTCGCGAGGGCATCCTCCACGCCCTGCCAATCCGCCGCCTTGGTCGAGAGATCCGGCCGCCATTCGAAGCTCCGGACGAATTTCCACGGCCTGGTGTAATAGGCGGGGTCATCGACGGTAGTGACGATCTCGAGAGACCAGTGATTTGTCGTGCAGCTTGCGGATATGGTAGACGAGCTTGCCTGCAGGCGAGACTGGCGTGCCGCGGAAGGATAACCAACGCCGGTTCTTGAAGTTCGACGTCTCGACGACAAGCGTATCGCCCTCCCAGCGACCGATCGAGCGGCCCATATAAGTATTCTTGGACGCAGACGGGAGTACGGCGGGCTCGAGTGCTATCGGCCACCACATGCGGTCCATCCTGGAGAAGACATCAATCCGGTCTTTTGATTGGTAGATCCGAAAAGGAATGAAAATCATATCCCAATCGGGGCCGGATTGACGGCACAGGAACGCCGGCGTCATGTAAGACTGGCGATTGTCGGTCGCCAGCAGACGCCGATCCATTACTTTGCGACCAGCGAGGGTGAAGGGGATTTTGTTCCCATACATATCCTGGCGAATTTCGAAAGACGGCAGGAACTGTTCACCGAACCAGCTGCCCTGAAGGTCGCGGTGGGCGGACGAAGGTTCAGGAACGTCCTTTGGCAACGGTGGCAGCGATGGCACGTCATTGTTTCGAACAAGCTCCAGATCAAGACCGCCGCCTGGCCCTGAGGTATATCCGGCGGGTCCGATGTGCAGGCCACCAAGCCGCTCATCAGCAGGATCGGCGACCTGCTGTGTCTTGTTGGCCAGCGGTGACTTTTCATCGCCTTGCCCTGTCGCAGCGGATGGCGGCGGACCGGACGGCGAAGCGCCAGGGGCCTGCGCCGAAATTGCCCCAGCCGACGTGGCGAGAAGGACAGTTGCGAGCGCCCAGCGCCCAGCGCGATTACGAACTGCCGAAAAAAGTGTGGTGTCGAACATCATGGCTGCTCCCGGCAACTCTTTATCTCCCACTTGGTCAAACCTCGTAGCCTTCTAAAACTCCGGGATGAAAGGGGGCCTATTGTAGCCGATCCTCATGGCCCAATGTTGCACCGCCGTTCTCAAACGTGCCATCGAGATAGTCGCCCGTGAAGAACGCTGAAGTCCGCAGGAAAGGGCGGATTTTGGGGGATTTGAAGTAATCGAATTTGGAAGGTTCTGGGTAAATCGGGCAAAAAGCTTGCGATTGTAGGCGGCTGTGCACGAAGGGCTTCCCTTGAAAATTGGGTCGTGTTGGGTTGGACGAC
>NZ_AKFJ01000033.1 GCF_000272475.1 Novosphingobium sp. Rr 2-17
CGAGTCTATGGCTGAAGCCAGAACCCGACTGAAGTCGGGGGGTTTTCTCCCTGCGTGGGACACTAAAAATCCAACAAGATAAGCAGGCGATGCGAGAACCGCGCGCTATTCAAGCCACGGCCTCCGACGACTCGCCATGCTTGGTGGGTGGGCAGCCACCCCGGAAGGCCAACGGCACCAGGCGCGGTTGTTAGCAGGTCTCGACCGCTCCAGGGGACACGTCGAACCGGGTCCCGTTTTGGCGCATTGTGTGCCTGCAGCCCCAATCATTAAGGGTCGTACATCGATTTATACCGCTTATGCTACCGAAACGCCTGAGTGAAGCGCGTGCTCAGATCTATGGCCTTCCCTTTACATCTGCGCCAATGCCAGCCAACTGGCGTTCTCGGGCGCTGACGATGGAAAGGCCGCTTAGGCCCTCAATCTCTGACCTAGACCCGCGAGCGGGCAGGAAACGTAACGCCATTAGCCTATGTTTACGCAAGGCGGCGGCTTCCGCCCCCAGGACATCTCCTGCAGCAACGCATTTTTCCACATCACGGATCATCGAAAGCACGCGCTTGACCATGGCGCTGGGGGGGGCTTCGGCGCCCGCTACTGGCTCTATGGTGCAGGCATACATAAGGAATCCACGTTCACAAGCTGCTAACACGCTGTTGCCCGACAGGTCTGCGATACTCTGCTCAAGAGAGATCAACTGGGCGAGCGTCGGCGTTCGCGAATTGCCATGTTCTCGCATCTTGCCTTTCACCCCCTTCCCAGCGCGCGCGGCGGCGGCTCTCGCGATCTCCACATCCAGCATTCCAGCCGCTTCGAAGCATTCGGACAACTTTAACTGCTCTTGCCCAAGAATATGTGGAACAAGGCCCACGATGGAACTCACGTCAGGGCTTCGCACGTCTATACCTCCGCCTCGACCGCGCCGGGGTATAGCGATCGCAAGATCCTCGAGCAACCTGATCGCTTGACGTACGATCGTGGCATTTGCATTGTGTCGCGCGCCGATCTCGAACTCCGAACCAAGATCGCCACCTTCCTCGACCGGAAAGACAAAGACATCTTCGATCAGGCGCATGGCCAGATGCCGTGCTGAGCGGCCGGTTTTCGTGGAGTGCCAATTATAAAGAAGGCTTGATCCACGGATAGCTTCGTCAGGGGAGATACGTTGCGTCAAATGGAGATAATCGACCAGTGCCTCTCGAGCTGTCTGCAGATTCCGACAGGACATAACCCGCTGCAAGGCCCCCGCTTCGCGTTGTATATTGCGGGCAGGCATTTCAGGCGGATGTTCTTTGGCAAGCTCTAGATGGATGTCACACAGCACCTCGATAAACTGGATTGCGAAACGAAAAGCACGATTTCCCGTGCAGTCTGCTAGCCAGTCGCTATATGCAGAAGGCCCATGCCATCCTTCTTGTGCCCTATCACATGCAGGCCCAGCGCCCGTGCCGTCGACTGCTTTCGACTGGCGTTCCTGCTCGAAAACATGATGTAACGCGGAAAGGTAGATGATTTGACGGGCTTCTATCAGCTCGTGCGTAGTGGAACGCTTTACATAGAGATGAAGTAGCGTCAGTCTAGCAAGGTCGTCGAGCCGAGGCAAAACTGCCATAAGCCCGCCGCCGCGCCCCAACCGGAGCTTGCAAACGCCACGTAGTTCCAGAATGCCGACTGCTTCGCGACAGGTCCCATGACCCAAGCTATAACGTTCGCGAATCTCGGCCAGTGAACCGAGCAGCAGCCGGTCGCTAAGCAGGCCGTCAAGCAAGTCGCGCTGCAGACGGTCGGCAGCCCGATGAGAGCGTTTGATCTGGTCCGTGCTACGCCCTGTAATCAAATCAGCGTCGGGGACTTCCACCTCACTCATAACAGAGAGAGGGCGGAAGCGATCGTCCTTATCTGTTGGACTGTCATCTTCTTTCCCATTCAATCAGAGGGCCAAGGCACGCCGCGACGGGCCAAGCGCGATCCACCAGCACATGCGAATCCGCAATATGGGTTGAGTAAGTCGCATTCCTAAGTGCAGTGGCTTATTATGCCACTTTATTCCACTCAATATTCCACTCAATCTTTTACCCCAGCAGCCTAGCTTAGGGGAAGGTACGCGTCAATTCAAAATGGCGCCAGCAATTCCGTGACTGGGTTATACTTCTCCAGGGCCCGCGCTACCAGCTTGGGCTCTTCTGAATGCCATTCGCCAAAATTATCGTTCACATATACGATCGGCCACCCACGCTTGCGGAACTGTTGGCGTAGCTGATCTATCCGATGAGCTGCCGAAATGGCATGCCGCTCCACTGCTCTACCTCTTCAAAGTCGAAGCAGTTGACCATATCGAGAATCAGCAAGGCGGAATCAGCGAGGCGGGCCGATCGCCAGGCTTTGTCGAAGTTTCGGGTTGTTGCCTGTCCGCTGACGCCATAAGAACCTGCTACGTTGGTGGGCCGCAGGTGCTGCTCCCCCTTCCCACTTCTTCGTCACCTTCTCTGCCTCGGCGTCCAGCTTATCACGATCATTGCCAACACGGTCGATGAGAGCCTGCGCCTGGTCACGGGTCAACCCATGCTTTTCAGCGAAATAGTCGACCTCATAGGCCTCGCAGCCTGACACCGTGCGGCGATCTGCATCCCGCGCTGGGATTTGTCATCGGCCATTATGCACCTCAATGCGATAGGCATGACCATGGCGGCGAAAGATATCCGCCACTTCGAGCCCGGAGCGCATCACTCTGGCTCAGTTCGGCGGTACCACCTCCAGCGTCAATCGGTCGAACGGGCTCTTGGTGCCGGCAATCGTACTCGTCGCCACATGCGTGTAGCGCGCCGTCGTCGACAGGTTGCTGTGCCCGAGCGGCCACGATTCATAATGCACCTCGTAAGCGGGGCAAATTCCC
>NZ_AKFJ01000035.1 GCF_000272475.1 Novosphingobium sp. Rr 2-17
CCCTACCGAAACTGACCCCATTTGCGCAATCAAGTCTGGCAGGACGCTCGGCCGCGCGTTCATGCCCGCAGCCATGACGCGCCGCAGGAGCGGCCACGTCAGCCGCCCGATTATTGCCTGTGGTCTGCTCGTGCCGCGCAGCAGCACGTCACGAATCCCTGACCGCTTATCGTGCAACAGTCCGGCATAGAGGCATTGGCGAATGAGCGGGGCCGTCGCCTGTTCCATTCGCTGCTCAATAGCAGCGTCCCCGCCAGGCAATTCCACCCGATCCAAAATCAGGTGCTCCCCTGGCATAGAGAACCGTCATCAAAGAGAAGCAAGGGAAGCGACGTGGCGGAAGCGCCTAGGCCTTTACGCGCAGCACGTGAGCGCCAGGCGCTAGCCGCTCCTCGTCATAGGCAATCGCCTGTCGATCGAGCGCCCAGCGCGCTCGCTCGCAATAGTGGGAAGGCGGCAGGGTCAAGACGAGCGGGCGGCGGCCGTCACCTAATGTTTGCATGTGAACATGCTCACTTACCTACAGGGCTTTCCCCCATCTTGCGCAGCCAGTCGTTGAACGCCTCCGCCATCGCATCTTGCAAGCTCATCCCGTGCTTGCGGGCGGTCATGTGCATGGAGAAAGACATTTCCGGGCTGAAATAGCCCGTCATCGCTTTCTTGCCCTGACGGCTCGGTGCAACCGGGCTGCTGCCGGTGCCTGCGCCAGTGCTGCCGGCGATCGGCACCGCCACCCTCCCGTCCGGCTCGACCGACGCCGGCGTTGGTGCGGGATCGCGATCCCGCAATGCAAGCAATGATCCCTTCCTGCTCATGCGCTGGCCCTCCGCTTCCTTGATGCTTGCATGTTTACATGCTCGCATGTCCACTTGTAAAGCTGGCGCACCTCGTCTGCCGCCTTGCCGTCCGGCTCCATCTCCATCGCGGTTTTCCCCTCGGCCGCCGCGCAGCTTCACAAGGCTGGCGGTCGTCTTGATCGCGGCGAGGCCAAATGCGCTCGGCCGACATGGGATCAACACCAGGTCGGCCGCCTCGACGGCGGCGCTGGCGGCGCTGTCGGCATGGGGCGGGGTGTCGATCACGATGAACGCTGCGCCACGTCGCGCACTCACATTTGAGCATCCGGGCTTTCTGCTTCTTGGGCGCGGTAGACTCCCCGCCGGTGTCGAGACGAGCATGGGGGAGGGGGCCAACGGCCTCAAGGATCGGTGCAATCGCCGCAAGGAAAGCATCGCCGGGGGTGGTGGCGCGCATCGGCCCGACAAGGCCTAGCCCAAGCGCGACCCGTTTAAACGCCTTCCCATGTCCCGCCGGGATGCCAACGGCGGCGTGAACCAGCTCATGCGCAAGGATGGCCGCGATCTGCACGGGCATGGCGTCAGGCGCGTGGGCGAGGTCTGGGCGAATGGAGATTTCAAAATGACCGTCCGCGCTCAGCCGGTTGTCCCAGCACTCGCCGATCGCCTTGCCCTTCGCGCCTCTGCTGGTGAAGCCGATCGCCACGCGCACCCGGTCGGGCAGGGGGGCGTCCAGCGCTTCAAACAGCGGGCCATGCCCGCCGCTGCCCGATTAAGCCAGCTTTCCCGGTTGTCCTGTTCCATACCTTCTACTCCCTTCAAATCGCCTGACCGGCGATGGCCAGGCCATCGGCCGGACACGGACGCCCAAGAACGCCGGCAGGAGAAGGGGGCAGCGGGAATCGACGGGGTGGAGCGGCCGCAGCGCAGCGAGGCACGGCCCGTCGATTCCCGCTGCTGGGGAGAGGGGGGCGGAACGCCCTCTCCCCACGGAGCGAACATCGACGCCGGTGCACGCCGGCACACTACCCGCGAGATCCGCGCGAGCGGTTCTCGCCCGCCATGTGGATCGTCACCTTGGGCCAAGACCGCTTGCGGGCTTGGGGAGTGCGAGCGACTAGAGCCACGGTGCCGCGCCAGCGGCAGGCGTCATCGCCATCTTGCTTTCAATAGCACTAAGTGCTAGATATTCGCCATGAACAATGCCACGGTAAGAACCTTCAAAACTGCCTGGTTCGTCAAGGCGGCCCGCAAGGCCCGCATTTCGGATGACGAACTATGCGAGGCCATTCAGGAAGTGATGAAAGGCCAAGCGGCTGAACAGGAACATGCACAGGAGCATCATCCTCGCGAAGTTCGGCAGCTACTGGCTGTATCAATATCTGTTCGCCAAGAAGGACAGGGCCAATATCGACGATGACGAACTGAGGGAGTTTCGCCTGCTGGCGAAGAACCTCCAGAAAGCCACGGACAAGGATATTGCTCCCCTGCTGGCGGATGGCAGGCTGACGGAGATATGCAATGGCGACCAAGCGTAAGTATAAAAGCGACGCCTTCGAGGCGATCCACTCGACGGCCGAGGCGTTCCATAGCGTCGGGGTGATCGACAAGGCCACCATGCGCCATTTCGATGAAAGCTGCCTAACCACACCCCCCGCAATCGCCCCGGCTGAAATCAAGCGGCTGCGTGAGCGCAACAAGGTCAGTCAGCCGGTATTCGCCCGCTACCTCAACACCAGCGAAAGCACGGTGGAGAAGTGGGAAACCGGGGCCAAGAAGCCCAGCGGCGCGGCGCTCAAGCTGTTGTCGATCGTCGAGAAGCACGGCATCCAGATTCTCGCCTAATCGGTCCTGGAAAGGCATGATGAGAGCCATATTCATCCGGCACGGCGAAAGCACCGCCAACACCGGGCTTGTCAGCACCGATGTCGCATCGATCGCGCTGACGGAGCGCGGGGAAGGGCAGGCGGGCCGGGTCGCGCGCGAATGGCCGGAACCGCCGTCGCTGATCGCCACATCGCCGTTTCAGCGCACCGGGCAGACGGCCGCGCCGACGATCGCGCGTTTTCCCGATGCACCGGTGGAAGTGTGGCCGATAGAAGAATTCACCTATCTACAACCAGCGCGCTGGAACGGCACGGCCGCCGCCAATCGGTGGCCTCATGTCGAACGCTATTGGACGGTCGCTGACCCGGCTTGGTGCGACGGGGAAGGGGCGGAGAGCTTTGCCGGCTTTCTCCGGCGCGTCGAGGCGACTTTGGCGCGCCTAGCCGCGCTCCCGCCCGCCTCGCGGGTCTATGTGTTCGGGCATGGGCAGTTCATCCAGGCCGCTCGCCGCGAGCGTCACCGGCCCCGATCTGGACGACCAAGCGCAAATGAGGGCATTTTGGCGTGACGGTACGCCCCCGGTCGTCGCCAACGCGGAACGAGTAGGGTTCCACTGGCTTGGTGACCGCTGGGAATACGCGGCGACCATCGCCGCCTGACGGCATCACCTGTTTGTCGCGCATCGCCGAGGCGTTGGATTGAAACCTGTTTGGTGTCGCCAACCCAATCGGAGTTTTTCTATCAACCTTCAGCTTGTCGTCTTCCGCTATCTACGGCCTTGCCGGTCATAGACGCATAAATATCAATCATTTCTGGCCGACCGATAAGATAGCCCTGCACGCCAAAGCAATGCTCGTCCAGAAGGAATGACAGTTGTGCGGGCGTCTCGACACCTTCGGCGACAATCGGCAGATTGAGCCCGCGACCCAATCCAATCACCGCACGGACGATTTCCTGCGCGTGGTTGCTATTGCTCAAACGCGAGATGAACGACTGATCGATCTTTAGCTTGTCGAATGGAAATGATTGCAAATAGGAAAGCGATGAATAGCCGGTGCCAAAATCGTCCATCGCGATGCGCACGCCCATTGCTTTGATCCGACGCAAAATACCAATAGCCCGCGAGAAATCTTCGATCAGCACGCTTTCCGTGATCTCGATCTCGAGCCTTTTCGGAGAGAGGCCCGTTTCCAGCAAAATCTCATGCACGAGCAGTGCCAGATCACCATGGCGGAATTGGATCGGCGACAGATTGACGGCTATCTGAAGCGGTTTGGCCCAGAGTGCCGCTTCGGCACACGCCTCCCGCAAAATCCATTCACCCATTTCGAGAATCACCCCACTTTGCTCGGCGAGGGGAATGAATACATCGGGCCCTATCGTTCCGCGTTCAGGATGCTGCCAGCGAACCAGCGCTTCAAAGCCTGTGATTTCACCGCTAACCGTAGCCTGCGGCTGATAGCAGAGTAGCAATTCGTCACGGGAGACGGCGAAGCGCAGGTCCTGCTGCAGAACGCGTTGCTCATGGATTTTCTTGTCCATGGCCGCCTCATAAAAGCGCGTCGTGCCGCGTCCTTCATTTTTCGCCCGATACAGCGCCGCGTCCGCATTGCTGAGCAACGTTGTCGCATCCTCGCCATCATCGGGATAGATAGCGATGCCAATGCTCAGGTTGGCGACCAGCGCTTGACCGTCGATTTCTACTTCGTCGGCAACGGCCGCAAACAGCTGGTCGGCCAGCGAGGCGGCGGCCTCGGGTTGCTCGCCTTGATCGCAAATTATGCTGAATTCATCGCCGCCCAGACGCGCTAAAAAGCCGTCGTCGGCAGCGTTGCGAAACCTGACAGCCAGTTCACGGAGCAATGCATCTCCAGCACCGTGACCGAAAATGTCGTTCACATCCTTGAACCGGTCCAGATCGATCGAAAGCACGGCAAACTTGTTTTGCATCACCCTCGCGTTTGCGAGAGTCCGGTCAATACGTTGTGAAAACGCAGCGCGGTTGGGCACGTCCGTCAATGCATCATGATGCGCCAGGTGATCGATCCTCCGCTCTGCGGCAACGCGGCTGCTAATATCCTGATGGGTGGTCAGGATGAAATTTCCATCTACGGGAACGTCGTGGACCAATATCGTCCGATCTCCGATCTCAAGCTCTTCGACAAATTCGCGGCCCGACATGATGGCTTGTCTCATCCGTTTAAACAGCAAACGCGGATCATCCTTGAAATCATCCATCCAGCCATCGGCAATCGCCTGCTCGAAGTTCCGACCTTCGTCACCTTCCCGAATGCCGTGCAGTTCCCGAAAGGTACGATTGAGCAGGATGGGTGTGCCGTCCATCTCAAGCAGGGCGACCCCGATGGGCAGACGCTCAATCACGGCCTCGAGCATCTCAGTATGTCGGTCAGAATCTCCAATCTGCCTCGCCGTGCTCGTCACGTCTCTCTCCCGGAGCGAAACTATTATTCGCTCTCCGATTTAAGCGGATCGGCTTGAGGAAGAGTTAACTTTTGTCCATTAGAGCGGTTTCCACTCATT
>NZ_AKFJ01000036.1 GCF_000272475.1 Novosphingobium sp. Rr 2-17
TGAGAACACCGGCAATAAAAGGGGCCACTTGAGGCGGGTATGCCCGGGATAAAAAGGGGCCAGTCCTGCTAGACCTCCGTTTTTGGGCGGGGGTGGAGGATGAAGAGAGTGGAACTTTATCAGAAGGTCCGCCGCGCCGTGATGATTGACGGCATGAGCCGGCGCGGTGCTGCGAGGTATTTTGGCATCAACCGCAAGACAGTCGATAAGATGTTGGTTTTCCCCGAACCGCCGCAGCATGGCCGTTTTGGTCGGTCATTCAGCGGGAAGCTGACGGGCTTCACCGAGATCATCGACAAGATCCTGGCGGATGATCGCGCGGTGCATACTAAGCAGCGCCATACGGCGGTTCGGATATTTGAACGGCTGCGCGATGAGCACGGCTTTACCGGCGGCATAACGATTGTCCGCGACTATGTGGCGACCACGAGGCTGCGCAGCCGCGAGGTGTTCATTCCGCTGAGCCACAAGCCGGGTCATGCGCAGGTGGACTTTGGCGAGGCGGACGGGATCATCGACGGCAAGCTAACGCGGTTCCACTATTTCTGCATGGATCTGCCGCATAGCGATGCGCCGTTCGTCAAAGCCTACCCGGCCGAAGTGGCCGAGGCGTTCTGCGAGGGCCATGTGGCGGCGTTCGCCTTCTTCGGCGGCATTCCGCTCTCGATCCTGTATGATAACACCAAGCTGGCGGTGGCGCAGATCCTGGGCGACGGGAAGCGTGAGCGCAGCCGGATGTTCTCGACCTTGCAAAGCCATTATCTGTTCGAAGACAAGTTCGGTCGCCCCGGCAAGGGCAACGACAAAGGCAAGGTAGAGGGGCTTGTCGGCTATTCACGGCGGCACTTCATGGTACCGATGCCCGTGGCCGACAGCATCGATGCGATGAACGTTCGTTTTCTCGATCAATGCGTGGCGCGGCGGCAGGCGGTATTGCGCGGGCACAGTCAAAGCATTGGTGAAAGGCTCGCTGCTGATCTAGCGGCGTTTATGGCGCTGCCGGCGGTGGCGTTCGATCCGTGCCATATGGTGACGGGCCGGGCCTCGTCGATGTCGCTAGTGCGCTACCGCACCAATGATTACTCGGTGCCGACGGCCTACGCCCATCAGGAGGTGGTGATCAAAGGCTATGTCGATCGGGTCGAGGTGATCTGCCGCGGGGAACGGATCGCGGTGCACCAGCGTAGCTATGAGCGCGAGGACTTCATCGCCAACCCGCTGCACTATCTGGCGTTGCTGGAGCACAAGCCCCGCGCGCTTGATCAGGCCGCACCGCTGGATGACTGGGTACTGGCCGAGCCGATGCATCGCATCCGCCGGTTGATGGAAGCGCGCAGCGGCAAGGAAGGCCGGCGCGAGTACATCCAGGTCTTGCGGCTATGCGAACGCTTCGAGCAGCCCCTGGTGGAATGGGCGGTGGCCAGAGCATTGGACATAGGCGCGATCAGCTTCGATGCGGTGAAGATGATTGCGCTGGCACGGCTTGAACACCGCCCACCACGCCTCGATCTGCAGTTTTATCCGCATCTTCCACGTGCCCAGGTCGGGCGCACGGACCCGCGCAGCTACATGGGGCTACTATCTCAGAACGGCGCCTCCACAAGCACGGGGGCGCTGGCATGACCGAGACCCCAATGCCGCTGCCCGCCATCGAGCAGACCGCGACCAGCGTGCCGCCAGCGGTGCTGCTGGCTAACCACCTCAAGGCGCTGAAGCTGCCAACCTTCGTGCGCGAGCATGAGAAGGTCGCGCTTGAGGCCGCGCAGGACCGCGCCGATTATCCGCGCTATCTGCTGCGGCTATGCGAGCTCGAGCGGATCGACCGCGAACGCAGGATGGTCGAGCGGCGTATCCGCATGGCCAGGTTCCCGCACACCAAGAGCTTCGACACCTTCGATTTTGGCGCCCAGCCATCGCTGAACAAAGCGCTGGTGCTGGAACTGGCACGCGGGGACTGGATCGAACAGCGCCGCAATGTCATTGCGTTGGGGCCGAGCGGCACGGGCAAGACTCACGCCGCCCTCGCACTGGGCCTTGCCGCCTGTCAAAAGGGCCAAAGCGTTGCGTTCACCACAGCAGCGGCGCTGGTGCATGACCTCATGGAGGCCAGGGACGAGCGCCGGCTACGCACGCTTCAAAAGCACCTGGCTTCGGTCAAACTGCTGATCCTGGATGAACTGGGCTATGTGCCGTTCACCGCCGTGGGCGGCGAGCTGCTGTTCGAGGTGCTCAGCCAACGCTACGAACGCGGCAGCACGCTGATCACCAGCAACCTGCCGTTCGACGAATGGACATCGGTGTTCGGCTCCGAGCGGCTCACCGGAGCCTTGCTCGACCGGCTGACCCACCACGTCCACATCCTGGAGATGAATGGCGAAAGCTTCCGCCTCGCCAGCAGCCAAAAGCGCCGCAAGAACAAGGAGGCAGCCACGAGCCATAATTGAAAATGGCTATCGGCAGCGCGAAATCGGCTTGCGCTCCGCTACAGCCGCTTCCCCGCTGCCGATGCTGTCCAGCCTCAACCCGAGGCTTTTTGTTGAAACAACTGGCCCATTTTTAAACCGGTGATTGGCCCCATTTTATACCGGCGTTGACA
>NZ_AKFJ01000037.1 GCF_000272475.1 Novosphingobium sp. Rr 2-17
CGATCTCCTGCCCAAATTTTGAGGGGCGGCATGGCCATGAAGCCTCGGCATCATCTCTATCTCGAGGAACTGACGGCCCGTCTCGACACGCTGGCGTCCAAGCCCGGCACCTCGAAATCGGCGATCGTCGCCGATGCCTTGTGTGAATACCTCAATCGCCGCGCCACCCGCGAGGTCGATGATTTGCTCAAGCACCGGCTCGACCGGATCAGTAACGAGCTTGGCCGTATCGAGTGGGACGCGACCGTGCTGCTCGAGACGCTGTCGTTGTTCGTCCGCTACCAGTTCACTGTCACCGCGCCGGTGCCCGAAGCCGACAAGGCGGCCCACGCTATCGGGCGCGAACGCTTCCGCCGCTTCGTCGACCAAGTCGGACGCCAACTCTCCACCGGTCGGTCGATCGGGGTATCACGGGAAATGCCCGGAACGCTTCGTCCGCGAAGAGGTGCTGGAAGAACAATTCGCTACGCTGCTGGCCCGGCTGCGTTTCGATGACGAAATCTATGACCTGATTGTCCGGGCGCTGCGGGAAAGCTTCGCTGTCGAAAAGCGCGAGCATAACGAAGCTGTCACCCGCCTGCGCTCGGAGATCGACAGGCTGCAACGTCGCCTGGAGGCGGTTTATATCGACAAGCTCGACGGGGCAGTCACTAACGCGTTCTATCGGCGAATGGCGGCCCAATGGCGCGATGAGATCGACCGGAGCCAGCGCGACATGACGCGGCATCTGGAGGCAAGCTCCGACGATATGGACGAGGGGATCGCGCTGCTGACCTTGGCGCGCAAGGCCCACCACCTTTTCGAGGAGGCCAGCCGAATCGATAAACGGAGGTTGCTAAATTTCATACTGTCGAACTGCATTTGGCAGCACGGTGAACTTCGCGCCGATTATCGGCAACCATTTGATATGCTTGCGGAAACTATCGCTGCTCCGGAGCCCGGCCCAGGGGGTGGCAGGGTCGATATTCCGCAAAAAAGTAAATGGTCGGGGAGACAGGATTCGAACCTGCGACATCTTGCTCCCAAAGCAAGCGCGCTACCGGGCTGCGCCACTCCCCGACCCTACGGTCGTCGATGTATCTGCCCATCAGGCTGTCTTTCGACAGTGGTGGGCCCGGCAGGATTCGAACCCGCGACCTAGCCGTTATGAGCGGCCAGCTCTAACCGCTGAGCTACAGGCCCCCGCTGCCGTTTCCGGTGCCCATCGACGAACACCGGATGAGCGCCGTTAGCTTGGGACGGTCCGCTAGTCCAGTGCAACATTCGCCAAAATGTCATTAACGCTGGTTGGCTTGATGCCGCGCCGTTCGAGGTGGGTGAACAGCGTACGCCACCAGTCGTATAGCGCGTCGAGATCATCTTCGTTGCGCACGTAGGGCGTATGGCCCGGCGCGAGGGAGGGACTGTGGAACGAGAAGACGAGCACTGGCAGCCCTTCGTCGATGGCAATATCGACACCGCGCAGGGCTTCTTGGGCAGTGACACCTTCGGGCGTCAGAGGAATGCGTTCCAGCAGGCCCGTGTGCGCCAGCAGCCCGCGCATAGCCGGTGCGCGCCACAAGTACGGATAGACCAGGTTGCCGATCTGGCGCAGCGGACCCCAATAGACGGTGGTCAGCGGCAATTCGAGCAAGCGGCGCTCGGGGCCAGCCCAGTAGGGCTTGAGGGGGTGATCGCGATAGTTAGGGCCGCCTTTGCCGCTATAGTCGAACCGCGCGCGCACCGATGTGTCTATGGCGATGCCAGCCTCGCTCAGGATCTCCGCGGTGCGAAGGCCCAGGCCATAGCGACCGGCGCGGTACATCAGCGGGGAAACGCCGAAGGCTTGTGCGATTTTGTCGCGCAGGGTCAGCAGTTTCGATCGTTCCAGCTCGAAGGGAAGATTGCCCGCGTAACTGTTGAGTTCGGACACTTCCTCGTCGAAGGGCGGGTTGACCCAAGGGTGCAGTTGCACGCCCACTTCGGCCTGACCTTGCGAAACCGCCTCGCCGATCGCCTCTGACGCGAAATTTGAGCAAGCGACGGGATAATCGATCAGATAGGACGGGACGACGCCGAAGCTTTCGCAGAACTGCTGGAACTTGCGTAAGGCGGGAAGGGTGACGACGCTGTGCTGTTTGCGATCCAGCGGTGCGGACCAATCGAACTCTTCCTCGGTATCGACCGTGACGATGAACCGCTGGCCAAAGCCGTCTTTGAAAGACGCAAGCGCATTGGCGCCAGGCAGGTCCAGAAGATTGGGGCCTGGCAAGAAATCGTTACTCCCGTCGCAGGGGCGAATTAAGAAACGTCGTCATTCTAGTACGAAGTATTCGCCATGCTGCTATGGTCTGTAACTTCGTTGGTCAAGGTGGGTAAAGACAAGCGCAGCGCGTTACCGTCGCGCTGCAAGCTGCCACCGGCGGCAGTTGCTTCTGCGCTCGCCAGACGAAGGCTAAAGCCGACGCCGAACATCCCTGCGGCCAAAGAATGGCCACGTTCGCCCGCGATGCTGTCGAACAGCGCATAGGCGTCGCGTTCGGCCAGCGCGCTGGGCAGCGTGATATCAAGGACGCGCTGGCCCGCGTGCTCATGGCAAGTGAGGGACAGCGATTCCCCTGGCGCCATCGAGCCGGCGAGCGCCGCGAACAAGCGCCAGAACAAGCGCTCGGCCTCCATCCGCTCGATCGCGATGGGGAGGGGCGGGAGCGTTAAATCTTCCGGCAATGTGAAGCTGCTGCCCCGCGGATCGGTCCAGGCGCGCAGGCGTTGGACGGTCTGAGCCAGGACTTGCGCGAGATCGCACGATCCCTGCTCCAGATCGAGCGCGCCGGCCTCCAGCTTGGCGAGCCGGTCAAGTTCTTCGAACCCGGCCAGGATATGCGCGCAGTCGCCAGCAATGGAGGCGGCCAGCGCTCGGTATTCGTGAGGGGCCGGGCCATAGAGCTGCTGCTGGATGATTTCGGCCGCGACCTGGATCGCGTTCGCGGGCGTGCGCAATTCATGCAGGATCTGGCGCAGGCGGTCGGCCTCGTCTGCGCCCGGAACGGCAGCGGGAGCCGCAGCAGCGGGGCGGCGGAGACGTCCATGGTATCCGGTGAACTGGCCGTTCGCGGGATCGAACCGGGCTATCGCGTCGATCTGCCAAGTGCCGGCGACGGCAGGCGCGCCGTCGATTTCGAACAGGCAGGCGCGCAAAGGCAGGTGTCGGCGCAGGGCAGACGCCACCGCCTCGCCCCCGTCGCCAGCCAGATCGAGTCCGACTACGCACGGCGCGTGTGGCCCTTCTGCCCACACGATCCTGCCGTGCGATCCAGTTTCAAAATCGATCGCGGTGGCAAGGCGGGAAGGGCCAGGTGCGATGTCTCCCAGGGGGAGGCGAGGGGCGTCGTGGGCCGGCTCAGCCGATGCGTACGCTTTGCGCGCGCGCCGGAATTCCTCGATCCGCCGGACGATGGCGCCGATGCCAGGATCAGTCGTGGCTGAGGGTGAAACCAGATCGCGAAATTTGTCCGGGGCAGGGCTCCGCTTCTGGGCCGCGCGGGCGCGGGCCCATTCGCTCAGCAAAGTGGGTGGCGGTGGGTCAGCGCTGAAATCGAGCAGTTCCAGAACGTCGTCCGAAACGTCCTGGTCCACGCCGATATCGCCGGTAGGCTTGTTAAAGCGTGATCCTGCTGCCTCATCAGAAATGGCAGGCCCGGTCGCCGCTACCTGATCGGATATGTTGGGCAAGCCTCGGTCGTGGATGCCGAGGCGATCGAGCAGGGTTTCCACGGCGGGCGAAAGATCGCGGCGATGGCGCAGTGCTCCGCGTGCCTGCACCGGAAGCGAGGGTATGAGCGCTAGCCACTGTGCATCGTCCAGTTTCGCCTTGGCGAAAGCGGCTCCTGCGATCGAGGGGTCGCTTTCTGCAAGGACCGCGAGAAGGCGGGCATTGGTCAGCGGCAGGGGTGAGCAGTGGAGAAGCCGCGCGCGATCGGCGGCAGGAATGCGATCCGCCAGCACCGCGAGCCGGTCCATCGCTGCATCGATAGCGGCGCTGCGCGTCTGGACCGGCAGTCGGCCCAGGATATCGACGAGCTGCAAGTACTGAATCCGCGCCATGGCGATTGCCCCATCGGGGAGGCGCAGTACCGTGGCAAGGCGGTCGTCGAAATGCATTGCTCTTTAGTACCGCTCCACTGCCGTTACCGGCTTCCTCGTGCCGTCCATGACAGCGCATTATCACTGGAAGGTAAACGCTCTAGCCGCGTTTCAAACCTTTCCTAGCAAAGATCGGAACTTGCGAAAGAGTGCAGACGAAGCCGTTGCAAAGCGGGACGGTTACGCTAAAGGCTAATTTTATTACCGGGTACGAACCTTTTTGATCCGTATCTTGCACCAAGGCAGGTCAGCGAGGGTGTGCGCTCTCGTCGCCGGTCGCAGGTAGGACGCCCGGGCAGGAAGGCTTGGAATGATAAACCTTGATGATATCGACCGTCGCCTGTTGTCCGAGCTGCAGGACGAAGGCCGCATCACCAACGTGGAGCTGGCCCAGCGGGTCGGATTGACTGCTCCGCCATGCCTGCGCCGTGTGCGCAGCCTGGAGGAAGCGGGAATCATCAATGGTTATCATGCTGATCTCGACCCGTCGAAGCTGGGCTTCACGATCACCGTTTTTGCGTTGGTCAGCCTCAAGAGCCAGGCAGAAGAGGCGCTGCGCGCGTTCGAGGATCACATGAAGGGCCTGCCCGAAGTGCGGGAGTGCCACATGCTCAACGGCGAGATCGACTTTATACTGAAGATCGTCAACCGCGACCTGCAGAGCTTTCAGGAATTCCTAACGAGTAAGCTGACGCCTGCGCCCAACGTCGATAGCGTCAAGACATCGTTGACGATTCGCACTGCCAAGAACCTTCCGGGCGTGCCGCTCTAGGCGCTGTTTTGAAAAGGCGGCACCGGCCCCGCGCGAATCAGAGCGCGGCGGCGGCTTCCAGTGCAAGCAGATAGCTGCGCGCACCAAAGCCCGCGATCGTGCCCTTCGCCGCCTGGCCGACCCAGGACACATGGCGGAAACTTTCACGCGTGTGGGGGTTGGATAAATGCACCTCGATCACCGGCACCTTGATCGAGCGGATCGCATCGAGCAGCGCGATCGAGGTGTGGGTGAGCGCTCCCGCGTTGAGCAGCACCGCATGCGCGCCGCGGTCTTCAGCCTCGTGCAGCCAGTCCACCAGGTCACCTTCGTGGTTCGATTGGTGCATCGAGATCGTGCAGCTCAGGTCCGCCCCGCGAGCGGCCAGCATGGCGCCGATGTCCGCCAGCGTCTGCGAACCGTAGACTTCGGGCTCGCGCTTGCCCAGCCGGTTGAGATTGGGGCCGTTAAGGACATAGATCAGCTTCTCGGCCATTGCGCTTGCATTCCCGGCGGCCGTGGATCGACCCTCGTGCGATCTTTAGCCGCAGCGGCGGGATGTGCAAATGGCGCTGGCGTTACTGAGTGGTGTCGCGGGAATCCGAACATCTCCGAGAACATGGCTCGAGGTGCCTGTGGCCACCCTCACTTCGAGTTCTAGCGGTCCGAGCCTTTGACTTTCCCCCATTGGCGCATCGCCGAATAGCCCAGATAGCCGGTGCCAAAGAGGGCATAGAGCGGCTCTGGCAAGCCGTTGAGGTAAGTGCTGATGCCGCTGGCGATCGTTGTGGCAAGGCGGGGGCTGAATGCGCTGACCAGGCCGACCGGCAGCGCGCACAGGATCATCACGTACATCATGTAGAGGAAGCTGGGCCGGGCGCGGCTGGTCCAGAGGTCGGCCGAGCCGGCTTCGATGCCGGTGGGAGAGAGATTGGTTTGAAGTATCTGCAAATCGTGCGAATTCATCAGATTTTGCAGTGCCAGCTTGGCGCGTTCGCGCCCTTCCGGGTCTGGGACGACCTCGTCGATGATGCGTGTAACAGTGCCGAGAATCTGGTCGATCGACGCCATGACAAATCTCCGAAAAACAGGGAAAGTCTTGGGTAAATAACCAAATTGGTTCGTGTAGGAAAATTGAATTTGCGCTTTCACACTTTGTAACAAAGACGGGTGTTACTTTGACGCTATCTTTGGTAGCTTAAAATCCAAATCGTCGTAACCATGTTCGATGAAACTAAAGTGGGAGTTTGTTGATGCGAAAAGCGATCATGTTGTCCGGTATGCTGGCTGCTTCGGGCCTTGTCGGTGCCCACCTTTGGGCGCAGTCGCCGCCGCCGGGCGGTGCGCCAGCCGGCATGAAGCCCCCGGTTTCGAGCAAGGACCCCAAGGCCGCACCGGCAGGCCACTATAGCGTCGATCACGAGCATTCGTCGGTGATCGCGCGCGTGTCACACTCCGGCTTTTCTTATAACGTTGTGCGTTTCGCCGTGGCCGACGGTGAGTTGGATTGGAACCCCCTCAAGCCGGACGCGATCAAGCTGGACGTGACGGTGAACACTAAGCCCTATAATGCGCCGATCGAATACAAAATGCCGATCGAAGGCCCAGGGATGCTAAACGTCGCCGCGTTCCCAACGGCAAAGTTCGTATCCACCGGGGTCAAGCCGATGGGTGGCAACAAGGCCGACGTGATGGGCCAACTCACTCTGTGGGGCGTCACTCGCCCGGCTGTAATTCATGCCGAACTGGTGGGTGCCGGAACTGGCATGGGCGGCAAGACGGTGACGGGCTTTACCGGGACGATGACGTTCGATTCCAGCGAATTCAAGGAACAAAAGCCGATGTCGCTGGGCAAGATCACGCTCGTACTCGACGCCGAATTCCACAAGTCCTGATTAACCGGCGCGGGCGGGCAACCGCTCGCTCGCGCCCTACTTTCTGCTCAGCAGACGGTGATTTCCAGTGGCGTCGATCCGGTGATCGTTGCCGACAAGACATCCCCGCTGGAACCGCGCTAACGCCGTCGGACGTGTCGGTATAGATCAGATCGCCGCGCTTGATCGGCCACGCCTGCGAAAGGTAAGCGATAGTTTTCGCGATCGACCAGATCAGCTTATCGGTCCCGTTGGTTTTCCGCACCGCGCGGTTGACTTCTAACACGATCGTCGCGTGATCGATGTCGCCGGCGTCTGCCGCCGGGGTAATCGCACATCTCCTTGGCGTGCTTTTCGTAATTGCCTCCGATGCAGTAGACACGCTGGACCGGGAAGCGGTTTTGGTCGGGCTGTCTGCGCCTATTGTCTGAGAACTATGCAGCCAATTGCACTCACGAGCGTATTCCTCAGGAGAGTCAGGTTTGCGATCAAGCGACGTTCGAACGTAAGGTAAGTGTGGGTGAGTCAGAATGGCAGATAGCGCGATCGATCATGATTTGAACGAGCCTGCGCAGACCGGGCTGGCCATGACTGGCGTGTCTGGGCTGGACGACATCCTGGGTGGCGGGTTTGCGCGTGGACGCGTGTTCCTGCTCGAAGGAAGCCCCGGAACCGGCAAGACGACGATCGCGATGCAGTTTTTGGCACAAGGTGCAGCCAGGGGTGAAAAGTGCCTCTACGTCACGTTGTCCGAGACGGAGGACGAACTGCGCGATAGCGCGCGTTCGCATGGCTGGGATCTTACCGGTGTCGATTTGTATGAACTGGTGCCACCCGAAAGCCTGCTGGATGAAGACCAGCAACAGAGCCTGCTCTATTCGTCCGACCTGGAATTGGGGGAAACCACGCGTCGTATCTTCGAAGCGTTCGAGCGGGTGAAGCCGGATCGCGTGGTCCTCGATAGCCTGTCAGAGATACGGCTTTTGGCCCAAAGCTCGCTACGGTATCGCCGCCAGATACTGGCCATGAAGCACTTCTTTTCTCGCCAAAACACTACAGTCCTGATGCTGGATGACCTGACGGCGGAAGTATCCGACAAGACCGTCCACAGCGTCGCGCATGGTGTTGTCCGGCTTGAGGAACTGGCTCCGAATTTCGGGCCGGAGCGTCGCCGGGTGCGTATCGTGAAATACCGCGGCCGGAAGTTTCGTGGCGGCTATCACGATTTCCGCATCGAAACCGGCGGCGTCCAGATATATCCCCGGCTGATCTCGGCGGAGCACAGGACGGAGTTCGCGCGTGACATGTTGACGAGCCGTTCCGGGGAACTTGACGCGCTGCTTGGTGGCGGTGTCGAACGCGGCTCCAGCGTGCTGGTCTTGGGGCCAGCGGGCACCGGCAAGTCACTGCTGACGCTTACGTTCGCCGCGGCTGCGATCGATCGCGGGGAAAAGGTCGCGATGTTCGTCTTCGATGAGGAGATCGGGCTTTTGTTCAATCGCGCCATCGCGCTTGGGATCGACATGAAGGCCATGGTCGATGCCGGCGACTTGTTCATCGAGCAAGTGGACGCGGCGGAACTTTCGCCCGGCGAATTTTCCAAGCGCGTACAAGCGATGGTGGAAATCAACAAAGTTCGATCGGTCATCATCGATAGCCTGAATGGCTATCAAGCAGCGATGCCCGAGGAGAATGCGCTGATCCTCCACATGCATGAATTGTTGCAGTATCTTAATCGCCAAGGCGCGACGACATTCCTGACCGTGGCGCAGCACGGCTTGGTGGGAGACATGAAATCGCCCGTCGATGTCACGTACCTCGCCGATACGGTGGTCCTGCTGCGCTATTTCGAAGCGGCAGGCCGCGTGCGCCGTGCGATTTCGATCATCAAGAAACGGACCGGCGCTCACGAGGATACGATCCGCGAATACAAGATCGGCAGCTTCGGCATCAAACTGGGAGAGCCGTTGGTGGGCTTCCAAGGTGTCCTGCGCGGCGTTCCGCAATTCATTTGGGGGGAGAATTCCGCCACCCTCCTTGAAAACGAATACGAGTGATCCCGCATCTTTCGGAGCGCGCCATCGTGCTGGCGCCGCGCGGCCGGGATGCCGCGATTGCTTCAGCGATCCTGGGGGACGCAGGATTGCGCTCGACAATTGCGACTTCGCTCCCGCAATTCGTCAGTGAGTTGCAGTTGGGCGCTGGTTTCGGGGTGCTGACCGAAGAGGCTTTGCCGACCGCCAATCTCAATCCCTTGGCGCAATGGTTGGCCAATCAGCCGGAGTGGTCGGATTTCCCGTTCGTCTTGTTGACCGGCAGGGGCGGCGGGCTCGAGCGTAACCCTGCGGCCAAGCGTTTGCTGGACGTATTGGGTAACGTCACGTTTCTGGAGCGTCCGTTCCACCCCACCACCCTTGTCAGCCTTGCTCAATCGGCATTGCGCGGTCGCCGCCGCCAATACGAAGCGCGCGCTAGATTGGACGAATTGCATCAGGGTGCCGACAAATACCGTTCGCTGTTCGAATCGATCGACGCCGGCTTTTGCATCATCGAAATGGTGTTCGACGAGGAAGAACGCCCGGTCGATTATATTTTCGTCGAAGCAAATCCTGCGTTCGAGCGGCAAACCGGGTTGCTGAACGCGGCTGGCCGGTCGATGCGCGACATGGTGCCGGGCCATGAGCAGTATTGGTTCGATATCTACGGCAAAGTCGCCAAGGAAGGCGGCCATATTCGCTTCGAGCAACACGCCGTCGCGCTGGGCGACATCTGGTACGAGGTTTACGCCTTTCGCGTGAGCGACCAGGAACCCTCTCGCGTCGCTGTACTGTTCAATGACATTTCGACCCGCCGGAACATGGAAAATGCTCTTCGAGAGAGCGAAGAGGATCTGCGCCGCCTGAACGAAACCTTGGAAGACCGCGTTCAGGAACGCACGCAAGCGCTGGAACAGACGCAGGAAGCGCTGCGGCAGTCGCAGAAATTGGAAGCGATGGGCCAATTGACCGGCGGCGTTGCCCACGATTTCAACAACCTGCTCGCGCCGATCGTCGGCAGCCTCGACCTGCTGTTGCGGCGCGGGGTGGGGACGGAGCGCGAACGCAAGCTGATCGAAGGCGCGGTCAAATCGGCGGATCGCGCCCGCACCCTGGTCCAGCGCCTGCTTGCATTTGCGCGGCGCCAGCCATTGCAGGCTCATGCCATCGCCATCGATACGCTGGTCCAGGACATGCGGGGCCTGATCGGCAGCACTTGCGGCCCTCGCGTGCAACTCGCGATGGAGATCGCATCGGACCTTCCTCTGGCAAGGGCCGACGCCAACCAGATCGAGATGGCGCTGCTGAACCTGGTGGTCAACGCGCGGGACGCGATGCCGGATGGTGGCAAGCTGACCATCAGCGTGGCCCGAGACGTACTGCAAGCGGGAAATGCCCACCAACTGGTGGCAGGCGAATACGTCCGCCTCGGCGTGGCCGACAACGGAACCGGTATGGACGAGCAGACGATTGCAAAAGCGATCGAGCCGTTCTTTACCACCAAGGGCGTGGGGCAGGGCACGGGTCTGGGTCTTTCGATGGTCCATGGCCTGGCCGCGCAACTGGGCGGCGGGCTCGAGATCCAAAGCGAGGTCGGCCGCGGAACTTGCATCCACTTGTGGCTCCCGGTTACCGAAGAAGCCCCGGTGGAAGAACCCATCTCCGCCGAACAACTGGCCCCGCCACGCCTGGGAACCGCCTTGGTAGTGGATGACGAAGATCTCGTCCGGGCCAGCACCGCCCACATGCTCAACGAGCTTGGCTATCGCGTGGTGGAGGCAAGATCGGGAGAAGATGCGCTGCGTTTGCTGGAAGGCGACGACAGCGTCGACCTGCTGGTCACCGATCACCTCATGCCGGGCATTACCGGCACCGATCTGGCGTGCCGTATCCGGCAGTCGCGGCCGCATATGCGCGTTCTGGTGATTTCGGGCTATGCCGAAAGCATGGGCGTCTCGCCCGACCTGCCTCGGCTGACCAAGCCGTTCAAGCAAAGCGATCTCGCTTCCAGCCTGGCGCGCTTGTAAAAGTGTCGGCGGCCGGTGACGAACGCGTGGCCAGCCTTGTGCATCGCCCGAATGTCGCGTTAGGAAGCGCTTCCGCCCGTCGCACCGGAAACCCGCGCGCTTGACCTTAGCTCCCTATGCTTCCGATCCGGCGCGTTCTCGTGGCCGTGAATTTTCGATTGAGGATGGCCTCACGCGCGGGGCACGCAGCCCTTACCAGCGCGATCGTGATCGCATCATCCACTCGATCGCGTTCCGCCGCTTGCGCTACAAGACCCAGGTCTTCGTCGCACCCGATGGCGACCACTATCGCGTCCGGCTGACGCATAGCCTGGAAGTAGCCCAGATCGCCCGCGTGATCGCCCGCATCCTGGGGCTGGACGAGGATTTGACGGAAGCGCTGGCGCTCGCCCATGACATCGGCCACCCCCCGTTCGGCCATGCCGGCGAGGATGCGCTCGACGCCGCGCTGCACAAGGCCGGCGGCTTCGACCATAATGCCCACACTTTGCGCACGCTGATGCGGATCGACAGCCCCTATTGTGAGCACGATGGCCTAAACCTGACGTGGGAAACGTTGGAAGGGCTGGCCAAGCACAACGGCCCGGTCATGCAGCCGAACTGGGCGCTGGCCGAACTCGACGGGGCCTACCCACTCGACTTGTCGAGCCATGCCTCGCTCGAAGCGCAAGTCGCCTCGCTGGCGGACGACATCGCTTACGACAATCACGACATCGACGATGGCCTGCGCGCGGGCTTCTTGGACATTGACGAATTGCTGGCTCAGCCGTTCGTCGCCGGGCACTGGGCCGAAGTGGAGCGCCGCTATCCCGATGCCCCGCGCGACCGGCAGTTGGCCGAGCTGATCCGCAGCCAGATCGGCGTCATGGTGAACGATCTGGTCGCCCAGACCAAGGCGAACCTCGTCGGGGTGGAAAGCGTGGATGAAGTCCGCGCCGCAGGGCGCACTTTGGTGGCGTTCTCCCCGGAAATGGCAGAGGCGGAGCGTACCTTCAAGCGCTTCATGTACGACAAGCTCTACTACCACCCCGCTCAGCTTGAAACGGCCAAGCGCGCCCGCGCGGTGCTGGCCGAGCTATACTCCGCCTATGCGCAAGAGCCGGTGCTGATGGAGGAAGCCTGGATCGACGGCCTGCCGCGCCTGGAGCCGGGGCGCAGCCGCCACATTGCCGATTATGTGGCCGGCATGACCGATCGTTTCGCCATCACCTGCCACGCGCAGATATATGGCAGGACCCCCGAAGGACTCACCAATGTGTAAGCGCGCCTGGCGATGAGCGCTGGGAATGTCGTGCGGATCTGCCTGGTCGGCGCCACCGGGCTGATCGGCAGTACGCTGATGCGCGAGGCGGCGGGCCGCCACGGCGTGCGGATCGTCGGCGTCGGTCGGCGAGAGGTCGCGCTGCCACCCGGCGGGCGCATGGAAATGCTGGTGGGTGAACCGATCGACTGGCCTGCCTTGATCCGCGCCGCCCAGGCCGATGTTTTCGTTTGTGCCCTGGGCACGACGATCAAGGATGCCGGCAGCCAGGAGCAGTTCCGCGCCATCGACCACGATCTCGTCCGCTTCTGCGCCGAGGCCGCGCGCGAGGCGGGGATCGCGCATATGGTCATGGTCTCCAGCGTCGGGGCCGATCGGACCAGCCGCCGGTTCTACTTGTCGGTGAAAGGCGAAACCGAGGCGGCCCTAGGGCGCCTGAGGTTCGACCGGCTCGACGTGCTACGCCCCGGCCTTCTGCGCGGACGCAGAGAGCGCGTACGCAAGGGCGAGCGTGTGCTCCAGGCGTTGGCCCCGTTGGCGGACTTCCTCGTTCTGCGCGGTAAGTGGCGACGCTTTCGGTCGATCCAGGCCCGGGATGTCGCCCTTGCGATCCTCTCTCTTTCGCATGAGGACGCGCAAGGGCACTTCGTCCACGAACACGACGCGCTCAAGCGTTTGGCGCTGGCTGCGGATGCCACTGTGGGGGAAATCGTGCCGCCTTCCGGCACACGCGGCGTTGACTCGACCGCCGCCGTCCATCAAGGCTTGGACCGTCGCTGAAACGCGCGGGAGAGTTCTTTTCCGATTCGGTATCGGGAAAGGCGCCGAAGGAGCAACCGCCCCGGAATCTCTCAGGCAAAAGGACCGCGCAGGGTCGATAGCGATACTCTGGAAAGTGTCACGCACCGGTAACGGTGGTGGCCGCCGAAGGTGTAACCCGTGTCTCCGTCTCGTGGCGGACCTACGGGGAAGCTCTCAGGTTTCCGTGACAGAGGGGGCACCTGGAAACGGTGTGCCATTGCTGTGCGGAGCCTTGCCTTGAGCGAATACGAAACTCCCGAAGACGAGATCGAAGAACTGGCGCCGCTGTTGCTGCCGCTGGATTCCTGGCACCGCGAGCGTGGCGGCCGGATGGTCGAATTCGCCGGCTACATGATGCCCGTCCAGTACGAAGGGATCATGGCCGAGCACTTGTGGACGCGCGAGAATGCCGGACTGTTCGACGTCAGCCACATGGGCCAGGTGCTCATTTCGGGCGACGAGGTAGAGCCCGCGCTTGAAGCGGCGCTGCCGATCGACTTGTCCACGTTGAAGCTGGGCGCGGTGCGCTATTCGCTGCTGCTCGACGAGCAAGGCGGCATCCTGGACGACCTGATGGTCGCGCGTTGGCCTGACGGGTTCTACCTCGTCGTCAATGGCGCCACCAAGTGGGACGACATCGGCACCTTGCGTGAACTGCTGCCCGACGACGTAACCCTCAACCACCTTGATGATCGCGCCTTGCTGGCGCTGCAAGGCCCCAAGGCTTTCGCCGCGTTGGAACGCCACGCTACGGGCGAATATCCGCTGTCGGCGCTGACGTTCATGAAAGGCGGACGCTTCACGCTGGGCGGGGTGGACGCCTGGATCAGCCGCTCGGGCTACACGGGCGAGGACGGCTTCGAAATCTCGATCCCGGCTGACGCTGCTGAGGCTGTGGCGCAGTTGTTGTGCGGCGAGCCGGAAGTGAAACCGATCGGCTTGGGCGCGCGGGATTCGCTGCGCCTGGAAGCCGGCCTGCCGCTTTACGGTCATGACTTGTCGCCTGAGACCAGCGCGGTTGATGCCGATCTGAAATTCGCGATCAACAAGCGCCGCCGCAATGAGGGCGGTTTCCCCGGTGCACCGCGCGTTCTGGACGACTTCGCGAACGGCACTTCGCGCCTGCGCGTCGGCCTTTCCGTCGAAGGCCGCATGGCCGCGCGCGAAGGTGCAGAAGTTTTCATCGATGATCAAAAGGTTGGTGTCGTGACCTCGGGCGGATTCTCGCCTTCGCTGCAACAGCCGATCGCCATGGCCTATGTCGATGCTGCATTCGCTGCACACGGCACCAAGCTCACCCTGGAAACGCGCGGCAAGCGGCTGAATGCCCATGTCGTACCAATGCCTTTCGTCCCCCACCGCTACCATCGCTGAGGAGCCATCCATGACCCGCTATTTTTCCGAAGACCATGAATGGATCGAAGTCGAAGGCGATCTCGGCACGGTCGGCATCACCGACTACGCCCAAGGCCAACTGGGTGACATCACCTTCGTCGATCTGCCTTCAGAAGGCGCGACGGTCGGCAAGGGCGACGCCGTGTCAGTCGTCGATTCGGTCAAGGCCGCCTCGGACGTCTACACCCCGGTTTCGGGCGCGATCGCCGAAGTTAACCCCGCGCTCGCCGATGAGCCGGAACTGGTCAACACCCAGGCCGAAACCGGCGGTTGGCTGTTCCGCGTGACATTGTCCGACGCCGCCGAACTCGGCGCGCTGATGGATGAGACCGCCTACAAGGCTTACGTCGAGAGCCTTTGAGTATCCCAGCTTCCCTGGCAGGTGCCGGGGAGGTTTCCGCATAAAATTTCGAGGAACCTAGCCGGATGCGCTACCTTCCCCTGACTCCGGCTGACCGCGCCTCCATGCTGGAGACGATCGGTGCGGCCACTGTCGATGACTTGTTTGTGGACGTGCCCGAGGCGGCGCGGCTTTCCGGACCGATCGCGGGCCTGCCGATGCATGCCAGCGAAATGGCGGTCGAACGCCACATGACCGCGCTGGCGGCGAAGAACCTCAGCGCCGGATCAGTGCCGTTCTTCCTGGGCGCAGGCGCCTATCGCCACCATGTTCCGGCCTCGGTCGATCACTTGATCCAGCGTGGCGAGTTCCTGACCGCCTATACGCCGTATCAGCCGGAGATCGCGCAAGGCACTTTGCAAGTGCTGTTCGAATTCCAGACGCAGGTTGCGCGGCTGTTCGGCACCGATATCGCCAATGCCTCGATGTACGATGGCTCGACCGCGTGCTGGGAAGCGATCCTGATGGCCGCGCGCGTCACCCGCAAGGGCCGCGCGGTGCTTTCGGGCGGGCTGCACCCGCACTACGGCGAAGTAGTGCGAACGATGGCGAAGTTCACGCGGGACGATATCGTGTCGCTGACGCCCGCGTTGACTGCCGATCCTGACGACGCTGCCGTGATCGCTGCGATCGAAGATGGCACCTCATGCGTGGTCGTCCAGTATCCCGACATATTCGGGCGTATCCCCGATCTGGCCGCGATCGCCGAGGCCGCGCATGCCAAGGGCGCGCTGCTGGTTACGGTCGTCACCGAGCCAGTGGCGCTGGGGATGATCGAGGCACCGGGCGTTCTGGGGGCGGACATCGTCGTGGGCGAGGGGCAGTCGATCGGCGTCGGCCTGCAGTTCGGCGGGCCGTACCTGGGCTTGTTCGGATGCCGTGAGAAGTTCGTGCGGCAAATGCCGGGCCGGCTATGTGGCCAGACTGTAGACGCCGAGGGCAAGCGTGGCTTCGTGCTGACGCTTTCCACCCGCGAACAGCATATTCGCCGCGAGAAGGCGACGAGCAATATCTGCACCAATTCAGGGCTTTGCGCGCTGGCTTTCAGCATCCACTTGACGTTGCTGGGCGGCGAGGGCCTGGCGAAGCTGGCTCAACTGAACCACGCCAAGGCGCAAGCGACCGTCGAACGGCTGACCCAGATCCCCGGCGTTTCGCTGCTGAACTCCGCTTATTTCAACGAAGCCACACTGATCCTCCCACGTGATGCGCGTGATGTGGTGCGCGAACTGGCCGATCGTCAGGTTCTGGGCGGTGTATCGCTGGGGCGGCTGTTCCCCGTCGCCGAAGGCCTTTCGAACGGACTGCTGGTGGCCACTACCGAGACGACTACGGACGACGATATCGAGGCGTTTGCCGCTGCCCTGGAAGCGGTTCTGGAAGGAGTGCCGGCATGAACGCGGTCAACGCAAGCGGTTGGCGTCCCGCTTTGGGCGATGCTGGCGAGGCAAAAATTCCAACATCCAGCGGTGATTACGGGCTGATGCTGGAAGAAGCTCTGAGCTTCGAGCTGGGCGCGCCTGACAAGTGCGGCGTCGATATGGAGAACTTCGACCGCGCGCCTGCAGCGGGACTGCAGAAGTTCCTGCGCCAATCGGCGCCCGCGCTTCCCGGTCTGACCGAGCCGGAGACGGTGCGCCACTATACCCGCTTGTCGCGCCAGAACTATGCGATCGACCTGGGGCCGTTTCCGCTCGGATCGTGTACGATGAAGCACAACCCGCGCCTCAACGAGAAGATGGCGCGCTTGCCCGGCTTTGCGGACGTACACCCGCTGCAACCGCAAAAGACGGTCGAAGGCGCGCTCGAAGTGATCGAGCAGCTTGCCCACTGGCTGGTGACGCTGACCGGCATGGCCTCGGTGGCGATGAGCCCCAAGGCCGGTGCCCATGGCGAACTGTGCGGGTTGCTGTGCATCCGCGCCGCACTCGATGCTCGTGGCGAAACGCGTGACGTGGTGCTGGTGCCGGAAAGCGCCCACGGCACCAATCCCGCGACGGCCGCTTTCGCGGGCTTCAAGGTGGAAACCATTCCCGCGACGCCCGCCGGGCGCGTGGATATCGAAGCGCTCAAGGCTAAGCTGGGGCCGAATATCGCCGGAGTGATGATCACCAACCCCAACACTTGCGGCTTGTTCGAGCCGGAGATGAAGGCAATCGGCGATGCCGTCCATGCGGCGGGGGGATACGTCTATTGCGACGGCGCTAACTTCAATGCCATCGTCGGCAAAGTACGCCCGGGCGATCTGGGCGTCGATGCCATGCACATCAACCTGCACAAGACCTTCTCCACCCCGCACGGCGGCGGTGGTCCGGGTTCGGGGCCAGTGGTGCTGTCCGACGCGCTAGCGCCCTTCGCGCCGCTGCCTTTCGTCACGCGCGGGGCAGACGGGCACCTCCATCTCGTTGAGGAAGAGAACGCGGACGAGGGGCATGGCCGTGCGTTCGGCCGCATGGTCGCGTTCCATGGCCAGATGGGCATGTTCACTCGCGCGCTTACCTACATCCTCAGCCACGGGGCGGATGGCTTGCGCCAGGTCTCCGAGGACGCCGTGCTCAACGCCAACTACGTGCTACGCTCGTGCGAGGACATGCTGCCTGCTCCGTTCGCCGCCAGCGGCCCGTGTATGCACGAAGCGCTGTTCAGCGATGCGGGCCTGGCGGACGGCTTCTCCACCCTCGACATCGCCAAGGGCCTGATTGACGAAGGGTTCCACCCGATGACCGTCTATTTCCCGCTGGTGGTAAAGGGCGCGATGCTGGTCGAGCCGACCGAGACCGAGAGCAAAGCCGGCCTCGATCGCTTCATCGCCAGCCTGCGCAGTCTTGCAGAGCGGGCGAAAGCTGGTGACCAGAGCCTGCATTCCGCGCCGCACTACGCGCCGCGCAGGCGGCTTGACGAAACGCTCGCAGCAAGGAAACCTGTGCTCGTCTGGCAGGGGGGCGCGGGGGTTCCGGCCACACCCTCGCTCAGCGAGATCGGGGGCAGCTGACGCACGTGACCGCAAATCCTCAAAGCTGGTCGGCCTACATCCCGTTCGCGATCTTCGCGGCGGTGATGTTGTGGCGTTTTCGCACGATGGACAAGGCCCGGCCGCTACGGTTGCCGCTGCTTTGGCTGATGCCGTTGATCGTCACGGCGGCTATCTGCCTCGCGCTTTACGCTATGCCGCCCAGCGGCCTTGGTTGGCTGGCCGTCGCGGGCGGGATCGTCATCGGCGGGGCGATCGGGAGTCAGCGGGCCAGACTGATGCGTTTGCACGTGGAAGGCGAGGGCGACGATGCGCGCGTGATGGTGCGTCAATCGCCACTGGCGCTGCTACTGGTGCTGGGTGTGTTCGCGGCGCGAAGGCTGCTTTTGCCTCAGATGACGGCGGGGAATGTTCACCCTGGCGCTAACGCGCTGCTCGTCACCGATGGAATGTTGGGGCTCGTACTGGGCATGATCGTGTCCATGCGCATGGTGCTATGGATGCGGGCGCGCACGATGGCGGCCAACCACGTTATCGACGCGTAAGGTTAGAGGACCGACGGATAGGTGTGGTCCGGTCGTGACGACCGGACCCCCCGTTTCTTGCGCTGACGCTCTTACTTGATTGCGTCTTCGCCGGCCTTGCCGACCGATGTCACATCACGTCCCGCACCCTTGACGGTGTTGCAGGCGGAAGCCGAGAAGACGATGCCGCCGGCGACTAGGGCGAGAACCAGTTTCTTGACCATTTCTATGTTCCTTTGCTCTCACGGGCCAGATCGGAGGGCCTCGCGTGCCGTAGGGAACACACGTGGGACGGTCAGGTTCCCGTGTTCGTCAGGCATTATTGGGGTCGACTGATTCCTCCAACGCACCTTCGTCGAGCGACGATGTGGGGGAGATGCGTCGCGCAAGATGATGCTCGCGCCAGGTGATGATGAGGCCTGCCGCCACGATCAGCGGTGCGCCGGCCCAAATGGCGGCAGCCGGGAGCATGTCCCAGATTAGCCATCCGTATAAAGTCGCCCAAATCAGCGCGGTATAGTCCATCACGACCACGGTAGCGACTTGGCCGAAACGCAGGGCGGAGGTGAGCAGCAATTGCGCGAATGCACCGCTGATGCCGACGCCGGCCAGGATCAGCCAGGCGTGAGCGTCGTGGGATCGTGCGAAGAATGGCATTGCTCCGCCAGCCAGCAGTGCCCCGTAGAATGCGAACCAGAATACGCAGGCGACCGGAACCTCGGTGCGCGAAAGATCGCGAATCTGGAAACTGACGATCGCGACGATGACGCCGGAAGCCAGGGCCGCCGCAATCCCGAGCGTGGGCGCATGGATGCCGCCCGGTCGTGCCACGAGCAGTACACCCACAAATCCCAGAACTACAGCAGCCCAGCGCCATGGGCCGACCCGCTCCCGCAGCACGACCGCCGTCATCAGCACGGCGAACAACGGCGTAGAGAAACCCAGCGTGGTTTGCATCGACAGTGGCAGCAGGGTGGCGCTGGCAAGGTTGCAACACAGGCCCGCCGTCCCGGTCGTGGCTCGCAGGGCATGGCTGCCCATACGCCGTGTCGCCAGCAACCCGATCCGACCCGTTGCCAGCAACCAGCCGAGCAGCAGCGGGACGCTGAGCGCTTGGCGCCAGAACACCAGTTCGGGCAGTGAGACACCTGCCTCGCTGGCCAGCTTTACCAGCATGAACATGGTGGAGAGCATCGCCATGGCGGCCAACCGCAGCCCGATTGCCAGCATCGGTCGATCGGCGCGGGTGCGAACCGGAATTTTCGGAGGTGGCGAGGCGGGGAAAGTCACGATAACGGTGCTTTAGCCGGACGAGCGATGGAGGCAAGGGCGGGCATGGACGATACGACGCTGGTCATGGCGATCGCCGGAGGACTGTGTGGTCTCGTCGCGGCCGTGGCGTGGGTCGCCGATCGCCGCCGTTCTCGCCGCCGTAATATTGACCAAGTGGGCTGGGTGCCGTGGACGGCAGTATTTTTCTGGACGCTCAGCGCGGCCGTCGTTCTGCTGGGGTTGGCGGAGCGCGGGTGGGTGGCTCGCTAATTCCGTTCGGCAAAATCGAATGAATGGATCGAATTAATTCGCCTATCCAGAACGTTCGCGGCGTGAGACCAAGCGCGGGTCCGAGCGGCCCCTTCGCCGTTCGCACGGGAGTGTATTCATGAAGCGTATATTCGTCTCGACCCTTGCCGTCGTATCCATCGCCAGCGCCGTGCCGCTGCTGGCACAGTCGAACACCAGCCCCGCCGCCGTCCCGGCCGGCAGCTATGCGCTCGATCCATCGCATACGCTGGTCCGTTTCACCGTTGACCACTTCGGCATCAGCGAATACTTCGGCACGCTGCCCGGCGCGACCGGCACGCTGTCGCTCGATCCCAAGAACCTCGCTTCGGCAAAGCTGGACGTCTCTGTCCCCGTCGCTACCGTTTCGACGACCAACAAGGTTCTGGACGGCGAGCTGGTCGGCCCTGAGTGGTTCGATGCGGCCAAGTATCCCACGATGCGCTTCGTTTCGACCAAGGTGACCCGTACCGGGCCTGGCACGGCCAACATCGCCGGCAACCTGACATTGCATGGCGTGACCAAGCCCGTGACGCTCAAGGCCACCTTCAAGGCCGCAGCGACGAACCCGATGAAAAAGGTCTACTCGATCGGCTTCAACGCGGTGGGCACGATCAAGCGCACCGAGTTCGGCGTGAGCAAGTATGCGCCGATGGTTAGCGACGAGACCCAGATCGCCATCACGGCGGCGTTCGAAAAGCAGTAAGCGCGTCTGGACTGCTCGCTACCCCGGCCCATCACTTTGATCCGAGCCGGGGTGCGACAGTCACCGCGCGGAAAATCCTACGCCAGATACACAAAGGGCGCCGCCGGTTTCCCGGCGACGCCCTTTGTGTATCTCGCTCAAGCCTGAAAAGATCAGTCTTCGACGTGTTCTGCCAGGACCGTAAGGCCGGCATCGCCGACTTCGGCAAAGCCGCCGGTGATGCGGATTTCCTCCGGCGCGCCATTCTCGGTTTTGTAAACCTTCAGCGCGCCATCGGCGATCGTGGACATGAAGGGCGCATGGCCCGCGAGCACGCCGAACTCACCCTCGGTGCCGGGGACGACCACCATGTGGACCTCCTCGGACCGCACGAGCTTGGCCGGCGTGACGAGTTCGAAGTGCAGCGGCATCTTACGCGTCTGCCGCCAGCTTCTTGGCCTTCTCGACCGCTTCGTCGATGCCGCCGACCATGTAGAACGCGGCTTCCGGCAAGTGATCGTATTCACCGTCGACGACGGCCTTGAACGACTTCACGGTGTCTTCGAGCTGGACGAACTTGCCCGAGATGCCGGTGAACACTTCAGCGACGTGGAACGGCTGCGAAAGGAACTTCTGGATCTTGCGGGCGCGGGCGACCGTGACCTTATCTTCTTCCGAAAGCTCGTCCATGCCCAGGATTGCGATGATGTCCTGCAGCGACTTGTACTTCTGCAGGGTTTCCTGGACGCGGCGGGCAGTCTGGTAGTGCTCGTCGCCGACGACGCGCGGCTCGAGAACGCGCGAGGTGGAGTCGAGCGGATCGACCGCCGGGTAGATGCCCAGCTCCGAGATAGCGCGGTTCAGCGTGGTCGTTGCGTCCAAGTGGGCGAACGAGGCAGCCGGCGCCGGGTCGGTAAGATCGTCTGCGGGAACGTAGATCGCCTGGACCGAGGTGATCGAACCCTTGTTGGTCGAGGTGATGCGCTCTTGCAGGGCGCCCATGTCGGTCGACAGGGTCGGCTGATAGCCCACCGCGGAAGGAATACGGCCCAGCAGAGCCGACACTTCTGCACCGGCCTGGGTGAAGCGGAAGATGTTGTCCACGAAGAACAACACGTCCTGACCTTCCTGGTCGCGGAAGTATTCGGCCATGGTCAGGCCTGAGAGAGCGACGCGAGCGCGGGCGCCCGGGGGCTCGTTCATCTGGCCGAACACCAGGGCGACCTTCGAACCTTCCGAAGTGGCGTTGCCCTCGGCGTCCTTGGCGATAACGCCGGCGTCGAGGAATTCGTGGTAAAGATCGTTACCCTCGCGGGTACGCTCACCGACGCCCGCAAAGACGGACACGCCGCCGTGGCCCTTGGCGATGTTGTTGATCAGTTCCTGGATCAACACGGTCTTGCCGACGCCGGCGCCGCCGAACAAGCCGATCTTGCCGCCCTTGGCGTAAGGTGCGAGCAAGTCGATGACCTTGATGCCGGTGACCAGGATCGCCGCTTCGGTCGACTGGTCGATGAAGGCAGGGGCCTGGGCGTGGATCGGGGCGAACATGTCCGAGCCGACCGGGCCACGCTCGTCGATCGGATCGCCGACGACGTTCATGATGCGGCCAAGCGTCTTGGGGCCGACCGGCACCGAGATCTGCTTGCCGGTGCTGGTCACGGCCTGGCCGCGGGTCAGGCCGTCGGTGCCGTCCATGGCGATGGTGCGAACGGTGTTCTCACCCAGGTGCTGGGCGACTTCGAGCACCAGCTTCTGGCCGTTGTTGCTGGTTTCCAGCGCGGAGAGGATGGCGGGCAGCTCGCCTTCGAACGACACGTCGACGACGGCGCCGATAATCTGGCTGATCTTGCCGGTAGTGGTCTGGTTGAGCACGGGTGCGGTGGCCATTATTGGTTCCTTGCCTGCGGTTAGAGCGCTTCCGCGCCCGCGATAATTTCGACGAGTTCGGTGGTGATCGCGGCCTGGCGGCTGCGGTTGTACTGGACGGTCAGCTTCTGGATCAAGTCACCGGCGTTGCGGGTGGCGTTGTCCATCGCGGTCATCGAAGCGCCTTGCTCGGACGCCGCGTTTTCCAGCAGGGCGCCGAAAAGCTGGGTCTTGAGGTAGCGCGGCAGCAGCGCGGCGAGGATTTCCTCCTCGT
Organism: Novosphingobium sp. Rr 2-17; assembly: GCF_000272475.1. Lineage (GTDB taxonomy): Bacteria > Pseudomonadota > Alphaproteobacteria > Sphingomonadales > Sphingomonadaceae > Novosphingobium. The sequence goes on from NZ_AKFJ01000037.1 coordinate 22,551, forward strand.
CGGGCTCGTATTCGGTGACCGAATCCGTCTGGGCGACCGCGACCTTGGGTGGCGGCACCGGGATGATCTGCTGGTGGGTCGGCTCTTGCAGCAGCGCTGAGCGGAACTTCGAGTAGAACAAGTGCGCGACGTCGAACTTGCCGGCCTCGTACATCTCCACGAGTTCGTTGGAGACGCGCTCAGCCTCGTTGAAGCCGGGATAGCGCACGTCCGAGGTGTCGAACATGTGGGCGATCTGCTTGGGGTATTCGCGCCGGATCACCGGGCGACCCTTGCGACCGATCAGGTAGAACAGGACGGTCTTGCCTTGTTCTTCCAGTTCTTTCGCCTTGAGACGAGCGGCCTTGACGATGTTCGCGTTGAACGCGCCAGCCAGGCCCTTGTCCGAGTTGGCGACGACCAGGAGGTGAACCTTGTCGCTGCCGGTGCCGGCCAACAGCTTGGGGCTGTTATCGGTGACCGTGATCTTCGAGGCGAGCGACGCCATCACTTCAGCCAGGCGGGCGGCATAAGGCCGCGCGGCCTCGGCAGCAGCCTGTGCCTTGCGCAGCTTCGCCGCGGCGACCATCTGCTTGGCCTTGGTGATCTTCTGGGTCGACTTGACCGAGTTGATACGGCCCTTGAGTTCTTTGAGGCTGGCCATGTCAGTCCTTCAATTCCATCACTTCCACCAGCTCCGGGGCTCCACGTAACCAGCCTTCGTACTTTGCAAAGACGGCTTTGGTGTAGTCTTGCGCGTGGTGGAAATCGAACGCTGCGCGGTCTGCCCAGCGTTCGAAGATATAGAGGTTCGGCGAACCATCGGCTGCCCGATAGGGTTCAAAGTGTTCGCAACCAGCCTCAGCGCGCGTTTGCAGCACGATGGCAGCAACCGCTTGCCCCGCATCATCGAGATGCTCCGGCTTTACCGGGATGGTGGCGAACACCGTGTAACCCACTTAGGCGAACTGCTTGGCGAAGGCGTCGAGCGCGGCCTTGGTCTTGCTCTTGGCTTCGTCACCGAAGTCCTTGGTGGTGCGGATCAGCTCCAGGACATCGGCATGCTCGGTGTGCATGTACGTCAGCATCTCCGCTTCGTACTCGGTAACCTTCGATACCGGCAGGGCATCGAGGTAGCCGTTGGTGCCGGCGAAGATCGACAAGGTCTGCTCTTCGAACGCTAGCGGCGAGAACTGCTTCTGCTTGAGCAGTTCGGTCAGGCGGGCGCCACGGTTGAGCAGCTTCTGGGTCGAAGCGTCGAGGTCCGAGCCGAACTGGGCGAACGCGGCCATTTCGCGGTACTGCGCCAGCTCCAGCTTGATCGAGCCGGCAACCTTCTTCATCGCCTTGGTCTGGGCTGCACCACCGACGCGCGAAACCGACAGGCCGACGTTGATGGCCGGACGGATGCCCTGGTAGAACAGTCCGGTCTCAAGGAAGATCTGACCGTCCGTGATCGAGATCACGTTGGTCGGGATGTAGGCCGAAACGTCGCCCGCCTGGGTTTCGATGATCGGCAGCGCGGTGAGCGAGCCGGCGCCTTGTTCGTCGTTCATCTTCGCGGCGCGCTCAAGCAGGCGGCTGTGGAGATAGAACACGTCGCCCGGATAGGCTTCACGGCCCGGAGGACGACGCAGCAGCAGCGACATCTGACGATAGGCGACGGCCTGCTTGGAAAGATCGTCATACACGATGACGGCGTGCATGCCGTTGTCGCGGAAGAACTCGCCCATGGCGGCGCCGGTGTAGGGCGCCAGGTACTGCAGCGGCGCAGGCTCCGAAGCGGTCGCGGCGACGACGATGGTGTATTCCATCGCGCCGTTCTCTTCGAGCTGGCGCACGATCTGCGCCACGGTCGAGCGCTTCTGGCCGATCGCGACGTAGATGCAGTAAAGCTTCTTGCCCTCGTCGGTGCCCTGGTTGGCTTCCTTCTGGTTGATGAAGGTGTCGATCGCGACGGCGGTCTTGCCGGTCTGGCGGTCACCGATGATCAGCTCGCGCTGGCCACGGCCGACCGGGACCAGGGCGTCGATCGCTTTGAGGCCGGTCTGCACGGGTTCATGCACCGACTTGCGCGGGATGATGCCGGGGGCCTTGGCTTCGACGCGGGCGCGCTTGTCGGCTACGATCGGGCCTTTGCCATCGATCGGGTTGCCCAGCGCATCGACCACGCGGCCGAGCAGGCCCTTGCCGACGGGCACGTCGACGATGGTGCCGGTACGCTTGACGACGTCGCCTTCCTTGATCTCGGCGTCCGAGCCGAAAATCACGACGCCGACGTTGTCGGCTTCGAGGTTGAGGGCCATGCCCTGCACGCCGTTCGAGAATTCGACCATTTCGCCGGCCTGGACGTTGTCGAGACCGTGGATGCGGGCGATGCCGTCACCGACCGACAGAACCGAGCCGACTTCGGAAACCTGGGCTTCGGTGCCGAAGCTGGCGATCTGGTCCTTGATGACCTTCGAGATTTCTGCTGCGCGGATATCCATTGTTCTGCCTTTCTTAGCCCTTCATGGCCTGGGCGAGCGAATTGAGACGAGTGCGGATCGAACTGTCGATGCGCTTGGAGCCGATAGTGACGACGAGGCCACCGAGCAGTTCCGGATCGACGCTGGTCTTGATCTTGATCTTGCGGCCTTCGCGCAGTTCCAGCTTCTGGCGCAGCTGCTCGACCTGGTCGTCGCTGAGCGCATGGGCTGAGGAAACCTCTGCCGTCGCTTCCCCGCGCTGGGCGGCGGCGATGGCGGAGAACGCGCGGATGATTTCGGGCAGGGCGGCCAAGCGGCGGTTGCCGGCCAGCACGCCCAGGAAGTTCTTGGTCAACGGCGAGAGGTTCAGCACGCCGGCAACAGCGTCGATCGCACCGGCAGCAGCTTCGCGGCTGACCTGAGGGTTGCGAATCAGCGCGGCCAGATCAGCGCTTTCCACGATTGCCTGGCCCAGCGTGTCGAGATCGGTCTCGACCGCAGAAACGGTGCCGCTTTCACTGGCAAGATCGAACAGCGCCGAAGCGTATCGTCCTTGCAAGCTGGCCTTGATGCCGCCGGAATTCTCCACGCCTGTCCTATCCTTACATCGGTTTTGGCAGGGCACTTCGGGGCGCGACGCTACGGCGTGCCCCCCAGCCCGCAGACGAGGCGCGCATAGCGACGATAGGCCTATGATGCAAGGCACCGCTTGGCCGCTATCTCATGCGAACCCATCAGGTTTGACAGCAACGACCGGGATGCGAGGGAAATTGAGCCGTTGCAAGCCGTTAGACTTGTTGACGAAGGACCCTGTCGATGACCTTTCGAATCGCCCGATTGTCGGACGCGAATTACCACTTTTACTTTGCCGTCGCTTGCGGGGAGCGATGCGATGTCGGCTATGGCGATATCACGGCATTGATAGGGCGCCGGGGAGGAAGATCGTGACCACCGCTCAGTTGGAATCGTTCGAAGCAGCGTGGGCTGCCGTGCTTCGGCGTGATCGATCTTTCGACGGGCGTTTTGTGACCGGCGTCTTGTCGACCGGCATCTATTGCCGGCCCTCCTGCGCCGCTCGCCATCCGCGCCCTGACAACGTGCGCTTCTTTGCGACGCCGGCAATGGCCCGCGAGGCCAACTTGCGACCGTGCCTGCGTTGTCGCCCCGATGACATAGGCCGCGACGAGAAGGCCGTGGCCGCCGCCATCGACCTTCTGCGCGCCGGCGAGACCGCGCCCTCTCTTGCCGATCTGGCGGCGGCAGTCGGCTATAGTCCGACCCATTTTCAACGCGTGTTCAAGCGTGCGGTTGGCATCTCTCCAGCGCAATACCACCGCGCCCTTCGCGTCGAGCGTGCAGGCGAGGCCCTGAGCGAAGGGGCTAGTGTGACCGAAGCGATCTATGAAGCTGGCTTCGGCGCAGCCTCGCGATTCTACGACGCCAGCAAGGGGAGGCTGGGCATGACGCCTTCAGCCTGGCGCGAGGGTGGGCGCGGCGTTACGATCCGGTGGGCGGTGGTGCCCACCACGCTCGGTGCCATGCTCGTCGCAGCGACGGACAAGGGCGTGTGCCGGCTTTCGTTCAACGAGACCGGGACAGACCTGGCGCTGCGTTTTCCCAAGGCGGATCTGGTCGAGGGGGATGCGGCGTTCGCGCTATTGCTGGCCGATGTAGTCGCCGCCGTGGAGCAGCCCGGCCAGTCTCGTGCGATCCCGCTCGACGTGCAAGGGACCGCGTTCCAGGAAGCCGTATGGCAGGAACTTCAGCGCATTCCCTTGGGAGAAACGCGCACGTACGCCCAGATCGCGGCAGCAGTGGGCAAGCCGGGGGCAGTCCGAGCGGCGGGTTCGGCAAATGGCGCCAACGGCGTGGCTGTGCTGATCCCGTGCCACCGGGTCATTCGCTCGGATGGCTCTATCGGCGGCTATGCTTATGGCGAGGCGATCAAGCGCGAGCTGCTACGGCGGGAGGAGCGTTAAGAAGCGACCCGGATAATTGCGTCCAAGTCGGTCGCTAATATGCGCAATGTCCTGCTTGTCTGTCTGACTAACTGGAGTCAAACAACAGAATGGTGGTACCGGCACCACCCCTCTAGTCTTATTCGCAAGCCTGCCGATTCAGCACGCCGGGCGGTCGAGGGCGACGTAGTCCGGTGACGAAAAGCGCAAGGACATGAACGCGAACCGCTCGCGCGACACTGCGCCCGCGCGCTCCACGTCCGAGTCTTCGATTGCGTCGAGAATAGACTGGGAAAGGCGGACCATCTTCTTCAGCGGCACCTGTTCCGTCGGGCTCGGCGGCTCAACCACGCAGGAGTACAGCAAAAGCCCGCGCTCGATACCCGCCAGCAACGGATTGCCCGCGTACGTCTGTATCCGCCGATCCAGCAGGATCATGCCCCACGCATCCAGCCGATCCAGGGTGTCGGGGACGTCCTCCCGCGGGTGGTTCTTGGCCCGCGTGGCCGCCAACCGGGCGATTTCGACATTAAGCAGGCTCGCGGCCTCGAAACATTCGGACACCGGAACCTCCTGTTTTGCCAGAAGGTGCGGAATGAGCGAGGCAATCGAAGCCGTTCCCGGCGTGCGCAGCATGATGCCGCCGTTACGTCCGCGTCGCGGCGCGACGACTTCCAGATCCTCGATAAGGCGGACAGCTTGCCGCACGATTTCGCCGATGGCGCCGAACTTCACGCACATCGCGCTTTCCGAGCCGAGCGACCCTGCCCATTCTTCGGGGCGCTCCACCAGCTCTTGAAGCATTCGCAGCGCGATCCGATGCGCTGATTTTCCGGTTCCTCCATTGTGTTTCGACAGGGCGGCCAAGCTCACTTCGATGTCCAACGTCGAACGGCTGTTCTGTGTCAGATAGCGCTTGAGATTCAGCAGCGCGGCGGCGCTGTTGGCTTGGCCGATGGAGTCACATAGATCGCGCTCGAGTTCCGGGCTCGATTTCTCGGCATGGGGATCGACCGTGCAGGCTTTTCGGACCGATTGAAGAAATTCGACCGCCAATTGCATCGCGGCATTGCCGGTCTGACGAGCCAGAAACCCAGCGAAGTCGCCGCTCGTTTGGCCACCTTGCCAGGCATTCCTCGGTTCAGGCGCGACTGGCGCGTGCGACAGCTTCTTTACGACGGCGGTCAGAACGACTTGTTCCGCTTCCACCAACTCTCGGATGCCGTTGGGCGTGACGTAGAGATACAACAATGTCAGATCGACCAGGTCCGCCAGGTTCGGTTCCGCCACAACGACGCCCCCGCCTGGGCCTGGCCGCAACCTCGCCACGCCGCGCAGCTCAAGTATTCCGATGGCTTCGCGAAACGCCCATCGGCCTAGATTATAGCGTGAACGGATTTCCGTGGCCGTGCCCAGCGATCGCCCGCTTTGAAGCCTGCCGAAAATGATTTCCTGCTGCATGAGGACAGCGGCTCGGTGCGCCAGCTTAACGCCTTCCAGCGAACGACCGGCAATCAGCGCGTGATCGAGCCGCATTGCGTCGAGCGGCTTCTGCTCTTGCAGTGCCATACCGCTGATACCTCTCTTTGTGATTTTCTCCCCTATACCAGCTTGGCAGCCCGAAGCCACCGGCTTCGCGTATGCGTACGGGCTCGAAGGCCAAGCCGATTAGCGCTTCGGCGCTGCATTTAAGGGGGCGGGGCAGCAACAGAGTGGTCCCGTCCGGTTCGAGCCAAGCGAACGGTTCTCGCACCTGGTCCGGAGCCGAACTCCGAACCAGGTCCAAGCAACTTCGGTTATTCCTTCTCGACGATAAGCCCTGCGTCGTTTTGTGTGCTGGGATCACCGATCTGCAGCTCGCAGTTGTATTCGTCGAACAAGACTAGGTTGGGCTGCCAGCGGAAGGTCCGGACGATGGTCCAGGGATTGGTGTAGTATTTCGGATCGTCGATCGTTGTTTCGATCTCGATCAGAGTGTTGCTCGCGCCTTCGTTGATCTTGCGGATGCGGTAGACCAGATGCGCATCCTTGGACACGGGGGTTCCGCTGATGTCCAGCCAGAGGCCTTGCTTGAGGCCCTTGGTCTCGGCGACGAGCGTGTTGCCGTCCCAACGGCCGACCGCATAGCCCATGTAGCTGTCGCCGGCAGGGCGCAGCTTGTCGTCGAGGGCAATGCTCAGGCGGCCGCGATAGTCCATGAACACGAACTCGACAGCGTCTTTGTTCTGATAGACCGCGAAAGGCATATGCACGTCCGCCTGCCAGATGAGGCCGGGCGGCCGACACAGCGCCGCTGCGTTCTGATACGGCGTATGTGCCATCTCAGCCTTGGCGCGACGTTCCAGCGTGCGCGCGCCTTCCATGGTGAAGGGCAGGAGCTTGCCATGCTTGTCGCGCAGAATGCGACCGTGCAGGGCCAGATCATGGAACCAGACACCGCTGAAGTCACGCGGATCGGCGGAGGGCTTTGGCGCGTCGGGCCGAAGCTCGGAAGGCTCGGCCATGGCGACCATGGGTGAAAGCGGAAGCGCCGCAGCGATCTTCTGTGCTTCCGTCAGCGGCGGATCTTCCGACAACCTCAGGACGAGTGCCGCTGCGTCTGCATAGCTAGCCGTTTCAGGTCCGGTCAGATCCTGCTTTGGGCGTGGCTTTTGCGGAGGCATTCCCTTGGGAGGCATTCCTGGAGGCGGGGCGCCCATCGGCGGCGCGCCCATAGGCGGTGCTCCTGCGGGAGGCCCGCCCGAAGGAGGTGCTTCTCCGGCAGGCGGTGCGTCGCCGGAAGGCGGCGGCGTTTGCGCGAGCGCGCTGTGCGGCAGGGCAAGCGGAAGCACGGCACTCAGCAGGCACCAGCGCAATGACTTGGCCAAACGCCGACGGGTTGCCGGATGCGAACACGATTGATCGTTCATGCTCACTTACCTCCCTTTTTCTGCAGCCGGTCGAGGCACACGTCTTCCGGGAAAATCGCGAAGGGCTGGCGCTTGTATGTCACTGTAGCTTCCCAAGGATGCTCGTAAAATTCCGAATCCTGGATGGTGATCCGGTTCTCCAGGGTATTGGCATCGACCAGGCGATAGTGCTCGGTCACCGTCATGTCCCAGCCATGAGGCAGCAGATCGTCGATCAGCGCCTCGGGCGGAACGTCGGTGGTGACGACGGTCAGCGTATCGCCTTCCCACTTGCCCTTCGACACGCCGGTGAAGCGTGTCCCCAGCGGCTTTTCAGTAGCGATGCCGCGCAAGTCGATTTGGCGGATAAGCCGGTTCCACTCGAAATCGAAGGTCAGGACGTTGAACATCTCGCGGATCTTGTAGCGCTTTGACGTCAGCATCATGCGCGGCACACCGGGGTTCGCGCAGCGTGAGGTCATGACGTCGTAGTCGTCGTAATCGCCCTTCTTCTTGAGCTTGACGTTCTTGTCATAAACCTCGCGTCCCTTCTTGGTGAAAGGGACTTTGCCGTCCGCCGGGCGCAACTGTGTGGTGGGCTTGGCGATCTGCCAGACGCCGAGGAGGTTTTCCGTCGGGGCGGACGCCGCCCATACGGGATTCGCCATCAACAATGCGCCTAGCGCGATTGCGGCAGCGCGAAGATGTGATGATTTTCGCAGCATCGCTTACTTTCTGTAAAATATTAATGAATTTTCACTCAATATCATGTTTGATATTTTCATCTTATTTTAGCGTATTGCTAATTTATGAATTCATTAACGGTATAATTAGGAGACTGTGTTATTTAAAATAATACGACAACCGTTTCATGTGGTTGTGAATATTTTTTCATTTGCTTGAGCCTGCCATTTCCTAATGGTGTTGCTGCCAACCCGCTTGTGAGGGGCAGGAACGACATCCCAAGGGGATGGCTAGAGCATTTGGGCGGCCTATTATAGCTGGCTGATTTTTATAGCTGGCCGACTTCGCGCCTGGCTTTTCCTGTCATTCGACATTCACCTACGCCGCGTCGCCGGGCGACACGGCGCGGTCGCTCGGTCGAGGCCAGCGGGCTGGTCGTCGGTGGCGAGTTTATCGATATCGAAACCACCAGGCAGAGCGGCGCATCAGCTTTGGCGAGATGATTCGCTATCTGCGCAAGCACTCGACCGTCTGACGGTGTGAACTGCGCGGGATTGCCGGAGGCCTTAACTCCTGAGAGAAAGGGCTCACGATGAGCAGAGGCGGCTAACGAGTTGGCGCCCGAGGATTGTGACCGAGCGATCCGGACTGTTCTGGACCACGAAGGCGACCATCCGTTCCGCAGTTCAGCGCACCCTTGGTAGGGTGTATCGGAGCCGAACGTGGGGTGTTTGTTGGCTTGAGTGCCTTGCGCTTATAAAGAGTAAGATTAGGCGAAAGCCCACCGTTGGGGCCGGGCATCCGAGCCAGTACATGGCGCTTTTAAAGGCCACGGTCGTCATATTTGAAAAATATTTGGCAGTTTCGGCTTTCAAGCAGCTAAGCTGCCTGAAAGCATGGTGACCCCTACGAGAATCGAACTCGTGTTTTCGCCGTGAGAGGGCGACGTCCTAACCGCTAGACGAAGGGGCCATTAAGCCAATTTGTGCCAGCGTGCTGCTGGCTGATGGTGACCCCTACGGGAATCGAACCCGTGTTTCAGCCGTGAAAGGGCCGCGTCCTAGACCGCTAGACGAAGGGGCCAAACCGACAGCGCCGGAAGGCAGGCCGGCCCTCTAGCGGGGGGTGGGGAGGGGGTCAAGCCCCCTTTGGGCGAATAAAATTACGGTGCGGTTTCAGTCCGCGAAAGCCGCGTCATCCAGATGCAGTTCGGCTGCCGGGCGGCTGCCCCAATCGTCGATCTTCGCACGGCCTGCTAGCCACAGACGGCGGCCCTGGTGGGCGTGGAGCAGCGCTTGGCCCAGTTCGGTCTCGGCCGCACGAAAGGCCATGGCCTTGAACCGGCTGCCGTCCTGCCCGCTGACGATCAGGCGGACGTGGTCTTTGCCCACGGTATCGGCCTTGACCACCCGCACCGGGCCGACGGCCACGCGCGGGCCGGGCCAGCCCATGCCATAAGGGCCGGCGCTCTCCAGCGTCTCGACCAGGTCGGGCGTCAGGCCACCGGGGGCCAGCGCCAGATCGAGATGCACCGCCTGCGATGCACTGGCGCGCGATACGTCGGCAGCCAGGCGATCGTCGAGCCAGTCCGACAGCGCGTCCAGCTTGCCTGAGGCGACGGTGAGCCCTGCCGCCATGGCATGGCCGCCGCCGGCGATGAGCAGGCCCTCCGCGCGCGCGGCGATGATGGCGGCCCCCAGGTCCACGCCCGAGATCGAGCGGCCCGATCCCTTGCCATTGCCAGCATCGTCCGCGTCCAAGGCGATGACCAGCGCCGGCTTGCCGGTCTTTTCCTTAAGGCGCCCGGCGACGATGCCGATGACGCCGGGATGCCATCCCGCGCCGGCCACGACGATGACCGAGCGGTTGTGCTGCCGTTCGATTTGGGCTTCGGCCATTTCCTGCACTTCCTGCTCGATTCCGCGCCGCTCGTCGTTCAGGCGCGAGAGCTGGCCGGCGATATCGCGCGCTTCGTCGGGGTCGCTGGTGGTCAGCAGGCGCACGCCCAGGGTCGATTCGCCGACGCGTCCGCCCGCGTTGATGCGTGGCCCCAGCGCGAAGCCAAGGTCGCTGCAGGTCGGTGCGCGGCCCAGCCGGCTGGCGTCGATCAGTGCCGACATGCCGATGTTTTCGCGTTTGGCCATCACCTTGAGTCCTTGCGCCACCAGCGCCCGGTTCAGCCCATGCAGCGCAGCGACGTCCGCCACGGTGCCCAGAGCGACAAGATCGAGCAGCGCGAACAAATCAGGCTCGCGCCGGGTTTCGAAGAAGCCGCGCCGCCGCAAGGTGCGAACGGTCGCCACCGCGAGCAGGAACGCGACCCCGACCGCTGCCAGATGCCCGTGGCCTGCCGCCAGTTCGCCTTCGTCCAGTCGGTTCGGATTGACTAGTGCGGCGGCGCGGGGAAGCTCGTGCGCGCACTTGTGGTGATCGACCACGATCACGTCCACGCCGGCGTTGTGTGCCATCTCCAGCGCCTCGTGCGCCATCGCGCCGCAATCGACGGTGACGATTAGGCTTGACCCTTCGCTAGCCAGGCGGACCAGCGCCTCGCCACTGGGGCCGTAGCCTTCGAGCAGGCGGTCGGGGATATAGTACCGTGCCTGATGGCCCAGCGCGCGCAACAGCAAGATCAGCAATGCCGCGCTGGTGGCGCCATCGACGTCGTAGTCGCCATAGACCGTGACCGTCTCATTGGTCAGGATCGCTTGCACGAGGCGATCGGCGGCTGCGTCCATGTCGCGAAACGCGGATGGATCGGGCAGGAACGATCGCAGGGACGGCGTGCGATGACGCTCCAGATCGTCCCGCGCCACCCCCCGCGAGAGCAGAAGCTGGGTGACGATATCGTCCTCCAGCCCGCCAGGGCCGCCGCGCAGGCTCATGCCATCGCACAAGTCCATATTGCCACCGCGCCAGCGCCAGGCCTTGCCAGTGAGAGAGCGATCTACGCCGAAGACGGAAGGGGGTGAAGCATTCATCGCGCCCGCGTTACTCCACTCGGCAAGGCTGCGCAAAGGGTGCGGGCTATGGAAGGGGGGAGGTCTGAATTTGCGATTGTGGGTGGAAACCAGATGTTGGCACGTCCTCTTGCCCGACGTATTGTTGCGGCCATGACCAGCGTGACGAACAGGCCTCCATACAGCGTTGGGTTAGGTGGTGACGGTGATGAAATCGACGCCATTGCCGAAGTCGAGCGGCGTTTTGGGGTTCAGCTCGACTACTCCGAAGCAGTCCGCTGGCGGACCGTTGGAGACGTATTCTGTGCGTTGCAACGTGCTTTGCCCCAAGAACAGTCTAGCTCAAGTGAGACTTGGCTTAAGTTTTGCGAAGCAATCTCGCAGGAAACTGGTGTTGATGTGACGGAGGTGAGCAATGCAACCCTCCTGCTCGGAGAAGGTCGTTTTGACAGGGGCATCCTGTTGATGGCCTTCCTTCTCATCGGCATGGTGGTCGCCATCGTTCGCAATCTCTGAACGTCCGCACGTGGGCGAAAGTTACCAACTGCGCTAGAGACGCACGCCCCATGTCGCAGCTCGATCACGCGCCAAGGCTGCCATGAAGTGCGACAAATCCTCAAGCCGATCGTACAATTCCGCTGACGAAACGCCATTCCAAACAGCAGTGTCGTAGGATTGCCGCGCTTCGTTTAGGTCTTTGCCCGATCGATAGCACTCGGTCATGTAGAGCGTTTCGAGGAGCTCCGAGGGCCGGTCCCTTGGGCGCATGCAGATCGCACCATATTTCACCAAATAGTGGGTCATGATGCGGTCGTCCGAGGTGCTGGCCATGCTTATCCCCTTTCGGATCTACATATGGGTAAATGGTGAGTGTGAGTGCAAGTCCAGTGGCTGCTTTTTGCAAATGAGCAGAGGTATTCTATGACCGACAACGGGCGTGTGCGGTAACTCAAACTTCCCTGCTTCTGGCGTCGCCCTTCCGTCGAGACCGAGCGGAAAGATCGCCACCCAACGGACTCGACGGACGGGCGGGAATGATGCTCTATAGCGTTGGACCAATCGTTGCGAAGGGTACAGGCGCTGCTCACTACAATGCGGCAAGTCGAGACACGGGCGGCAGGGGTATCCCTGTTGTTTCCGGCTGGCTCGCGCCCGACGCAGGATCGCCTTGCGCAGTTGCTGGCGTCCTCGGGCGAAACCGGTTTCGCGGCACGTATCAGTCATCGCCCTCGTGATGACCTGGGCTGGCTCGAACTGCTGGTCTCGGGTCTCACATTCGACATAGCTGGCCTGGCGCCAGGCAAGGGCGACGAGCTGGTCGAGGGCGAGCATCGCTACGGTTTCGATGATGCACCCCCGCCGACCGCGCCGGAAGCCATCACCCTGGTGCCCTCGGGCCACATCTCAGCCGGTGCAACGCTCGATCCCGTGCTTCGCGCCATGGCGGGGCTGGCGGCCAACCTGGCGCTGAATTTGCCCGTGGCCGCAGTCCAGTGGCATTCGGCGCGCACGGTGATGGAGCCGCGCTATTTTGCGCGTGTGGTGCTCAACTGGCTGGCGGGCGGGGCTTTCCCGGCATTGGGTCTGACCGCACTGGTACCGGCGCCCGATGGCAGCATCACCAGCGACGGCTTGGCGCATTTCACTGGGCAAGAAATTCAATTGCAAGGCCGGGCGGGAGAAGCGCGGGCGGATACGGTCAAGCTCGCGATCAGGCTGGTCGATCACTTCGTACAAGTTGGCCGCATCACCCATTCTCAGACGATCGAGGCTGGCGATCACCGATTGGTCGCGGAACCCTCGCAAGTGAGCAAGCGCGTGCTGATCTGGCGCGAAACCTGACGCCGTCGGGTATCGCGCGCGCTGAGGCGGTTTCTTTCCTTTCATGCCGTCAATCGCGGCGATCAAAGCGGCTACGATCCCGGATTGCAGCGCCACCACTTGCTCCCACGCCAGCTTCTCACCCATCGCGCGCTTTCGCCCATGTTCGGGCAGATCGGCGATGAGCGCCTACGCTTCGAGGATTTCCGCGCGAACGGCTTGCTCCTGCCTTGCAGCGAGCGCGCCGCGATCCGCCTGGGTCTGCCGCTGCATCGTGGGCCGCACCGCCAGTACACCGGACTGGTGATCGAGCGCGTCGGCCAGATTGAGGCGGGCTGGGTGGCACTGGCCAGGCGTGACCCGGATGGCGCGGCGCAGCAGGCCGGCATGCGGATCGGCCTGCTGCAGATGGCGTTGCGGCGCTATCTGCTGGCGCGGCGACCATCACGTCCGCCGCTCAACCGGCTCGATCCCTGGGACACGGGAGCGGACTTCACCGAACTGGATGCCGTGGCCGAGGCGCTGTGGGGTGCGACCGCCGCCGTAGTTCCAGCGGCGACGGCTCAGCCGATGCCGCTGCGGGCCAGCAGCTCGTCGCGGGCCGCGTGATACTGCGCTTCCAGGGTGGCGACGCGTCCGGCTACGGGCTCGACCGCGTCGATCGCGCCGATCCCTTGGCCTGCGCCCCAGATGTCCTTCCATGCCTTTGCAGCCGAGGTGCCGCCCGATCCGAAGTCCAGGGTGGCCTTGCTGCCCGGGGCGAGATTGTCCGGGTCCAGCCCCGCCGCCACGATTGAGGGACGCAGATAATTGCCGTGGACGCCGGTGAACAAGTCCGAATAGACGATGTCCGCCGCGTGCCCTTCGACGATGGCCTGCTTGTAGCCGTCCGGCGCATTGGCCTCTTCGGTGGCGATCCAAGGAGTGCCGATATAGGCGAAGTCCGCGCCCATCGCCTGCGCTGCCAGGATCGAGGCGCCACAGGCGATCGCGCCGGAAAGCGCTACCGGCCCATCGAACCAGGCCCGGATTTCCTGCATCAGCGCGAACGGCGATTGCACGCCGGCGTGGCCGCCGGCGCCGGCGGCTACGGCGATTAGGCCGTTGGCGCCTTTGTCGATGGCTTTGCGGGCGTAGCGGTCGTCGATGACGTCGTGGAGGACGGTGCCGCCCCAGGCGTGGACGGCGGCGTTTACCTCGGGGTTGGCGCCTAGCGAGGTGATGACGAGGGGCACCTTGTGCTTTTCCAGAAGCGCCAGGTCCTCCTGCAGCCGACCATTGGTGCGGTGGACGATCAGGTTGACCGCGAAGGGCGCATCGCACCCGGCGGTGTCCTGGCCGATGTGGGCGAGCCATTCGTCTAACTGGCTGATCGGCCTGGCATTTAGCGCCGGAAAGCTGCCGATTATTCCGGCCTTTACTTGCGCGATCACCAGTTCGGGGCCGGACACGATGAACATCGGGGCGCCGATTACGGGCAGGCGCAGCGAGGCGAACAAGGCGGGCAGGGGCATCGGCTCTCCGGTTTTAATCGTTCGATTAACCGGAGGCTTAGCCCGCCGCACCAGGACTGTCGAGAGGGTGCGTCGCCACGAAAAAGGGGTCCGAGCTTTGCGCCGCGGACCCCCGCTCAATGCGATACGATGTCGATAAGGTGTCGATAAGGTGCGGTTAGGCCGCGTTGGCCGCGCTCAGCACCGCGCGAACGCTGGCGGTGGCGACGTCTTCGTCGATCCCCACGCCCCAAATGGTGCGCCCATCCGCCGTAATGCACTCCACATAAGCGGCAGCGCGCGCGTCCGAACTCTTGCCCATCGAGTGCTCGGCATAGTCGCGCACTTCGAGCGAGACGCCGAAGCTTTCGCCCAGCGTCGCCACCACCGACGAGATCAGCCCGTTGCCCTTGCCCGAAACCGATTGTTCGCGCCCATCGACGCCGATCTTTCCGGCGAAGATGCGGGCGCCGTCGGCCCCGCGCGCTTCGTCCCAATCGATCAGCAGGAACTTCTGCGGCTCGTCAAGGCGATAGACCTTGCGGAACACGTCCCAGATGTCGCCCGCCTGCAGTTCGCGGCCCAGCTCGTCGGCCAGGTCCTGGACGTGGCGAGAGAAGTGCGCCTGCATCCGCTTGGGGATCTTGAGGCCCTGGTCCTGCTCGATCACCCAGGCGAAACCGCCCTTGCCGGACTGCGAATTGACGCGGATCACCGCTTCGTAGCTGCGGCCCAGATCCGCCGGGTCGATCGGCAGATAAGGCACCGCCCAGAGCGGATCGTTGCGCGTTTCCTGCGCCGCGAAGCCCTTTTTAATCGCATCCTGGTGCGAGCCGGAGAACGCGGTGAACACCAGTTCGCCGCCATAGGGATGGCGTTCGGGCACCTTGAGCTGGTTGCAGTATTCCACCGTCTGGATCACGTCGTCGATGTCGGAAAAGTCCAGACCCGGATCGATCCCCTGGGTGTACATGTTCAGCGCCACCGTCACCAGGCAGCAGTTGCCGGTACGCTCGCCATTGCCGAACAGGCAGCCCTCGACGCGATCGGCGCCGGCCATCAGGCCCAGCTCCGCCGCCGCGACGCCGGTGCCGCGATCGTTGTGGGTGTGCAGGCTGATCACCGCCGCATCGCGATTGGGCAGGTTGCGGCAGAAGTATTCGATCTGGTCGGCGTAGATGTTGGGCGTCGCCGCCTCGACCGTCGCCGGCAGGTTGAGGATGATCGGATGTTCCGGCGTCGGGCGCAGCACGTCCATCACTGCCTCGCACACCTCGATCGAGAAATCGATCTCTGCGGTCGAGAAGGTCTCGGGGCTGTATTCGAACGACCACTTGGTCTCAGGGTACTTGGCCGCCTGATCGCGCAGCACACTCGCGCCGTTGACCGCGATCTGGCGAATGTCCGCGCGGTCCATGCCGAACACCACCTGGCGCCACAGCGGCGAGATGGCGTTATACAGATGGACGATCGCGGCGGGCACCCCGGCCAGGCTTTCGAACGAGCGCTCGATCAGGTCCTGGCGCGACTGGGTCAGCACCTGGACCAGCACGTCTTCGGGAATGCGATCGTTATCGACCAGGCCGCGAATGAAGTCGAACTCGGTCGCCCCGGCGCTGGGGAAGCCGACCTCGATTTCCTTGAGGCCCAGCTTGACCAGCAGATCGAAGAAGCGCGTCTTCTTTTCCGCGCCCATCGGGTCGATCAGCGCCTGGTTGCCATCGCGCAGATCGGTGGAGAGCCAGCGCGGTGCCTTGGTGATGACCTGCGAGGGCCATTGGCGGTTGGGCAGGTCAATCTGCGGGAAAGCGCGATATTTGACCGAGGGGTCTTTCAGCATCGTCATGGGGGTATGTCTCGCTCGGGTGTCTCGTCTGGGGAGCAGCCTGGCTGCCTTATGTGCGGTCCTATCTCCCTTGGGCGCCGAGCGCGCCGCAGGAGCGACGCGTCACCTCACGCCCAAGGGCGGATAAGTCGCAGGGTAAGGCCGAGACGGAGATTCATGTCCGTGCCTATGCGGATTGGGGAGCAAGTTGTAAAGAGGGGATTGGGTTGGGGGCAGGGGTCAGTTGCTGACGAGCTACTCTTGGCTGATAAGACCTTCAAAGGGGACACTACTCTGGACCCGCTGGGTGCAAATGAGGGATGCGAAGCCCTATTTGATCGCACCGAGGGCGATAAGCACCTAAGCACCGCCGAACTGTGGATGTCATTATACCATAATTCTCAATTGGAAGTGTTCAGAGTTGGACAAGCCGAAGATTACTGAGATAGTGGGCCGATGAAATACAACTATCCTGAGCATCACGCTAAAAGTCTCGATGCCGCACTCAAGCTAGTCCGGTACTTGAAGAAGTCGGGTAGGTATGACCTTTTCAGAGGTCAGAACCATACCTTCCCGCTTTGCCCCAGCATAGCCCGCCGACCGGAAATGATAGAGACCAACCAAGCATTGCTAAAGCGCTTTGCGACGTGGGTCCATGAGAACGATTACTTATCGTCCCTGCATAATAATCGAGACGGGATAATGGCGGTGGCGCAGCACTATGGCATGCCGACGCCGTTTCTCGACTTTACTACCGAGCCGGAGGTTGCTGCGTTTTTTGCCAGCGACACCGGCGATAAGCCGCGACCGAAGCAGTCCGCGTGTATCCTGTGCCTGAATCGTGCGACGTTTGAGGGGTCGTGGGAAGACCTGAATGCTCGCTATCGCG
Organism: Novosphingobium sp. Rr 2-17; assembly: GCF_000272475.1. Lineage (GTDB taxonomy): Bacteria > Pseudomonadota > Alphaproteobacteria > Sphingomonadales > Sphingomonadaceae > Novosphingobium. The sequence continues at coordinate 39,516 of NZ_AKFJ01000037.1, forward strand.
CAAATTCGGGCCAAGATTTGGTTCGCATCGTTGAGGTAGATGTTCAAAACCTTTGGCGGCTTCATGCTCAAAGCGGACTTTTTATCGACATGCGGGTGGATGCAAACGTATTCGAGATGTTTTCGCACATGCTGCACATCTACTTTCCGCTACCGTCGCACCACGATGCCACCCTCAATGATAAATATTATCCTAAAAATAAAAGCCATGTAGAATTGTTGCTGGATCAACATTTCCTCATCGAGACGTATGAATATCGTCAAGCCCAGCTTCAGACAATTTTTGATGTAGTCATAACTGCCGGTGACTTTAGCTCATTGGGTGAAGAAGGTGCCTTCAAGGAAGCGCAGTTGCCCGACCCACATACGTCTTGGTCTGAGGCCGTGCTGGAACCTTGGAAGATCGAGCCCAACGAAGTGTACGACGCGGCCATTTCAAGCGAGATTCATGGACTCGCTATCGATACGACATCCGAGCCGAATTCTGCGGCAGCATCCCTTCACGCGCAGGTAATGACGGTCCTACGCAAACCCAACGCACGAAATCGGCTGGGGGATTCCTGGGAAGTGCGGGATCAGGCGGGCACTGTGGCCCATGAGGATGAAGGCGATATGGACGAAAAGCAGCGTCCGCTTGGTGAGGTCGTTCGGCTCCTGTTCGATGGCATGCGTTTCAAGCCCTATGAAGATACTGAGATCGCGAGCGCCATAGCCAATTATGTCACCCTAAATTGTTTTCCATCTTGGCAGACGATGACGGAATTGTGGGGCGGCGTCACTGGGATAGAGTTGGAAGGCGGAAGTGTCCGCGCACGAGGCTTCTGTGGCGAACCAACCTTAATGGACGCGCTGCGGCCTGATTTTGCAGAGCTTCTAACGCCGGACGCACTAGCCGAATTCAAGGCAGATGGCATCCGCGCTGCGTTGTATTTTCTCATCGATCCGCGTCGACTTTTCGAATTTCAGAAATTCAGGAGAATGTTTGCCGAGCAGGTCATCCCGACAACTGCCTGCATCCGCGTGGAGGGTTATGTTCTTCACTATAACATCGCAGATGTTCGGGTATTTGGGCAGAGTTAGGCGGTCACTGTTGACCTCCCTCCAGTTGACCCAACCTATGTGCGCGCGATCCGCGTCTAATCTCGAGATTAACGTCTCCCCTACTTTGTTAGAAGCGGTTGATTCTTTATGAAATTTTAACGCTGCAAGCGAAGAGGGAACTTCGCGATCTTAGCTTTACCACGGGAGCGGACCGCTTAACCCTAGTGAAAACTTTGGGGAATCAGAAAAAAGCTCGCAATGGCGGGATATCGGCGCGAAGCTGACCGGCTGCGCACTGAGCAAGACTCACATTCAGCGTCGCCAACAAACACACCCCGCACCCACCCCCTCCCGCAAACGGGAGAGGGCAGGCGCAGCGTATCAGATCAGTTCTTGGACTTGTCGACCAGGGCGTTGGCGCCGATCCAGGGCATCATGGCGCGCAGCTTGGCACCGGTTTCCTCGATCGGGTGGCGCTTGGCGGCGATGCGCGAGGCTTTCAGCTCGGGCTGGCCGGCGCGGTTGTCGAGGACGAAGTCCTTGACGAAACGGCCCGACTGGATGTCGGCCAGGACGCGCTTCATTTCCTTCTTGGTCTCGTCGGTGATGATGCGCGGGCCGGTCTTGATGTCGCCGTATTCGGCGGTGTTCGAGATCGAGTAGCGCATGTTGGCGATGCCGCCTTCGTACATCAGGTCGACGATCAGCTTCAGCTCGTGCAGGCACTCGAAGTAGGCCATTTCCGGGGCGTAGCCAGCTTCCACCAGCGTTTCGAAGCCGGCCTGGACCAGCGCGGTGGTGCCGCCGCACAGCACGGCCTGCTCGCCGAACAAGTCGGTCTCGCACTCTTCGCGGAAGTTGGTCTCGATGATGCCCGAACGGCCGCCACCGACGCCCGAAGCATAGGCGAGCGCCACGTCATGGGCGTTGCCGGTCACGTCCTGGTGGATCGCGACGAGGCAGGGCACGCCGCCGCCCTTGAGGTATTCGCCGCGCACGGTGTGGCCCGGACCCTTGGGGGCGATCATGATCACGTCGATGTCGGCGCGCGGCTCGATCAGGCCGAAGTGGATGTTGAGGCCGTGGGCGAAGGCAAGCGCCGCGCCGGGCTTGAGGTTGGCGTGCAGATCAGCAGCGTAGATCGCGGCCTGATGCTCGTCGGGCGCCAGGATCATGACGAGGTCGGCCCAGGCGGCCGCTTCCTGGTTCGAGAGCACCTTGAAGCCGGCGTCTTGCGCCTTCTTGGCGGTGGCCGAACCTTCGCGCAGGGCGATGGCGACTTCCTTGACGCCCGAATCGCGCAAGTTCTGCGCGTGGGCGTGGCCCTGGCTGCCATAGCCGAGCACGGCGACCTTCTTGTTCGCGATCAGGTTGATGTCGCAATCGGCGTCGTAATAAACCTTCATTGGTATTCCCTTTTGGTCATCCCGGACCCTCATCCGGGTCGCTGTCATTCCTGCGCCGCTTGCTGGAGGACCAGCGGTCCCGAAAGCGATCCGGGACGACGCAAACTCGAATTCGTTCAGGCGGTCGCTGCCCCTCGGGCCATGGCGACGATGCCGGTGCGGCCCACTTCGACCATGCCGAGATCGCGCATCAAGGTGACGAACGTCTCGATCTTGTCCGGCGCGCCGGTCAGCTCGAAGATGAAGCTTTCGGTGGTGGTATCGACCGGCTTGGCGCGGAAGATATCGGCGATGCGCAGCGCCTCGACGCGCTTTTCGCCCACGCCCAGCACCTTCACCAGCGCCAGTTCACGCGCGACGTGGGGGCCGACTTCGGTGAGGTCCACCACCTTGTGGACCGGCACCAGCCGCTCCAGTTGCGCGCGGATCTGGTCGATCTGCGCCGGCGGGCCATGGGTGACGATCGTGATCCGGCTCACCGCGTGGTTCTCGGTGATATCGGCCACGGTCAGGCTGTCGATGTTATAACCGCGCGCGGTGAACAGCCCGGCGATCTTGGCGAGAATGCCCGCCTCGTTGTCCACGGTGATGGTGAGGACGTGGCGCTCCTCGGCCTCATGCTTGATGTGCATCATCGAAAATCTCGTTCCTGGGAAGGGCGGCTCAGACCAGCGCCTTGGCTTCGTCGTCCATGATGCCGGCAACGGTGTCGCCGTGCAGGATCATCTCGGTATGCGCCGCGCCCGAGGGGATCATCGGGAAGCAGTTCGACACCTTGTGAACCAGGCAATCGACGATGACCGGGCCATCGTGGTCGATCATCGCCTGGATGCCGGCGTCGAGATCGCTTTCGTGCTCGATGCGGATGCCCTTCCAGCCATAGGCTTCGGCGAGCTTCACGAAATCGGGCAGACTGTCGGAATACGACTGCGAGAAGCGGCTCTCGTACGTCAGTTCCTGCCACTGGCGGACCATGCCCATCCACTCGTTGTTGAGGATGAACACCTTCACCGGCAGGCGATACTGCGTGGCCGTGCCCATCTCCTGGATGTTCATCTGGATCGAGGCGTCGCCGGCGATGTCGATCACCAAGCTGTCCGGATTGCCGACTTGCGCGCCGATCGCGGCAGGCAGGCCGTAGCCCATCGTGCCCAGGCCGCCCGAGGTCAGCCATTTGTTCGGCCCGAAGAAGTGGAAGTGCTGCGCCGCCCACATCTGGTGCTGGCCAACCTCGGTGGAGATGATCGGGTCCTGGTCCTTGGTCAGCTCGAACAGCCGCTGGACCGCCAGTTGCGGCATGATCGCGTCGGCGTTCCGGGGGAACGACAAGCTCTTCTTTTCGCGCCAGGTATCGACGCGGGCTTTCCAGGCGGTCAGGTCCTGGGCCTTGCGGGTGCCCCAGCCGGCCAGGATCTGTTCCATCACGATCGCGCAATCGCCGACGATGCCCAGATCGACCGGGACGACCTTGTTGATCGAGGCGCGGTCGATATCGATGTGGATCTTGGTGGAATTGGGCGCGAAGGCATCGAGACGCCCGGTGACGCGATCATCGAAGCGGGCGCCCAGGCAGACGATAAGGTCCGCCTGGTTCATCGCCATGTTGGCTTCGTAGGTGCCGTGCATGCCCAGCATGCCCAGCCAGTCCGCATGGTCCGCCGGGAACGCGCCCAGGCCCATCAGCGTCGAGGTGACGGGGGCGCCGGTCAGCGCCTGCAGTTCGCGCAGCAATTCGGAGGCGCGCGGGCCGGCGTTGATGATGCCGCCGCCGGTGTAGAACACCGGCGCCTTGGCGCCTGCGATCAGGGCGATGGCTTCGGCGATTTCGTCCGACGTGCCTTCGGTACGCGGGTTGTAGCGCTGGCGGCGCTGGGTCGGGCCGTCGGGCAGGATCGCCGAGGCGATCTGGACGTCCTTGGGGATGTCGATCAGCACCGGGCCGGGACGACCGGTGGTGGCGATCTGGAATGCCTCGTCAATCGTCGCGGCCAAGTCTGCCGGGTCTTTGACCAGGTAGTTGTGCTTGGTGCAGTGGCGCGAGATGCCAACGGTGTCGGCTTCCTGGAATGCGTCCGAGCCGATCAGCGGGGTTGGAACCTGGCCCGAGATGATGACGAGCGGGATCGAATCGAGCAGCGCATCGGCAATGCCGGTGATCGCATTGGTCGCGCCCGGGCCGGACGTGACCAGCACGACGCCAGGCTTGCCAGTGGAGCGGGCATAGCCTTCCGCCGCGTGCGCCGCGCCGGCTTCATGGCGGACCAGGATGTGGCGAATGCGCTCATCACCGAACAAAGCATCGTAGATCGGAAGCACGGCGCCGCCGGGATAGCCGAACACGACTTCGACGCCCTGCCGGACCAGGCTTTCGACCAGGATGTTTGCGCCGCTGCGCTCTTCACTCACAACACATTCCTTTTCATTTCGTCGCGGCGCTGGTTCCAAGATGGGGAGCGCCACTGACGAACCGGCAATTTTGCTGGCGATATCACCGGGCTCTCTAATGAAACCCGCCCGTTACGACAACTGTTGCAGCCAGCCCTCTTTTCCACCCGCGATCGCAATGATCGGAGAGTGAGAACGCGCCCTATTCGAATGTAAATATCACGTCAATCGAAAATATCGAAATAAAATGTCTTCGTAAGCCTCATTTTGGAAACTTTGCAGATTGTGGCGTGGCCATGTCGCGGGGGGCTGATGGCGCAGCCAAGTAAATTGGCGCTTGGCATAATTGCGCGTCGCTTGTGATCCACGGGCGGTCGCCTCCTCCAGAGTCGCGGCCCCGGTGATGACTTGCGCCAGATCCGGCACCCCGATCGCGCGCATTACCGGCAAGTCGGGATCGAGGCGGCGGGCCAGAAGCGCTTCCACCTCGGCAAGCGCGCCGCGTTCGATCATCCGCTCGAACCGCAGGTCGCAGCGGTCGAACAGGGCAGGGCGGTCCGGCAGCAGGATGGCAGGTAACAGCGTGATGGTATCGCCGATCCCGCCTTCCGTGCGCGTCTGCCAGTGTGCCAGCGGGTGGCCGGTCGAGCGCACGACTTCCAGCGCCCTCGCTACCCGCGTGGTGTCGTTGGGAGAGAGGCGTGCCGCCCGCTCTGGGTCTTCGATCTGCAGCGCGGCATAGGCCTGCGCCACGGGCAGGGCGCGCACGGCCTCGCGGATATCGGACGCGATGGGCGGGACGGGGGCGATCCCGTCGAGCAGGGTGCGGATATAAAGGCCGGTGCCACCGACCAGGATCGGCACTGCGTCTTCGGCATGGAGCGCGGCGATCTGGGTCCGCGCGGCCTTGGCCCAGTCCGCCGCCGAGCAGGCGACCGCGCCGTCCCAGGCGCCGAACAAACGGTGTTCGATGCCGCCCATCTCGGCAGTCGTGGGCCGCGCGCTCAGGATCGTGAGGTCGGCGTAGAGTTGTGAGGCGTCCGCATTCAACACTACGGCGCGACGTCCGCGTCGCTTCAACGCATGCGCCAGCAGGACGGCACAATCGCTCTTGCCGCTGGCGGTCGGCCCTGCGATGAGCGCCAGCGGTGGCCGCAGCCCGGCCTTTTCGAACGACGCATCAAGGGAAATCGTAGTGCTCATTGCCCGGCTGATAGCAGAACCGGATCATCTTTCGACCCGGATGGATGCGGCAAAGGCGGAGGCCGATCAGGCCGGCGCGCGGATCGCTTCGGCGGCGATGCTCGATTTCTGCGGGCAGACCATGCAGATCGCTTCCCCCGATAGCGATGCGGGCGCGCTTCGGGCCAGCCTGGACGCCCATTTCGCGCCGAGCGACGGCCTGGTCATTGCCGATGAGCCGGTGGTGCCGCGCCTGTTCATTTCGGACATGGATTCGACCATGATCGGCCAGGAATGCATCGACGAACTGGCGGACTTCGCCGGTCTCAAGGATCGCATCGCCGACATCACCGAACGCGCGATGCAGGGTGAACTCGATTTCGAGGACGCGCTGCGCGAACGGGTGGGGCTGCTCAAGGGACTGTCAGTCGGCGCGATCGACGAATGCCTCGCCAGCCGCATCCAGCCGATGCCCGGCGCCAAAGTGCTGGTCGAGACGCTCAAGTCGCTGGGTTGCCGCACGATCCTCGTCACCGGCGGCTTTCATCACTTCGCCGACCCGATAGCGGCACAGCTTGGTTTCGAGATGGTGGTGGGCAATCGCCTCGCGGTCGAGGATGGCAAGCTGACCGGCGGCCTTGTTGGCGGCATCGTCGATTCCTCGGTGAAGAAAGCGACCCTGCTCGCGGCGATGGCGGACCTGGGCGAAGGCGCGACGTGTCTTGCCACTGGAGACGGCGCCAACGACATACCCATGCTGGAAGCGGCGACTTACGGCATTGCCTATCACGCCAAGCCCAAAGCACGCGCGGCGGCCAACGGCTGGATCGACCGGGGCGATCTGACCAGCGTGCTGCGCTTGCTGGGGATCGACCGCAAGCTTTGGGTCGCATAATCAAGCCGGGTCGGGGCTAAGGAAAACAGTCCATGAAGCATTGGCGTTATCTGATATTTCTGGCCGTTTCCGCTGTCTCCGCTGCCGGCCTGTCTGCCATACTCTCTTTGCCGGAAGCATTGATTGCCGGTTTTGACCTGGGCGTCGCAGGGTTCGTGGGATCGTGCGCTCCCCTTTGGTTCAATGGCACCGAAGACGTGATGCGGAGCCGCGCCCGGCGCGACGATCCGGGGCAAGTGCTGCTGCTGCTGTTGACCGGCGTCATCAGTTCAGTGGTGCTGGTCGCGCTCAGCCTGCTAATCCTCGACAAGGCCAAGATGGGCACGGGCGAGGAGGTGCTGACGGTGATCACGCTAGTGGCAAGCTGGCTGTTCACCAACATGATCCTCGCCTTCCACTATGCCCGGCTCTATTACTCGCCGGTCGATGGGGGCGACCATGAAGGTCTGGAGTTTCCAGCGGATTGCACCCCGGACTTCTCGGACTTCGTGAACTTCGCGTTCGTCATCGGCATGACCTGCCAGACCGCCGACATCGAGATTACCAAAAGCCGGATGCGCCGGGTTTCGACGCTTCACGGGCTGTTTGCGTTCTTCTTCAACCTCGGCGTTCTGGCGCTGGTCGTGAACGTGCTGGCAAGCGGCGCCGGTTGAGAGGCGCCGCACGCCGGTCTGGAGCGGCCTAGAGCGTTTTCGAAGCAGGTGGAATCACCTGCTGACTCGGAAAACGCGGCTAAACAGAAAGGCTAGAGCAACCGAGCCGATGCAATCGGATCGGAACTTGCTTTAGCCTTCCATCCAGTCTTGGAAGAATGCCTCGTTCGCCTGGCGTAGCGTGGCGACTTCCACGCCGGCAACCTTGCTGCCGCCAACGGTGCCGATGTGAACCGCGCCGGGCAGTTCGGTGCCGGCGGGCGCCGTGACCACATAGCGGCTCTGGTCCTCGCCGAAGGCTTCCGCCGTTGAAAGGTCGGTATCGAGTTCGCAGCCAAGGCCGCTCGCCAGCGCCATTTCCGCCAGCGCAACGAGCAAGCCGCCGTCACTGATGTCGTGCACTGCCGTTACCGCGCCTTCACCGATCCAGCCTCGAACGGTCGCGCCATGGGCGGCTTCCGCTGCAAGATCGACCGTGGGGGCATCGCCTGCCTCACGGCCAGCGATTTCGCGCAGCCATAGCGACTGGCCCAGGTGGGTGCCCCTGCCGCCGAGCACGAAGATTTCGTCGCCTTGTGCCTTGAAGGCGATGGTCGCCATCTGGTCGTGATCGTCGAGGATGCCGACGCCGCCGATCGCGGGGGTTGGCAGGATCGCCGAGCCGCCGCCGGTCGCCTTGCTCTCGTTGTAGAGCGAGACGTTGCCCGAGACGATCGGATAGTCGAGCGCGCGGCAGGCATCGCCCATGCCGTTCAGGCAGCCGACGATCTGGGCCATGATTTCAGGCCGCTGCGGGTTGGCGAAGTTCAGGCAATTGGTGATCGCCAACGGGCGGCCACCCACGGCGCTGATATTGCGATACGTTTCCGCTACCGCCTGCTTGCCGCCCTCATAAGGGTCGGCATAGCAATAGCGCGGCGAGCAATCGGTGCTCATCGCCAGGGCCTTGCGGGTGCCGTGTACGCGCACGACCGCTGCGTCGCCGCCCGACTTTTGCATGGTGTCGGCACCGACCTGGCTGTCGTACTGCTGGTAGATCCAGGCGCGCGAGGCGAGGTCGGCGCTGCCGATCAGCTTGAGCAGATCGGCGCCAAGGTCGGTGGTTTCGGGCACCTCGCCCAGCGCCGGGACGTTGGCCCAGGCCTTGTATTCCTCGGGCGAGACATAAGGCCGCTCGTATTCCGGCGCATCGTCGGCCAGCGGGCCGAGCGGGATGTCGCAGACGACTTCGCCGTTGAATTCCAGCACCATATGGCCGGTGTCGGTCACTTCGCCGATCACCGCGAAGTCCAGCTCCCACTTGCGGAAAATCGCCTCGGCCATCGGTTCCTTGCCGGGCTTGAGCACCATGAGCATGCGCTCCTGGCTCTCGCTCAGCATCATCTCGTAAGGCGTCATGCCGTCTTCACGGCAAGGAACCATGTTCATGTCGAGCCGAATGCCGGCGCCGCCCTTGCTGGCCATTTCGACCGACGAGGAAGTGAGGCCCGCTGCGCCCATGTCCTGGATCGCGACGATCGCATCGGTCGCCATCAGTTCGAGGCAAGCCTCGATCAGCAGCTTTTCGGTGAACGGATCGCCGACCTGCACGGTCGGGCGCTTTTCGTCCGAATGCTCGTCGAAGTCGGCGCTGGCCATGGTGGCGCCGTGGATCCCGTCGCGCCCGGTCTTCGAGCCGACGTAGACGATCGGATTGCCCAGGCCCGTGGCGGCGGAGTAGAAGATCTTGTCGGTATCGGCGACGCCCACCGTCATCGCGTTGACGAGGATGTTGCCGTCATACGCCTTATGGAAGTTGGTCTCGCCGCCCACGGTCGGCACGCCCACGCAGTTGCCGTAGCCGCCGATGCCCGCGACCACGCCTTTGACGAGGTGTTTCATCTTGGGATGATCGGGCCGCCCGAAACGCAGCGCGTTCAGGTTGGCGACGGGGCGCGCGCCCATCGTGAACACATCGCGCAGGATACCGCCAACGCCGGTGGCCGCGCCTTGATAAGGCTCGATGTAGCTGGGGTGGTTGTGGCTCTCCATCTTGAAGATGGCGGCCTGGCCCACGCCGTTCGGGCCTTCGCCGATGTCGATCACGCCGGCATTCTCGCCGGGACCGCAGATGACCCAAGGCGCGGTGGTCGGCAGCTTCTTCAAATGGAAGCGGCTCGACTTGTACGAGCAGTGCTCGGACCACATCACTGAGAAGATGCCCAGCTCGACGAGGTTCGGCTCTCGTCCCAGCGCGCTCAGGACGCGCTCGTATTCCTGGGGGTTGAGGCCGTGAGCCTCGACGATCTCGGGGGTGATTCCGCTCATGCGACGCGCCTTAGCGGCGTCGCTGCAGATAGGCTAGAGGGGCACACAACGTCCGGCATATCTCAGCAGTGCCACCTTGACCCCCGAAACGGACCCGGCCATTGCTGGGTAATGGCCGGAGAGACCGAAAACATCGAAACCCTCAGCTTCGAGGACGCGCTGCGCGCGCTCGAGACGATCGTGCGCCAATTGGAAAGCGGCGACGTGCCGCTGGAGGATTCGATCGCGCTGTACGAAAAAGGCGATCGGCTGCGCCAGCATTGCCAGAAACGGCTCGATGCGGCGCAAGTACGGATCGAGCGGATCGTCCAAGGCCCCGATGGCGCCGCGATCGGCACGCAGCCCTTCGATGCGGAGGCTCGCTGAGCGATGAGCGCGGTGAAAAGCATCGATCCGGTGCTGGCCGACGGCCTCGATCGCATCGCCGATGAAGTGAACAGCGCGTTCGATGCGCTGTTGCCGGTGCCCGACGATGCCCGCGCCCGGCTGATAGAGGCCATGCGCTATGCCGCGATCGGCGGCGGCAAGCGCTTGCGGCCCTTGTTGCTGGCATCCGTGGCCGAGCTGTACGGCGTCCAGCGCGAAGCCGCGATCCGTGCCAGCGTCGCGATCGAGGCGATCCACGTCTATTCGCTGATCCACGACGATCTGCCGTGTATGGACGACGATGCCATGCGCCACGGCAAGCCGACGCTGCACATTGCCTATGACGAGGCGACCGCGGTGCTGGCGGGGGATTCGCTCCACGCCTTCGCGTTCGAGGTTCTGGCCGATCCGGCCACCAGCGCCGATCCGTTCACGCGCATCGAACTGGTTCAATGCCTGGGCCACGCCAGCGGCGCGCAAGGCATGGCTGGTGGCCAGATGATGGACCTGGTGGCCGAAACCAGCGAGTTCGATCTGCAGACCGTTACCCGGCTGCAGCAGCTCAAGACCGGCGCTTTGCTGTGCGCGGCGGTCGAAATGGGCGCGATCCTGGGCAAAGTGCAGCCCGAAGGCCGTACCCATTTGCGTGGCTATGCCCGCGACATCGGTTTGGCGTTCCAGATCGCCGACGACCTCATCGACCATGAAGGCGACGCAGCGGTCGCTGGCAAGGCAGTGGGCAAGGATGCCCAGGCCGGCAAGCAGACGTTCGTATCGCTACTCGGCCCGAGCCGTGCGCGCGAACAAGCGCGGATGCTGGTGGAGCAGGCGGTCTCGCAACTGGCCCAGCACGGCAAAGAAGCCGACCTGCTGCGCGCGGTGGCACGGTACATCGTCGAGAGGGATCACTGATGACTGCCCAGGTGACTGCCGACGTGACTGCCGACGTTACTGCCAAACCCCGCATCGGCGTCTATCCCGGAACGTTCGATCCGATCACGCTGGGTCATGCCGACATCATTCGGCGCGGCTCCAAGCTGGTGGATCGGCTGATCATCGGCGTCACCACTAACCCATCAAAGAACCCGCTGTTCACCCCCGAAGAGCGTATCGCCATGGTCGAGCGCGAGGTGGCGTCGCTGGGGATCGACAATGTCTCGGTGATCGGCTTCAACGCGCTACTGATGAAGTTCGCGCAGGCGCAGGGGGCCAGTGTGATCGTGCGGGGGCTTCGCGCGGTGGCGGACTTCGAGTACGAATACCAGATGGCGGGCATGAACCAGCAGCTCAATGCCGCCATCGAGACCGTCTTCTTGATGGCGGACGTCGGCTTGCAGCCGATCGCCTCGAAATTGGTCAAAGAGATTGCGATGTTTGGCGGCGACATCGCAAAGTTCGTCAGCCCGGCGGTGAGGGAGGACGTGGTCTCGCGTGTGGTGCGCAACGGCCTGCTGGGGGATTACTGAAACCTCCCAGCAATCATTCATTGTGCCGACAGCGGCGGCGTCTTATCGCCGTGCGTATCGGCCGAGCCAGTGAGTATTCCATGAAATTTCGCCTGCCCCTTACCGCTTTGATGCTTGGCGCCGCGCTTTTGGCCGGCCCTGCCGTTGCCAAGACGAAGGTGCCGGTCGCTCCGGCTCCGACGGCGCTGCCTTATGTGATCGATACCGATCCCACCCACGAACCGGAAAACGTGCTGCTGCTCGACTTGTCGGACGGCGGACGCGTGGCGATCCGGCTGATGCCCCAGTGGGCGCCGCACCATGTGGAGCGGATCAAGACGCTGGTGGCGCAAGGCTTCTATAACGGCGTCATCTTCCACCGTGTGATCGAAGGGTTCATGGCGCAGACCGGCGACCCCACGGGCACCGGCGAGGGCGGCTCTAAGCTGCCGGATCTGCAGGCCGAATTCAACGCCATGCCGCACTTGCGCGGTACGGTGTCGATGGCCCGCACCAACGATCCGAACAGCGCCAACAGCCAGTTCTTCATCGTGTTCTACCCGCGCTTCGCGCTGGACCGGAAGTACACCGTGTTCGGTCGTGTGATCGGGGGCATGCAGTACGTCGATGCCATCCAGCGTGGCGAGCCGCCTGCGAACCCGACCAAGGTGCTGCAGGCATCGCTGGCGTCGGACGGCAAGGCGCCGCCGGTGGTAACCGCTGCGACTGTTGCCCCGGTCGCTCCTGCCGCCGCTCCTGCCGCCACCCCCGCTGCTCCGCCGACCCCGGCGCGTCCATCGCCAACAGCGGCGGGCCCGAAGCCGAACTGATCCCGTTCGAACAGGCGCTCGAAAAGAAGGGTGACGCCGCGATGACGCGCTTCTAGAGGCGCGTCATGCGCGTAGACCTCTTCGATTTCGACCTTCCACCTGAGAACATCGCTTTGCGCCCGGCGCGCCCGCGCGATGCGGCGCGGATGCTGGTGGCAGCGGGGCCGTCCGGCCTGGTCGATCGCCACGTCTATGACTTGCCGCAATGCTTGCGCGCCGGTGACGTGCTGGTGTTCAACGATACCCGCGTCATTCCCGCCCAGCTCGAAGGGCGGCGGGGCGAGGCCCGGATCGGCGCGACCCTGCACAAGCGGATCGATTTGCGCCGGTGGCAGGCGTTCGTCCGCAATGCCAAGCGGCTGCGCCAAGGCGATCGCATCGAATTTCCCGCCGACGTCACCGCGCTGGCGGAGGAACGCCACCCGGATGGTAGCTGGACGCTGTTGTTTGAAGGCGACGAGCCGGTCGAAGTTCTGCTGGAACGGGCAGGGCGGATGCCGCTGCCCCCCTACATCGCCGCCAAGCGCCCGACCGATGAGGCCGACGCCAGCGATTACCAGACCATGTTCGCGCGCGAGAAAGGCGCGGTTGCGGCTCCGACCGCTGCGCTCCACTTCACGCCGGAACTGATGGCTGCTCTTGCCGCCGCCGGGATTGCGAACGAAACGCTGACCCTGCACGTGGGCGCAGGCACATTCCTGCCGGTAAAGGCCGACGATACCGCCGACCACGCCATGCATGCCGAATGGGGCCGGATCGATGCCGCGACCGCCGATCGCCTCAATGCCGCGCGCGCTGCCGGTAACCGCGTGATCGCGGTTGGCACCACGTCGCTACGCCTGCTCGAAAGCGCGACGGGAGACGACGGCGTCATCCGCCCGTTCGAAGGTGACACCGCGATCTTCATCACGCCGGGTTATCGCTTCAAGGCGATCGACGGGCTGATGACCAACTTCCATTTGCCCAAATCGACGCTGTTCATGCTGGTCAGCGCGCTGATGGGGCTGGAGCGGATGCACGAAGTCTATGCCCACGCGATAGGCGACGGCTATCGCTTCTATTCCTATGGCGATTCCTCGCTGCTGCTTCCCTAGAGCAAGTTCCGATCCGATTGCATCGGCTCGGTTGCTCTAGACTCTTGTTTCGCCGCGTTTTCCGAGACAGCAGGTGATTCCACCTGCTTCGAAAACGCTCTAGCGGGCCTTCTGCTGCGCCCGCAGCCGTTCAAGGCATACGTCCTCGGGAAACGGCAGCTTCTGGGCGGAGCGCTGGTAAGTCAGCACCGTCGTCCATGGCCGCGCGTAGTATTGCGGATCGTCGATCGTCACGCTGTCTTCCAGCACGCCGGGCGCGCGCAGGCGGAGGCGCTCGGTTAGTTTCAGCTTTTCGCCTGTGGGCAGGAAGTCGTCGAGCAAACCGTCTTCGAGGAAGCTGTCGGTCTGAACCACCAGCGTATCGCCCTCCCACTGCCCAGTCGCATGGCCTTGCTTGAGGCCGAAGCTCCACCAGTTTTCGCCCAGCGTCGGGTTCGCGAACGCCGGGCCTACCGCAATCTGGCGATAGAGGCGGTTCCATTGATACAACAGCGTCACCATGCGGGGGCGCACGAACACCGCGAACGGCTTGGGCGTGAGCATCAGGCGCGGCTGTCCGGGCGAGGAGCAACTGGTCTTCATCGCATCGAAGCCGAACTGGCCCTTGGCAGCGGCGGCGCGATGCGCCTGGTAGCGCTTGCGGCCTTCCGGCGTGAACGGCACCGGCTGGCCATCGGCGGGCTTGAGTTCGGTTTGCGGAACCGGGAGTTCCCACACACCCTCGATGGGAGATGGCGCTTGCGCCATCGCGGCGGCTGGCAGGAGCATCGCGGCGAGGGCGGCCAAGCGGCGCACGGAGGCAGGCACCCGGATCATGGCTTGGGCTCCGGGCGCAGGCCGAACCGGGCGAGGGCATCCGGTCCGCTCAACTGGGTTTCGCAGTCGTACTCATTGAAAAATTCCATGTCCGGCCGCCAGGCATACGTGTGCGCGAACGACCATGGTTCGCGGTACATCTTGGGATCGTCGATCGTGACGACCATTTCCATCAGGTCGCCCGCCTTGCCGGTCCGGCGGATGCGGTAGGTCACATGCGCGTCGGCGGAGGCCGCACTGCCGTCGGGATCGATCCACAGCGGTTGCTTAAAGTTCACCGTGTCCACCACGAGCGTGTCACCGTCCCAATGCGCGACGGAATCGCCCATGAACTCGCGCACGCCGTCACTACGGTGCGCCGCATCCAGGCGGACATTCCACACCGTGTGGTACTCGGAAAACACGAAGATCACCGCATCGCTGGTCTGGTAGATCTGGAACGGATAGATCAGCCCCGACATCCAAGGTGTGCCTGGTGGCAGACAATAGGCGGCGGCATTGCCGTAAGGTTCGTGCTCTTGATACGTCGCCTTCACCCGGCGATCGAGCAAGCGCTGTGCCTCTGGGGTCAATGCCAACGGCTTGCCGTCCATGCCGGTGGTATAGCGCAGTTGCGATAGCTGGTTGGCAATCCAGGTGCCTTCCAGGTTACGCCGGTTCGCAGGGGGTGGCGGCAGCGCGACTTTGGGCGGCGGCACTTTTTCCAGCAGGATCTGCTTCATCATTTCGGCCATCTGGGCCTGGGAATCGATCTGACCGGGGCCGGACGAAAGTGCTGGTGCTGATGGTCGAGCCGATGGTGGGGCGGCGGGCGGCGTGGAGGCGCCAGGCTGCGCGGCCAGCCCGGTGGCCATCGTCGCCGCGCACAGCCCTGCAAGGCTCAGTTGGACGACCCGTTTGTTCATTTCGATTGCCTTGCGATCTTTATGACGTTGTAGGCCGGGTTGGCGCGAACGGCGGGCCGATCCCG
>NZ_AKFJ01000038.1 GCF_000272475.1 Novosphingobium sp. Rr 2-17
GTTTTTGCGGGTCTCCAGCTCGGAATTGCGAAAGCCGTCCATGTGATGTGCAACACTCGGCCATTCGACTTGGAGGACGTAGCGGCCCGGCGTCTCGATCGAACGGCGCAAGGCAACCGCGCCGCAACCATCGGCCTGGGTGATCACGCCGCGCGCTTCCTCAAATGCGGCTTCGAAAACGGCAAGAGAATCGAGCTTTATGCTCAGAACTGCGATCTCGAGGATCATGGGTAAGTGCCTTCTATTCCGGTTTCAGTGAAGCGAGCGGTCCAGTGATACGGCCGGATTAATCCGGCCCCGCAGCATGCTGAGGAGAGCCACGAAGGACGCGACCAGACAGACAATGCCCAATGTCTGGAGTGCAAGGGTAAGGTTGCCGCCTTGCCATCCTTTAAGTACGGCAGCGATCTGAGTGCTAAGTGGCTGGCCGAGCCACCATCCCATCATGAAAATGCCGGTGCCTCTGCCGCGTCTTTCAAAGGGCAGTTGCGCCATTGCGAATACGACCAGGGCAGGCAGCAGAATTCCGGCTCCAAGTTGATTGGCGATCAGCCAGAACGTGAACTCGTGCGTCTGCGGCGCATGATTGATCATGACGTAACTGATACCGAGCAGTCCGAAGGCGATGGCGATCTGGATGGCAAAGCGAAGGCGGCCAAGGAGCCGGTAGATGACTGTGCCCAGGGCAACCGAGAAGCCCGCTATCGCGGCAAACAATCCGAGATCCGATGCGCTGCGAATGCCATAGCTGTCAGCGAGCACATTGCTGACCTGTATCTGCATCGTGAAGAACATGATGCCGCCGAAGATCGCAATGAGCGCCACAGGCAGGCTGGCGATCCAGGGGAACGCCTTTGCGGGACACGCCGATGTTCGGCCTAGCACTGCGCTCTTCTGCGGCTCCCAGGTCCACAGCAACAGTCCCACGACGTAGAGCAGGCTAACACCATAGGCCGCGAAGGGCGCGCGCCAGCCGAAATTTCCGAGCAAGCCCCCGAGAAGCGATAATACAACCGATGATAGCGAGGCGAATGCGGTCTGGTTGGCGAGCCATTTTTCACGTGTCTTGCCATCGAAGTAGTCGCCGATCAGCGTGGTGCTGGCGGTGACGATAACGGCTTCCATCGCTCCTACGACCACGCGTGTCGCGATAATGATTTTAAGATCGGAAAGGATCATCGGCGCCATGCCGAAGATCGCATAGACAATCAGCGCCCAGATCAGGGTGCGCCTCCGGCCCAGCTTGTCTACAACCAGACCTGCAAAAGGAGAGAGCACCGCAACACACAGCGCGGGCAAAGTGAGCATGAGTGGGACCAGATATTCAAAGCCCGCGACCTCACGAAATTCAACCATCATCTGCGGGAGGACCGGCACGAGGACGATCAGGCCCATTACGGCCATCGTGATCGGAAGAAGTAGCAGAATACCCTGAAGGGTCCCTGCCATCTGATGTTTTCCGGGCCCAGAGCCCCTTGTGTCGTCTATTGTCGAGTTGTGCATTGCCCCCTCCTTATCGTTGTTTTTCCGCAAATTTCCGGTGTCGTCGGAATGCTAGTCCGCCGTCCAGCCACCATCGACGACAAGGCTGCTGCCCGTCATCAGCGCGGACGCATCCGAGGCGAGGAACCGCACCGAGCCCATCAGGTCAGTCACCTGGCCGACGCGACCAAGCTTAATCCTCCGAAGCACGCTCGCCTTGAACTCCGCGTTCTCGAAGAAGGGCCTGGTCAGCGGCGTCTCGATGAAGGTCGGGGCGATCGTGTTCGAACGGATCTGGTATTGCGCCAGATCGAGTGCGAAGGCCTTGTTCATGCCTTCCATGGCCCACTTGGACGCGCAGTAGAGCGAGCGGTCGACGCCGCCGACATGGCCCATCTGCGATCCCATGTGGATCAGCGAGCCTTCCACCTTTTCCTCGATCATCTTCAGCGCCGCGGCCTGCGCCACGAAGTAGGCACTCTTGACGTTCAGCTCGAGAACTGCCCTGAAGTCGTCCTCGGTCACTTCGGTCATCGACTTGGGCCGATTGGTGCCCGCGTTGTTGACGAGGACGTGGAAGGCGGGGCGGATGGCAAAAAATGCCTGAACCGCGGCGATGTCCGAGACATCGCGCGGGGCCGCGATGGCGCGACCCCCCGCATCGACGATCTGCGCTACCGCTTCCTCGATCTCACCCGTGCTGCGGGCGACCAGTGTCACTCCGGCGCCGGCATCGGCCAGCGCCGCCGCATCGGCCAGACCGATGCCGCGGCCGGCACCGGTCACGACCGCACGGCGTCCGTCGAGCCTGAAGCTTGGCGTTTTCGGCAACGCCATTACGCGTGGACCGGCTCGGCGCGGCCGGCGTAGGGCACATTGCGGTGGCCATAACGGCGCACGCGGATGTTGGCCTGCTCACCGTGACCGGCAAAGCCTTCCAGCGCGCACAGGCGGCTGCAGTATTCGCCGATGAGGGCCGAAGCCTCGTCGGTCATGACCTGCACGTGCTCGGAGGCGATCTCGTCGGCGATCTTGGCCATTTCGTCGACGTGGTCGGCGACGATGACTTCGCCGTAGACGGCCCATGCCTTGCGGGCGATTTCGGTGGTCGGCAGGATCTGGAGCAGGCGCTCGATCTGGGCGATCGTTTCGACGGCCAGCTTTTCAGACGTGGTGAGCAGGACGGCCGGGCTGTCCGGGCCATGCTCGGCCTGACCGAGAAGATCGGTGGCGGCGAGTTCCGCGTCGCAGCCGATTTCATCGGCAATGACGAGGGCTTCGGTGGGGCCGGCGAAGAGGTCGATGCCGACGCGGCCGAACAGCTGGCGCTTGGCTTCGGCAACGAAGGCGTTGCCCGGGCCGACGAGGATATCGACCGGCGCGATCGACTGGGTGCCGATGCCCATCGCGGCGACGGCCTGAATACCGCCAAGGCGATAGATCTCTTCAGCGCCGGCCATGGCCTGTGCGGCAACGATCGCGGGAGCCGGCTTGCCCTGGAACGGCGGAGCGCAAGTGGCGACGCGCGGCACGCCGGCGACCTTGGCGGTGATGACCGACTGTGCGCCGAGGCCAACAGCGGATACTTGCCGCCCGGAACGTAGCAACCCGCAGCGTTGAGCGGCAGGTTCTTGTGGCCGAGGACGACGCCCGGCAGCGTCTCGACTTCGACGTCCTTCATCGAATCGCGCTGGATCTGGGCGAAGTTGCGCACCTGCTTCTGGGCGAACTCGATGTCCTTGATGTCCTGCGCCGAGAGCTGGTCGATGCAGGCCTGGATCTCGCTGTCGGTCAGGCGATAGCTCTCGCGGTCCCAGTTATCGAACTTCACCGACAACTCGCGCACGGCGGCATCGCCGCGTGCCTCGATATCGGCAAGGATGCCTTCCACGGTGTCGCGAACCTGACGGTCGCGGTCTGCCCGCACTTGCGCGGCCGCGCCGCGCTTCAACCACTTTGCCACGTCATAATCTCCTTTTTTGCAAGGCGCATAAGTTCCAACAGGCTGATGCCTCTTACAGAGCGCCGTTCCCGCATGCGCACCTTTACATGACCCCAGTTAGGACCAAGGCATTCAGATCATTTGAGGCGCCGGGTGGTCGAGCCGCTGTCCGCGCCTTCCAGTGTCATCAGGAAGCCTTCGCGCCATTCTAGCACTTCCAGACCGGCAAAACCATTGACGACGTGATGCAGGGTCGGCAGCTCGGCCCAGGTCGCCTTCATCCATTCCGCGCTGGCATCGCAGGTGTAATAGCTGGTAAGGCGCGAGGGCTGGTGCGGGCTGAGCGTGGCATAG
This sequence comes from Novosphingobium sp. Rr 2-17, assembly GCF_000272475.1. Lineage (GTDB taxonomy): Bacteria > Pseudomonadota > Alphaproteobacteria > Sphingomonadales > Sphingomonadaceae > Novosphingobium. The sequence goes on from NZ_AKFJ01000038.1 coordinate 3,779, forward strand.
GCAACATCCGTCTCGCCCCAGTCGCCGGTGGCGGGAATGTACTTGTAGGACATCATGCCCTGGTGATCGGGATGGCGCGCCGGTGGTTCGGCCTCGACGAGATTGTCCACCTTGAGCGAGCAGAACTGCCGTCCCAGCCAGCTCAGATCCATCGAGCGGGTGCCGTTGAACGAGCGCAGTTCGGTGATTTCGCACCATAGCTTGTTATGGCCCAGCTCCTCGCGCCCGCTGAGGATCGGGTCGGAGAGGCTCTCGAACCGCACAAGAACGAGCGTGCCGCGCACTTCCTCCTCGCCGCGATAGATCACATCGAACTTCACGTCGAACAGCCCGTAACCACGCCCGGCCAGCCAGCCCAGCTCGGTCAAGTAATGGGCATTGCAAGTGACGATGGGTTCGTCGGCCACGGTGAAGCAGTCCGGCAAAAGCGCCTGCAACTGCTCGCGATTGCCCAGGAAACGGGCGCCGGCCAGCAGGCTCTTGGGGCATTTCTCGAAGTCGATCTCCACGTCCGCGGGCCAGCTGCGCGGGCCGGGCGTGGGGCCGAAGAACACCGGCATGCGGTAATATTCACCGGGCTGAGGCTTGAAACCCATCTCTCACTCTCCGCAAAACAGGCAGGCCGGGGGGGGCGGAGGAAATGCATTCCCCCGCCCCCCCCAACCGATCAAACTTCCGCCGCGATCCGGTTCTCGATCGCGCCCAGCTTCTCGATCTCGACGCGGCAGACTTGGCCGTCGCGCATCCAGTTGCGATCGACGATCGCCACGCCCGAAGGAGTGCCGGTGGCGATGATGTCGCCGGGGTAGAGCGTCATGACGGTGGTGAGATACTCGATCTGATCGGCGATCTTGTAGATCAGGTCGTTGGTCTTGGCGTGCTGGCGCACCACGCCGTCGACGGTCAGTTTGATGTCGAGGTTCTCGGCGTCGCCAATCTCATCGGCAGTGGTCAGCCAGGGACCGATCGGGCCGTGCGTGTCAAACGACTTGCCCAGCGTGTAGGTCGGCGTGCGATGCTGCCAGTCGCGCACGGTCACGTCGTTGCAGACCATGTAACCGGCGATCACGTCCAGCGCGTCGGCCTTCTTCACGTTCTTGCAGGTCTTGCCGATGACATAGGCCAGTTCCGCCTCGTAATCGAGTTCCTCGGAGACCTTGTAGAGCACGATATCATCGTAAGGGCCGTTGATGCAGCTGACCTGCTTGTTGAACCACAGCTGATGCTTGGGGACCGGGTGGCCGCCGCGAATGCTTTCTTCGGCGTGGGCCTGATAGTTCATGCCGATCGCCAGGAACTTCTGCGCATCGTTGATCGGCGCTGCCAGCTTCACATCGGCCAGCGCATAGGCCGGGCCTTCGACCGCTTCCAGCTGATCGCGCACATCGTCGAGCGTCTCGATCAGCGCACGCATGGCATCGCCTTCACCAACGACGGCGCTGAGATCGACGACGGTTTCGCCCACGACCTTGCCGATACGGGTCTGCCCTTCACGGGTAAAACGAGCCAGTTTCATGATATTCTCCGATGAACTTGGGAAATTGTCAGAGCAGCGCGCCGGCCGCGTCGTATTCCGGCACGTCGTCCGGCCGCGTCTGCGGGGCGTTGGGATCGCAGGGGGCAGACTTGAACTGCACCAGTTCGCTCAGGAGCACGCCCTGGCGATAGCGCTCCAGCAGCAGCGCCGGATCGAAGTCGACGCCGATCGGGTTGATCGAGAAATACGGCCCGCGCATGAACGCGTCGGCTTCTTCCGACGTCATGTTATCGAACTGTGTTTCCAAGATATTCCCGTCAGGGTCGTAATAATACATCGAGGTGGTGAAACCGTGGTTGATCGACCACATCGGCTCGATGCCTACCTTCGTCAGCCGTTCGTAATTGCCCAGTAGTTCGCCCAGCGTCGCGTAAGTGAAGGTGAAATGGTGCATGCCGCTGGCCCGGCGGTTTACCGGCCCATAATCGGGCGTGTTGACGATCACCATGCGATGGTGCTCCTCGTCATAGCGCAGGAAGCAGGCGTCCTTGTCCTCGAACGGAACTTCGGCGTTGAGAAGAGTGATGTAGAACGCCCGCATTTGCGCGAACCTGGTGGTCTGCAGCACGATGTGCGCGATCTGCGTCGGACGCACGCAGGGCACGCTCAGCAGCTCTTCACGGTTGGTTTCTTCAATGACGGACATCAAATCTCCTTCCATCTGTCCGGCCACCTTCACCGCCAAGCGCCGCTTTGAGTTGGCGCATGCATCCAAGCCGGCACACCTTTGTGCCGGCATCGCTATAACGCTCCCCTATTAAGGCTACTAATCGCCCCTGACTGCGCATGCAATAAAGAAGATCGGCCTCTCCACTAACAATAGAGTTCCATTGAAGGAACCTGACTGCGATCCGGAACGCAATCTCTCGCCATGGTCGAACGGCCCGACTGAGGGCAGATAACCTGCCTCAGACTGATCGAACGACAAATGCACGGCCGCGCCAAAACTTAACCCGCTGCAGCCTGCGGTCGGTGCACGAGCATGGCCATCAGCCTCACTCAGAGCCCTTTTGTAAGCGGGGCAAATTCCCG
>NZ_AKFJ01000039.1 GCF_000272475.1 Novosphingobium sp. Rr 2-17
GGGAATTTGCCCCGCTTACGTTTTCAGGTATTGAGAGACTCTAGGGGCCGCTTTCTTTAGCTTTCTCGTTGGAGGCGACTCGGCGATGGAAAGTTGGCGGGAACAGTATCTGGGGATTGAGGCGATTCCTGAGACGCTAACTGAGGCGGAGATTGCATTCTTCTTCCGCCTCGATGCAGGCAGCCTTGAGGTTGTTGCGAGCCGCCGGCGACCAATGACCCGCCTCGGGCTAGTCCTGCATATCGGCTTTTTGCGGATGAGCGGCCGACACTTGCCCGCGCTCGAGAGGGTGCCGTCGTCGGTCCTTGCATTTGCTGGTGACGAAGTCGGGGTAGCTGCGCCGCAGCTGGCAACACTGCGCGCCATCTATCGGCGGCGCATGACCCTGTTCGAGCATCAACGCCTTGCAGCGACGGCCACCGGCATGCGGGCGCCGAGTGAGGCTCAGCTGAGGATGCTGACCGCGTATCTGCGCCGCCAGGCCGAGACCAAGCTCGTTCGTGAGCAGTTGATGATTGCGGCACGCCGCTGGCTCTATGATCACGCATTCCTGATCCCAACCGACCGAAGTCTCGAGCAGATCGCCGCGCGCGCACAGGATCATGCCCTGACCGAACTCAAGGCCGCAATTGAGGCTAGCGCCGGCAGCGCAACAGCTGCGGGGTGGGCTGTCAAATTGGGCGCTGTCGGTCCCAACCAGGACCAGACGCTGCTTGACTGGCTGCGCACGCCATCCAAGGGCTTTGGCGCTCGTGCGATGGGCGACGTTCAAAAGCGAATTGCCGTGCTTCAGAGTCTCGGCGCCGAGCGCCTTGTCCTGCCCGAAGTGCCGATCGAACGTATCCGTCAACACGCCATACGGATCTCTCGCCGGAAGGCATCGACTCTGTCGCGCTTAGGCGAGCCACGGCGGACGGTTGAGATCGGCTGCTGGCTGCGCCTGCAGTTGCTCGAGATCACAGATGTAGTCCTGATGCAGACGAGCCGGCGCATCGGTCAACTTTGGAGCGATGCCCGTCGGAAGGTCGAGGAACGGGCGCTCGAACAGCTTAATCAATACCGCACTGGTGTCAGCGCGATCATCAGCGCACTCGACGATTCCGACCTTTCTGATTGCGAGTTCCGCGAGCGGGTTTGCGGGGCCGTGCTGCCGCTTCGCTCGGCAACGGTCACGAGAGGCAAGGTTCAGGCGATCCGCAACGAGATGGCCGCAATGCCTGGCCCGTTGCGCATGTTGCTCAAGCAAGCCGACGCACTACGCCTGACGCTTGCGCCCGATCACCCACTCAAGTTGGCGCTGCATACCCTGCGCACAGCCTATAGCGAGCGTGAGCCAGGGCTTATGCCCTGGCAGATTGAGCCGTTCCTGCAGGCGCCCTCGGCAGCATTGCAGGCAGCAAGGACGGCGCGCGATCGCCTTGCTGCCTACGAGGTAGCCGCTGCCATGTTGCTGAAGCGCTCGTTGCGCAACGGTTCCGTCAGCGCCCCGCACAGTGTCCATCATCGCAGCGTAGCCGATCAGCTGATGCCGACCCGCAATGGCACAAGCTGCGGCCGCAGGCAGTGCGCGATAATCGCTGGGCGGGCTCGATCGATGCTTATGTTGGGCGGTTCAGGGAGGCATTGTCGCTGCGGGCGAGCATGCTGGATGAGGCTATCGGCGCGGGCGAAGTGAGCATAGTGAACGGCCGGTTCCGCATTCCGAAGCTGCGCGCCTTGCCCACGGATCCCGCGATCGACAGCAGTCGTACGGCGCTGTTCGCCGCCATTGGCGCGGTACAGCTCCCAGAAGTCATTGTTGAAGTTGATGCTCGCACCCGGTTCTCGTCGCTGCTGCTGGGGCGAGAGGCCGCCGGCGCCGACGAACTACAAGCGCTCTATGCAGCCGTCCTCGCGCTTGGCACTGACAAGACCGCCGCCGAGATGGCGCGGATGGTGGACGGGATCAGCGATGACCGGATAGAACTTGCGATGCGCGCGATGGAGGACAACGGCCATCTGCGCACTGCCAGCGACGCTGTGGCCGCGGCAATGCTCGCCACTCCCCTTGCAGTGCATTGGGGCTCGGGCGTTGCTGCTTCGGCGGACATGATGAGCCTTGATGCGACCCGCAGGCTTTGGCTCTCACGCATCGAGCCCCGGCGGCGGGTCCCGGCGATCGGCACCTACACCCACATCAGCGACAGATGGGCGGTGATCTATGACCAACCTGTCCTGCTCAACGAACGGCAGGCGGGCGTCGCCATTGAAGGTGCATTGAAGCAGAACATCATCGCAATCCAACGTCTGGCTGTCGACACGCATGGGTTTACCCACTTCGCAATGGCAGCTGCCAAGCTCCTCGGCTTCGATCTTGCGCCACGCTTGGCAGATTTCGCGAGCCGCAAGCTGTTTCTGCCGCACGACGTCAGCGTGCCCGCACGCCTGGAGCCCATGGTTGAGCGTGTGGGGGTGAGCGGCGCTGCCCGGCAGGGCTGGGACGGGCTGCTCCACCTAATCCTGTCGCTCAAGAATGGACATGGCTCTGCGGCGACGATCATCGAGCGCCACGGCAGCGCCGCGAGAGGCATGCCGGTCTACGAAGCCGGGACCATGCTTGGCAAAGTGCTGCGCAGCCTGTTTCTGCTCGACTATCTCGTCAAGCCGGTGTTCCGCAGGGAAGTGCACCGCGTCCTCGGCCAGGGCGAGTCCGTGCATCAACTTCAGCGCGCAATCTTTGCGGGTCGGATCGAAGCGAAGCATGCGCGTAACATGCGCGAGGTTGCGGCGACCTCCGGAGCCCTTACCCTGCTGACCAACATGGGGTCAGTTTCGGTAGGG
>NZ_AKFJ01000040.1 GCF_000272475.1 Novosphingobium sp. Rr 2-17
GCTCAAGGCGTTCCTTATGGAGTTCGCGCGCCGTTTGATCCGGGTCGGCGGTGCGACCGAGGTCGAAGTGAAGGAACGCAAGGACCGGGTGGACGACGCCCTGCATGCGACGCGGGCGGCGGTCGAAGAAGGAATCCTGCCCGGCGGCGGCATCGCGCTGCTGCGCTCGCTCAAAGCGCTCGGTGGGCTGAAAGTCGCGAATGACGATCAGCAGTCCGGGGTCGACATCGTCCGACGTGCACTGCGCGCTCCGGTCAGGCAGATCGCTGACAACGCAGGCGAGGACGGCGCTTACATCGTCGGCAAGCTCCTCGAGAGCGAGGATTACAACTGGGGGTTCAACGCAGCGCCGAGCGTCTATGACCGCCAGCCCCTGTCCCAGCGTCAACATGCCGTCTGCCGCGAAACCCGTCGCCATGAGGCCGACTGCGGTGCTGCTCGGAAAGAGGGGGGTAACCCCAATCCCTGCCGCAAAAGCCGCCGCGCGGTTTTGCAGTTTATGAGCGAGAAAAGAACGGGGTTGCGGACCGATGGCGCGCATTATCCCGTTCTGGACCATATGTACGCCCTACAGGAGCAGAGCGGCGACCGGCCAGATCGAGCAGGGTCAGGGTAATGCTCGTCGGTAATCTCCGTTGCGACAGATTTTCAGAGCACAACCTAGGCTATGAGACCGTCCCTGTCATGCCCGCCTAAAACACTGTGATTTGGAGTTGCAATGCGCGTGGCGTGCGGGCCAGCGGATCTCCCGCCTCATCTTTTCCGCGAACGAAAGACTGCTGGGGCCGCAGGCGGCGAGGCCGCGCGAGAAGAGCTTGGCCTCGCACACCGCTCAGAATGGGTAATTGACCCCGTAATAGCCGTACACGCCGCGGCCATAGTCGCGATCGAAAGTCGGCTGGGCGTTCTGTGCAAATCGCGGCGCCTCCTCCAGAACGGTCTTATCGAGGCTTACGACGTAGCCCCCCTGCGCCGTGTCGTAGGCGAGAACATCCCAGGGCAGTGGATAATAGTCGCTTCCGATACCAAATAGTCCGCCAAACTGAAGGACGGCATATTCGACCTTGCCCGATTGCTTATCGATCATGAAATTGTAGACCGAGCCAAGCTTCTCCCCTTCCCGATTGTAGACGGCGGTCCCCTCCACTTTGTTGGAAGCGATAAGGCGCTGCGTCTCGTCCGTAGCTATCTGGTTCTCTGCCATGGGAAAACTCCTTTCTTGTCGTTCTCTTTCCGAACGGGCGAAACCGACGATCTTTCCCGGCATAACGGTAAACTGACCGCTCGCACGGCGAACCGGGCCTTAAGCGGGTCGGGCGGTCCTTTACGCGGGCACCAGAGGGAACCACGGGCAAATGGCGAAATTGTTATAAGAGACGACCGAAAGGCAGGCAGATCATGACCGACACTCGCAACGAGATAAAGCACCGCTTCCCGAGCAGCAGCAGGAAGTTTTAGGGACCATTCGCTCCATGGATCCGCGACCGGATCACGGCGAGGATAGCTATCGCGGCTCCGGTCGGCTCGAGGGCAAGAAGGCCGTGATCACCGGCGGTGATAGCGGAATAGGTCGTGCGGTTGCCATCGCCTTTGCCCGTGAAGGTGCGGACGTCCTCGTCTCCTATCTGAATGAGGACGAAGACGCGCTGGATACCGGTCGACTGATCGAGGCTGCCGGACGAAAGGCCGTGCTCGTGCCAGGAGACATCAGTAGCGCAGCACAATGCCGAAGGATCGTCGACAAGGCCGTCGAGGCATTCGGGCGCATCGACATCCTCGTGAACAATGCCGCCTACCAAATGACGTTCGAGGACTTGGCCGACATCCCCGATGCGGAATGGGAAAAGACGTTCGCGGTGAACATTCACGCCATGTTCTATCTGGCGAAGGCCGCCCTGCCCAACATGCATGAAGGCGCCGCGATCATCAACACGACGTCGGTGAATGCCGACATGCCCAAGTCGACGCTTTTTCCTTATGCGACAACCAAGGGGGCGATCCAGAATTTTACGGGCGGCCCGGCGCAGTTGCCGTCCGACAAGAGCATTCGCGTGAATTGCGTGGCTCCGGGCCCGGTCTGGACGCCGCTCATTCCCTCGACCATGCCCCCGAGCAGGTCAGGGATTTCGGCAAGGCGTACCCGATCGACCGGCCCGCGCAGCCCAAGGAACTGGCTCGGGCTTATGTAATGCTGGCCAGCGATAAGGCGAGTTATATCTCGGGGGGCGACTATCGCCGTGACGGCGGAAAACCCATCCTGTGATTTCCCGCCGAGCCTGCAAGGAGCTTCGCAGGCGACATTTCTCGCCCAAGCTACCTTAGGCTCAGAACACCCGCGGAAATGGACGTACCCGCCCCCGCGTTAGCGCTGACGGGCGGCGCAACGAAGGAGAAATGCGATGCCGCGAGGCGATAAGTCGAGTTATACCAACAAGCAAAAGCGCAAGGCCGAACATATCGAAGAAGGCTACGAGGACCGCGGCGTGGGCGAGCAAGAGGCCGAGCGGCGCGCCTGGGCGACCGTGAATAAGGAATCCGGCGGCGGCAAGAAGTCAGGTTCCGACGTGGAAAGGCCAGAACCATGAACCCTCCGGGAAAGGCGACCGCAAAGGCGGAAGCGCATCGCCGAGCCGTAGCGCCGAGGAGCGATCCGCAGCCGCCAAAAAGGGCTGGGAGACCCGGCGCAAACAAAACTCCTGATCGTGGCTGGAGACAGGCGCTGATTGACCCGTATCGGAAAGTCGCCATCGAGCTTCGTTAGCGCCTGTCCCTGCGAAGCCTAAGCCTGCTTGTCGGAAAGCGGTCGCCCCGCCCTCCTCTTCGAGCAGGACAGCAGCGTCGCCGTTGGCCGACAGGCGGACCTGATTGCCTTCGGCCTCGGCGATGAGACCGCCCGAAAGGTAATGACGATGGTCGCTGTGGGAGCCGCTGTCCGCCTTCGTCATCTTGATCCGGTCGCCCTCGACCTTGTCGACAGTTCCGATATGGACGCCGTCGGCGCCGATGATTTCCAGGTGCTCGGTGATGTTGCTGAGGTCAGCCATGTGCATTCTCCGGTTGTGGTTCCTCTTGCGCCCAACGCCTGAAACGGAGAATAGCTCTCGTCTGCTTCTCTCATTGGCGACAAGGGGCTGCTTTTCCTTGGCTCGAACGAGGTCAGAGTTTTGGCCTGAGCGACATCGGAAGCTTGCCATCAGGCAAGATGCTCCGCAGATGGCCGTGAACCACCTCGGCGCTGAACGGCTTGTCGATGAAGACTGCGCCGACGGGCAATTCTCCGACCGCTGGCCTGATACGTCCGCTGGCAACGACGATCCTTACTTCCTTCCAACGCTCCGCGACATAGCGGGCCAGCGCAAAGCCATCGGTTTCACCGGGCATCTGGACATCCGTGAACAGCAGGACGATGTCATCGCCATGGTCATCGATAATCGTTTTCGCCTCGTCGCCATCTCGGGCTTCGAGAGGCAGGAGCCGGCATCGGCAAGCATGTCGTTGGCATGCATGAGGATGAGAACATCATCGTCCACCACAAGGGCAAAGGGTGCGGTATCGCTCTCCATTATCCTTAAAGATTTTAGTGGCAAAAATGTTCTCGGCAAATGCGATCACCCCTCGCAAAACCTTGGACTTCCCAAAGCTGGCCCGCAGTCGATTGATTTGCTTTGTTGAGTTGCCGGCTCTGCCGGACTAGGTACACCGGGATGCTCCCCGCTTCCGGTCCGGGTAGCATCCCTTTTATCCAGACGAGGGAGGATCGACGATCGGCAGGAAAGCTAGTCTATGACGGGGCCCTCCCCTGACGCCGAACGGTCGGCCTCCAACGTGCGAAAAATGGTTCGTAACGGATCGCACGAAGCGGGCGCATGGCTGGCCGCAATCGTGCAGAACAGCGAAGACGCGATTTTGTCCAAGACGATGGACGGCGTTATTTTGAGTTGGAATGCCGGGGCCGAGCGTCTGTTCGGCTACACTGCAGACGAAGCAATCGGAAAACCCGTGACGCTCGTCATCCCGGAAGATCGGCTCGACGAGGAAGAGACGCTTCTGAGCCGGCTGCGCTCCGGCGAGCGCGTGGAGTATTTCGAGACGGTTCGCAGGCGCAAGGATGACAGCCTTGTGGATGTCTCGTTGACCGTCTCCCCCGTCAAGGATGAAAACGGGAACATTCTGGGCGCTGCCAAGATAGCTCGCGACATCTCATCGGCAAGGGAGGCGGCGGTGCGGCAGGATCTCATCATCAGAGAGATGAACCATCGTATCAAGAACCTGTTCACGCTCGCGAATAGCCTGGTCGCGCTTAGCGCCCGGTCCGCATCAAGCGTGTCCGAATTGGCTCAGGATTTGACCGCCCGTCTGCAGGCACTGTCTCGCGCGCATGGCTTGACCCTCCCTGATCTCTATCAGGATGTCGTCGAAGACGCTGGAACAAGCCTCGATGCCTTGTTTCGGACAGTGCTTGCTCCGTATGACCAGGAAACGGGTTCACGTGTCGACGTGCAAGGCGACCTCGTGCCGGTGGGCGAGCATTCATTGCCAGCCCTGGCGCTTCTCCTTCACGAACTGGCCACCAATGCCGCAAAATATGGTGCTCTTGCCTCTCCCGGCGGAAAGTTGAACGTCAGCATCGAGGTCGATGGAGCGACCTCGGAAATCCGATGGCATGAAGCAGGCGGACCGCCACGGGCGGACACGACCTCATCGGAGGGATTTGGGAGCAGGCTGGAGCAAGCGAGCCTGCGGGGATTGAAGGGCGAACTGACCCGGACATGGACTGATTGCGGCGTGGAAATCGTGATGCGATTTCCGCTGGAGCAGATAGCCCGTTAATACCTGTGCAGCGGGAGCTGCGCGCAATCAGCTATCAACCTGTAGATATCTCCGACGGTTGCAACGCCGGCGTCCCAAGCTGTCTTCCGAAGGAGCGAACCGAGGCAAGTCCACGCCAACTGCGGTCCGGGCACTCATTCCGACCGTAACGTCGCGAGGTGCGACTTCATATTGGTCGGAAGGGCCGCGACGAACTAGGGCGTGGTGACGATTTAAGGATTTGGGATTCCCAAGGGGTCTGAAATCGGATTCAAGGCTGATTTTTGGAGATCGGCGATGGATTGCGATGCGCTTCGTGATGACCAGTGGGACCGGATCAAAGGGTTTGTGCCTGGCGGGACGAAGGGTAAGCGTGGACCGCGCACTGACAACCGGAAATTTCTGGATGCGTTGTTGTGGATGGCGCGCTCCGGCGGTCGTTGGCGCGACCTACCGGAACGGCTTGGCGACTATCGGTCGGTAAAACGGCGCTATTATCGCTGGATCGAGATGGGCGTTCTCGACGCGATGCTGTTGGTGCTGGCGCGTGAGGCCGATCTTGAATGGCTGATGATCGACAGCACCATCGTCCGCGCCCATCAGCATGCAGCGGGTGCGCGCAAGGAAAAGGGGGGCGGATGCCCAGGGCCTGGGTCGGTCTCGCGGCGGACTGAGCACGAAGATCCATGCCGCTTGTGAGGCGCTGGGCCTTCCAATCCGCTTGATCGGATCGCCGGGACAACGCAATGACATCGCTGTGGCACACGACCTCATCGACGATTTCGAAGCGCAGGCACTCCTCGCTGACAAGGGCTATGACGCTGATCATTTGTGCGACAGGATCGAAAGCGCTGGAATCGAGGTCGTCATCCCGCCCAAGCGCAATCGAAAGACGCAACGCGACTATGACCGCGAACTCTACAAAGAACGTAATCGCGTCGAACGCTTCTTCGCCAAACTCAAGCAGTTCCGACGAGTGGCAACCCGATACGACAAGCTGCTCGCCAACTTCATGGGCTTCGTTAAACTCGCAGCCATCGCTATATGGCTGAGATAGTTAAATCATCACCACGCCCTAAGGATGTTCGTTCACGACATAAAACGGAAAGTGCGTTTTGGAAGCAATCACGATCGCCCTGGCCCTGTTGGTCACCGTCGTCGTCAGTGGCGTTATCTCCCGGCTTATGCCCCTGCCCGTTCGCCGGCCGCTCGTGCAGATCACACTTGGTGCACTGATCGGGCTCGCGGCGAACTGGCGGGTGACACTCGATCCCGAGATATTCTTCCTGCTCTTCCTGCCACCGCTATTGTTCCTCGATGGCTGGCGCATTCCCCGTGAGGAATTGTTCAAGGATGGCGCCACCATTCTCGAACTCGCGCTGGGCCCCGTCGTCTTCACCGTGGTCGGCATGGGTCTGTTCATTCATTGGATGGTGCCCGCGATGCCGTTGGCCGTGGCTTTTGCGCTGGCCGCGGTCGTTTCCCCGACCGATCCGATCGCAGGATCGGCGATCGCCCAGCGTGTGCCAATACCGAAGCGCATGATGCACATCCTCGAGGGCGTATCCCTCTTGAACGATGCATCCGGTCTGGTTTGCCTGCAATTTGCTATTGCCTCGGCTCTGACCGGGGCCTTCTCAATCCATGATGCCGTGCTCAACTTCCTTTATGTATCCTTCGGTGGTATCGCGGTCGGCGCTGGGCTCGCCTGGATAGTCGGGCAGATAATGAACTGGATCAGTCGCCGCCTCGGGGAGGATAGCGGCTCGCAGATCCTGATCAGCCTGCTGATCCCTTTCAGCGCCTATCTGGTCGCGGAGCATATCCATGGTTCCGGCATCCTGGCCGCCGTAGCCGCAGGCCTTACAATGGGTTTCGTCGAAAGCGACCGACAGGCGCTGGCTATCGCGCGGATTCGGCGCAACACGGTCTGGGACGTCATCCAGTTCACTGCAAACGGCATCATTTCGGGCTCTCCCTCACTTTTGGTGCAGCCGGTGAAACAAACCATGAATCTGAGGGATTCCTGATTGCTCCGTAAATGGGAGCTTCCGAGCCGTGTCCAAACGAATCCTACCGCTCGTTCCTCGCCAGTTAATCGGATGCAAACGGGGCTCTGACTCACTTTTGGGGCAATAAAGTGTGTTGATCGCGAGGTGGCATCAGCCTCGCCCGCAGCAAATCTAGTTTGGCCCGAGTTTTAATTTCGTGATCTGTCCCTCCGTTTGTCCGTTGGACCAGGGCTCGACGATGGCGGCCTTCACTGCATTCCAGTCGTCGCTCAATCCATTGGTGAAGGAATGAAGCGGTGTTTGCCGAGCCTCCTCGATCCATGTGGCGAGCTCGGCGCCTTTTTGCTGCCTGATTATCCGATGGAAACGGTCGGCAAGATTTCGAACGACGACGAGCGCAGGGACGCCAGCTTCAATCGTCGCGACAAGCGTGGCTTCTGATCTCGAGAGTTGATCGCGTGCCATCGTCATGAGCCGGGCAATCACACGAGCTGATGGAATTACGCGCGACACGTTGCTCGGAGCAGCCTCGTTGCGCCTCCCCCGCGTCGCCCATTCAGCAACGACACGCAAGCTTCCGTGAAAGCGAGAGCCTAAGGGTGCTGGCCAAGCGGTATGGGATCAACCAGAAGACCGTCGCCAAGTGGAAGAAGGGCACGGCAGTCCAGGATTTGCCAACTGGCCCCCCGATATTCATTCCACTGTACTGAATATCGAAGAGGAGGCGATCATCGTTGCCTTCCGTAAGCACACGCTGTTGCTGTCGAGTATTTTCGCCTTTTGTCGGCGCTCGGGATCGCCCAGCCAGATCTCCGGAAGATAAAGCCGCCAGGCAACCGGCAAGCTGGCGCTCTCGTTCGCGACGGAAAGGCTGACCGCCACCTGGCAATTATCCTGCTTGCCGAGCTGCCCGCAATATTGGCGAGCGACGCCGACAGAATGCTTCCCCTTCTTCGGGAAGCCCGCGTCGTCGATGATCCAGGCGGTGATCGGCCCGCCACGCTCGATCATGCGCGGCAAGGTCCAGTCGCGGACCCGTCCCATCAAAGCTCCGTCAGACCAGGGCGCTTGCCCTACGAAATGCAGTAACGACTGATGCTTGGCAGAAACACGCGCCGGCGCCGTCACCGCTGCCAGTGGCTCCCCGCTTTTGCGTGCCACCGGCATCATCAAGCCCGTGCAATAATCCCGAAGCGGCTCCGCGCGATCCGCATGCCCTATAACTTCAACCAGCGCGTCACATAACCCTCGAACGCGAGCTCCAAACTACCCTGCGTGCTTTCCATGCCGCTCATCCATCGCTGTGAATCAGCAGCGTATCATATCAACCCAACCGGAATCTGGAGGTTTCTGTGAGGTCGCGCGGGCGCAACGCTGGCGCCATGAAGCGGCGCGACCTCATTGAAGCCGGATTGAGCTAACCCGCTGACGCGCGCGCAACCTATGGGATTAGTAGCGCCGTGCCCGTTCCAAATGAGCGGCTTGGGGTGATGCAATGCCGCCACGCCGGTGGGGCCGAGGCTGAAGCGTCCGCGCTGCCCCAGGTGCTGGACGCGCCTTTGGGCATTTTGGGATGAGCTTGGCGCGATGTTTGGGCGCTTTGGGCGGATCGGCAAAGATGACGGCATAGGGCCTCGTCGCGTCCGCCGGCACTGATACCGCGACGCTGAGGCAATCGAAGTTTGGTTGAGATCCCTGCTCATGAGGTATCCGGCTGCGGTCGTCCCGGCCCGGTGCGCAATCGCGTCAGCGTGGCGGTGATGCGCAGAATGCCGCCACAGCAGGGGCAGACAGAAGGGTCAAAGCGCGGGAGTGGCCTGGCGGACTCGCTTGTTGCGACGATCGGCGCGGGCGTCGTCGGGATCAATAGCTGCCGGATGATCGCGAGCCGGGCGCGGCGGCAGCCATTGGCGAGAAAGCCATAATGGCGGATGCGGTGAAAGCCGTCGGGCAGGCTGTGAATAAGGAAGCGCCGGATAAACTCGTGCGAATCGAGCGACATCAGCCCGGGTGCGTTGCCGTGCCGATAATCGCGCCAGCGGAAGGTTACGCTGGTCTCGTCGGCGCTGACGAGGCGACTGTTGGCGATGGCGACCCGGTGGGTGTAACGGCCGAGGTAGGCCAGGACATGTTCGGGTGAGCCGAACGGCGGCTTCGAATAGACGACCCAGTTTTTGCAGCGCAATTGCCGGATCGCGGCTGTGAAGGCATCGGCGTGACCAAGCCTGTCGAGCGCGCCGGAGAAGCGCAGTCGTCCGGCTGTATGGGCCGCTGCAAGCCGCTCGAGGAACAGCCGTCGGAACAAGCTTGAGAGGACATGGACGGGCAGGAAGAAGTTCGGTCGGCAGCCGAGCCATCGTCCATCGGGAGCAAGAGCCCCGCCCGGGACGAGGCAATGAATGTGCGGATGATGGGTGAGCACCTGACCCCAGGTGTGAAGAATGGCCAGGAAGCCGATCTCGCCGCCCAGATGTCTTGGATCGGCAGCAATGGTCTTGAGCGTCGCGGCGACGGCGTCGAACAGGATGGCATAGACGACGGCCTTGTTGTGGAAGGCGATCTCGGCGACTTCGGCCGGCACCGTGAACACGACGTGGAAATAGGGGACCGGCAGCAGGTCGGCCTGACGG
>NZ_AKFJ01000041.1 GCF_000272475.1 Novosphingobium sp. Rr 2-17
ATCAATGGGTCCTGAGCCTAACCCGATCGCGTTGGGGAACTGAGATTGTAGCCGTGGCTACGACCCATTGACAGTAAGCGGAGACGTCTGTGCATCAACGTCCTCGTGACCGCGCCATGGGTTTCGACTACCGTTGAAAAATCCGGTTTGGCAATCGGAACAATGTTCCCTTCAGTACGGCTGGAGTTAGAGAAGCTGTCCGAAACCAGTCGGTCACTTCACGACCAGCTTTTCTCGAAGATCAGCCCGGCAGCACTGCGCCACTTGTCGCCGTTCGCGCGACAGTTCAGCGTTCCAGAAAGCCGACCGCCTGCTTGCCGCACGATCCGAGAAGCCTCGTGCCTAAAATGGTGGTTAGCTGCCGTTCCGCCAGCTGGCTAAACGCGCTTCGATAAACCGGCTGACGATCGCCTGTGTCCCCCATGTGTCGGGAACATGGTAAAGCGTTTCGCTGGCGGAGAATGCATGGTCATAATCAGCCAGGTATGATCCCGACGCCGTGTGGAGCCCATTCTCGTCTGCGTAGTAAGCTGCCGCGAACTGCTGTCCGTCGCTATTCAAGTCCTCGTCAGTAAACTTACCGTCACAGATGCTGAGGAACCATTCTCCGGGCGCAATCTCCTGCCTACTGAGCTTCTCACGGTCTTCGGAGAATTCGCTCGTATGCAGATCACCTGCCATGCCATTTAGGACAGCCCACGACACGAACATCGCAATGTGCGTCGCCCCAGCACTTTCGGGAAGGCTGGGAGGGAAGTCACCGCCATAGTGCCACGATGCGTCATCGTATTTCAAAAGATCGATCCTTCTGCCGACCTGCGTAGCTTGGTGCAGCGGGCGAATGTCCGCAAGTGGGCGAAACGAGAATGACCG
>NZ_AKFJ01000042.1 GCF_000272475.1 Novosphingobium sp. Rr 2-17
CGAGGTTTTTGCAACAGAGCCGATAAATCTACACCATCACATGCTGGGACTAAACACGTAGGCCCGCAGCGCCCGCATGTATTTTGAGCCGCGCACGCCCGAATGAAAGGTGCCGCCCTTGCCATCGGTGCCGAAGGCGTAGTGTTCGCCCAAATCGGGCAAAGTGCGCCACGTCGTATCGATGACGCGCTCCATCCATTCGGGATCGCTCAGGCCATAACCGGCGGCGTGGCGATCCTCGATGACCTTGCGGCGCAAGGCTGCGTCAGGCGCGATCCACCAGTGGTTGGGGCCGCCGGTGGCGGTGACGCCGCTGGTGCCGACGAAGCCCTTGTCCACGACGATGACCGAGGCGCCGGCTTTGGCCGCGCCGACGGCGGACCAGGTGGCCGCCATGCCCCCGCCGATGATGAGCACATCGGCATGGGCATCCAGAACATCGGCGGCCACTTTACCCGCGGTCGCTTCGCGCGCAGCGCTTGGGCGAGGGTCATTCGGCGGCGACCATCACTTCCTCATCAACCCGTTCGGCCTGACATTCGACGAAATCACCGCATCGAGCCTCGTCAAGGTGGTAGTCCGTTAGACAACGGCGAGGATGTGGCTTATATTCCCGCTACCGATGCAAAAAAGACCAAGGAATTGGGCTTCCCGCTGAGCATGCGCATAAGATCTGGGAGGTTGGCTAGCCATGACCGCACAATTTGCAGTGCTTGTGTCTGATAGAGGCATCAAGCGCGAACGGCGGGCGGCCTTGCTTGCGCGACAGATCGAGCACGATGTATGTCAACGGCGTTGGCCAGTCGGCACTATATTCGCCTCGCAGCAGGAACTCATCCAGCGTTATTGCGTCGGGACAGATTGCCTACGCGATGCGATCAGGATTCTAGAGTTTAACGGCGTGGGGCGGATGCGGCCTGGCCCAGGCGGTGGCTTGCTTGTCAGCCGCCCCTCGATCAACCTGCCGGTCGCATCCGTCGTTGGACATTTTCAAGTCATCTGGGAGTCTGGAGACGGGGTGGCTCGCCGCGAAATTCAAGGCGCCCGCTTAACAGTTGCCGCTCTGGCTGCGAGGATTTGTTGCCAAGACAAGAAAGCCAAGGACGATGGGGGCGATCAATGGCGATGGGCGATGCCGAAGGAGCTTCGTGCATCCAGCCGGTTCGTTGTCGCTATGGCGGACGTTACCGCAGATCCATTTTTGCAATTGGCTAGCCGGTCGCTGCTAACATTGGGCCATCTGTTTGGCGAAAGCGCTGACCAACTCTCGGGCAAGGCGACAAGAGACAATCAAGAATTGTTCTCGAATTTGAGCGAAGCGATCATCGCCGCAGATGCGGACGGCGCTGCCTTCCACGCAAAGTGTCTGGTCGATCAACTTGAGCATTCCGATCCAAGTCGCGAAACAAAGATGTCAGATCCGTTCTTGTCCGAGGGTTCCCCCCTGAACCGCTCGCGAGTTGGTCAACTTGTTCGCCTAATTGCGACGGAGATCAATACCGGTGCGTTCGGTAAGGAGAAGATTCTGGGCGCGGAGGCCGTTCTTGCCGAGCGATATGTCGCCGCGCTTAGCACTGTGAGACAAGCTCTTGCCGTGCTGGAGGACGCAGGTGTCGTCGCCGTCCGTCGAGGCAGAAGCAATGGTTGGTTCGCCTGCGAACCGTCTTTGGAACTTCCCCTGCGGCAAGTCCGAAACTATTTGGCAAGCAGCCAGATGGATCCTGTGCAGGCGCAACGGCTAATCGAGTTGATCCGGAAAGAGCCGGCGCAGGCATCGAAGAATGCCATTTTTAAGATATTGCTTCTTGCGCTCGAAAGCTATGCGACACTTTCCGTGACCGAACTCAGTTTTGCCCGGCACTGAGGAGCGTTTCGCTTGTTCGCAGATCGTCGGGCGCAGCCAGCGCCGTTTCCAACAGCGCCGTTTCCAAGTCTGGTGGCTGGATTGGTGAAGGGTGACCGGTTTAGTAGTAGAGCCTGATTCATAATTATCCGTCGAGATTTCATGGTCTTGCGATGCGACGGGCGAATAGCTGGATGGAAGCTATAAACAGCCACGCGGTTGCTGATGCGATGGTCTGCTCAAAGTCCTTGGCGGGGCGACGGTTGCGGTTCAGCCAAGCCAGTGTTCGCTCGACGACCCAGCGGCGGGGTAGAACCACGAAGCCTTTTACAACATCGGATCGCTTGACGATCTCGATGGTCCATTTGCCGATACGCCGGAGTGCTTCCCTGAACTTGTCGCCAGCATAGCCGCCATCGGCAAAGACATGGCGCAGCCATGGAAAGCGGCGGATGATTTCACGCAGCACCAGTGGCGCACCGTCGCGGTCCTGAATGTCGGCAGTGTGGATCACCGCATGTACCAGATTGCCCTGGGTATCGGTGAGGATGTGGCGCTTGCGGCCCTTGATCTTCTTGCCCGCGTCATAGCCGCGAGGGCCGCCACTTTCCGTCGTTTTCACGCTCTGACTATCGATCACGCCGGCGCTGGGCGAAGCCTCGCGACCAGTCGCTTCACGAGCCATCAACAGCAGGGCGTGATTGAGCGAGAGCCACAGTTTGCTATCGCGCCACAGGTAGAACCAGCGCCGTACCGTCGAGACTGGCGGAAAGCAGGGCGGCAGCATTCGCCACGGCAGTCCCCCGCGCAGCAGATACAGGATCGCCTCGACAATCCGCCGCAGCGGCCATTTGCGCGGGCGGCCCACGTGGGAGGGCGGCGGCAAGAGCGGTTCGAGCACCGACCATTTGGTATCGGTCAAATCGCTTGGCAAAGTCAGCCCCGCGCGGGCATATTGCGCTCGAGTGGTATCGGTCCACATCGTTGATCTCCGGAAGTTTGTTGCAAAACCCCTGAATCAACGACTTCGGCGAGCGTCGTAAGCGGGGCAAATTCCC
>NZ_AKFJ01000043.1 GCF_000272475.1 Novosphingobium sp. Rr 2-17
GACTCTCCAGTCCGGATTCCTAATGAGGTTTGAGACAGGCTGACGAGCCAGATCCGTTGGGTGCCGACTTTGGCAATGCGTCCTTTGAGTTTTCCGCGACGGAGCCAACCATAGGCGGTCTGACGATGCACTCCGAGCTTTTCCGAGAGTTCTTGTAGCGTGACCTCGTCGTCGTTTCGCCGGCTGACATTGCCGGACCAGATAGGTCGCTTCTTTTGAAGGCCCTTTCGTACCAGCAGCTTCTGGACGATCAGCGCATCGAACGTGGCTTTCTTCGCGGGCGCCCAGCCTTTCGCATTGAGATCGTCGGCGATCTGCTGAGCGGTCGCCCCTTCGGCACGCAGCGCCGCGATACGATCCAGGATTTCGTCGTGATGTTCCAGTTGTTCAAAGCGTCTTACGGTTCGGATGATCGGATGCGTCGTCACGATCTCGCCTGCCCAATGGCATTTTATCTCGGCACGTTCAGTTTCTCGAACACCTGGACGACGACGCGATCGAGCATCATGCGGGCTATCGTCTGCCGGTCGTGTGACGTGGTGGATTCTGCATTCCACAGGGAGGGGACATCTTCCGCCAGCTGGCGGATGGCTTCCCTTTCCTGTTCTGTCAGTCGCTCCGGCTGTCGCGAGAGTGCTCGATCGTGATCGTCCGCCAGCGCTTGTTGTGTTGCCAGTGCCGCGTCCCAGTCGCGCTCGAGCGTTCGTGCAACCAAGCGGTTATCCGGGTCGACAGCTTCGTAGCGCCGGCGCGCGAGCTTTGTTTCATAGTCAGCGCGCTCCAACCGCTGGTTCCAGCTTTCGTGCAGCTGTTTCCGTTCGAGTTCGATATCCACGGCAACTTGAAGACTGACGTCGATTGCGGACGGCGAGAGCGCCACAAGTATTTGCGCGCTCACGCAAGCGTCCACCGGACGGGCACTGATCGACTGGCACCGCGCACCGCCGTAGGTGGTAGCCTCATAGCTGCAACTATACCGTGCTTCCCGCCCGTCATCATTGTAACCGGTTACCATTTTGCGGCCACAGATGCCGCACGAGATCAAGCCGCCGAGCAGCGCCGCGCCGCCGCGCGGGACGCCGGGATATCGCGAACGGTTTGCCGCCATCAGCTCTTGATTGCGCTCATAGGATTGCCAGTCAATGTACGCTGGAAGTGCGTTCTGGTGCAGCACCATCCATTTTTGCGGATCGCGCACGAAGCGTCGGCCGCTATGCGGCTTTCCGGGAAGCCTCAGCCGACCATCATAGCGGCGGCGACCGAAGACGTAAGCGCCGGCGTAACCAGGATGACGGAGCATATCGCTGAGCGTCGCGGTACTGGGCCGGTTCCAGCACACGTCGCCCTTTTCAGGCCCACTGCGAACACGATCTGGAAGTGCGATATCGTGGTCCACGAGGTAACGCAGAACGCCGCTGATCGAGCGACGCTTGTCGAACAGGGCGAAGACCAGACGGATAACTCTTTGTACGCCCTCGTCTGGATCCAGCGCCACTTCTCCCGACGGCTTCAGCACATATCCGCGAGGAAGACCCAGGACGAGCTCGCCGCGACGCGCCTTGGCTTTCTTCGTGCATCCGGGCTTTGAGGATATGGAGTTCGGCTTCGCTCATCGTGCCTTTGAGACCGAGCAACAGGCGGTCGTTGTACGTACTGGGATCATAAATACCGTCGGCATCGCCGATCAGCGTGTCGAACAGCGCGCACATTTCCAGAAGCTGGTGCCAGTCCCTGCAAGATCGCGCGAGACGGGATACCTCGATGCCAATGACCATGCCGACATGACCAAGTCCAACCTCGGCGACAAGACGCTGGAAGCCCGGTCGATCAAGCGCCGAGGCGCCTGACCGGCCCAGATCGTCATCGATCACCGTGATCTGGTCGCGCCGCCACCCCAGCCGGAAGGCCCGATCCGCCAGGGCATATTGAAGCCGCGTCGACTCGCGATTGTGCTCGACCTGGCGAACCGTCGACTGCCGCACATACACAATGGCCTGGCGATCATTGTGGCGGCTGTTGATCTTCTCCGGCAACGCGAAGGCGAGCGAGTTCGGTTCCGCATTCATGACTGATCTCCCGATCCGTCGATACATTCCGCTGTATGAGATTGCTGATAACCGCCACGAGGCGTCGACGCCGGTCGGCCGGAAGATCCGTCCACCGGATAGGTGCCTGCTTGGAGTTCATCGCGCCTCGCCATCCATTGGGCGAGCGTAATCAATGCTCTATGCCCAAGACGCGGTATCAACGGAACCACCCCT
>NZ_AKFJ01000044.1 GCF_000272475.1 Novosphingobium sp. Rr 2-17
CTCCCCTCATGTGAGTGCCAGGGTGCGGCGGCGCGCACCTGGCTGGCGGAACGCGAGGCCGATCTATTGCCGGTTGGCTATTTCCACGTCGTCTTCACGCTACCGGCCGAGATCGCCAGCATCGCGTTCCAGAACAAGGCAGTGCTCTACGATCTGCTGTTCCGGGCAGCGTCGGAGACGATGCTCACCATTGCTGCCGATCCCAGGCATCTGGGCGCTAGGATCGGGATCACCGCCGTGCTCCACACATGGGGCTCTGCGCTAACGCACCATCCCCATGTCCATATGGTCGTGCCAGGCGGTGGTATCGCGACCGACGGGTCGCGCTGGATATCGTCGCGCCCCGCCTTCCTCTTGCCGGTCCGCGTCCTAGGCAAGCTGTTCCGCCGCCTGTTTCTCAATCGACTGATCCAGCTTTACGACGCCGGGAAGCTCGCATTCTTCGGATCGTTGGCATCGCTCGCTGAACGGCGTGCCTTCCTGCGCCATCTTGGTCCTGTTCGGAAGGTGCGCTGGGTGGTCTATGCGAAGGCGCCGTTTGCCGGCCCGGAAGCAGTGCTCGCCTACCTGTCCCGCTATACCCACCGGGTTGCCACCTCGAACCGGCGACTCATCTCCTTCGACAAGACCGGCGTCATGTTGCGTTACAAGGACTATCGTCGCGATGGACCCGAACGCCAGAGTATCATGACGCTTGCCACCGACGAGTTTATTCGCCGGTTTCTCGCGCACGTTCTTCCACGCGGCTTTCACCGTATCCGCCACTACGGCCTGCTGGCCAGTTCGTCCCGCAAAGCCAACCTCGCCCGCGCACGAGCCTTGCTAGAGGTTGCCGCGCCGCCTGACGAGCCCGTGCCCGATGAACCCGCCGATCTGCGTCCTCCTTGCCCCTGCTGTGGCGGCCACATGGTCATCATCGAGACCTTTCATCGCTGGCGACAACCGCGGGCACCGCCAAGCATCCCGATCCGTATCCCGGAATTCTCGCCATGATCCGGCATGGCCTGCCCTATATGTATCCTGCCCAAGCACCGTGGCGGGAAGCGGTGACGCTCGTGCCGCGCATCGTCGATGCCGCCGTACATAACCAGAATGATGCGCGCCGACACCGACCATGCCGCCCGATCCGGGCAAATTGTCGTCCGCATGGTCCGAATGGATCGCCCGAAACCAGCGACGGTGCCAGTGTGCGTAACCGCACCGATCCGAAATTCCCATAGCCCAGCGCCTGATGCCCGCGGGTCGTACATGTAAGACTATCGTACGCCTGTCGGCGCCCGAAACCCTTCGACGTTCCAGACCGTCGTCTAATAGCGGCCGATATTGCAAGTCATTTTGGCAGTAAGTTCGTATACCAGGAGCACGGTCGTCTTCGCGGTCGATACGGGTCGCCGCATGATGGGGGCTTCGCAGGGTGAACCTTCCGATGTGCGAAACGCACGCGACGGGCAGAGCCTGACGGTGCAACAGTCTGGACGGAATGGTTCGCTCCACGTCCTGGCAGGGACGTCTCATTGTGCCTTCATGACAGGCGCAACCGGTGGATGGGTCAGGCAGCGGCAGTCTTGTTGAACAGTTCGCCCGACTTCAGCATCGCATGCATTATGACGGCAAGTTTGCGGGCCACCGCGATGGCGGCTCGCTTGTAGCCAAGCTTTTCCCTGAGTTTGAGCCCCCAGATCCGCAGATCGCTGTCTCCGCGGGTCCGCGTCAGGAGGACCGTGGCGGCCTCGTAGAGCAGCCCGCGCATATGGGCATCGCCGCGCCTGGAGATATGGCCGTCATAATCGACCTCGCCGGACTGGTAGCGCCGGGTCGTGAGCCCAAACCAGGCGCCCACCGATCGAGACTTTTTGAAGTTCGCCGGGTCCTCAATCGCCGCAACGTACGAGCTCGCCGTGATCGCGCCTACCCCCGGTATCGCATCAGGATCTGGCAATCCGTGCTTTGCCGAGCGTTGGCGAGGATCTGCCGGCCCAGTTCGGCTGCACGCAGCCGGACGCTGCGCCAGGCTTCGAGTACCGGCAGGATGATGCGCGCCAGTGCCTCGTTATCCGCGAGCAGGCGGCGGACCTGGTCATCGAAGCGGCCGCCCTTGGTCGATGGTACGAGCAGGCCGAACGTCTTCATTATGCCACGGATCTGGTTGGAAAGTTCCGTTCCTATCCTGACCGGCCGTGTGCGTGACGAAATCAGGGTTTGCGACAGCATGCTCTCATAGCCCTTCACACGGACCTCCCGGTAGAAGCCGACCTCGGCCAGCTGCGCCAAGCCATCGGCGTCGTTCGCATCGGTCTTGTTGGGTGCCATGTCGAGCGCGGCCTTGGCGTGACGGGCATCGATGCAGATCGCGGGCAGGCCTTCGGCTGTCAACGCGTGGAAAAACCACACCGACAACGGCCCGGTCTCGAATACTACCCGCTTGACCATTGGCGCATGCTTGCGGATCAACGCTGCGAGGGCCTGCGGGTCCGAGGCGCACTTGCCGCGCCAGACGCGCTTGCCCTCGCGCCGAATAGATACCGCTGTCTCTTTCATCGAGACGTCAAGACCGATATACTCGCCCATGGCTGTTCTCCATCAGATGTTTGGGCCCGACTCCAGTCGTGAGCCCGTACTTGTATCTTATCGGGAACAGCCACCCGGCATCCTGGCGAATATGTTGGGCGATTACCCCATGTGTGAAAAGTCGCATATAAG
>NZ_AKFJ01000045.1 GCF_000272475.1 Novosphingobium sp. Rr 2-17
AACTGAAGGAGCAAGAATGCTGAAACACCCCACTCTGGACCTCCTGGGCCAACTCGGCCTGGCCGGCATGGCCAAGGCCTTCACCGAAATGGCCACCAACGACGACGCGGCCAGCCTCACCATGCCGAATGGCTGGCCCTGCTACTCGATCATGAGGTCACATACCGAAATCTTATCGATCTGGCTCATTCGCTCCGTGCGGCTTTCAGTCGAAACTTCACAGGTATCGTCATAGAAACCCACTGTGCCGAAGGATCTGATGTCATGCCGAGGTCCAGCTTGGTCCTGTCGAGATCGAAGGCTCCCTCAGCTTCGGCGCGCGAACCCGTCATATGAATTGAGGCTTCGAAGTGGACGGGGGCTTGCTGTGTTTTCACGCGCAAAATGCCGTCAACCTTGTAGCGATCGCCTCCCAGCGAGCTCATCCCCGTGCTGTCGAAGCGGGCGTTCGGGAAATGCGCCACATCGAACCATTCGGCTTCGGCTAACGTCCCTTCCTGCGTCGCATCGCCTGTCCAAACGCTTCGCGTATCGATCAGGATGACGATCTTCGAGTCCGGAAGCCTTTTCGGATCGAAGTAGACGTGTGCCTGCCATTTGCGAAAGCCGCCGGCAAAAGAGGTGCCGGCGTGAACACCGGAGAAATCCAATGTCGCGTCGTTGGAGACGGTCCACTGGGGGGTATCGGCCCGCACTACACTGGCAGGGATGGCGGGCGCGGTTGTCCCGGCTGCGGCGGGTCCCACTGCCTTGGCATCCGTGCCCGCATCGCCGACCAAGCCAAACGCCACCGGCAAAGCCGCGGCGCTTACAACTGCGATAATGCCGATCAGCGTGGGGAGGGCCTTCGACCGCCCGCTGCGGCCTGTGGTCCGGAGTTTTCCGTTCGGTGCCTTCAGCCATGGCACCATCGTTCCCAAGGTTCCGTCACGATCGACCAACTGATGCTTGAGGGCAGCCGCCGTGTGCAAAGCGATCAGGACGATCACAGCGACTGCCATCGACCAGTGAAAGCCCATCGAACGGAAGGCGATAAGGCGGCGTGTCGCTGGATCGGCTTGAGCAACCGGCAGCAGGTGCGGGATTTCAAACCAACCGAAAAAGGATGTCGCGACATTCAGTGGTTGGTCGGTCGCAACAGCCCAGCCGGAGGACACGTAGAGCCAGCCCGACAACGGCATCAGCAGAAGGATTGCGTAGAAGGCCGCGTGGGTCGTGTGGGCGAGAAAACGTTCCCATCCTTTGAGGGTCGGACTTCCCGGCGGAGGACGATGCCGCACCCGCCAAAGCAATCGCAGCGCGCCGAGCCCCAGGATCAGGAAGCCGATCGACTTGTGCAACTGGTACATCCGGTACGCTGCGCCCTGGCTGCCAAGGACCGTGATCGCATGCGACATCCAAATGCCCATAGGGATTATCACGATGATCAGGAGCGCAATGATCCAATGCAGGCCGATCGCTACTACGGAATAGCGATGGGGGCGTTCTTCTGCGGGCAATTTTTCGTAGACCACCGGGCTCGTCACTGACTTGCGGGAGTTGGAACGGAAGCGGCGCCGCCGGGCTTGGGCCCGAGGAACTCGCCGTTGAAGTAGATCTTGGCCGTGGGCCCAAGCGCGTCCCGCATCATGCCGAAATCGACGCGCACGATGGTGCCCTCGGCCTCGAAGCCAACGACCGGGACGCCGAGCATGAAATGGCGGGCCTGCTGGCCTATGAACTTCACGTCGAGCGTGACCGGCTTGGTGATGCCCCGAAACGTAAGGTCCCCGGTGACCTTGCCAGTGCCGTCACCGATCTTCTCGACTTTGGTTGATACGAAAGTGATCTCAGGATTCTTGGCACCGTCGAGAAACTTGTCGCTTCGCCCGAGTTCTGCGTCCCAGGTGTCGAAGCCGGTATTGGGATGGGTCTTCTTGTAGTCAGCGGCATAGCCGGTATCGACCGAGTCTGCCTTCACTACGAGTTTGATCGTCGACTTCTCGATATTGGCGGGATCGAGGTTGAGCGTCGCGTCTAGGGTCTTGATGCGGGCGTGATAGTTCGAAACGCCCATATGGCTGATCGACCACTGGAGAATGGCATGAGTCGGATCCAGCTTGTATTCGCCAGCGGGAACCGTGAGCGCGACGGGCGCCGTAGCAGCCGGCGTCCCCCCGGCACCGGAACTCTCGCCGGAAGGCGGCGAGCCATTGCAACCCGAGATGGCGAGGAGCAGAGGGCACATTGACATCACGTAGAGACGTTTAGGGAGCACGGGGCTTCTCCTCAAAGGTTTGGTAGATGGTCTCGCCGCTCTTGCGGCAGTTCGCGCGCATATCGGTTTGCCAGGCTTGCGGGCTGCAATGCGCAGCCCGCTTGAGCGTCATCGCGGATATGTGAGGAAATGGTCCTTCTCGATCGCCTGCGAAGTCCTGAGCCGGTCGAGGCAGATGTTCTCGGTCAGCCTGGTTCCGACCGGCAATCGGCGATACGTCACTACGGTCTCCCAAGGCGTGCGAAACGTCTTCGGATCGTCGAACTGCATGCGATTCTCGAGCGTGCCGTCCTGGCGAAGCCTAAAATGCTCGTTCATTTTCAGGTCGCGGCTGTGCGGCATGCCTGCATCATCGAGCAGGGTCTCGTCGATCCGAGCCGTATCTATGACGAGCGAGCCGTGGTCCCAATGTCCGCTCGAGCGACCGGTGAACTGGAGATCGTCGGCGGCTCGTGAAGGACCATCCAAATCGACCCGGCGATAGAGGCGGTTCCATTCGAACAGGAAGGCGATGCGCTTTGGGGTCTGGATGATCTGAAAGGCGTAAGGGATCGTCATGATCCGAGGCATGCCCGGCGGGGTACAACGCGCGGCCACGCTGTCGTAGCTGATGTCGCCCTTCGCCAAACTGGCCCTCCGCTTCGCGTAGATTCCGGCGGGCGCCGGAAGTAGCGGTGGAGACTTGCCTTCGCTTGTCTTGATCGCATGGGCGTATCCGGTGACAACCCACAGGCCGGAGAGATCCGGCTGTTCCTGCGCCACCACAGGATGCGCGGTCGCGACCGTCGCACCTGCTGCGAGGGCGACGGTGAGACCAAACCGGCTGCGCGGCTTACTTTGAAGACAGGTAGGGGAATGCTTCTTCACGGGTGAATTCCTCGAATATCATGCCTTCGTAGTTCTCGGGGCTGGCGCCTTGCGTGCAATGCTCCTCGTAGATCAGATGATCGGGGGCCAGACGTGCGGTTCCCTCGGGCAGGCTTGCCGGCCCGGTCAGGTTTGCGGGATCCTCGAAGGAAGTTTGAAACTTCAGCTCCGTGCCGCTCGTCTTCCAGACACGCGTGACGGTGTGCAACTGGCCGTTCGGCCCGGTGCCTTGGGACAGCGAACCCCGCCCGTTGTAGCCGATCGTATCGATGATCAGGACGTTGCCGTCCCAGTGGCCCACCGAATCCCCGAGATAGGAGGGCTTCAGGCTGGCCGGGTGGTCTCGATCGAGATCGACGCGCCAGTAGGTGTTGTCGGTTTCGAACAGGAAGAGCACCTGTGTTGGGGTCTGGATGATTTCATAGCCGCCAATGTCGTCACCCAGGAGCGCCTGCGGCGTACTGGGGCGACAAGCCACGCGCCAAGTCATGAGCGGGCTTCCCTTCATGACGAAGTCGAGTTCCCGCCTTGCTCTTGCCGCTGCCTCGGGCTTCATCGGCAGGGCATCGATGTTGGCGACGCCGAAACCGGGCGGTGGTCCTCCCGGGCCACTGCCTGCCTTGGTAGGATCCTCGTATCCGGCTGCCTGGGCGCGGTTGCTTGGCAGGGACTGCCAGATGCCCTGCAAATCGCGCGGATTGCTGTCGGGTGGAAGGGATGTCTTTACGCTATCGCTCGCCAGCGGTCGGCTAGACGCCGGGGTGCCGATGGCCACAAACGGCATGACCCCCGCAAATACAGCATGGCGCCAGTTGAGAGCAGGCATGGGCCGAACTTTCATTTCTTGAGGTATGTCGCCAAAGGTCCGGCGAGTTTGCGTCCGTCATGCATTTCGACTAGCATGAGGGCGCCGCCCGGAGTTCCGTCGAGCATCGGGGCGGCGGTTACCTTGACCTTTTCACCGATGGTAAAAGTATCTCGCGTCCATCCGAACTTGTTGTTGACCATCGGGGTTCCCGCTTCGAAGGTCCAGGGAACAATTTTGCCCTTTGCTCCGCCGACCATGACGACCAGCCAGCAGTGGGGCGCGCTCCATTTATACTCCTTGATTGTTCCTTCGATAGTAATTGTTTTTGAAACATCATATGCCGAGAGGGAATGATGGGCATATACGGTGCCTTCGCCTGCGATCATGGAGATCGTAAGCGCCGATATTGCGGCAATAATTCTCATTTTCTTGAAACCCTATTTGACCGACCCGCCCACATTGTGCACTCAAGGGTGGGCAGGCCATTGGACAATGACGATGACGTGGCTTATATTTTCGGCCCCGGCTCAAAAAAAGACCAAGGAATTGGAGCGGCCGATTCTGATCGGGTGCTCGCATGAAATTTGGAAGGTTGCCATGAAGGCAGGATTTGCAGCCCAGGCATCGACGCCAGATGCCAAGCGCGAACGCCGCGCGGCCTTGCTTGTGATCTGTCCCCCCGCTGAGTGGCCGAGAGACTATGATAGTCTGGATCACGAAAGGGCCATTGAATGGCGAGCAAGAAGCACAAGCCGGAAGCACAAGCCGGAAGAGATCATCGGCAAGCTGCGTGAAGTTTAGAGTCCTCTTCGTTGGAGGAACCCCTCCGACTTCAGTCGGATACTGGCTTCAGCCATAGACTCG
>NZ_AKFJ01000046.1 GCF_000272475.1 Novosphingobium sp. Rr 2-17
TCGTCCACATATGATTCATTGGTCTGGTCGAGACGATGAGGTTCACCGATGCCGCCTAAGAAGCCCGCCCCGCGCAGCGATGAGCTGTTCCGCAGCCAGCTCGACAACATGATCGACATGGAGCACGCGCTGGTGAAATTGGCGCGGCTGATCGACTGGTCGCGGTTCGATGTGGCGTACGGTCGGTTCTACCATGAGAAGGGCCGCCCTGGCTTGTCGACCCGGTTGATGGCGGGCCTGCATCTGCTCAAGCACATGGAGGGGCTGTCGGATGAGGCCGTTTGCGCCCGCTGGGTGGAGAATCCATATTACCAGGTCTTCTGCGGTGAGCAGTACTTCCGCCACAAGCTGCCACTTGATCGATCCTCGATGACGCGGTGGCGTGGGCAGATCGGCGCCGACAAGGTTGAGTTGCTGCTTGCCGAGACGCTACGTGTGGCGATGGCGACCAATGCGACAACGCCGCAGGCGTGCGAACGGGTGACGCTGGATACGACCGTGCAGACCAAGGCGGTGGCCCACCCGACCGACAGCCACCTGCTGATGCGTGGCATCGAGTGGCTGAACCGACTGGCGAAAAAGCACGGGCTCAAGCTGCGGCAGTCGTTTCTGCGGGTCGGGCGTCAGGCACGACGTGATGTCTCGCGGTTATCCATGGCCGTGGCCACAAGCAGGCGATGCGCTGGGGGCGCAAGCTACGGACCTGGCTCGGCCGGCTTGACCGCGACATCGGCCGCAAGATCGACGGCAATGAGGAACTTGAAGCGGCGTTCGCCGTCGCCCGCGAGCGGGTGGCGCAGGTCCTTACCCAGAAGCCGGGCAGCACTGACAAACGTTACGCCCTGCATGCGCCCGAGGTGGAATGCATCGCCAAGGGCAAGGCGAGGACCCGCTACGAGTTCAGCGTCAAGACATC
The DNA here is from genome assembly GCF_000272475.1 of Novosphingobium sp. Rr 2-17. Taxonomy (GTDB): domain Bacteria; phylum Pseudomonadota; class Alphaproteobacteria; order Sphingomonadales; family Sphingomonadaceae; genus Novosphingobium. The sequence continues at coordinate 917 of NZ_AKFJ01000046.1, forward strand.
GATCGCGGTCACCAACGCGCGCACCGCCGGTGGCCAGTTCATCGTCGGAATGCAGGCGCTGCCCGGCAATCCCTATGACGGCCACACCCTGTCTGGGCAGATCGAACAGGTCGAACGTCTGACCCGTGTCACCGTCGAGCGGGCCTATGTCGATCGGGGTTACAAGGGCCACCAGCATGGCGGAAAAGCCAAGGTCTATATAGCCCATACCCGCGGCATCACGTCACCCACGATCAGACGCGAGCTGCGGCGACGAAATGCCATCGAGCCGATCATCGGCCACACCAAGTCCGATGATCTGCTCGAGCGTAATCACCTCGCCAGTACCAAAGGCGATGCCATCAACGCCATCCTAGTGGCCGCCGGGCAGAATATGAGGTTGCTATCGCCTAGCTGAACGGTAAGCGGAGCCTGAGGGCCGCCTTGCGCGGTTCCTGTTCGCCGCGATGATTGCCGCTCTTTGAGCGAGGTGGCGGGTGCCGGACGAGATCGAGGATTCAGCAGGCGAACGGCGACTACTCATACGAGTAATCGTATGAGTAGTCGGATCGAGGTCGTTAGCCGGGTGTCGGGCCGTCGGCGCTGGACGGTGGAGCAGAAGCTGGCCGTATTGCGCGATTCATTCAGCCCCGACGGTTGCGTGCGGACGGCCTGTGAGCGCCATGACGTTGGCAGTGGTTCGATCTACACATGGCGACGGCAGGCGATGTCCGGTGAGCTTGCCGGGGTTCGCAAGCAGGCCGAGCCAGCCTTCGCCGAGGTCCGGATCGGCGAACCGCCAGCGTTGCCTGCTCCCATTGCACCGCTCGTCCCCGGCTTGATCGGGATCGAGCTGCCTTCGGGCATCAGGGTGACCGTGGATGCCGCGGTCGATGCCGATGTCCTGTCGCGGGTGATCGGCGCGCTGGCACGATGATCCCGCTGCCGCCATCGACGCGGATATTCCTGGCTTGCGGCGCGACAGACATGCGCAACTATGCGCTGACCATGATTATGCGGAGTCGGCGGGTTTCCAGCCAAGATTCGGGTATCTTTCCCATCGGTTAGATCCAGCCAGGTCGTCACCGATCACCGCATAACTATGATCCCTTGCGATGTCGAACATCACAAGGAGAGTAAAAATGTGCGAGGAAGACCATTGTCGTTGGTTTCTTGATCCTGGTTCGCTGGCACCGTGGATCGACCGGTTTGGTGCAGAACTTGCTGACCGCCGCTATTCACGACTGACGATCTCAGGCTACACCGACGCAGCCCGGCACTTTGCTGCCTGGGTCAACAGCACATCGACGCCGATCCAGATGGTCGATGCCGATTCGCTTCGGCGTTTCGCCGACCATCGTTGCGAGTGCCCTGGCGGGCGGCGATGGTCGCGCATCTCGCGCAAGTATTTCCGGCGCGCCAAGCGCTTCTATACCTTCTTGCAGGATATTGCCGTTGCTCCGGCACCCGCCTCGCCGCCCTTGGCTCCGGTCCATCCCTTGCTTCATGACTATCAGCGATGGTTGCGCATTCATCGCGGCCGTTCGGAACGGACGATCGCTCGCCATCGTCGTCTCCTGACCAAGCTGCTGCCGACGCTCGGCGAGGCGACCCGCGACTATAACGCAGGGCTGATCCGCAGCGTGGTACGGGAGTGGCGAGAGCGAACGGGTCCTGCGGACCTCAGAACGATAACCAGTGCGTTGCGTAGCTATTTGCGCTTCCTGGCCGCCGCCGGTCTCTGCCGGCCCAACCTTGATCATGCCATCTCGCCCGTTGTGCAATGGCGGCTTTCGTCGTTGCCGCGATATCTGTCGGCTAACGGTGTCGAACGTGTCGTCGCTTCATGCGATCAGCTCTCCAACGGACGGCTCCGCGACCGGGCCATCCTACTTCTTCTGGCGCGCCTGGGCCTTCGGGCTGGTGATGTCACCGCGCTGAAGCTTCAGGATCTCGATTGGGCAACCGGCATGCTGCAGGTGAGCGGCAAGGCCCGGCGCCAAGTGCGTTTGCCGCTTCCGCAGGACGTTGGCGATGCCGTTCTGGCCTATATCGAGCAGGAACGGCCTCGTGTCGGAGAGGAGACCGTTTTCCTCACGATGATTGCCCCATACAAGCCGTTCACGATCTCAAGCTCTATCTCGACCATCGTGGCCCGTGCCCTGCAGCGGGCAGGAATTACGGATGCCCCTTCGAGGGGAGCGAGCCTGCTTCGTCATTCCGCTGCAACCTCCATGCTGCGGTCCGGTGCCACGCTCGAGGCGGTGGGCACGATGTTGCGACACCGCTCACTCGATATGACCGCGCACTACGCGAAGGTGGATATCGCCATGCTTGAGCGGATCGCTCAGCCCTGGCCAGGAGATTTGACATGCTGAGCAAGCTCCTCGCCGATCACGCTGCGCTCCGACAGGCCCTCGGCTTCAAGTTTCGAACACCGGGCATTCTTCTGCGCAACTTCGTCGCTTATGCCCAGGAGCGGGGCGACCGCCATATCACGCAAGCGCGCGTACAGGAGTGGGCGCTTCTTGCGCCGTCTCCGGAGCAACGTCGAAGCCGCCTGCTGGCGGTACGTCGTTTTGCGATCGCGCTGCATGCGGAAGATCCGCTCAACGACGTTCCACCCGCTGACCTTTCGGGCGGGCGGGACATAGGCGGCGCACTCCGTTTATTGTAAGCGCGAATTTCGGCGC
>NZ_AKFJ01000047.1 GCF_000272475.1 Novosphingobium sp. Rr 2-17
GCTTTTGCGGGTGTCCAGCTGCGAAAGCGTGGGTGGGCGCTTCTTTCCCCCGCGTTGCGCGCGACTGCGTGGGACCGGAATGGGCGATCATTCCGTGGCCCGCCCTGTCGATCAAACCATGAAGCGTACCATCCGCACGGTCCCGCGAAGTAATCCGCCTGGTTCAACCCTGTGAACCGGCAATATTAAGTGTGGAGAGAACGTCATGGTCAGTACATCATCGAGCCGCCGGTTCACGTGCGCCATGCTGATGCGGGTCCTGGATAGCGAAATGAATATTGCCGATATTCCGAACCTCTCGCGGACGTTCAAGGTTCCCGCCGTTGTGACAAAGTCGCTTTCCTTGTTGGCCCTCCCGCTGCTCGCCTTGAGTAGCGAGGTTGTCGCCCAGACCTCACCAGTCTCAGGTTTGTCGGTGGTCGACGCTTATTACCAATGCGTCGTCAATCAAGCGGAGAGCCTCCGCGCAAGCCTTCACCCGGATCAGGTACCCATGCCGGATACGGAACACCTCATTGCCATGGCGCAAGGCCGTTGCGGTCCGCAATACGACAGAGCCGTTGATGCAGCCACCAGCGCAGCTCTGAAAGAAGTGACCCACGACAATGGTAACGCACCGATATTCTCGCCTGCCGACATGGCTTCCGATATGCGCGATGCTGCCGCACAGGGCTTGATAGTCGGCGCGCACGATTATGCGGTAAAGCGTCTTGATCATGCATCGGCGGGGAGATGATAAAGTTGTGTTGAAAGGCATAGCCAACCTTCATCGTCACTTGCAATCCATCGCGGCCTGCAGACCATTCACTCACTTTGGCGGGACGCCGCAATTCGGTAGTCCCCGGGCCGGTAGAGGCGCGGAGAGAGCCGGCCGTCTCTATCCGCGCGTCGGTCAAACATGCGGCAATCATGGAAATGTGCTGCGCACGACGACCTTGGGCCTGATCGCCATATCAGCCTCGGGGCTCGCGGGATGCGAGGGGACTCATGTCGCGCGCGATGCCGGCGCGGCCGCGTTGAAAACGCCCACTGGCGGCGCTGCCGTGCCCGTCATCGGCAGCGGGCGGTATGCTTATCGTTTTGTGCTCATCGATCCGCATACAGGCACCCCCTGGCCAAACCACCCCTATGCCCTGACAACAACCAAGCACACCCATGTACGCATTCCCTTTGTTGCCGATGAAAAGAACGTGTATCAGGGCATTAGCGATGCGATGGGGAGTACGGTGCTTTTTCTCATGCCTTATCGTCTGCCCGACAAGGCCTGGGATATCGGCGAACAGATGGGAAGCGGCCTAAATGGAGAAACCTTCCGACTGACCAGCCCTAGTGGCAAACCCATGGCCAATTTTCCCTATCTGCTGGTGATCTGCACCAAGCCGCTGCAATATCATTACGGCTATAGCTACCCCAATGGCGATACCGCCTATGCCGCCAGCGAACATGCAGCGGCGGTCGAACTATACGCTCTCATTTCGTCGGATGATGACGGCGATCTGCCCAAAAGTTGCGAGGTTGATCCACCAAACGGCACACGATGACCATCGGTGTCGCCTGTGGCATGTCTCGCCTCGTTGCACGTTGCTCTAAACACCCGATTTCCTACTTTAAGACAATGGCTTATGCCACTTTAACCGACCCCGCGTTTGCTCTTGGTGGATAAGGACAGCTCGAGGGCCAACGCTATGATCTCTTAAGGGCCCGATTTTATAAGCATTCTCAAGGCAGTGCTGGTGTCAGCGCTCTTCGCCAATGCCGCCGCCGCTCAGCCCGTCGTTGCGGTCAGTCCTGACAATTTCACCGCCGATCCGTTGTTCCAACAGTTTGTCGGCGACATGCATCAGATAAGCGGTGCCCTTCATGCCAACATGGCCAAGATGATGACCAGTAGCATCCCATCAGAGGCCAAGGCCGCGGCCGCCGCCCTCCCCGCCTGCATGGACGAAGTGAGCAAGGTGATGGGCGAAAGCGCCTTTATCACCCCGCTCATGAGCAAACTTCAAAGCCTCGGCCCCGACGAGCGCAAGCAATTTGCCGCTTTCGTACAGTCTCTTCACAGCCCGGATGGTGCCCGCGTGATTGCCCTCAATCGTCAGGCTATGGCCGTGTCGAACCAGCCCGATGTCAATGGCATGCCGCAATTCGTAAGCGAGCATGATAGCGAGGAGATCCGTACCCTTCTGCAAAGCCAGCCTGCGCCCAATGAATTGTCGCAGGCCGTTTTCGGCCTGAGCATTTACATGCGCGCAAGTGCCATCGTTGTAACCGATGACTGCGCACCGACGATCTGCGCCTTCGTCAGCAGGACGTGGCCGACGACCTCATCGCCGATCTCGGCTAAAAGCGACAGCGTCGGACTGTAAGCGTCGGTCCCGCGCGGCTGTTCGATCATCAACTGCTCCCGATGATTGCTATAGGGAACATTAGCGTAAGCTCGGAGCACGACGTCGGAGATCGTCGGCGCGTCGTCAGACCGCTCCGCGCGGATCCTAATCTCAGCTTCCATCCAACATCCTTCCGTCGCTATCTGGTATTCGCGCCCCACAGCGGGCGCTCTGAAATCCACCACTTTTCCCCATTGCCTTGCCATCTCGGGCTAGAGATGCCTGAAAACCGACCGGCGGTTTTCGCGAGGAAAAGCAGCCCGGCGGTTCCCGCCCAGTCTCGGGCGTCCGAACCGAAGGTCCATTACCTAGAACCCGTCATCGATTCATGTTCAAGCTCGCAGAGCTACTGCGGTCGCATAGGTTGCCGTAGCTTGAATAAATCTCCTCTCAGGTGCGTCGAAAGTAGGCCGATGGCGTGACGCCCAACGAGCGTTTGAAGAAGGCGATGAAGGCACTGACGCTATCATAGCCCATGTCCAGCGCCACGGTGGTGACGGCGCGCCCCTCGGCAAGCATCTCAAGCGCCCGCATCAGGCAGGCTCGCTGGCGCCAAGCTGTGTAAGTGAAGCCCGTCTCGATGACGAAACGGCGGCTCAGCGTCCGTTCCGGGATACCTGCCCACCGCGCCCATTCCTGGATGTTGCGTTCATCACCCGGATCGTCGAGCAAGGCACGCGCGATGAGGACGAGGCGTGGATCGCGGGGCATCGGCGATCCAAAGGATTCGACTGGAGCGGCCCGCAGCTCATCCAGAATGACCTGTGCAAGACGCCACTGCTCCGGAGTGAGGTCGTTCCCCTGCCAGTTCGACGCTCGCATGACGGCTTCGCGCAGCAAGCCCGACGTCCTGATCGTGCAAGGGTGGTCGGGCAGCGTGGCGCATGCCCCTTCCGATATATAGCAACTCCAGCCCTCGACCGCGCCATGCGTCCATCCGTAGTGCCGTTGGTGCGGCGGAAGCCAAACCGCATGATCGGCGGGAACGATCCAGGCTCCCGCTTCGGTTCCAATGGTCAGCAGCCCGTGGCGCAGTCCGGATAGCTGTCCGCGCGCATGACTATGGGTCCCCAGTTCGCGATGCTCTGCCTGCGCTTCGTAAAGCGCGATGATCAGTGGATCGCTAGCGTCACTGGCCGCAAGGGCGAACTTTTCCTCAAGCATGGCGGTAACTCGATACTGATTGGCTCCGATAGCTTAGCGCAGCCTTCCCCGGACGGCTATACCGGGATCAGGAGAACGCCGATGACCCCGCCCGATCTGTACCTCGCCGAGCATGATCTTGAACGGCTCTACGCGCCGCCCTCCGAACATATTCAGAAGGCGGTGACGCCCGAACTGAACGCGTTTCATCTCGAATACCTGGCGAAAGCGACATTCTTCTGCTTGGCAACAGGGGCGAGCGCTGGGCTCGATGCGTCGCCTCGGGGTGGTCCGCCCGGCTTCGTGCGCGCGCTCGACAACAAAACGGTGACGTTCGCGGACTGGCCCGGGAACAACCGGATCGAGTCAATGCGCAACCTCACGTTCGATGATCGGCTGGGCATGCTGTTCCTGTTTCCCGGCCTGGATCTGTTCATGCGCATCAACGGCCGCGGTCGCATCGTGGACGATCCGGCACATTGCGCAGCGCTGACGGAAGGGGCGAAGATCCCAAAGACGGCCATCGTCGTCGCGGTGGACGAGGTCTTGTTCCACTGCGGAAAGGCGGTGAACCGAGGGCGGTTGTGGGACCCGGCATCACGGTTGGATCGGGATAGCCTTCCCACGCCTGGGCAAATGCTAGCCGCCATGACCAAGCAGGATCGGGCCGTCGCGGACGCCATCGACGCGCAATATGATCATGGGATGCGGAACGACCTTTACGGCTGATGACCGTTTCCAAGCCGTCATCGGCGTCACGCAGTTTGCCGCCTGGTAGGGTGTTTGCGACAAAAGTTCGCAGAGCTTCGGGGAATGACTGTGATTTGCGATGCTTCCTCGTTAGTTGCCGGATCGCCCCCGCCGGACCCGGCCATTCAGAAACTATCAATAACCGCTATCGTCGCCTCTAACTGCTCGAGGTGCCGATCTGCGTGAGGTCAGCAAGCGCCCCTTGCCGACATTCGCTTCCTGCGTAGGTTGCAGAGCGAATGGGCTGGGAGGATCAATCGGTGGAACGATTTGGGCGTGACGCGGCGCTGCCAAACGAAATGCAGGGTCGTTGGGCGGACATGGATGACCCTTCTTGTGAGTTGATCATTCAAGGGGGCGAAGTCATTTGCTTCGGGCAGTCAGTCCGTTACGACTATAAGCTGATCGGTACCGACGATGGTGCTCTCACCGTGAGCCTTAAGGTCGATGATGAGGCTCTTGAGGATACGTTTCAACGGTCGAACATAACCGAGCTTGTCGTCACCCCGGAGGGCGACTTTCACGCTTACAACGTCAAGTTCGCCAGTCAGTTTGAGAGGGTCCGCAGTCGGCCGGACGGCAGCTGACCAACCAATTTTCGCCGTTGCGGCGGCGCCTGGACGCCGATTTCTAAAATCTTGAAGCGGTCGTTCTCGTTTCGACGCCAAGCCGGTCATTGGTTTCGGGTCGTGAGCCGCTCACATGCGGTCGTTCACCCGACATGCTTCTTTACCCACTGCCAGAAGGCATCTTCGGAATTATCATCATCCATCGACGCCGGATGGCGAACTATCTCTATAGCCCGAGTTGGGATCGTGACGTGAAACGTCTCTTCGACCCATTCTCTGTAGGCCAAATTTGGCCCTACAACGAACTCTCCGTTGGCATTTGGTGGTTTGAAATATGCGTCGCCCCAACAAATCTCGTCATATCCTATGGCTAATAGTCGCAGGAAATCGACCGGATAGTCGGCGAGAATGCAGAGCGTCACAGATCCCGAACCCGAACCCAAGTGGACAATTTTCTGGGAGCCATCGTCGGCCAACCAGAACGCGGCCATAGATCCATCACCGCCCGATTTCGCAAAGACGCAAAGTCGATTCATCACCTCGGGCTCTGTGGTTTTGAACCAGTATCTCAGGTTCACGTTGCCTTCCGCCGCGAAGCCAATATCCGTGCCGCCGGGCCGCCCATCATCGGTCCACCCTTTCTTCATCTCAGCTTCTGGAAAGAGGAATCCAATTCTGCCGTTTGGCATATCGACAAAACATCGCCTCGACTCAATCCAACGGAAGAGTAATTCGAGAGGCGGTGGCAGCACCATTCCAGCACACAGTGTCGGGGCGATTTGTTGCCCCAACACAGAGGGCGGATTAAACCCGAAGATATTAACGATCCCGCGCAGCATTTGCACCCCCGAGCAGTTTTCGTCTGCTTGCTAGCTGATGCAATAATAACCGGAAAGGTACCTTCCCACCACTTTTAGGCACGTGGGCTTCTCGGACCGTGCGGCAAGCAGTCGGTCGGCTTTCGAGAACGCTGAGCTGCCGCGCGAACAGCGACAGGTGGCGCAGTGCTGCCGGGCAGATTTTCCGCGAAAGTTGGTCGATTGCGGAATGGCAGGTTTTGAGCAATCGACCTTGAATAGGTGTCGTTCATAGCGACAGCGACCAGCAGGCAGATCGCGATCATTGCCAGTCATCACGTTCATATAGCGATCCCCACAAATGCGGATGCTACGTCAGGGTTCACAATCGTCGAAAGCCGCCAAAACACCCATCGCGTCTGCGATCCGCCGCATGTCCTCTAATTCCAGCCTGCGTTTTGGTCCGCGCACAACAATCCCCCAGTTGACCCCGTAATCACGGGTCAGTCGAAGCTCATCAAGAAGCGGCTTGATCGGAGCGGGCGTGGCGTCCTTCAGATAATCCACATCGACACGATACGGATTGAAATCCATCGCCTGCTCAACACGGTAGGGGGTTTCCGAGACTACGCGACCGATGGTCGTGAACGCCTGAACTGCTGAACCGTCCCCCATACCCTCGCGAGGGGAGTAATATACGATCCAGTCGCCTTTTCTGAGTGATTTGACCGCGATATGCTTGCCGTGCCCGAGTTGCGCAAACCCACTGAGAACACCGGCAATAAA
>NZ_AKFJ01000048.1 GCF_000272475.1 Novosphingobium sp. Rr 2-17
TTTTCAATTGGATTGAAGTCGGGGCTATAGGGTGGAAGGAAGCGCAAGGTTGCGCCCGCGGCCTCGATGAGACCCTGGACCGACGCGCGCTTGTGGCTTGAGAGGTTGTCCATGATGACGATGTCGCCTGGTCGCAGTTCCCGCACAAGGACCTGGGACACGTAGGCTTCGAACCAGTCGCCATTGATCGGGCCGTCCAGCACCATCGGCGCGACCATGCCGGTCATGCGCAGGCCGGCGACCAGCGTAGTGGTTTTGCGATGACCGTGCGGGAAGCCCATCCTCAGACGCTCGCCTTTGGCGCAGCGGCCATGGCTGCGTGTCATGTTGGTGGCGGTCCAGGTCTCGTCGATGAATACCAGGCGTTCCGGTTCCAGGTCGAGTTGGCCATCGAACCAGTGCCGGCGCTGCCTCAGGACGTCGGGACGGTCCTGCTCGATCGCGTGCCCGGTCTTTTTTTCCGAGTGATGCCGTGGCGCACGAAGAAGCGATGCAGCGTGCCAATCCCGACCGGAGCGCTGCGCTCGATCAATCGCGCCTGGATCTCGACGAGGGTGATGTCGCCCTGTTCAGCCACCAGTTCCCGGATGAATGCGCCCTGGGCCTCGATCCGGCCAGAATGCCGATCCCCACCGCGCGCTTTGGCAACAGCCTGCCCATGCTCCAGCGCAAGTTGCCGCCAGCGGACCGCACTCGATACGCTGACGCCGAAACGATCTGCCGAAGCTCGGCAACTCAAGCCGCCGTCAATCGCGGCAACCACCCTGTCCCGAAGGTCCTGTGAAAGAGATCGCGCCATCCATGCTGGCCTCCTACACCAGCACGCATTCTGAATCACATCAGACCCGTAAAGGGAATCCCCGTCGATTCAGTTCGTGTGGAAACCGCTCTA
>NZ_AKFJ01000049.1 GCF_000272475.1 Novosphingobium sp. Rr 2-17
GTTTTTGCGGGTGTCCAGCTCACCCGGCGTTGGGCCAAGCGTGGCACCCGGCCTTCGGCTCCAAGGACCAGCGGCGAGCCTCGGCATGGCTCTTTGGTGCGATCTGCCCCGCACAAGGCAAGGCTGCAGGCATCGTCATGCCCAGATGTAACAGTGAGGCGTGAGCATGCACCTCGAGGAGATCGCCTTCCACGTCGCGCCCGGCGCACACGCGGTCCTGCTGCTCGATCAAGCCGGATGGCACGGGTCAGCCGAGTTGGTCGTGCCTCCCAACATCACCCTGATGTCACTGCCGCCAAGGTGCCCAGAGCTCAATCCGGTCGAGAACGTGTGGCAGTTCATGCGCGACAACTGGCTATCGAACCGCATCTTCAAATCCTACGATGACATCGTCGATCACTGCTGCTTCGCATGGAACAGCCTCGTCGATCAGCCATGGCGCATCATGTCCATCGGATTACGCCAGTGGGCCCATAGGTTCTGATCAATGCGCCTTGGTATTATTCACCGCGCCGGTAAGCTTTGGCCGCTTCGTCGTCAGAGAAAGTTCGACCGGTGGAGAAAGTCAACGACGCAAGGGCGCCGCCTGGCTGGCCATTGACGTTAGGATGATAAGTGATTTTTATCTTGTCGCCCCGTTTGAAGTCCTTGGGTGCAAAGCCCTTTTTCCCGAACATCAATGGGCTGCCGCTGACGACAGACATCTGGGCCTCTCCGCCACGTTTGTCTTTATAGATCAACACAAGCGACGAATGCGGCGCGCCCCAACGGAACTCTTTGATCGTCCCTTCCGCCGATGCTGTCTTCGCCATGTCATACGCGGCGAAGCTGTGATGAGCCAAAGCAATCGTGGGCATCATTACCAAAATCGTATGGCCCACAAGGGCCAAGTATCCGGCGTTCTTTTGCATATGTCGTAGTCCTCAATTCATCGCGGTGCTTCCGCCACGTTACCCGATTACTACCATAAATAATGAATTAACAACAGGCAGGGGTGCATGGCTATACGAAGTTTCCATATTGATTTTGCGAAATCAGGTGTCCATATGCCATGGCTCAAGGGCGCATCACCCACCAGTCGCTCTACCAACGCCGCCTGCACTTCCGGCAAGGAGGCATAAGCATTGATATAGGTCGAAAAGTTAGGCGCATCGTAAAGATAATAGGGTTGACCAAAGGACACCGGGAGGGTCGGAATTTCCCGGTTGAACTGGATCATCGCATTTCGCGGCCCGGCATGAAGCTTGGCGAAATCGAGAAAGATATGGCTCAGGTCCGGCGTAGCTGAACGACGGGGTGATCTTCCAGCCCCTCGATTCGACTATCGGGACCATGGGGATGCCGCCAGTCGGTGCCGAAGCTGAAGCGCCACCATTGGCTGACATCGTCCAGCGCGACCGGGCCGCCGGTGCGCTGGAACAGCAGCGATCCGGGTTGCGCCATCGCCGGGTCCATGCCGGGATAATCCTTGGGATCGGGTGCGATTTCGGCCAGGGTGACATGGCCGGTCGCGTCCACAAAGCGCTTGAAGTCGCGGTTGGTAACCGGGGTATTTCGGGAGATGACCCACTTATCTTTCTAATTCCCCCCTATTGTTTAGCTTATAAATGAGGAAGCCATTCGTACGCTGCGCTTCGCCCACCCTTAAAGTTTGACCGAATATAGAAGTGTCATCACAATCCTTGATGCAGCGGAAAGTGCCGCTCACTTCCGCTGCTGCTCTTTGCGCATCGGCGCAGAAGAATATGATTTCAAGGCTTTCTCTCACATATGGCCGCTGCCTGGCATAAATTTCCAGCACCGCATACCTACCTTTGCCAAACCAAAATTCTACATCCGGAGTATAATAATCCGTGAATGTCGGATCCGCTGCGTTGAAGAGAGCAATGTAGCGATCAAGGCGGCCCTATCGAAGGGAATCGGCTTGGCGACACTTGACGTGAGCGGGCACGCCAGCGCAACCGCACCTAGCGTGGCAGAACTTACGATCTGTCGTCGATCAAACTGTATCATCGCCTGTCCCCAACTCGAAAATATGCCCCTTTTAGGCACGCTACAGTCAACTCACCGCTGGCCAGATCCCCCCGCCGGTGGTTGGGTCATTGCGGAAGGAAGCGCATCCCAGTGCTCGACCAGTTTTCCGTCAGCAATTCGAAACATATTGAAGATGAAGATCGTACGGCTTCCTCCAGCGATTTCAGGGATCTCGCGGCTGGTGACGATGATCACGCGATCTCCCTCCGCCATAAGGGATATCGTCTTGGCAGGATCCCGCATGGCGAGCGGGGGCGGCCCGAGCGGCACTGCCTCTGCGCTGCGGATAAATGCCTCGCGCGCGTCGCCGCTCCTCGAAGCATCTTCTTAATGCTGCAGGTAATTGCTGCTCAGAAACTGCTCAGCGATGCTGCGGGCTTGCTTCGCGGTGGTCCCAGATGAATTGGCTGCATCAAGGGCTTCGTAGAAATCAGTAACGAGTTTCTTGTTGCGGATTTCGATCGGCGTGTTGGTGGCAGCCATTGCTGGGCCACTTAAAACCAAGCCCGCATAAGGTGCCGCTGCAATTCTCTTCATATCAATCCATTCCATGAATTTTCCTGGCGTCACAGCAAATACAATTGTACTACACGATCGGACCGTGAACGCCTGGAATTTGGAAACAAGGCTTAATCAAAGCTTTGCGCATCAAAACGATGCCATAAGTACGCGGTACATATCGCTCCGTGATCGCGTGGAACGTCCCCGAAAAGCCATTGTTTATACCAGTGTTGACCTTGTAACGGTTGTTTCCAACATTGCGTAAATAGGCCGATAGGGGTGAAACGTTCATTTGGAATCCGGGTCGCCGTAAGATCCCCAACGAATTGTGATCCAGTCCGCGCATAGGATGTTGCTCCTCGCGCCGCTTGATCCTTGCTTATTGCGGATGAGACATAAGCGCTGAGGTAACGGACGTCCCCATGCAATGTCACGCGCGATCCACCGCCGAAATTGAAATCGTGATCATAGTTAACCTGCGCCTGGAACGGCACAACGTTCGGAATTCCGCTTTTGGAAAAATAGTAATCAAACGTGTTGGAAGTCCCTGGCACCACCTGTTCATCTCGGTTTACGAAGTAGGCTTTGGTATAACTCGCATTCAGACCGAGGCGGTCGTTCGCAGTCGGCTGAAGCAAAATCTCCAGCTCTCCGCCATAGGCACGTGCTGGCGAAGAGAGCGCGGAGAAAGCTGCATCGGGCGTCAGACTTATATTGACATTGGCAACCTGATAGCCGCCATAAATGTAATAGAATGCGGCAGCGTTGACCTGAAGACGATTGTCAAGGAAGCGGTTTTTCGAGCCGATCTCATAAGACGTCATCGTCTCGGCATCGAATTCTACACGTGCAGGGCTGCCATCCGTGCCAGTCGTCACGCCAAGATAGCCAGGCGAGAAGCCGGTCGAGGTGAGAGCGTATACAAGGTTCTGCGGACTCAGGTCGTGCTGAAGGCGGGCCTTGTAAGTGAAGTTGTTGAACCGTTTGGCACCATTCACTGTTAAGGCACCTGTAGGCGTGGTGTAGGTCTGATCCAGGGTCTTTCAGTTCTAGA
>NZ_AKFJ01000050.1 GCF_000272475.1 Novosphingobium sp. Rr 2-17
GAAGCTCGTCGCAGTGGCGCTCGCCAACAAGATCGCGCGCATTGCCTGGAAACTGATGGTAAGCGGTGAGGGGTATCGAAGAGCAGATCTAGTCGCGCCAACGGTTGCCGCGTGAGAGATCGGCCTGATACGATGAGCAAATTTGACGCTATCGTACTGAGCTGATGCCAGATCTTGCAAGAGAAGAGCAGATGGTGCGATCGATCGATCCAAGGCGTGTGGCATTCCTTCGGGACCAATGGCTGTTCGAAGCCGCTGAGGTGTTAGGAACTCACGCTGCGGAAACCATCTTGGCCAGCGACCATGTGCGGTTGCACCCAAAGGCCGGACATATGGACGCAAGCGATCCGATCAATTTTTCCGCTCAGCCCTTGCAAGAGGGAGCCGTCCACATATGGGACGCCTAGCGTAGAAAACCCGGCCACGAGGCTCATCGCGCAGCCCACTACCTACGGCATGCAATTGCTATCCCTAAATACTTGCTTAGGCCAAAGGCAAGCCAATTCCGCGTCTAGTGAACGAAACTCATTTGGTCGGCGAATCGGGTTGAACAATCCGCTTTGAATGAAAAAGACCTAGCGTACCGTGCCGACGTACGGCTCCGAAAGGCTCTGATCGCGATCCCGATCGCGAGAACGGTGGTACGGTTATGCCCCTCGCCTTTGCGGGACCGTTGGTCACGTCACCCCTCACTTATCTGCGGTTTTTGAGGCGGCTTCCAATTCCTTGGTCTTTTTTGTGCCCTGTGGCCCTCGTATAACCGCGCTAGGAAACCTTTCAAGAAATACATTTATTTCCCCTGTGCATTATAGTTGCAATTAGCACATTGCTTACTGTAAAGATTCGTTAAAACTCTGATATAAACGCATTATATCTCTAATAATTGTAATCGTTATAGATTAATAAGATATAATCTTTATATTTATATCTAATATGTTAACATTGGGCACCGCAGATGACAGCGAAGAATCTCAATATATCGCTGCTAATATTCAGGGTGGAGGATACATGAAGCAGGCTAGTTTACGATTTTTGGACGTCCGCGCCGCCGGCTCGGGGATAATTCTCACCGCCGCCATACTGGCCTCACCGGGCCATGCGCAGGATCGTCAGGCACCCGCAGATGCCACCGTCTCGCAACCGGCTGCGACCAATAGCAGTTCAACACTCGAAGAGATCGTGGTGACTGCGGAACGTCGCACCGGCGATCTTCAGCGTACGGCAGCCTCGATCAGCGTTCGTCAAGGCGACATGATGGTCCAGCAAGGCAAGTTCACCGTAGCCGAACTGCTGGAAAACGTGCCGGGCGTCAGCACGGTTGCCCCGAGCTCGGCAGCGGCCAGCGGCTCGGATACGCCGTCGACGGAGATCAACATCCGCAGCATCGCGACCAATACGACGTCGAGCGGCGGAAGCGTTCCTGCGGTGCCGGCGACGGCGATCTACACCGACGACATCTACTCTGGAATTGGCAGCAACTACGACGTCGACCGGATCGAAGTGCTGCGCGGACCGCAGGGCACGCTGTACGGACGCAGCGCGACCGCCGGCGTCGTGGCGATCCACACGCGCAGCCCGGATCTCGACAGGTTCTCCGCATACGGCAATGCGGAAATCGGCAACTACGACCTGCGCCACCTCACGCTTGCTCTTGGTGCTCCCGTCGTCGAGGACAAAGTCGGCGTGCGTGTCGCCTTCAACCAATACCAGCGTGACGGCTACTATGCCAACACCGCAGGGGCCATCAACACCACCGAAGGGCGCATCAAGCTTCTCGTGAAGCCGGTGGAAGGCTTCTCGCTGGAAGTCGGCGCCGCCATCCAGGACAACATGGTCCAGACCGGCGGCGTGGAAATCCGGCTCACGGGTCCCGACCATTACACCTTGTTGCCGAACAACAACGTCGGCAACGGCAAGAACCGCTTCGAGCAGTACTGGGTGCGCACCAACGCCGATGTGGGCTTCGGCCAGATCACTTACATCGGCGCCCTGCGGACCTGGAAGCAGGACGCGACCAATATCCAGATCGGCCCGGGCGGCAATTTCCTGGATCAGCGCCTCATCGTGCCCAAGGACAATTTCCTCACTCAGGAATTGCGTCTTTCTTCCAACCCGGGCTCCCACGTTAACTGGCAGACCGGCGTCTTTTACTACGACAACAACCTGACCGCGATCAGCGATATCCACTTCAGCGAGTCCGGCGCGCTGGTGGACAGTAACGAAACCCACCGCCAGACCAACGATATCGGCGTCTTTGTCGAAGCAACGGCACCGATTTTCGAGGGCCTGCGCCTCACGGGGGGGATCCGCTATGACCGCACGCGGGTGAGAAGCTCGCAGACCGACGTTCTCAACGTCAATCTGGGCGCCGGATCCGGAGCGACCGCTGGCCTACCCGAAATACCGGTCACCACGACGATCAGCGGAGATCAGGGCCTCAGCGTCTTCAACAACGTGACGTACAAGGCGCGCGCCGAATACGATCTGACACCGCGAAATCTCCTTTACGCTTCGGTCTCGTCGGGGTTCCTGCCCGGCGATGTCCAGATCACCAATGCTACCGTCAGCCGCTTTGCCTCGGAAACGCTGACCGCCTACGAGGTGGGCTCGAAGAACCGCTTCTTCGGCAACAAGCTGCAGATCAACGTCAGCGGATACTACTACGACTACGGTGGGTACCAGGCCATCATCTATCAGAACCCCAGCAACTCGGCCTCGGCAAAGATCTTCAGCCTGCCGCTGTACGTCTGGGGCGCCGAGTTCGAAGCCATCTACGCGATCACCAGAAACGACCGCATCGGTCTCAGCGGCCTCATCACGGATTCCAAGATCCACGATGCACCGTCGGATTATTCCGACTACTCGGTCCTGAAATCGATCTGGGGCTCCCCCAAGCAGACCCTGAGCGGGTTCTACACCCACACCTTCGAATTCGCGAACGGCTCCAACGTGAACG
>NZ_AKFJ01000051.1 GCF_000272475.1 Novosphingobium sp. Rr 2-17
GCTTTGCCGGCTTTCTCCGGCCCGTAGAGGCGACTTTGGCGCGCCTGGCCGCGCTCCCGCCCGCCTCGCTGGTCTATGTGTTCGGGCATGGGCAGTTCATCCAGGCCGCTCGCGCGATCGTCACCGGCCCGATCTGGACGACCAAGCGCAAATGAGGGCATTTTGGCGTGACGGTACGCCCCTGGCGGTCGTCGCGAACGCGGAACGGGTAGGGTTCCACTGGCTTGGTGATCGCTGGGAATGTGCGGCGACCATCGCCGCCTGACGGCAGCACCTGATTGTCGTGTGCCTGTAAAAATGCGTTTGCCCTGTCGCCGCCATCATATGCAAACACGTTGCCGACACCATTGGATCAGAAGCGATAACCCAATGTGCCGATCACATTGCGGCCAAAGCCGACGCCACAAGCCGAACGTACTGAATAAGTCGCATAATAATGCTTGGCGAACAGATTGGACCGATAGCGCGATGGTGCGTACAACGAGCCGCATGCGATGCTTCTGTCCCGCGAAGACGTGCTCGACGGCCGAGCGGATCGCCGACCGTTTGGCATTGGCGCGTGCGATGCGCTCGGGCATCGCCTGGCGGTGTGGCTTTCGCTGGTGAACATGCACTTGGCCAGGAAGGCCTCGATCTTCTTCGAGCGATAAGCGGTATCGGCCCAGACGCCCGAGGCAGTGTTATCCGGGCTGATCAGCACCGGCAGCCTCGCTCTGTCGTGGGCATTCGCGGCGCTGGCATCCCAGGAGCGGATCAGGCCATGGGTTCGGTCGATGCCTATATGCTGGACGCCGATATACCCGAAAGGCCTAGCCTAGCTCGTCCCGTGCCAGACGGTCTCCGGGGACCGGCCTGACACAGTCCCCCAGACATCGATGGCATCGCCGCCGTCACGTTGAACGAGACGCAGCCGTCCAGCACAACCAAAACAGGCCCTTTGCCTCAAGCGTATTGCGCAAGACCATTGCCGAGCGACCAGTTCTCTTTTGCCACTTCGACGATGTTGATGAACACATCCTGGGGCCGAATGCCGGGATTCTCACCGAGCAACTCCATAATCCGCCGGAACAATAGCTTATTCTGCTCTACGGTGCGGGTGTTGTTCGCGGTGATCTGGACGTAGACGAGGTCATCGCTCCGATCGATCCCGAGATAGGACGGGCTGTAGCGGAAATTCCCAGCATCATGCTCCGTAATTGTCATGAATTGATCGTCTTCGGGTACGTCGAACGTTTCATGCATAGCGCGATATAGGCCGTCGAAGATTGCCTGACGGTACGTCTCCGGCTTTCCAGCGCGCAGCGAGATATGAACAAGCGGCATCGTAGTTCCTTTCCATTTTTTCTCCGCTTGACAGTAGCTGGGGAAGAGACATTTTGGTATTACATGGATATGGATATCTAAGATTGCGATTCTAAATGATGGATCAACCTCTTGACCTCGATTCGGTCCGAGCGTTCGTGCGTATCGCCGAACTCGAAAGCTTCACGCGCGCCGCCGAGGCTATCGGCACAACGCAAGGAGCGGTCAGCCTGAAGCTGAAGCGTCTCGAAGAGAGGCTCGGGCGCCGCCTCTTCGAGCGAACGCCGCGATATGTACAACTCTCGGCATCTGGCGCCGCCTTTCTTGATCTCGCCCGCGAATTGCTGGAGGTGCATGATCGTGCGCTCGGCTCGCTTACGCGGGAGCGGCAGCGCGTCGCCATCGGTATCAGCGACCACGTGGCGGGACCTGAGCTTCCTGCTTTGATCGCCCGGATGAACGCACAGGACCCGCAGTTGGTGATCGAAATCCGCATCGGCTCATCGGGTGATCTGCTGCAGAGCTTCGATCGACGGGAACTCGACACGGTGATTGTCCGCTTACACGCGGGGCCTAGCGACGGCGAACTCCTCACTGAAGAACAGTTTGGTTGGTTCGCGGCGCCAAGCTGGAAGCAGCGGGCGGATGAACCTTTGCCAATTGCCACCATGGCCGAGCCCTGTGGGGTGCGGGCATTGGCCGGGCAGCTTCTCGACGCGGCAGGCGTGCGATGGACGGAGATTTTCGTCGGCGGCGGTGTGACGGCGGTGGCGGCAGCCGTCACGGCCGGATTGGGTGTCGCGGCGTTGTCGCCGCGTATGGTGCCGTTTGGCGCTGTCGACGTCGGCCCTAAACTGGGGCTTCCTGCCTTGCCGCGTCTCCCCGTACTCCTGCATACCAGGATCAAGGACGGACGACCGCGCGACGCGCTCGCGGCACTGTCGGCCGCCTTCAGGAGTGCGGTCCGAGGCTGATGGTTCCAACACAGACGAGGAACAGCGGCTTGGCTGGAGTATCGTGGATGGTCGCCGCTTCGTGGCCGACACTACGGTTGCGCCCAAAGTGGAATGCTTTGGGACATACGCTTTAAAAACATGGGGAAAGTGCCCGTGATGCGCGCAAAATGGTCGACTGCGCAGCCTCGCTGCTTTATTTTTTCCGGCAAATGGCTCAATTCTAGACGATGCAAACAGGACGTTACCATCACCTGAGCTGGCTGCAGGGCATCGAAATCTTAGAAGCCGACTTCACCTCGCACACTTTTGGGAGCCATTCTCATGAAGGCTTCGCAATCGGCGCCATCGCAGCGGGAGTCGGCGGATATCTGTTCCGGGGAACGAACGTCCTACTCCCGGCGGGCTCCCTTTCGCTCATGAACCCGGATGAAGCCCATACAGGGCACGCCGCATCTGATGAATTGCGTTACAACATGCTTTACGTGAGCGAGGAAGCGGTCCGCACGCTTCTCGACCTGCGCGAGCTACGAGGGTTCTCGCAGATCGCGCCGGGGGACCCAGGCCAGGAGCTTTCGCATCGGCTCGCTTTTTTGGCCGCGCTCCTAAACGCGGCCGGAACCGCAGATCAGCGTCTCGCGATCGAAGAAGGCGTGCACTCGGTTCTTGGCGGCGCGTTCGTTCGGTACGGCCGCGCCAGACTGCGCGCTCCCGGCAGCGAGCCGAGAGCCATCGTGAAACTGCGTGAGCGGATCGCAGCCGCCGTTGCAGACGGAAGCGGCCTGTCACTGGGCGAGCTGGCCGCCGGCATCGGTTTGCATCCCTCCTATCTCATCCGGACAGTTCGCCACGCCACCGGTATGACGCCTCACGCCTTGGTGCTCCAAAAAAGAGCCTCGCGCGCCCGCGAGCTTCTGCTCCAGGGTATGCCAGCGGCCCAGGCCGCGACGGCAGCGGGCTTCAGCGATCAGGCGCACATGATCCGGCAATTCCGCCGGCACTACGGGGTGACCCCCGGAGCACTGATCCGCCACTGAAGGTCAATTTCCTTCAATCCGTGAGGTGGGCCAAACGGCATGGGTATGGCGGAAAGGATTCTCCGCCATGTCCCTTAAACCTGTCGTTATTCTCGCCGAAACCCTGCCCATCGGGCTGAAGGTCAACTTCGCCGCCGTCCTTGCTATGAGCCTCGGAAAGCTCATGCCCGAACTGATTGGGGCCGACACGCCCACCGAAGACGGCGTCGGCCTTCCTGGCATCACCACCGTCGGCGTGCCGATTTTAACCGCCCCGCAAGGCGCGCTTTCAGGACTGTTCCTTGAGGCCGGGAGTCTACCGCTGCGCCTCGTCTACATGCGTGCAGCGTTCGAGGCCCGGACCTACGAAGACTACACGCTCAGGATCGCGGCCGCGCCATTTGAAGCGCATGACCCGCAGGCCCTTCTTCTTGCCGGGCCTCGTAAGGCCGTCGATCGGATCTGTGGCCGCTTGGCTCTGGTGAAGTAACGCATGGGTGCGGATCGAGACGGTGAGCGCGATGGCTGCCTTTGCCTTAGTCGCCTCTGGCGGGCCGCACGAGGCCATGATCGGGCATACGTCTACGCTATAGCCTTTAGTTGCGCCTATTCACACCTTCAATTCGGCAAAACGCCGTGCCGCCGGAACCAGTCAACTTCGTCGCGCAGGGTTTCGGTAACCGGCCGGAACTCCAGACCCAATTCTCGTTTGCTCCTTGCCGGGTCATAGCGAGAACGGTCATTCTCGGTCGCAACCGTACGGGCCATCGCCCAACTCAACAGCACCGGCCTGCCGGTTATCCGCGCGTAAAGTTCATTGCCAGCGCCGATCAGATACAGAAGGAACAAGGGAATGCGCCGCGTCGGCGCTCCGACCCCGACGGCTTGCGCGATCAGTGGCAGCAGATCGCCCATCGTCATATGGCGTCCGGCTGCCAGGTAACGCTCGCCACGCCGTCCCCGTTTGTTGGCAAGGATCATTGCCTTGGCCACATCCCGGGCGTCGACCACCGAGAAGGAACCGGGCGGCACGCCGGGCAGCCGTTCGAACGCCACGTCCAGGACGGTTTGACCTGCCGATGTCGGCCCAATATCACCCGGACCGTGCATCCAGCCGGGGAGCACCATCACCGCCCAGAAATCGGGATGCGAATCGAGAAAGCTGAGCACGGCGCGGTCCGCCAAGATCTTGCTTCGGTAGTAGTCGTCGGCGTCTCGCTCATCCCGGAGCATGGTTTCGTCGATGATCTGCCCAGGGATACCGCGCAGCACCGCAATCGAACTGGTGTGGACGACGCGCCGCACACCTGCACTCCATGCGTGATCCAGCAGGGCCCGGGTGCCTTCGACATTGGCCGCATAGAGCGCGTCCCAATGCCGGCCTCCTTTGTAGGAATCCCGGAAATAGGCCGCTGTATGGAAAACCACGTCGACGCCCAGAAGAGCGTTAGCAAAGCCGGGTATATCGAGCATGTCGCCGGTCACAATCTCCAAATCCAGACCGGCAAACTGCTTGGCCGCCTTTTCAGGCGAGCGGGCCAACGCCCGCACGCGCCAGCCATCGGCGATCAGTTCACGCACCAGGTTGTTGCCGAGGAGCCCGGTCGCTCCTGTCACGAAGGCAAGCGGCGAAGGGAAAACGGTATTGTCAGTGATCGGCATGAAACTGCTCCACAGGTGATGAAGCATGGTCTATAAGGCTGAACCAAGGTCCATGGTCAAGAGTGAAACAGACAAATGCTTATCGGGGAATTCGCCCGCCGGACGGGGCTCAGCCAGGACACCATTCGCTTTTATGTTCGCAAGGGTCTGCTCACGCCGCAGGTCGGTGCAAAGGGCGGTCGCAATCCCTACCAGATATTCACCGAACGGGATGCCTCGACGGCGCGGATGATCCGTTTTGCGCAATCGCTGGGTATGCCGCTCAAGGAGATCGCAGAGATCGCCAGCGAACTGCAACGTGACGGCCTTTCACAGGTGCGTGAAATCGAGATCATGGATGACCAGCTAGCCAAACTCGTGCAGAAGGCAGCCGAGCTGGCCGAATTGACCGATTATCTACGAGCAAAGCGCGACTGGGTCACGCGCGGCAAGCCAGGTGATGAGCCGCAGTTTACCGACGAAGCACTTTGCCTGGCTTCGACATGGACGGGCTTGCGATAATGTGTGGGCTGCACAGCATCGCGCAGGATAGCGCGCCATAGCGCACAATCGGCGGGACTGACGGGACGAGAGGGATTCGAACTATATCCTAGGTGTTTAGTCCCGGCATTTGATGGGGTCACTGCACGAAAGTAACGTTTACGTACGCGGCGCTTATCAACG
>NZ_AKFJ01000052.1 GCF_000272475.1 Novosphingobium sp. Rr 2-17
CGTTGATAAGCGCCGCGTACGCTCGAAGCGAACGGCTGCCGAACGACCGAGAATCGTAGATTGTGTTGAAAAACTCCCGGCACGAAATTTCCGTACGCGTCGTCGCCCGATTAGAATAGAATGCGGTGAAGATTTGAACCGATGTATCGCGCCGTAAGTAATGATCGGAACGAAATTACGCGACGTTCCGAGGTCCGGAGTTTTTCAACACAATCGGTCGAAAGCTGCCGTTAGCGATATCAAGTTCGGTTCACCGAGTATCTCAATACGTTGAAAGGAAAGTGATCATGGCTGCCAAGGCAAAGCCTGCCAAGACCGGTGTGCTGGGACGTACCCTTGAACAAATGCTCGATGCCCTGCCGCCCGGCGAGCGGGCGCGGGTCGAAGCGCGCAGCACCGAGCTTCACGCCGAGGTCGAGGGACTGAAAGCTGGCGGCTCGTTCTCAGGAGAATATCGCCCAGAGCCTCGGGGTCAAGCAGCCTGCTGTCCATAAAATCGAGCGTCAGGCCGTCTATGGGGTTGACCTCAACGTTGATCGTATCGCTGTAGTCGCTAGGAACAGCAACCCTGCTGAAAAAGACCGCGACGATGCCCATGATTAAGGCCGGAAAAGAGGGCTGGGCGAAGCGCCGCCCCTCTTTTCCGCTATCAAGGCAGGCAGCGCGTGATGAGGGCCAATCGGTGATGCCAGCTTTTTAGCAAGCACATAAGCAATCATTCGTGCAGGCATATAGGCATGCAAAGGCGCTTGTGATTGCGCTTTCAAAAGTGCTTGCGCAAGGTATTGCGACATCGCTAACGAACGCGATTGTGCTATTAAAGGCGCAAGTCATTGCGATTGCGCAAGAGGAGGCGTCATGTCATTCATTTCTATCGGCAATCCCAAGGGCGCCGCTGGCAAAACTACGCTTGCGTTTTCGCGGCACTGGGCTGCGATCTGGCAATAGCCCGACCTTGAGATCAGCCGTGAGCCTGTAGCCCGATGCGACCGTTCGCCTCCACTATATTAGGCAACGGTCGCGTTGGTACCCATGACTAGGGTGAATGCGCAGCTCGCCGAGGATGGCCAGGAGGCGCGGTCCGATAATCGTACGGGGAAGCACAGGCTCACGCGTCGGTGGAGCCCGAAGGCGACCATCGCCAAACGCATGTGCAAGCTTGTTCCGAGCGACCGGGGTTCAGCCCACGCTGGATAGGGTCGGAGATCCAATTCCGGCGGCGTTTCGATGGCGGCAACATTGTATTATTGTTAAAAGGCGGTGACGTTGCATTGCAGCAAACATCGACTATTAACTTAGGCCTCGCCTAGCTCTCTTACAAACCCCCGAAAGGTGCCATGCCC
>NZ_AKFJ01000053.1 GCF_000272475.1 Novosphingobium sp. Rr 2-17
CAATGAGTCCTGAGCCTAGGTCCAGGCGCTGACTTCAACAGAGGCAAGTTTATGCGGCAAAGTGTTTCGGGGCTGCAAAGCGCAGAGACATGAACTGAAAACGGTCCCGCGTTGCCTCACTCGCTGCTTCCACGTCGCCATCTTCCACCGCGTCGAGAACGCGCTGGGACAACGCGATCACCCGTTCCGTTGGCGGCTTTATCGCGAAGACCGGCGGATCGATGGTGTACGAATAAACGCCCATGCCACGCTCGATGCTCGATAGCAGGGGGTTGTCCGCATAGGTCTGGATTTGCTGGTTCATTGCCATGGCATCGCGATAGGTCGCTCCGCCCGTGCCAGCGGCTCTGCTTTTGGGCTTGCCGGAAGCTTTCATGCGTTTCGCGGCGAGGCGCGCGATCTCGTCACTGAGATAACGGGCCGCTTCGCAGCAAGTCGCGACCGACACGCGTTTTTGGGATAGCAAATGCGGGATGAGCGCGGCGATCGATGCGACATCGGGCGGACGCACGACCACCCCGCCACTGCGCCCACGCCGCGGCGCGACGACACCCAAGTCCTCGATCAGCCGGACGGCCTGCCGCACGATCTCGGCCGTCGCATCGAAGCGGATGCCGATTTCGTTTTCAGAGCCGAAGAAATCCCCTGAACGATCGGGATGTTCGACCACGTCCTTGAGTATTTCTAGCGCCAGTCGGTATGCCAACTTGCCTGCGCCGGTACGCCGCAGCGTCAGTTCGGGCAGGCCGGTCCACGCATCGGCCATCCGATGCTCGTCCACGGTCAGGAACTCGTCGAGCTTGCTCAAAGCCGCCTCCTTGCTGCCGCGACAAATCGACAGCCAGATCGCCCTTCCCTGCTCCTCCCGCCGGGCTTGCTCCGCTTCGCCAGCCGATGAGGCTTGGGGGGGCACACATGCCTCCCTTACCGATTCGACGAACTCGACAGCCAGTTCCAACGCGTTGTTTCCGCTCTGGGCCGCCAGGAACCTGGGAAGATCGATCGCCTGATCGACATTCCCCAAGCTGTCCGCGCTCAAATGGCCAGGGCCTGCGGAATCAGCCTGGCAATCAAGCAGCTTCTTGACCACGGCAGTCATCACCGAGCGCCTGACTTCGCTGATTTCACGCGGCCCGCTGCGGTTTGTGTAAAGATAAAGCAGCGTCAGGTTCACCAGATCGCTGAAGTCCGGCTCTGTCACGATGACCCCGCCGCCTGGGCCGGATTTCAACCGGGCTATGCCGCGTAATTCGAGAATACCGACCGCTTCGCGAAAAGCCCACCGACCGACATTATAACGGGCGCGGATGTCTGCGGCCGTTCCCAAGGAATATCCTTCTGGCAACCCTTCGGAAATAATCTCGTGCTGCAGCATGACCGCAACTTTGTGCGCCAGCTTGACGTCCGAACTGGCGCGTCCGGCAAGCACGGACAGATTGATCTCAGTCGAGTAGGATGAATCTATCGCCTGCAATTCCATGCCGGCCCTCTCCCGTAGAGTATGTTTTGCGGCTTTTACACGCCTCTTAGGAATGAGAGTCAACGTGGACTTGTTGGTAACCGAAGATTTCAGACAGGTATTTGCTCAACACCGATAGTTCGAACAATAATGTCACGCTCACCCCTTTCCAGCGGCGCCTTGTGTTACCGGCAGCAGGCGACCGGCAATGATCACCGCGATCCACAGGGTCAGCGACAAGACGGCGCAGATCCGGGTGACGGTGCCGAACGATCCGCCTGCGGGGGTCTTCAAAATCCGGGGATGTTCGACAAGGCTGAAGAACAGCATGTTGAGGCCCGCGAGCAGGACGAGGCTCATTTTCAGCCAGAACATCCAGTTGGTGGCGTAGCCTGCCGGGTTATAGGCCAGAAAGCAGATCCCGGTCAGCACGTTGAGCGCGAAGCCCACGAA
>NZ_AKFJ01000054.1 GCF_000272475.1 Novosphingobium sp. Rr 2-17
CCCCCGAAAGGTGCCATGCCCGTAATCGTTCCAGTGATCCTGTGCGGAGGCAGCGGTACGCGCTTGTGGCCTCGCAGTCGCGCCAGCAAGCCCAAGCCGTTTCTCCCGCTCGTGGGCGATAGCACTTTGTTTGAGGCTGCGGTGTTGCGGTGCCCGGCGGCGGGCGGCTTCGCGCCGCCGGTGGTCGTTACCGGGCACAAGCATCTGGACCACGTCGAGCAGCAACTGGCCGGCGCACCCGGCGCGCAAGTGATTGTCGAGCCTTCGGCGCGCAACACCGCCGCCGCTATCGCGCTCGCGGCCTATCGCTTGCCTGAGGATGCGGTAATGCTGGTCTGCCCCAGCGATCACCACATCGGCGATGCGGATGCCTTTGCGGCAGCCGCCTGTGCCGCCGCTGACCTTGCCGCCGAAGGCTGGCTGGTGTCGTTCGGGATCGAGGCCACCACCCCTGAAACCGGCTTTGGCTACCTGAAGCGCGGCGAAGCGATCTCTGGGACGGGCTATCGCACCGCGCAGTTCGTGGAAAAGCCCGATCTCGAGCGGGCCAAGGCGTTCCTGGCGGAGGGTATCTATGCCTGGAATGGTGGTATCTTCGCCTTTCGGGTCAAGGATTTCCTGGCTGAGCTGACTGCCCACCGCCCTGCCATCGCTGCCGGAGTGGCCGATGCTGTCGCCAAGGGCACGGAAGATGGCCAGCGCTTCCACCCGGATGCCGCCACGTTCGCCGCAGTCCCCAGCGATTCGGTGGATTACGCGGTGATGGAAAACACCACCCGTGCGGCGATGGTCCCGGCGGACATGAACTGGTCCGATATCGGCAACTGGCATGCGCTCCACGAAGCGCTCGACCGCGACGATAACGGCAATTCGGTGCGTGGTATCGGTGATGTCGAGCTGGTGGATTGCCGCAACGTTCTGGTCGATAGTGACGGTCCGCGCGTGTCGGTGATCGGGCTGGAGGACGTGATCGTGGTCGTCGATGGGAACGACATCATGATTACGACCGTTTCCGGCGTGCAGAAAGTCGGCAAACTTTCAGGAGCCGTAAATCAGTGATGCGCCGTGAATTAGGGATGCAGGGGCTGAGGGTTCATCGATGAGCGGGCCACTGCCTATCCGCCAGGTCGAAAAGCCATGGGGCGTCGATACGTTGCCACCGCCGTTCAAGACACCCGAGGGCGAACGCATCGGTGAAATCTGGTTCGAGCCGCCCGCGCAATTGCCCGATCTGCTGGTGAAATACATCTTCACCAGCGAGAAGCTGTCGGTTCAGGTCCATCCCAATGACGCCCAGACCGAGGCGAAGGGGCTGGGCCATCAGGGCAAGGAAGAATGCTGGCTCATCGTCCATGCCGAGCCTGGCGCGAAGCTGGGCATCGGTTTCGACGAGGCGATCGGCGAAGACGCCCTGCGCGATGCTGCACGCGATGGCTCGATCGAGCAGTTGATGACCTGGCATTCGGTGTCGCCCGGCGATTTCTTCTACATCCCGGCCAACACCGTCCATGCCATCGGCGAGGGCGTCAGCCTGATCGAGGTGCAGCAGAACAGCGACATCACCTATCGCCTCTACGACTACGGTCGCCCGCGCGAACTCCACCTGGAAGAGGGCATGGTGGTCGCCAAGGGCGAACGTTACGATCTTGCCCGCTGGCACAAGCATTTCGCCGCGCATGAAACCGCCATCCTTGTGGATGGTCCGCTGTTCCTGCTCGACCAGGTGGCCGGCACGCCGACCGCCGACATCGCCGCGCGCTATCCGGGCAAATTGCTGGTGATCCCGCGCGAAGGCGATGTGAGCGTTGCCGGCCATGCCGTGGCGCCGGGCGGATGCGCGCTGGCGGACGGATTGTCGGCAATCACTTTTGCACAGGACGGCGTGTGCCTGCTGGCAAGGGCTTGTCCAGACTGAGGGCACGGCGGTAAGAAACGGCGATGATCGTCCA
>NZ_AKFJ01000055.1 GCF_000272475.1 Novosphingobium sp. Rr 2-17
TGAGTGGAAACCGCTCTAGATGATCGCCGGCGGCGCTCAACACCTCACATCGGTCCGAAAGATCGAAGAAGCCGGGCTGTTCCACCATCGCCGCCTCCGCTGTCGTGCTCACACGGCGGATCATCCCGTGCCGTCAAACGTCACCGATTTTTTGAGGCGTCCAACCGTCTCTTCGTCGACCGCGAAAGAAGCTGTCGCGAGCTTTTTTTGCGCTTCTTGTGTATATACATATCGAAATGGTTTGATAGTCTCTGGAGTGTCATAACTCAACGCGTTGAACGATTCGCGCGTCAGCGCAGCGCGAGGCGGCACGACCATATCAACGAGAAGCCGATTTGGGCAGGCCGCGTTGAAAGTGGCATCCAGCATTTACAAGGAGGGTTACGTTATGCTCGATATGATCAACGCTCGCTCTTTCAAAGCCGCATCGCGCGCCGTGAGCGCGTCTGCCCTTGCGGCAGGATTGTCGACAGGCGCCTATGCACAATCAACCGAGCAACCAAGTACTCCGAATGAAATTGTCGTAACAGCAGATAAGAGAGAAGAAAAACTCACGCAGGTGGCCGCAGGCATCTCCGTTGTCACCGCCAGCCAGCTCGACAATCTGCATGCAGCCAGCGTGGCAGACTACCTTCAATTTCTTCCCGGTGTATCGCTCCAAAGTAATGGTACTGCTGGTCGCGAAACGATCTCAATACGCGGCGTTTCACCGCAGGGATCGGGCGCAACAACGGTCACTTATATCGATGAGATCGCAGTTGGATCGGCCAGTGTTCTGGCTGAGCCCAGCACATATGCTATCGACATAAATCCCGCGGATGTTCAGCAAATTGAGGTTCTCAAAGGGCCGCAGGGCACCCTCTACGGCGCCTCTTCGATGGGTGGGGTCATCAAATATGTTTTGAAAAAACCCAACCTGACACGTGCAACCGCAGATGTGAGTGAAGAATTTTCATTTCCTCAAGGAGGAACGCCATCGACAAATTTCCGCGCTTCCGCTTCAGCACCGCTCGTAAACGACTCTCTGGGGCTGCGTGTGTCCGGCTATTATCGCGGCATTGGCGGGTGGGTCGATAACATCGTCGATGGCGCCAAGGACATCAATAACGGCCACGATCGCGGCGTGCGCGCCGTACTATTCTGGAAGCCGTCGGATATCGTCGACTTTACACTTAGCGCACTGCATCAGGACAGCCATGCTAACGGGTTCGATAGCCTCGATGTTGATTATTCGACTGGAAAGCACCATTGGCAGGGTAATGAAGTAGCGCGATATGCTCCAGAAACGTACGATCAGACGACCAGTCTCATCACGCTCGAGACCAATGTTTACACTAATATTGGGGCAATAGTTTCGGCGTCATCCTTCTCAAGGACTAATAACCAAGACACGCGCGACTACACGTACTTGTGGGAAGACTATGGTTTGGCCAATGCAGACAACGATCCGGGTTTCTATAGCGGGACTCACCACACCGAAAAATACACTCAGGAGCTTCGCTTCACTTCCAATCGGCTTGGCCCGTTTGACTTCATTGTTGGCGGATATTTTGATCGCGAGGATGTCGCTCGGACTGCATTCTACGGCTACTACGACAGGGACGCTAAAGGCGGGGAAGGCCAAAGCCTGGGCATAGTCGATTCAGCGAGCAAGCTAACTGAATGGGCTGGGTTTGCGAATGCTACCGCACATATCTCAAGGTCGCTCGATGTGACGGCGGGCATTCGCCACAGCCAAATCACACAAACTTTCAATGCTGCCAATTCCGGACTACTTTTCACCGGCAGCGACGACGTAGAAGAGAACACTCAACATTTCCGTGAAAATAAGAATACTTATATGGGTAATATTCGTTGGCGTCCAACGGACAATATACTGTTTTATGCTCGGGTGGCGAGTGGATATCGTCCCGGTGGAGGGCGTACCATTCCGATTGGCGCACCCGACGGACTTGCCGACCACTACGAATCCGACAGCCTATGGAACTACGAAGTTGGCACCAAGGTCAGCCTATTGAATAATCACCTTACAATCGATGCAGACCTGTTCTGGATCGATTGGACGAATATTCAGACCTACGTCACATATGGCAATGTAAGCGTTAACGGCAACGGAGGCAAAGCTGTTTCAAAGGGCGCCGAAGCACAAATCACGTTTCAGCCCATTGACGGCTTGAACCTGTCTGCAAATGGAACTTATAATAAAGCCTACTTTACCGAATCGACAGATTCATTCAGCGCCGGCGAGCGCATTCCAAACATCCCAAAGTTTACCTGGACAGTTTCGGCCTCGTATGACTTGGCGATCAGTGATCGCTGGAGAGCTACGTTGGGCGGTGATATTGGCCGACGGTCTACCCAGATTGACTCTTATCTGGAAAATTATCCTGGGTATACGACAGCTAATGCCTATGTGAACGTCCACAAGGGCGGTACGCTATTTTCTATATTTATTCATAACGCAACAAATTCGACAGGTTACACGGGAACGCAGCTTGAATATTCATTAATTCCGTTAAAGACGTATAGCGTCACTCCTCCTAGAACATTCGGTATTTCCGCAAGTCAGCATTTCTGATTCATGCAACATCGATGTTCGCATACGGTCGTACTACGGGGCAACTATATTAACAGATTTACCTAGAGTATTTTCAAGCGGCATCAGAAGACAAGAGCGTTTCCACTCATTGTGGAAACGCTCTACCGCTCTGCAAAAGCCTTTGCTTCCAACATCTGAGGATAAATGATAGTTATCGGCAAAGATGACGTTGCATCCCATCTTGATCTAGGCACCTGCGTAGATTTGGTGCGTGATGCCATGATGAAACTTGCAGCGGGAGAAACTCGACAAACTCTTAGGGATATCATTGATGTTAGGGATGGCGGGGCGCTCAGCGTCATGCCCGGCAGCATCGATAACGTTGGCTTTGGAGCAAAGCTAATTAGTGTTTCGCCGGGTGATTGGCTCAAAAATAGGCCTTCTCACATGGGCGCCATTGTCCTGTTTTTGCATCACACGAGTCAGATTGCGGCGCTTGTCGACGCCGCTGAAGTTACTGGTTTGCGCACGGCCGCCGCCTCTGCCGCAGCGACAGACGTTTTAGCTAGGACCAATGCTTCAAAAATGGCCATCCTGGGTACTGGGGAGCAGGCATGGCGGCATGCCAAGGCCATCGCCCGCGTTCGAAACATCAAAAAACTGTTCCTGTGGGGGCGCTGTGATCGCAAAATGACCGTGGCCGCTGAACTGATATCGCGCGACGTACCAGTCGATGTCCAACTATGTGGCAGCGTGCACGAAGCAACTGCATCGGCAGATATTATAACGACAGTGACCGGAGCGACAGACCCCATTCTGCACTCAATAGACGTAATGCCCGGCACGCATATAAACGCAGTTGGATCCAGCAGCAGTGCGTTTTGCGAGATCTCTCCAGAGCTAGTGGCACGAGCTCGGTTTGTCCCAGATTATCGCCCTGGCATACTTAAGCAGGGCGGAGAATTCTTACGTGCGCGGGAAGCATCATTGGTGAACGACGATCACGTTTTGGAAGGTATCGGCTCCATCTTTCTTGGTCGTTATCGCGGCCGGGAGAGTCATGAAGACGTGACGATTTATAAATCGATTGGTCATATCGTCCAAGATATCGCCTGCGCCAAATATCTTTATGAAAAGGCTCGTATACATAATTTTGGAAAATGGATAAAATTCTGATATTGGCTTGATCTGATATTGGCTAGAGTGGTTTTTGACCGTTAAGAATCGGCGGCAGATTTCCAATCGACCTGATTTCTGATTCAGAATCCGTGCTGGTGAAGGAGCAGGGTCGTTCAGTTCTAGATTCTTGGTT
>NZ_AKFJ01000056.1 GCF_000272475.1 Novosphingobium sp. Rr 2-17
ATGAATTTTCTCGAGACGATTTCGCAATCGTCGCTTTCGTTATGGGTACTTCAATCATCTTGGGCCTATTACTCGCTGCTGGCGGTCCATGGGATTGGCATGGCCGGCATCGTCGGCAGCACGTTCATGCTGTGCTTGCGGGTGCTGGGCTATGCGCGAGGGGTGGCGGTGGCCGACCTTGGTCGCTTGCGCGGGGTGGCGTGGGGCGGGTTTCTGGCCAACGCGATGTCAGGGGCGATCCTGTTCGCCAGTGATGCCCCGCGGCTGGCGTTCAATGGCACGTTCCAGGTGAAGATCATTTCCATCATCCTGGGCGGGATCGCGCTGGGGTGCCTGTGGCGCATAATCGGCCGCGGCCCTGACAAGGAGGAGCCCTATTTCTCGTACGGCGTCGGGGCCAAGGTGGCGGCGCTAGCGACGTTCGCCTTCTGGACATCCGCCATCATCTTCGGGCGACACATCGCCTACACTCTAGATCCGATTCTGTAGGAGCGGGAAGTCTGTGACCGATCAGGACATCTACAATTGGATAACGAGCACGTCGTTAAGCCAATATATGCAGCAAGACCAATACGCGTTCAGCGTGTGCGAAACCATTCACTTCTTCGGGTTGTGCCTGTTGCTGGGGGCGATCCTGGTGATCGATCTGCGCTTGCTGGGCTTGATGAAGCGCACGCCTGTGGACGCGGTGATGAAGTTCGTGCCGATCGCGTTCGTGGGCTTCGCGCTCAACCTGCTGACCGGCATCTGCTTTCTGGCCTATAACCCGGCAGGATATGCCACGAACTGGATGTTCTGGCTGAAAATGAGCCTCGTCCTGCTCGCAGGCCTCAACATGCTGTTCTTCAGCTTTGTCGAGCATCCCCGGATTTTGAAGACCCCTGCGGGCGGATCGTTCGGCACCGTCACTCGGATCTGCGCCGTCTTGTCGCTCACCCTGTGGATCGCGGTGATCATTGCAGGTCGCCTGCTGCCGGTAACCCAGGGCGCTGCTGGAAAGGGGTGAGCGTGCTGCAGGGGAGCGGGGGGCACGCAATCCGATTACGGCTTGCGCTATTACGCCCCTAACCAAAAAAGTCCGCTTGGTCGGCGAGACGCGAAATTCTTCTGCGAGAAGAGCAACAATCGATTGATGCTCTTTCTCGCAGAAGAACAATGAGCCTACATGCGGCTCGCCAGGTCACTTGCGTCAAATGGGATTCAGGTTGGCGGAGCGGCTCGGGCGGCTTCGTCATCCGAGAATGTGCGACCATCGGAGAGCGTAAGGCCCGCCAAGGCTCCGCCCGGTGCGCCGTTGGCGTTCGGATGGAAAATCACCTTCACTTTGTCGCCGCGCTTGAAGTCGCGCGGGGCGAAGCCCTTCTTCGAAAACATCAGTGGGCTACCGCTGACGATCGACATCTGGGCGTCCTTGCCTTTGTCCTTGTAAACTATGACCATTGAGGAGTGTGGCGCGCCCCAACGAAATTCCTTGAGCGTGCCCGAAGCCGTCTTAAGTGACTTCATGTCATAAGCCGCGAAGGAATGGTGGGCCAGAACCGGGGCCGCCAGAAGTCCCAGACAGCCAACCAACCCGCCCCTAATCAGCGCGCGATTGAGAGATTTGGTCATTTGTATTTCCTATCATTGTGCGCCGCATGGCGCTGCTTGCCGCTACGATAGCGGCATGTTGGCAGAACGATACAGCCTCTCGGGCGTCAGCGTGGAGCCGTTGCCCCCGGCGCATTTTGTGCGCCCGGCGGTGGGCCGCTAATGGCGGAGGGAAGAGCATCCCAATGTTCCGCTAGCTTCCCGCCCGCGATACGGAACATATTGAAAATGAAGACCGGCCGTGTGCTTCCAGTCGCGGTAGGAATGTCTCGGCTAGTCACCAGAATGACGCGATCGCCGTCCGCCATCAGCGCCACTTGCGTAGCCGGCTTCTGCATGGCCGGAGGAAGCGGCCCGGCAGGCGTCGCCTGGGCATTGCGGATAAATGCTTCGCGCGCGTTCCCGGTGGCGGGTGCGCCCTCCTGGTGCTGCGTGTAATCGGGGCTCAGATATTTTTCGGCGATCTGGCGCGCCTGCTTTGCCATGGAACCCGACGCGTTAGCTGCGTCGAGTGCCTGGTAGAAATCGGCAACCAGCTTCTTGTTGCTGATTTCGGTTGGGGTGTTCGTGGCGGCCATGGCGGGAGCGCTGAACGCCATCCCCGCCAAAAGCACTGCACCGATCTTGTTGGCGTTGATCATCTTCATCATCTGAATTTCCTAACGTCACTCAATCGACAGCGGCATGCTTTTGACGGGGATCGTTTGTCTCAGCCGGACACAGGCGTGTCCGGCAAAATCAGAACTTGGCGCCCAAGACGATACCGTACGTGCGCGGGTCGGAAAGCTCGCGGGTTGCCGCGAAATAGCCCTGCCCCGCTTCGTTCGTTCCGTTCAGATTCACCCCGGCGTTTATCTTGTAACGATTGTCAGTCACGTTGCGCAGATACGCGGAGACGGAAAGACGCTCGTTGCTCGAGATCCACGTCGCGGTGAGATCGCCCACGAACTGAGAGCCGGTACGCGCCGCTTCGTAAGCGCCGTCTACAAGGTCCTTCCTGACCGCCACCGAGTAGAAGGAGCTCAGGAAGCGAACGTCGCCGTGGAACGTCAGCTTCGATCCGCCCGAGAAGACGAAGTCATGATCGTAGTTGAGCTGCGCACGGAACGGAACGACGTTCGGGATTTCCTTACGCGAGAAGTAATAGTCGAAAGTGTGCGTGCTGCCGGGAACCGACTGCTTGCTGCGGTCGACGAAATAGGCATTGGTGTAGCTTGCGTTCAGGCCGATCCGATCGTTCGGGGTCGGCTGGAACAGCACTTCCATTTCGCCGCCGTAGGCGCGCGCTGGCGCCGAGATGGCGGTGAATGCGGTGAGGCCTGTGGTTTCGCTGATATTGATATTGCCGACCTGATAGCCGCCGTAGACGTAGTAGAAGGCCGAGGCGTTCACTTGCAGGCTGTTGTCCAGGAAGCGGTTCTTGGTGCCGATTTCGTAGGACGTCAGCGTCTCGGTCTTGAATTCGACCACGGTCGGGGAACCGTCGATGCCGGTCGTCACGCCAACGTCACCCGGAGAGAAGCCCGACGAGGTAAGGGCGTAGATCAGGTTCTGCGGACTCAGGTCATGTTCGAGGCGGACCTTGTAGGTGACGTTGTTGTACGATCGCCGACCGTCTGACCCGGACAGGGTCCTGGTATCGAGGATTTCGGGATAGCCGTAAGTGTCCGAACCAAGCGCGCCGCCGCAGCACAGATTGCGGTTGGACGTGTAGGTCTGATTCACTTGCACCTTGGTGTAGTCGTAACGCAAGCCCACGTTTAGGCGGGTGGTATCCGTGAAGGAATACGTCGCTTCGCCGAAGACGCCGGCTGCGGTGGTCTTCTTGGTGGTGTCGGAGTCGTACTCAAGCGCGCCTGAGTAACCGTCGGTGGCTTTGATGGTACTGCGCAAGTCGTTCTTGTAATACAGCGCGCCGATCTGCCAGTTCAGCTTGCCGCCCGGCTGCGAGGCCAAACGCAGTTCCTGGGTCAGGAACTCGTCCTTGGGGGTGGAGATCGATTGGTCGACCGCCAGGTTGATGGCGGGAACGCGGCCGTAATTGATCGCATCCGACTTCCAGGTGCGGAAAGCGGGGAGGTAGGTCAGGTTGACGTCACCCAAGGCCCAGTTCACTTCCGCCCAGTATTGGCGGAACTTGTTGCTGCCGGGTCCGACTTCGCCGTAGACCTTGTTGTAGGTCCCGTCTTCCGTGAGGTTCATCGAGTTGCCTGAGCTGTAGGCCTTGTTGTCTTGGCCTGCGAAGCCGAACAGGATCGACAAGTCATCGACCGGCTTCACCAGCAGCTTGGCGCGATAATCGGTGTTGCGCATCGCGCCGCCGTTGTAGCCTACGTCACCCTTGGCCACGCTATGGGTGTCGTACCCGTCGCGGCTGTAGTAGTTGCCCGAGACGCGCAGCGCGATCTTGTCCTCGACCAGCGGCACGTTCACCGCGCCGGTGTAGTGCTGCAAGTCGTAATTACCGGCCTCGACCGCGAGGTTGCCCTCTACTTTGTCCAAGCTGGGGTTGCGGGTCTTGAATACGACGACGCCGGTGGTGGCGCTGCGGCCGTACAGCGTGCCCTGCGGGCCACGAAGAACTTCCACGCGATCGATATCGTACGTGCTGCCAACGCCGTTGTAGATGCCATCGACATAGATCGCCGCCGACGTCGCGATCGAGGTGGCGGAACCGCCGACACCCGCGTTCGAAGGAATGCCGCGAATGGTCAGGCCAGCCGCCGGAGAATCGTTGCCCGACGACGAGCCGGCCATGCCGGTCGGGGTCGCGGCCGCGCCGCCGGTCACGCCGGGCACGTCTTCCAGAATCTGGCTCAGCGCGAACTTGCCGGAGGCCTGCAGGTCGCTACCCGTCCGCACGCTCACCGAAGCGGCGGTGCGCTGGAGGTTCTCGGAGCGGCGCTGCGCCGTCACCACGATCTCTTGGATGGCATTCGAGGGGCTGGCACCGGCCACTTCCGAAGTCGTGGCCTGGTCGCCAGTCGGCGCGGGCGCCTGAGCGTCAGGTGCGGTCTGGGCTTGCGCGGTCGCCGCGGAGCCGATCAGAGCGACCGCGCTGGTCGCCATGAACAGTGATTTGTAGTAAGTCATGATAATCTCCCTATTAACTTTTTTGGTTAGCGAATTACTCGGCGGGCTCCGGAACGAGCCCGCTATCGGTGATGCCACTGGGATCACCGACTTGCTCTTCGCAGTTGTATTCCTTGAATTTCGCCAAGTTGGGATGCCAGGCAAACCTTCGGACGACGTTCCAGGGGTTGGTGTAGTATTTGGGATCATCGATGGTCGTGATGATCTCCAGGAATGGGCTGCCGTCTCCCAGATCGACCTTGCGGATGCGCTGGATCAGCTTGCCGCCGGAAGACAGCGGGGTGCCGTCAACGTCGAGCCACAGCGCTTGCTTGAAGTCGCTGCTTTCGACGACCAGCGTGTTGCCTTCCCAATGGGCGTTCGAACGGCCCATGTATTCCTTGCTCGCAGGCACGGGCGCTGTTTGCGGATCGATCGCGATGTTCCAACGGCCGTGGTATTCCTCGAAGATGAATTCCATCCAGGTCTTGCCCTGAACGATCTGGAACGGGAAATTCAGGTCGCGCTGCCATTGCGGCCCGGGGGGTAGACACTTGGCCGAAGCGTTGACGAAGGGCTTGCCCGCTTCCGCCGACATGACACGACGCTTGATGACCTCGGCGCCCGCCATGGTGACGGGCAGTTCCTGGCCGTACATGTCCTTGGAAATGCGCACTTCCAGCGCCTGATCGTGATACCACACGCCCTGGAAATCGCGCGGATCGGCGGCCGACTTGGGCGCGTCTGCGGGCACCGGCGGCTGCGGGAAGGCGATGGCCTTCATCGGCGGCGGTAGCGCCGCCAAGACCTTCTGCGCATCGGTTAGTGGCGGCGGCGGCGGGGGCGCCAGGCTGGTACCTTCCGCGATCCCGGGAGGCGGGCCACCCGCACCGGCGCCAGGAGGCGGGCCGCTGGGGAACCCTGCCGGCGGCTTACCGCCTGGCGGCTGTGCGGATACGCCGCTGGCGCCAACTGCGAGGACGGCGGCCAGCGCCAGGGCGCTCGCGAATGCGAAAGGCGCGCGTTCGATCTTCATGCCAGGTACTCCAAATCCAATCAAACGGCTCACTTCGCGCGCGCGGAGGGCTTTACGGTATCGCGGGTATCGAGACAGACGTGCTCGGGGAAGAAGTCCGCCGCCGGCTGGCGCTTGAACGTCACGACCGCGCTCCAGGGCTTGGCATAGTACGTCGGATCGTCGATCGTGATCCGGTCTTCCAGGGTGTCCGCATCGACCAAGCGGAGACGTTCGGTCACTTTCATGTCGGCGCTGTGCGGCATGATGTCGTCGATCAGGGTGCGATCGCTCAGATCGGTCGTTTCCGCGACGAGAGTATCACCCTCCCAATGACCCGACGTTTGGCCGGTCATCTGGGGAACGAGGAGAGGCTCCACAGGAAGGCCGCGCATGTCAATCTGCCGCAAGGCCCGGTTCCACTCGAAGTCAAATGTCATGACACCCAGTCGCTGCCAGATCTTGAAGCGCATCGGCGTCAGCATCAGCCGCGGAACCCCTGGGTTGGAGCAGCGAGTGCGCATGATGTCATAATCGTCGTACTTGCGCTGTGAACGAAGGCGCTTGTTTTCTGCGAGGTTCTTGCGCCCCTCAGCAGTCAGCACCACGGGTGTCAGCGGCTTGAGCGATGTGACCGGCGTTGCGGCTTTCCACGTTCCCTCAAAACTAGGCTCAGATACGGTTTGCGCAGAAACGCCAGCCGCACTCACGAGCATGCTCGCAACAGTGAGGCCGAAGTACCCCATGCGCGCAACACCAGCGCGATGAAATTTATACCGGAAGCCCATCATCAAAACACCCAATTTGATCGAATCTTTTTCGAAGCATTATTTTATATAACTAAAATTCTATTTTTTAAAAATATAATTAAAATTACTATATATTTCTTTATGTCTGTATTATTTAATTTTAAATCTCGCACCACGCTTATTCACTGCTAAGCAATAAGAAGCTCACCTGCTTAATGGAACGAGCAGGTTTATTGGGCGCCAAACCGGCAGCACGAACATCGCGCGCGAGCGTAAACAGCCATTTCAAATCTGCTTGCCCCATAACGGGAGAAAGCGGCCCATATAACTGGCTAATTGATCCGCTCGCCCCAGCCGCCGCGTGGCTCAAAGACGATGCATTTGATCCACGAAAAGGGACGACGAATGGCGAGCGCCGGAAGAGGTTGGCGGACGAGATGATCGAAATCTGCAACCGCTGGTTCGAAATTCAGAACTCATGGGCCCACCGGCGTAATCCGATGGACATGATGCGTCATGGCTGATCGACGAGGCTACTCCATGCAAAGCAGCAGTGATCGACGATGTCGTCGTAGGATTTGAAGATTCGGTTCGATAGCCACTTGTCGTGCATGAACTGCCACATGTTTTCGACGGATCGAGCTAGGCTCAGGACTCATTGA
>NZ_AKFJ01000057.1 GCF_000272475.1 Novosphingobium sp. Rr 2-17
GGGAATTTGCCCCGCTTACATGCACCTCGCCTTAACTCATTGAAAGCCAAAGACCTGTTGATCCGGATTTGATGTTAGCGGAGCCGCCAAAAGCTTCCTTCTGGAGAGACCGGCCAAATCTGCGGTCTTGATCACCCAGGGAGCACCGGGACAGACTTGTCGGCCGGTTATGGTGCCGCAACGTAGCATGCGCAACGCCGTCATATTACACACCCCGACGATTTCCGCCGCTTCGTTGAGCGTGATTTCGCCGCGCTCGCTCCATTCTTCTTCGCGGAAGCATGCAATCTCGTGATGATTGCGGAAGCCGCGCACGCGCCCCTGCGACCAAGCGTTGCCGTTTCCGGTTGCGACCTTAATGCGATTGAGCAGAAGCGCGATTTGCCGATCCGGCATCAGTCGAGCCAGTTCATGCATCAACGCGATGGCGTCATCCGGAATTCGAGGATTGTGCCTCCCCGCGGCGTTGAGGCGCTGCTTCACTTCGAGCTCGGTATGGTTGCCACCCTGCCAGTGCAGAACGGCGTGGATGATCGCCCCATCCCGGCGTACGATAACTTCTGACAGCGCCGTGCGCAGAATGCGTTTGCACGTCGCTGCCGTTGCTGCCGTTGCTGCCGGGTGCAACCAAGCGCGTTCGAGGTCGGCGCCAAGCGCCATCAGTTGCTCCCGCTCCTGCTCCCTCAGCGGAGGCGGGCGCCGTGCGACCATCGCTGCGATCTCGGTCTCGATGCTGGCCACTGCCTGCAAGGCCTCATTCCATCGGCGCTCCAGTTCGCCGGCGACGAGCCGATTGGCGGGATCGACCGCATCGTACTGCCGACGGGCATGGGCGGCCTCATACCGGGCCTGCTGCAGGCTGAGCCTTTGTTGCCGCTCGCCTGCCGTGACCTCGCTCGATTGAGTTTCGATCGCCTTGACTGCGGCATCAATACCGAGCGGCTTCAGGACCCGCAGCACTTCATGGGCAATCGCGGCGTCTATGCTTAAGCCACTGACCGAGATGCAGCGTTCGGTGCCATGGTTCAAGCGTGCGCCAGAGCAGTGATAGCGCCCAAGTTTGCCGCTATAGTGAACATGGAGCTTACGCCCGCAGTGTCCACAGCGCAGAAGGCCTGGCAACAGCAGTTCGCCTTCACGGGCTGCTACGCGCGCCAGCGCATTGCTCATGCCGGTCGCGTTGCTGACGATGGCCTCGAGGTTAGCCTCGAACTAGTCCCAGGCGATGTAGCCGACGTGATGGTCCTTGATCAAAACATCCCATTCGGCCATCGGCTTGTGCACGCCGCGCCGGATATGCTTGCGACCGTCCACCACGCTTACCTTGCTAATTGTGCGCCCGAAGGCGTAGGCACCGGCGTAGATGGGATTGGTCAGGATGCCGTGCACGATATTGTAGGCCGGCAGACGCCACACGATACCGTGAGCCTCCCCTCTCCGCGATTTGACGGGTAATTCGATACCTTCGTCTCTGAGCCAAATGTGAACCTGCCGCGCACTCTTGAGTTCGGCGAATTTCTCAACGACGAGCCCGATAGCCTCCTGAACACGCCTATCCGGACTCTTCTCGATCCGGTCGCGCCCGACCTTCACATAGCCTGCGGCCACACCCAGCACCAATGCCCCGCGCCGCGCTTTCTGGCGCAGAGCTTCCTGCGAGCGTTGGCGAAACAGCGATAACTCGAGCTCGCTCATCGTGCCCTTCATACCCAGCAGAAGTCGGTCGTTTGGGTGACGAGGATCGTAAATTCCATCCTCGTCGACGATGATGGTGCCGACCAGTCCACAAAACTGGATCAATGTGTGCCAGTCACGACCGTTACGGGCAAGCCGCGAAGCCTCGATCGCGAGCACGGCGCCCACACGAGCGTCGCAGATCGCGGCCAACAGACGCTCAAACCCTGGGCGTGCAATGCCGCCGCCCGAGCGTCCGAGATCATCGTCGATGATTTCGACCGCCATCCAGCCTAGCTGCCTGGCGCGATCGGCCAGCGCATATTGACGCCGTTGGCTCTCACGATTGTGGACAAGCTGGTCGGGCGTCGATTGACGGACATAGACGCAGGCGCTGCGCTGGAGATGCTCAGCCGTGATCTTGTTCATGGCTGTCCTCCGCCCTTCTCACGTTGACCAGCGCTTGCGCGATCTCGCGCACCAGACCTTCCAGAAGGCCCCGCAGCTCGATCATGTGGGTCGGGCACGGCGTCACGCACGGCTCTGCATCGAACAGGCTTGGTTGGTGATTTATGGATTTGCGCGCCATTAGCTGTCTCCGTTTGTGATTCGGGCAGCAGAAAGTTTAGGAGCGCGTCGACTTCGGCACGCATTGCGCGCAGGATATCAAGTGGAAAGCGCGGCGGACCGTCACCAATCTCGAAGTGGGATGCTGCAAGCTCAGTCATCCAGGCACGCTGGCGAACGAACCATCCGGTTGCAAAACAACAACGTACTCGATGCCGCCGTATTCGAGCCGGCGTCTGATCTCTACCATCTCGCCGAAGCGCGGATGGAAGCGATAGGTGATCCGGCCCTCAGCCGGATGTTCGTTGGCAGTATGTCGCCATTCCGAGCAAGACCTGAATAATCCGGATATCCGTGCCGTTCTCAAGCAGGTGAGTAGCGAAACTGTGGCGAAGTGTATGCACGCTAACTCGCTTGACCAAGCCGGCCGCCTGGGTCGCAGACCGGCAGACCGGCAGGCCGCATGAAGCACCTGGACGTCGATCGGCTTGTCGCCGCGCCCAGGAAACAGCCAGCCCTCCGTGCCAGTCGCCAATAGGTCCGCAGAATGCTCAACAGCTGCGGTGACAGCATGACCGTGCGGTCTTTGGCACCTTTGCCGTGACGGATCTGGATCAGCATCCGGTCGCTATCGATATCCGCAACCTTCAAGCTCACCGCCTCCGAGGCACGCAGTCCCGCCGCATAGGCTGTGGTGAGCGCGGCGCGCGCCTTCAGCGATGACACG
The DNA here is from genome assembly GCF_000272475.1 of Novosphingobium sp. Rr 2-17. Lineage (GTDB taxonomy): Bacteria > Pseudomonadota > Alphaproteobacteria > Sphingomonadales > Sphingomonadaceae > Novosphingobium. Next base: position 2,969 of record NZ_AKFJ01000057.1, read on the forward strand.
GCCTCGAGGAAGCGCACCACTTCGTCGGCGCTCAGGATGCTGGGCAGTTTGCGTGGCGTACGCGAATAGACAATCCGCTCCGGTATCTCCGCCCGGTCCAGGGTCACGCCATAGAAGAAGCGCAAAGCGCAGACTGTCTGGTTGAGCGCGCCCCACGAAATGCCCTGTGACACCAGATAGACCTGGAAAGCACGGACATCCTCTAATCCCAGCAGATCAGGTGAACGGCCAAAATGGCGGCTGAACCGCTTGACCGCGTGAATGTAAGATCGCTGTGTTGCAGGCGACAGGTTGCGCAGGCTCATATCGTCGATCATACGACGACGCAGCGGGCTTACCGCTGCCGTGGCGTCAGTCATGGGATGGTCTCCTGATTGAAGGTTGGTCCAGCAACCAAACCATCTCATCAGGAGGCCATTCTGGCCAAGACCCGCCCGTCTCCCGCGTCAGCGGGTTAGTTCAATCCCTAACGATTCAGATTTCACGTCCGATGCTCTAAAGGTCGCGTGGATGAGCGCCGGGTACTGAGTGGGATGTCCATGCGCTTCGTGGCGGTGGCCCCCCACTCAAGGAAATCTTTCTACGCCACCCTGTGGGACACGATCAAAAAATTGCCCCCCGATATCAGGAATGATTCGATACCGGGGGCATCGATCATTATGACGCAGGCTTGCTGATGATGTCGTTTCCGGGTCCAAAAAGCGTGCGTCCGTCAGCCAGTTTCACGTTGATCAGGGTTCCACCTGGCGTACCGTCCCGCATCGGATGAATGGACACCTGGATCTTGTCTCCGAGCCGCAAGTCATCTTTCTTCCAGCCATGCCGAACGTTGATGTTCGGGGTGCCGCATTCGATGTTCCAGGTCGCCGTCTTTCCGTTGCGATCAGTTCCTTTCGCGACAAGAAAGATATGAGGATTGGTCCACCTGAATTCCTGAACTGTTACCTTGAAATTTTCGGTCTTCGAATAATCGTAAGCCGAGGTCGAGTGGTGCGCCATGGCCACTCCGGCACAAGCACCATAAGCAACGACCAGAACCTTCAGGACATTCTTCATTTTCTTCTTCTCCCAGGCGGCTCGAGCCGCAAAAACTAGAACTCGACTTCACCGGAACTCCGGGTGGTCGCATAGGTCAGGCCACGCTGCAATCACGGCCAATCATCGATTACGCTTGCCGTGAGCCTCGCGCCTCCCGAGCGGAAGCCGAGCCTCAAGGTACAAGGTTGGGCATCAACGCATGATGGACGACTATGCGACTGACGGGGTCAGCGCTCTACTTCCGGATCCGCCAAGCCTTTCGTACCGCGTCGGTCGCCAATCTGCGAACGCCCGAAACACTCCCAAACAACTTGCGATGCGAATCGCCGATACCGACGTATACCAAATTGTCCACCCGCATCTCCATAGACAATCGGGACAATTATCAAACAAGTGCCATATAATATAAACTCGTGCACTGGTTTAATAAGAACTCATGCCCTAGTTTATTGAGATATTATCGAGCACCTTTGGGTGCATGACGCCTGCTATCATTTCGCACAATTTAAATCTGGCCGGACGTGACCCGAGGCTGTTTCCTGCCGCGGAGCTGTTTCCTGCCGCGGAGGAACGAGAGGCAGGCGGATGGGGTCAGCCACCGTGGTTTAATCGCGCCGCGGAGCTGGTGTGTCCGTCCCGCAGGAGCCTGATGGATGACAGGGCCAGACGGGAAGGCATCTGGAGGCGCTTACTCGCGATGAAAGCAAAAATGTCAGAGTATCGATGGATGGAGGCATTCTTGGATTGGAATTTAGCAAGCGCTAAAGTCGTTTTGCCTGCTCTGAGCTTACTGATCTCGGGGCCGCCAGCCTATGCGGCTGATCGCGAAGCGGGTCGGACGCACACCGCCGGTATAAGTTCAGCTGCGCACTGCAGCCCGGAACAAATCGAAGCTAATCGGAAGATCGGAATGGCGTTCAATTCGGGAACGAGCTTTGAAGAACTCTACTCCTTGATGAGCACCGATTACATCCAGCACAACCCGATCATGACACGGTTCGGCGACCTCAACGGTGTCGAAGGCAGAGATGAGTTCAAGCTTCTGAACGAGATGACCAAGCACGGCGACCGCGGAGTGGGGCCTCCCAAGCCATTGCCGGGACAGCCTGCCACTGATCCCCTCCACCTGATAATCGCCGATTGCGAAAACGTCTTCGTGATGCGCAAGACCTTCGTGCCCGATCCACAGCATAAAGGCGAGTTTTACGCGGCGTTCGACTGGGACGCCTGGCGGATCAAGGACGGCAAGCTTGCCGAGCACTGGGATGGCGTACGAATTCCCGAGCAGCCACCTGAGATCCTGACCGTGCCAGTGAAAGAACTGCTGGCACGCCCGTCCAAGCCGCAGGATTGATCCGTGGTCAGCGCGCAAAGAATGCCCCAACGCTTGATACCCCTGTCCACGACGCCCTGGAGCGCGTGGTCGGGGCCGACGCGATGGCCTCTGACCATTGCCATCCTTGCGATATCCCTGTTTCCCAGCGGCGCGACGGCTACACCAGAAGGTAAGTCGGTGCAGGGCCGTCTCCTGGCGCTGGAAGATCGCGCGGAAATTGAAGAGCTTATCCTGGGCAAGTACAGCCACGCGATAGACACCTCGGACGTCGCTGCCTTGAGCGAACTGTTCACTCAAGACGGGGAATACTCCTCGGAATGGAAAGATCTCTCTTCCATGCCGCCTCCCTTGCGTCGCGTTTTCACCGAGGCAAAAATCCCCGCGCTGGGCGAGAAATCCTATTTTAAGGTGACGTTTCGCGGTCGCAGGACAATCGCGAACTTCATGTCCTTGGTGGCGAAAGCGCGCGCCACGTTGGTGCTTCATGGTGACACTGCGGAAGCCGTCTTCGACGCCGCCACTTCCGGTGCCTTGACAATGCGGAGCCTCTCGGACAGCGAAGGCAAGCATCTGGCCGGACAGCCTGATGCCCACGGCCCGGTGCCGATGAAGCACTTGGTTACCAATCCTCGCATCACTGTAAGCGGCAACCTCGCAAATGCCACGAGTTACTGGACGGAGATATCACCCGACTCGACCGGAAAAACGATCTTCGCCGGCGGTGGTTACTACACCGACGTACTCGCACGAACAGGCAACTCCTGGCGTATAAGGCGACGAACCATCCATAATTTTGACGAACGTTGAGCGTATAAGCGGCTCCTAGCATCTGGAATTCGCTTTCGTGTCGGGACAAGCACGCAGAGCGTGCCATTTCAACGGCTTCCCCTCAAACAAGGGTAAGCGGGGCAAATTCC
>NZ_AKFJ01000058.1 GCF_000272475.1 Novosphingobium sp. Rr 2-17
GTCCATTACTGGATCGTTGGGATTTGTATTTCCGTCGATGCGGTCGCGCTTGCGCCCCATGTCCGAGAACACGCTCAACTCGGCCTTGAGGCGCCTTGGTTATGCCAGCAACGAAATGACGGCCCACGGCTTTCGGGCGATGGCCAGCACGCTGCTCAACGAATCAGGCAAGTGGTCTTCGGACGCGATCGAGCGCTCGCTGGCGCATGGGGACAGCGACAAGGTTCGCGCAGCTTATCATCGCGGCACCCATTGGAAGGAGCGCGTGGCGATGTCGCAATGGTGGTCCGATCTCCTCGATGAGTTGCGCTCTGGGGCTACCATTTTGTCCTTCCCGGGTGCGATGATTGGCTAAGAATTTCGGGATCATTCGAAGCGCCAATTCGGGCGACCGCAATAGGGTCGTATTGGCTAGAGTTGGCCGGTAGGAGACTGTCAGGTCTGGAGCGATGGACGGCGATTAGCTGCCGTTCGGGGGAAATTTGATTGCATGGCTGCAAGCGCCCAATCACGGTCGTTAAGTTTGACGCTTGCCGCGCCCGACGGACGCCGTTCGTTCAGCTATGCCGTTTAGCTACGCCGAGGAGAAACAAAAGGGCGGGGATGAAGAAGATGGCGAATGGCAACCATTCGGCATGTCCGTAGCCGAAGCTGTTCAACAGCATTTGCGTCAGAATGATCGCCGCAACGGTAGGGAAGATGATGACCGCCATCACCGCAAAGCCCTTCCAATGGCAAGGCATGTAGCTCCAAGCCACCTTTTCGAACCATACCTCGCGTTGCACGTTCACCTCGGAATGTCTGCTGTGGTTATGGTAGCGCCAAAAGCTGACCGTCGCAAATCTACCAGGTAGGCATCAGCCCGTCCAAGCGACGTCGAGAAGCTGCCGGTCGGCTTATGGGACCGCTGAATAGCCCTGCCCACGTCGTAAAATGGCGCCGGGCATCAACTGAGAATTTTGGCCGAAAGGCGAATGTCGGCTTTGGAGCGATCGACGGCAATTAGCCGCCATTCCCGGGAAATTCGATTGCATGGCTGCAGGCGCCCAGTTGCAGACATTCAATGGCCGGGGCATTGTATTCGTATGACCCGTATCAACACACTCGGCGTATCCGTTCCGATCGTGCAAGCCCCCATGGCGGGTGTATCTACGCCCGAATTGGCCGCCGCCGTGTCGAACGCCGGCGGCTTGGGCTCGATTGGTGTGGGCGCAACCAACGTCGCCGGTGCCCGCGCCATGATAGAAGCCACCCGCGCTCAAACCAAGCAGCCGTTCAACGTCAATCTATTCGTTCACGCCACAGCCCAAGTGGACGACACGCGCGAACGGCAATGGCTGGAGGCGCTTGCGCCCTTGTTTCTCCAATATGGCGCAGAACCGCCCGCAGCCTTGAAACCGCTCTATACCAGCTTTGCGGACGACGATGACATGCTCGCGATGCTGGTGGAGCTAGCGCCCCCTGTGGTGAGCTTTCACTTCGGCGTGCCGTCGTTTGACAGGATCGCTGCGCTGAAGTCAGTCGGCTGCGTTCTATTCGCGTCCGCGACCTGCCTCAGGGAGGCGAGGCAAGTGGCGGAGGCCGGCATCGACATGATCGTGGCCCAAGGCTGGGAAGCAGGCGGGCATCGCGGTGTCTTCGACCCTGCTAATGCAGATGATCAGCTTGGCACGATGGCGCTAACGAGACTGCTGGTTACGCAGACCGATCTTCCGGTGATCGCCGCAGGCGGGATCATGGACGGGTCGGGCATCCGCGCGGCGCTCGCCCTAGGGGCTGAAGCGGCGCAACTCGGCACGGCATTCATCGCCTGCCCGGAGAGTAGCGCCGATGCGGCCTACCGTGAAGCTCTGGCCAGCGAGAATGCCCATCATACAGTTATGACCCGGGCCATATCAGGTCGGCCTGCGCGTTGTCTGGCGAACCGCTTTACACAGTGGGGAGCAGATGAGCTGGCTGAAACGCCCGATTACCCCATTGCATACGATGCCGGTAAGGCGCTGAATGCGGCTGCCAAGGCGGCAGGTGAAAGTGGCTTCGCAGCACAATGGGCGGGCCAAGGCGCTCCTCTCCACCGGAGTATGCCCGCCGCTTCCCTACTCAAACAGCTATGGCAGGAAGCAGCGTAAACCGATCGGGGTGAGCGACGGCGATGTCCGCTTTCCACCAGTTTTCGCCGTTGCGGCAGCGCCTGGACGCCTATTGCCGAAATCTTGAAGCGATCATTCTCGTTTCGCCCAAAGATTGCCGTTCAAGTTGGTCTTAGGCGTCCTGACAAGCAGACATTGCGTCGTGACCGGGGACGCAGCATAATCCTGTAATGACCGATCCCCAATGGCTTGATGCCTACAACTGTCCTTTCGATCCCCAACCGATCATAGATGCTTGGGCAGGTGGTGATGGCGAGCAAGCGGTAGCCGAACTATGGCTTCGGCTTTATCATCAGGGCACGATCGGAACGGCATCCTACCAAGCCGTGCCGGAACTGGTTAGGATACTGGCGGGGGCGCCCCAGCCGGATTGGAATGCGTATGCGTTGATCGCGTCCATTGAGGAGGGTCGATTAGCCCCGGATAATCCGGCTTTGCCCGTAGAGTTGGAAGGAAACTACCGGCAGGCATGGGAAGTCATAACCCCTATGGCGCTCGGTCATCTGCGCACAGCATTTAACGATCCGCTAGTCCGCAGCCTGATCGCGGTCGTGGCGCACGCTAAACGCCAACATTCTCTTGCGGCCATCGCCCTTTGCACTGAGGATGAGCGGCAGGAAATGCTTGGGATCGACAGCTAAAAACCTCTGCTGGAGACATTCCGCTTCCCACCACTTTTAGGCACGAGGCTTCTCGGACCGTGCGGCAAGCAGTTGGTCGGCTTTCGGGAACGCTGAACTGTCGCGCGAACGGCGACAAGGGGCGGATGCTGTTGAAAAAGTCGTTCTTGCACTCGCGGTGAGCGTCTAATTCAGCATCTTGATGCTGAAGGATGCCAAGCGATGATGGGCGAGCGCCGAGTGGCGCAGGAGGCCTTGTTCTACGAGTTCAGCCTGGATCGGCACGTTCCTGCCGATCATCTGCTTCGGGCGATCGACCGGTTCGTGGACTTGTCGGCCATGCGCGAGCACCTGCGGGGTTGCTACAGCGCGATCGGTCGTCCCTCGATTGACCCTGAGCTGATGCTGCGGATGCTGATCTTGGGGTACTGCTTCGGCATCAGGTCGGAGCGCCGGCTGTGCGAGGAGGTACATCTCAATCTGGCTTACCGCTGGTTCTGCCGCCTGGGTCTCGAAGGCGACGTGCCGGATCACTCGACCTTCTCGAAGAACCGCCATGGCCGGTTTCGCGAGAGTGATCTGTTCCGCCAGCTGTTCGAAGCCACCGTGCGACGCTGCATCGAAGAGGGACTGGTCGCAGGCGACGGCTTCGCTGTCGATGCCAGCTTGATCCGGGCCGAAGCCAATCGGCATATCTATGTTGAGGGCACGCAGGGCCTGCCCGCCGATCAGCCAAGGCGGGCCGTCGAGGAGTACCTCGCCGTTCTCGATGATGCAGTCTTCGGCGGGGCAACTCCGGTCGAGCCCAAGCGCGTCTCGCCTGTCGATCCAGCGGCCCGCTATACTGCGTCGCACGGCGGGCGCGCCGATTTCTGCTACTCCACCAACTACCTGATCGACGTCGACAACGCGGTGATCGTGGATGTCGAGGCGAGTACGGCGGTGCGCCAGGCGGAGGTTACCGCAGCCAAGCGGATGATCGAGCGGGCAGCAGACCGCCATGGCCTATGGCCGCGCAAGCTGATCGGCGACACCGGCTACGGCTCTGCCGGCATGCTCGCCTGGCTCGTGCACGAGCGTGGCATCGAGCCGCACGTGCCCGTCTTCGACAAGTCAGCCCAGAGCGATGGCGCTTTCGAGCGCAGCGACTTCACGTTCGATAACGAGGATGACAGCTACACCTGCCCGGCCGGCAAGCGCCTGCGTCCACGCAACCGCAACTTTGCCTCGCCACGACCAGAGGCCGACAAGGACGGCTTCATCCGCTACCGAGCCCGGCAGCAGGACTGCAGCGGTTGCGCTCTCAAGCCACAATGCACACCCATCCTGCCGGCTCGCAAGGTGACCCGGTCGATCCACGAAGGCGCACGCGATCTGGCTCGGACCCTATCGCAGGAAGACGAATGGGTCGCCTCGCGCCGCGAGCGCAAGAAGGTCGAGATGCTGTTTGCCCATCTGAAGCGGATTATGCGGCTCGACCGGCTGCGATTACGCGGACCAAACGGTGCCCGGGATGAATTCCACCTCGCTGCCGCCGCCCAGAACCTGCGCAAGCTCGCCAAGATCAGCCTCGCCGGGCAGCCGGCGATGACATGAGGTCCGGCATCTCCGCTAGTCCGATTCAATCAGCACCGACCGCATCGACCAAGAAGCGACTTTTTCAACGGCATCGGCGCAAAGCGGTCTGGCAAGAAGCCGCCGCTCTTCGCCGTTGCTGCAGCGCCTGGACGCCTATCGCCGAAATCTTGAAGAGGTCATTCTCGATTCGCCGACACCGCGGCATTCAAGCCACATGGCATGCTGTCTGATAGCGGTCGTTCGGAACTATCGGTAGGCTGTGCGGGGAGAAGCGCATGACTAGCAGGACCGAAGTTTCCGTAATCGATGTCTATCAGCGCCACGGTGTGGCCTGGGCTAGGCTACGCAGCGATACTCTGCTCGAGACGCTTTGGCTTGATCGCTTCTGCACGCTACTGCCCGCCGGGGCGTCGGTGCTCGACATAGGATGCGGTTCTGGCCTGCCGATCGCACGCGAGCTTATCCGGCGCGGCTTCGCCATCACCGGCGTAGATGCCACGCCGACGATGCTGGTGCAGTTCCAGCAAAATCTGCCTGGCGTAGCGGCGCAACTTGCCGATATGCGGCACCTTGCCCTTGAACAGCGTTTCTCAGGATTACTTGCGTGGGACAGCTTCTTCCATCTCTCCCCCCAGGATCAGCGAGACACGATCCCGCGCTTCCAAGCACATGCTGCGCCGGGAGCTGCCCTGATGTTCACCAGCGGAGATGCCGAAGGCGAAGCGATCGGCGAACTGGAGGGCGACCCTCTCTATCATGGTAGCCTCGATCCCGAAGAATACCGGAGTTTGCTTGCCACCGCTGGCTTCACGGTAATCGCGCATACCGTAAAAGATCCTGCCTGCGGTCACCGCACCATTTGGCTGGCGCACTACAATGGTTGATCAGGACGGCAGCCTTGGCCCTGCGGTACGCTGAAGGCGGTCGGTCGGCTCGCCACCACTCTTCGCCGCAGAGGTGGCGACTGGGCACCGATTGACGAAATCTTGGAGCAGCCGTTCTCGATGCGCCCACCCTCGGTCATAGCTTGTTCGCTTGATGCTACCTGAAAAAGCGACGCAGATTGCCTCTCCCGAGTAGAGCGGGATCAGGTCGTGCTCCTACCAGGAAAGGCCTGAGCAATGGCAAGGCCTGCCAAGCGAGCGGTGGCAAGGAGCTGCCCCAGGCCGTGCCCATTGCGGGCCTTGGCAGAAAGGCCGGACATCGTGGTGCTGACGAAATCCGTCAGACGCTCCGCCTCCTCCGGGTGGCGTGCTGCGATATAGCTGCGGATCATATCTTCGGCAGCGATGTTGAAACCGCGGGCGGCCTGGCGCGCCTCCTGGTCGTTGCAGTGGATGCCTTCCAGAACCATGCAGCCCGCAGCAGCGGGGTCGGCAGCGTAGCGACGGGCGGCTTCTTCCAGCACAGCGGCGAGGGCTTCGGCCACGGGGCGGTCGCTGCGTAGAATGTCCGGAAGCGGGATAGCGTCGGTGCCAGCGTATCGGTCAAGAATGCGCGCGTATAAGCCCGCCTTGTTACCAAAGGCGGCGTAGAAGCTCGGAGGGTTGATACCGAGCGCGTCGGTGACGTCGGCAACGCTCACGGCGTCATACCCGCGCGCATGGAATAGGCGCTGGGCGGTCGCAACCGCTTGGTCGGGATCGAAACGCCGAGGGCGGCCACGAGGGCGCACACTATTTGTAGTCACTATTACAAAATACCTTGACCGAAGCTCTTATGAATTTATGTAGCGCAGCCTACATTTAATCTCAAGGAGCGCCCGATGGTCATGTTTCAAGGAAAATCCGTTCTGGTTTTGGGCGGCAGCCGAGGAATTGGTGCTGCGGTCGTGCGCCGATTTGTGGCGGAAGGGGCCTTGGTGACCTTCACCTATGCCGGGTCGCGTGACGCTGCGGAGCAGTTAGCGCGCGAAACGGGGAGCACGGCAGTCCTTGCTGACAGCGCAGATCGAGATGCGGTGATAGCGCAAGTGCGCGAGAGTGGGCCGCTCGACGTCCTGGTAGTGAATTCAGGGATTGCGCTGTTCGGCGACGCTTTGGAACAAGACCCAGACGCGGTAGACCGCTTGTTTCGTATCAACGTCCACGCACCTTATCATGCTTCCGTCGAGGCCGCGCGGCACATGCCGGAAGGCGGGCGGATCATCGTGATCGGTTCCGTGAACGGCGATCGCATGCCTGTCGCCGGTATGGCGTCCTACGCGGTGAGCAAATCGGCCTTACAAGGCTTGGCGCGAGGACTAGCGCGGGATTTTGGACCTCGTGGCATTACGATCAACATCGTGCAACCCGGGCCGATCGACACCGATGCAAACCCGGCGGACGGGCCGATGAAGGACCTGATGCATAGCTTCATGGCCATCAAGCGCCATGGCCGACCAGAGGAGGTCGCTGGGATGGTCGCGTGGCTGGCAGGGCCGGAGGCAAGCTTCGTGACCGGCGCAATGCACACGATTGACGGTGCGTTCGGCGCATAAAAGCGAGCTGATTGGGAACAGGCGTGCTGCACCACGACCTGATGCCCATCTTCAGTGCCTTGGCCAGCAAACGGTAAGCTGCTGCAGCCCTCGACCACTCGCGTCTGCCCACATGCTATCCCCCGTCAAACGCAACTCTTTTGGCACGGCCGGCCGACTGCGGAGCGGCACGCTTCGGCCATCTGAAAAAGCTGCCTGTCGGCTTTCTGGAAAGCTGGATTGCCATGCGAACGGCGAAAATTGGCGCAGTGCTGCCGGG
>NZ_AKFJ01000059.1 GCF_000272475.1 Novosphingobium sp. Rr 2-17
TGAATCGAAAACACAGCATTCGGCACAGGGCGAAGACGTGATCGGTCGCACCGCCGGTGTCGGTGTAATGCGTATCGATCTCAAGCCCGGTACCGTGATGAAGCAGACCGTCGAGGACGTAGGGCGCTTCATGGGTCGCGGCCGAGATGACCGTGACGTGGTAGCGGCCATGCTGGTCGGAGACGTGGGTATAGAACGAGAAACCCGGGTCGACGCCATACTTGGCGTTGAAATCACCCGCGCCGCTGCCCCGTTTGCCCGAGCGGAAGAACTGGCCATCGGATGACGACGTGGAACCTTGGCCCCAGGTCGACGCAATCGGCTGCGCATGGTGGGCATCGATGATACGCGCGAGTGCCGCCTTGTAGTTGTCAGGCGCGATGTAAGCCGACTTGGTCCAGACGAGCTGATCGGGGGTGACGCGCTGGCTGGCTTCCGCCATGCGCGCGAGGCCGAGATTGGAGGCGTCGGCGAGGATGGCTGCGAGCAGCGCGTTTTCGTTGTCGTGGCGTTCGCCGGTGCCGACGTTGAGAAACGCATGGGGGAACGCAGTCGCGCGCGCGACCTCGTGGAGCAGTTCGGTGATACGCACACGCGGCATCAGCGCGTCGATGCGCGCGGCAGGGTCCTTGGCGGCGGCGGACTCGTCGGCGCGCACCGGTGTGACCGATAGCTTCCCGTCTTTGAAGGCAACACCTTCGACCTTTCCGCGCGCCAGCCCATCAGCGAACCGTTTCAGCCGCCAGTCGAGTTCGCGGCTGCGATCGGCGATCCATGCGTCGGCCGTCGCCGGTAGCTTCAGGTCGGCGGCAATCGGTGCAGCCTCTGCGGAGGAGAGCATATAGCTGTCGAACTTGCGGTAGTTTGCCGAACGTTCGACCCAGACGTCGCCGGAGCACCACTTATTGCGCAGATGCGCCAGGACCCCGGTTTCCCACATTCGGCGATCGGGCTTGCCACCGCCCGCCTTGACCAGCGTCCGCCATTCCTTGCGGAACGGCATCGGCGCGTCCGGCGGGACATCGCGACTTCCCGAGCGGTTCATCTCGCGCAACGTGTTCAACGCCGCAATCGTCGATGCGCTGCCGCGCCCGGCCTTGGCGTCAATCGCCTCAAGCAGCAGCGGCGCGAATTTGCGCAGACGGCTCCACTGTTCCGCCGCGGGACGAGCGGGTTCTCCTCGGTCAGGTCGGCGATCTGCCGGGCTTGCCCGCGCGCGCGAAGCAGCTTGTCCCAGCCCACCGCCGCATCGACTGCGGCAAAGCCTTCCATCCCGCTTTCCTGCGCGCATTGCCTCAATAGAATCGTTCCCCAAGGCTTCCTCGTCATGCCGGCGTGGCTGTGGAACACGTGCCCACGCTGTTGCTGTTCGAGATGTGGTATGAAACGGCAAGAGCAATGAAGCGGTAGGGACGGACCTGTCCATTTAAACACAACATAAGGGGGCGTGACAAAGTAGAATTCCTACAACACAGCCACGCTTAAGGAGTTAAAATGAGAACGAAAGCATGACCACCCGCTGGTAAATTTTCAATTTCTGCTTCTGCTTAGAGCGGTTTCCACACGAA
>NZ_AKFJ01000060.1 GCF_000272475.1 Novosphingobium sp. Rr 2-17
AGGTTCAGCCGTTATTGCGGCCGCTCGCCGGATCGGTTGGGGCTGGAGGATGTCCGCGCTTTCCAGGTCTATCTGGTGTCGCAGGGCATCTCGTGGCCGGCGCTCAACCAGACGGTATGCGCCCTACGCTTCTTCTACGGCGTGACACTGGACCGGGCGGAGATCCCGGAGCGGATCGTCTATGCGCGCACGCCGCGCAAACTGCCCGATATCCTGAGTGCCGACGAGGTGGTGCGCTTCCTGGAGGCGGTGTCATCGCTGAAGGCGCGCGCCGCGCTGACCACGGCCTATGCCGCTGGACTGCGTGCCTCGGAGGCGGTGAGCCTGAAGGTTGCGGATATCGACAGCGACCGGATGCTGATCCAGGTCCATCATGGCAAGGGCGCCAAGGATCGCGCGGTCATGCTGTCGCCGCAGTTGCTGGGCATTCTGCGGACCTACTGGCGACTGGCCCGGCCTGAGGAGTGGCTGTTTCCCGGCCGCGGCGACAAGCCGATCGACGTCCAGGTGCTCCACGCGGCCTGCCGGTCTGCTACCAAGGCGGCGGGATTGACCAAGAAGGTCAGCGTGCACACGCTGCGCCACAGCTTTGCCACCCATCTGCTTGAGAGCGGTACGGATATCCGGATCATCCAGGTCTTGCTGGGACCCAACAACCTTTCGACGACGGCGCGCTACACGCATGTGGCGACGAGCACGATTGCCGGGACGCAGAGCCCGTTCGACCGGCTGACGCTGGAGGTGGTACCACCGGCCTGAGCGGAAGTGATGCGCTCCGGGCTGGAGGTGGCGGATATTTTCCGCCGCCATGGTCATGCATATCGCGCTGTCCATGACGGTCATCTTGGCCGCGTCGAACGCCGCGTCATGTCCGCGATCGAGCTTTGCCGGACGGCAGCGCTTGGCGGTCATGTCGAGGCTTGTGAGGATTGCGCGCATACCCGCGTGGCGTTCAACAGCTGCCTTATGGGCGGATCCAGTAATGGGGAGCTGGCAGCGACCTTGTGGCTCCTTCGCCCATTTCGCCGCCAGCCCCGCTCACCATTACGTGGTGCTCTTCAGCAGCGCCATCAGCTTGTCGGTCGGTTGGAATGTCCCACGACGCAGATGTGGCGGCACGATCGCTTCCATGGCTTCGAGCTTTTCGGTTGGATCGCCGCGCGTATAGACTTCGGTGGTCGTCATCGTAGCATGGCCCAGCCACAGCGATACTTTCCGGATGTCTTGGGTCGCCTGCAGGATGATCATCGCGCAGGTGTGCCTGAGCACATGAGGCGATACGCGCTTCTTCGCGAGCCCAGGCTGTTGACGGGTAGCGGCCGCGGCGTGCTGCTTGAGTAGATAGGCGAAGCCCCATCGGTCAAAGGTTCACCACGCGCACTGATGAACACTTCGGGTGCCGCAACCTTTCCGCGAATGGAGAGCCATGCGCGCAGTGCCGAGGCTGCCGGCTTCCATAGCGGCAGCGCTCGTTCCCGCCGTCCCTTGCCGACAACGCGTATGCTCATCGACGAGATGTCGATATTGTCGATCGTCAGACCCGTCAGTTCCGAGACGCGCAACCCTGCACACACGGCCAGATGCAGCATCGCTCGGTCGCGGATACCGTCGCGCGTTGCCGGGTCTGGGGCGTCGAGAAGCGCCTGCAGTTCCTCGCGTCGTAGATAGGGGACGAGACGCGTGTCCGTCTTCTTGAACGGAATCGCAAGCACGCGACGGACCTGATCGAGGGCCGCCGGCTGCCGGTATTCGAGGAAGCGGAAGAACGACTTGATGGCCGCTAAGCGAACGTTTCGCGTCACGGCGGCGTTGTGGCGCTGATCCTCGAGATGCTCGAGAAAGGCGCTGACCAAGGCTGCGACCGCATCCCCGACGTCCTGGGGCAGCGGCAAGCGAACTTCATGGCGCGACTTGCCCGTAACCCGCAGCGGACCCGCCTGCCACTCGATATCGATGAGGCGGAGCTGTGCCACGTCGCCAGCCCGAAGTCCGAGGCGAGCCAGCAGCAGTACAATGGCGCGATCCCGCCTGCGCGCGCCGGCGTCTCCATCGCAGGCGGCAATCAAGCGGCTGACCTGTTCGGCCGATAGATATCGCGGCATTTCGGCAAGCTGCCAATGCGCGTAAGCCGGAACGGCATTGTCGAGGCCGGTCAGGCAGTGCCCTTGCATGGCGACGTAGCGCAAGAACGCCCGCAGGCTCGTGGTCATCTTCTCGATAGTGCCGCGCCCGCATGTGCTCGCGCGCGTCATGAAATAGCAGCGAATATCGGCGGGACACCAATGTGTCGGGTCCGCTCCAAGTGCTGCCATAAAACTGATCGCATCGCGCGCGTATAGCTCGATGGTCGCATCAGATGCCCCGCGATGCTTGTTGAGCCATGCTTTAAAGCCCGTGACCAACTGCGGTTCAGCAGGGCGCATCGCGGCGACTGCGGGCTTGCACACGCCTATTTTCTCGAGGTGCCGACGAAAGAGCCTCGCACCGTAGATGGTGTGATGGTTACGGCGCCCTCCCTTGGCGCGCGGGCATCGGCAACTCCTCAAATGCTGTTCGAACGCTGCTAAATCGATGTCGCTCACGCTGGCATCGCGCCCTGCCATCACGTGGCCGATGTGAGCTGCCGCCCGCAGATAGCGCACCGCCGTATCGGGTCCATAGCCCTGCCGTTCTAGCGCCCCGGCAAAGCCATCTAGAAATGGTCCGCACGGCCCGCTGCGCAGATGCTCCAGCGTCTTCGACGCAGAAAAGTAAATCTCCAACATGTTTTTCCTCGCTCGTATCGGCCATCCGAGGCCGAGCAGACGGGGCACCACCGGCGCCATGTTATGAAGAGTGAAAAATCGACGATCCACGGGAAAATACTGGCGGTGCAGTCGCCAGCTCCCCATTACTGGATCCGCCCATAAGGCACGTAATGTGGAACGCCCATTACGTGCCGCAATAGGCATTGCCCCAAGATCCCATGAGGGGTG
>NZ_AKFJ01000061.1 GCF_000272475.1 Novosphingobium sp. Rr 2-17
TTGGAGGTGCCGCGCGGCATGCTCCTGCCACGAGTAGCGCCCGCGGGCGGCATAGCGCGAACGCAGGCCGAAGGGGATCAGCCCGTCGACATGGACATCCTGCTCGGCGATTTCGGCGGAGCTGTCGAGGTTGATCTTGAGGCGTTCCTCGAACAGCGGCTCCGACTTCGCGCCCGGCGCCGCCAGCCAGCCGCGCTTGGCGGTGATGGTGTCGTGGGTGTTCGCGTGCAGGATGATAAAGGCGACGAGGTCGGCCCGGATGATCAGCGACAGTGACGGCGGCACGTTGGCGAAGAGCAGGCGATTGCGGTCTTCGTCGGAAAGGCCCGGGAACACCGGAAGCAATGCCTTGAGCGTCGGGTTGAAGCTGGCGTCGGCGTGCACGGTGCCGTTGTAGCGATAGTAACCGGCGGTGTCGTCCGGCAGGTCCTGCGGGAATTCACAAAGTTCCGAAGGCGCGATGTCGTGCAGCGGCCCGGCGTGGAGCCGGTTGGCGTGGTAGCCGTCGTTGTTGTTCTCGAACATGACCTTCCAGTTCCACGGGAAGGTCTGCTCGTCGAGATCCATCGAAGTGTCGGCATTGCCCAGGTCGTAAGGCGCGAGGACCTCGGTGACCTTCTCGAGACGCGGGGCCAGCGGGGGGGCGTCGAGATCGAAGTTGATGAAGAGGAAGCCGAGCCATTCCTCGACCTGGAACTGGGGCAGCTTGATCTTCGTCTTGTCGAAATCGCAGGCGCGCTCCATCGCCGGGGCGCCGATCAGGTCGCCGGTCAGCGAATAGGCCCAGTGGTGGTAGGGGCACAGGAACGCGCGGGTGTTGCCATGGCCTTCGGCCACCAGCATCGCGCGGTGCTGGCACACCGTCGACATCGACCGGATCACGTTGTCGCGGCCGCGCACGATTACGATGGGTTCGCCCATATGCATCGAAGTGAAGTAGTCGCCCGGATTGGGAATCCATTCCTTGCGACCGACGCAGAGCCACTCCTTCGCGAAGATCGCGTCTTTCTCGAATTCGAAGAAGTCGGGATCGGTGTAGACCGAGGGGGGAAGCATGACCGCTTCGTTGACCGGCAGGACCGAGGATTCCATGCTTTCGAAAAGCTCGTCGTTCAGGATATTCGGCATTGATGCACTCTCGGAAGATGGGGAAAGATCGCTGGCCGCGTGCAAGGGTCGCATCGGGCGCGGCGAGGGCAGGTCAGGCGGTTTCCACGCCCCAGTCATAGCGCGGGTGGCAGATCTCGGAGATGTGGAAACGGGCCTTTTCCGGCGGCACCGCCGCTTCGCTGCGGTCTTGCGAACGCGTTTGTGCGACGTGCTTTCCAAAGTTCGGGACCAGCGGACGACCGGCCCGGGAAAGCCACAGTCGCAACAGGTGGCGCTTCTTCTCGGGCTGCTTGAAGTCCACGTAGGCGGTGCGCGAATGCAGGGCGGTGTAGTTGAGCAGCCACTGGATGTCGCCGGGACGGAAGTCCATTTCGAGCGGCAGGCCGGGGGTGAGGAAAATTTGATCCAGTTCGTCGAGCAGCTCGAGCTGGGGCACCGTGAGGCGCGGAACCTCCGGGTAGTCCTGCGTCGAGCGGATCAGCCGCGAGCCGGCATAGATGCTGAACACGCCGTCGACCATCGGGGCCATCGGCGAGATGTACGTGTTCTCAGGTGCATCGTGGTCCTGCTTGTACCAATCCCAGTGCCAGGGTTCGAACATCAGGGGTACGAGGTCCGGACGACGACGGAGCAGCTCGTTGTAGATGGTGGCGCCGCTGATCAGGATCGAGGCGCCGCCGGCGCGCGATCCGCGCAGGCACATCAGCGAGACGACGTCGGACGTGTCGGAGTGGAAGCCGAGCTTGTCGGTCGTGGGCGAGCCGAGCGCCTTGGGGTCGTCGACCGACAGGTCGGTGGTGGCACGGACGTGATCGAAGGAATCGCCGAGTTCGTTCTGGCGCACCGGCTCGCCTATGTGCAGGCCCAGGATATAGAAGATCGCTGCGGAAAGAGCGTCGGAATAGAGGTGCGAACGCAGTCCGCGAGCCAGCACGAAACCACGGCCCTGTTCCATGTCTGCGATCCACTGGCGGATGGCGGGCACGGACTTTTCCAGAGGATAATCGGAAGCCTGGACGAAACGCAGGTCTGGATCGTCCGCGACCAAGGCCGCACCGGCATATTCGAGCTCTTTCAATGCCTCGGCCGAGAAATGGTAGATCCAATCGGTCGAGTGTTGAATCTCGTCGCCGCGCCAGGCTGCGGCTCCCTCGATCGGACCATACGTCTGGCTGGTCATCTCAGAGACACTCCTTGCCTATGAAAGCGTATGATCGTTCAATCCGGCGGGCAAAGGGAATGGACTGAAACCCCTGTTCGTTTGATTCCGGCCTCTGCTACAATGCGCGGGCGTCGCAGGGATGCGCAGCCGCGCGCGCAATAAGTCTGATTGTCGTAAATCAGGCATCTGTCCGATAAGCACGATTCTCGGACATAAGCGGAGGCATGAAACCCTCATGCAACTGGCGTCGTCAACTACAATCTGCTACCTGCCGGGGACGATCCTTTCTCCGCAGAAGGCTAAACTGACCCCATGACGATCCACCGAACCCGGATAACCTCAGATGGGCGTATACAGCTGCCTGCCCAGCTTCGGCGCGAATTGGGGCTCAACGCCGGTGACACGGTCGATCTGGAAACGCACGACGGCCAGTTTGTGGTGCGACGGCCATCCAAGGCCCTTGAGCGGATTCGCGCACGGCTCGCAAAATACATCGATCCGGGCACAGATCTGCAGGCCGAACTTAAGGCGCAGCGGGTCGAGGATGCGCAGCGTGGCTGATGCACTGCTGGATACTTCGGTCCTGATCGCGTTCGCTTTGGGGGAGGCTCATAACGTCGACGAGAACACGCTGCTCTCGGGCGCTGCGGTCTCCACCGTCAGCCTCGCCGAGCTCCGTTCTGTGTTGCTGCAGAAGAACGTCGACGCGGAAGACATCGATGCCACCATCCAAGACTTCAACCTCGAGGTGCTGCCTTTCGGGGCGGCAGAATCCCAGGTCGCGGGCAACCTGATCCCGGTAGCGCGTCCGCTCGGCATCGGCCTTGGCGACTGCGCCTGCATCGCCACCGGCATCGTCACCGGCCTGCCGGTCTGGACGGCCGACCGGGATTGGGTGAAGCTCGACGTTCCGACCCAGATCCATCTCATCCGCTGATCGGTGGCTCGCGATCTCGTTCCTGTTTCCGCGCAACTGCCGGCCGACCTCGCGGCCGAGATCGCCGGCGCGCGGGACACGCTCGCGGCGGCCAAGGCGGCCTCGACGCAAAAGGCCTATGCCTCGGATTGGCGCCGGTTTTGCGACTTCTGCGAAGCGCGCAACGTTGAGGCGCTGCCGGCCCATCCCGACATCGTCGCGCTCTTCATCCACGTCGAGGCTGAAGCCGGCATCGCGCCGGTAACGATCGGCCGACGCGTGGCCGCGATCACGCACCATCATCGCGACGTCGGCCTGCCGTCGCCTACCGCACGCGACGACGCCGGGGTCATCGCCGGCATGCTCGCCGGCGTGCGGCGAAAGTATGCGCGGAAGAAGGAGCAGAAGTCGCCGGTCCAGGCCGATGTGTTGAAGGCGATGTTGGCGACGATCGGGGGCATGGGGGCGCGGGCGCGACGGGACCGTGCGATCCTGGCGCTGGGGATGGCGGGCGCGTTTCGGCGCTCCGAACTTGCGGCGCTGCGGCTGGAAGATCTCAAGTTCACCAACACGGGGGTACGGATCACCATTCCGAAATCGAAGCGCGACCAGGAGGGTGCCGGCCAGACCATCGCCATTCCCGAAGGCCGCTTCATTCGGCCGGTTACGCTGCTGCGGCACTGGCTCCACGCGGCCGATCTGCTGTCTCCCGACCCGGCGACCGGCAAAGCACGGACCGGCCCGGTGTTCCTGCGCCTGACCCGTTCGGACGTCCCCACTAGCGCCGCGATCACCGACAAGACGATCGCGCGTCTGGTCAAGACGACGGCGGCCGCGGCGGATCTTGATCCCTCACTCTATTCCGCGCACTCCCTTCGGGCCGGCTTCCTCACGGAAGCAGCTGCGCGCCGGGCAAACCTGTTCAAAATGAAAGACCACAGCCGGCACAAGTCGCTCGATACCGTGGCTGATTATGTGCGGGATGCGGCCATGTTCGACGATCATGCCGGCGATGGGTTTTTGTGACGCAACACTTAGATCGGCGGCGGCTCATAGAGCGCTTGCTGCCGGACGCGGGCAACGTCGAATAGGTAGTCTCGCCATGGGAAGCGCTGGTCCAACGTGGGAGCACGATTACCAATTCTTAGCGCTTCGACCGTGCGAACCTCGAGCGCCGCACGCTTAGTTTCGCCATCGTCCCTCCACCACGCAAAGAGGCGGACCAAGTGTATAGTGAGCCAGGGACCAAGCGCCACCAGCGGAAAGAACACAGCATGTAGGTTAGTGCCGAACAGCGAAACTCCTACAACAATTAGCAGAATGGCCAGCGGAATGCCGAGCCAGCGTGTCGGCTTGGGTCGTTGTTCGAAGACGAACCCGATTGCCCATAGATCGCGCGTGAAGCTTAAGAACGTGACGTGAATCAACGCAAGGACCGCGAACACTTCCGCGATCCCCAAGAGAAAGCCAATCCCGGATCCCACGAGTGTAGGCGATGATCCGCTCACGCGCCGACTTCGTCGAGGCTGTCCGGAACGGTCGCGTCGATCGCCTCCAGCAAGGAATTCGCGATGCTGTGAACGACGACGTTGTTGATGATACGCGCGTCGAGGGCGACCACGCCTCCGGTATAATCCTTCTGATGGTGGCGAACGCGGTTGGCGGGTTCCGCTGGGTCGCGCTCGCCTCTTCGCCACCAACTTCGTTGTGAGGAATCCGTATCCTGCGACGAGCCTAGCTCGTACAAGAACCGCTCCGGGCGATCATTGAGATCGAT
>NZ_AKFJ01000062.1 GCF_000272475.1 Novosphingobium sp. Rr 2-17
CTGATCGACCAGCTTGTTCCAGGCGTCGCGGCAGTTGTCGACGATGTTGTTGTAGGATGAGAAGATTTGGCTCGAGAGCCAATCGGCGCGCATGAATGGCCGCTGCCCCTGATGCCGCTTGCGATAGCCTATGGTGCGCAGCTCATGCCCCCGAGCCTTTCGCGTCACCAGTCCATCAGGACCTTGCACATTGAAGCGCAGTACCAGTCCCTCACGATCTGTAGCGTTATTCCGCCAATTCTGGCCGCATCGCTGCGGCGGCCGCCTTCCAGGATCGTCGCTATCGCCAGAAGATGCCGGACTTGAGCCGCATCCTTGCTGCTGCGAGCACAGGCGCGGACCTGTCCAAAGCTGAAATCATCCCGAAGCCAGACCGGCGGTACATCGCAACCTTCAACAGTTTGCGAAGCAGGTCATGCCCGCCCCAGAAGCCCTCGATGAGGCAGATGCCACAGAATTCGGCATCAGTGCTCGTAGTAATTGTGGATGGTTCTCTGTCTTATGCGCCAGGATTTGCCTGTCCGTTCGAGTACGTCCGTGTAGTAACCACCGCCGGCAAGGATCGTTTTTCCGGTGGGGTCGGTCGATATCTCTGTCCAGTAACTGGTGGAATTTGCGAGGTCGCCGTTCACCGTGATCCGGGGATTGGTGACCAGGTGCTTCATCGACGCGGAACTGCGGGCATCGGGCTGTCCGGCAAGCTGTGCCTTTACGCCATTCGAGCGCTTCTCCGCCGTCGCTGCTCCTGCCAAGGCATCGGCGGCTGCAGCGGCGTCAAAGATCGCTACCGCAGCGTCATCCTGAAAAACGAACGCGGGACGCGTGTTCGCCACCAGAAACATGAAGTTTGCGATGGTTTTTCGACCGCGAAACGTAACCTTGAAATGGTACTTTTCGCCGAGCTTCGGGATTTTTGCCTCGGCGAAAATGCTCCTCAGTGGGGGCGGCATGGATGAAATATCCTCCCATTCCGACGAGTATTCTCCGTCTTCGGTGAACAGCTCGCTCAAGGCAGTGACATCGGAGGTGTCTATCACGTGGCTGTATGCACCCAAGATGAGCTCTTCGATTTCCGCGCGATCTTCCAGCACCTGAAGGCGCTTCTCTACCGACTGGCCTGCAGGCGCGGCGGTTGCGCTGTAGGAAAACAACGTCAACGAAAGGATGGCAACGGCTAGAGGCAGCCTTAAAGGCCCCGACACTGCTCTGTGATATGCCGCGAGCGCGGGCATTGGGCGTTTCCTCATACAAGAAATCATCGCGCGTTGATCAAGGTTCAATCTTGCGGTTTGGGTGGTCGTGCCAGAAGCTCTTTCACCGGAACGGTCAGAATCTCGGGTGGCATCTCAGGAATTCGCACCCCGTCCCAGTGCTCGGCGAGTTTGCCGTCCTTGATCCGCCAGGCGTCCCAGTCGAACGCCGCGTAGAACTCGCCCTTGTGCTGCGGATCAGGCACGAAGGTCTTGCGCATCACAAAGACGTTTTCGCAATCTGCGATGATCAGGTGAAGGGGGTCGGTCGCCGGCTGTCCAGGCAAGGGCTTGGGAGGTCCTACGCCGCGATCTCCGTGCTTGGTCATCTCATTCAGAAGCTTGAACTCGTCCCTGCCTTCGACACCATTAAGATCGCCAAACCGCGTCATGATGGGGTTGTGCTGGATGTAGTCGGTGGTCATCAGGGCATAGAGCTCTTCGAAGCTCTTGCCCGAATTAAAGGCCATTCCAATTTTGCGATTGGCTTCGACTTGTTCCGGCTGCAGTTCGACGCGGTGTTGACTCCGGGAGTGGACGCATTGCCCGCCTCACGACTGGTTGCGTATGCTGACGGCACGACTGAGATCAGTAGAGCAACAGCAGGCAGAATGACCTTCGGGCTTGCAAAATTCCAATCCAAGAATGCCTCCATCCATCGGTACGCCGACATTTTGTCCTCATCGTGGGCGAATATGTTCACGGCGTTCGCGCCTCGCCATCCGCCGGCCTCGTCGAGGCGAGTACACCGAGGTACTCGCTCACCCGCGGCGGGATGCGTCTGAGCGACGCTTACCCACTTGCTTTGCCTTTCTGACGCCATTTGATGCGAGGCGTTCGGATGCCGCGCATATATGCATCGGAAGTGATGGGGACTGATGAGATGGCATCATGAACCTTAAGTGTGCTAAAAACTACACGCAAACTAGGGCGCTAGTTCGTATTAAATGAGTACAGGAGTTTAGATAATCTGATAGTATTCTGATATAAGAGAAATATTTGCTATGGAGATAAGCGGGATATATTTGCTATATGCAGCTATCAGTGATTCGCATAACCAGTTTTTGGGTGTATTTGGATTGTTCGGAGATTGACGGCTGTTGCGATCGGGGGCACCTGGCGAATCCGGAAGAGGAGGTCATCGCAACGGATGCTCTCTGAATTGCGCGGCGCTTATCAACGAAAG
>NZ_AKFJ01000063.1 GCF_000272475.1 Novosphingobium sp. Rr 2-17
TAAACCAGCAGCTGAGCGCTGAACTAGGTTGGTGGCGTAACCATAGCCATGCAAGTTGGACCATCGTTGTTCGCAATCTTGGGTTGCCCGCTTTCGAAACGCCCTGTTCACGATCAATAGTACCGCTTTGCCATGGTGATGGCGCGAGCCCCGCATAAGCAGCAACTTGTCTGCGATTGTCGAAGTGTCGGAAGAGGCCTTCGGACTCGAGGATCATCGCGAACTCCGGGCCGATCCCCCTGATGCTTGTCAGCAGGGTCAGTGACGATGGCTGGTCGTTTGCCGCAGAAGCCACCAAGCTATCCCGTTCAATTTCCACGGCCCTGATTTGCTCGAGTAGTAGCTCGAGACGGTCGAGTTCGCGGCAGATCTGCGCCTTGATATTACCTGAAAGACCACGGCCATCCCCCGTCGTAAGCTCGCCCAGGCGTTCACGACGATTTCGATGCATGGGTTCGTAGTCCCGAATGCCCTGGCTCAAGAGCAACCCCTTAATCCGATTGGCATGACGAACCCGTTCGGCCACCATTGCTTTGCGCTCTCGGCAAATCCGACGACGATCTTCATCTTCGGGCGTTGGCACACGAACCATTGAGCAAACCCGCGGTTCTCCTCGGTGATAAGCCATCAGTGTGCGGACTAATGCCTCGCCATCAATCCGATCGGTCTTTGCCCGGCGGTGCCTACGGGAGACCGCGATCGAAGCGGCATCGACAACATGACTTTCGATCCAGTCTTCACGGTTCAGAACCCGGTGAATCCAGAAACCATCAAGCCCGGCTTCCTGGATAACAACAAGGCGAGGGAGGTGTCCCAGACGTGCCCCTGCTTTCTTTCGTAATTCTGCGAGCAAAACAACAAGACCAGCGATTTCACCGCCAGGAACAGAGTGTCGGGACATTTTGGTGCTCGTGGGTGCGAGCGACGTCACCAGCCAAGTCGATTTACTCAGTTCCAACGAAACGAATATGACGCCAAGATCGCTGCGGATAGCGGCGTGCGCTTCGGATTGATCAACTGGCATGAGCATGATTGGCCTCCAGAGAGATTTCTAGCGACCTCACTCTGCCGAATTGCAGGTCGCTATCCACCCCTCATGGGATCTTGGG
>NZ_AKFJ01000064.1 GCF_000272475.1 Novosphingobium sp. Rr 2-17
CGATCGAAGGCATCTCCCTTCTCGTTGCGGTATCCCCTGTCAGCGCCGTCCCTGGCGATTGCTGCGCGGATGGCAAAATTGTCGGAAAGTGGAACGTTGAGCGCGCCCGTAAAGCGACGCTGGCCGTAATTGCCTAATTGGGCGGATGCATCGCCAGTCACGGTCTCGAACATCGGATCAGTCGTATAAATTGCCACTACGCCGGATGTCGCGCTTCTTCCGTAGAGAGTGCCCTGCGGTCCACGAAGCACTTCGAGGCGCTGGAGATCATAATCTCCGCCGATTCCCTCGTAGACGCCGTCGGTGTAGACTGCCGTCGTCGAAGAGCCAGACAGCGGCGTTCCTGCGCCGCCTCCTCCGGGATTGGACGCGACCCCCCGGATGATGATACCGCCGCCCTGCGAATCCGATCCGCCAAGCGAGGGCGCTACCGAAGAATTGGGAGCCGTGATGCCCGGCACGTCGTAAAGGATGTCCTGCACCGAAAAACGCCCTTGGCGGGCAAGGTCCCTGCCCTCTCGTACCGAAAGCGAGGCGGCAGTTTTTTGAGCGCTGGAGCTCAGGCGCTCTGCCGTCACCACAATATCATCAAGTGACGAAAAACTACCTGCTAGCCGTTCAGTCGTCGAGTCGGATCTTACCGTTTGTGCAGAGGCATGTACAGAAAAAGTTGAAATACCCAAATTCAGCGCCAGAACTAAAGTGGCTATAGCCACCTTATCATTCGATGATTTCATTCCCCACCCCAGAAAATATTATATTATTTGGCATGCTTTAACGTCTTTCCATCTCAAAAAGACCAAAGATGCCGGGTATCTGAGGAATACCGGCCCACAACTTGCAAACAAGTGCACGCGTTTCCAAAAAATGCGCCGGTGGTGTGAGAGACCGTTTGAGAATGGGT
>NZ_AKFJ01000065.1 GCF_000272475.1 Novosphingobium sp. Rr 2-17
TGCGTCGAAATTTGCGCTTACCGTTTATTTACAGCCAAGCTGATATCCGTCGTTTGATCGATGGCGCATTGTCGCTCGGACCGATTGGATCGATCAGGCCACGCACATACAGCACCGTGTTTGGATTGATCGCGGCAACCGGCATGCGCGTTTCGGAGTCGATCTCCCTCCGCCTTGCCGATGTCACCGATGACGGGCTGATCATTGCCCAGACCAAGTTCAAGAAGAGCAGGCTGTTACCCCTTCATTCTACGACGAGACGAGCCCTGGATAATTATTTGGCGGAGCGTCTGACGGCACCGACCCAGAGCGACGCACTGTTCATTTCGCATCAGGGTACGCCGCTCGCCTATCCTACGGTGATAACGGCATTCTTGCAGGTCGCCCGCGCAACCGGCTTACGTGGAGAGCCGGGATCGCGAGGAGCAACGATCCACGACCTTCGTCACACCTTCGCGGTCCGTTCTCTCGAGCAATGCGCGCACGACGGACAAGCGGTTGCTCGCCATATCATCGCTCTCAGCACCTATCTTGGGCACGCCCACGTCACCGATACCTACTGGTATTTACAGGCAACGCCCGAGTTGATGGTGCACTTGGCGGCTGCCGGCGAGTCTCTGCATCGGGGAGAACTGGCATGACGATGCTCGCGCCCCCACTGACGGCATTCCTGCGTGAGCACCTGCCGCGCGAACGCCGCGCCAGCATCCACACCTGCGATGCCTATGCTTAAAGTTTCCAGTTGTTGGTGGCATTTGCCGCCTGCCGACTGCGCAAGCGACCCTGCCTGCTTCAGATCGAGGATCTTGATGTCCCGACGATTCTGGCTTTTCTCGAGCACGTCGAACAGGACCGCGGCAACAAAGCCCGCTCTCGCAACGCACGACTGGCGGCAGTAAAGTCGTTCTTCCGATATCTTGAGCACCGCGAACCCGCTGTTCTCGACCAGGCTCTTCGCGTTCATGCCATCCCGATGAAGAAGGTGGACGAGGCACTCGTCTCATCACTGACGCGGCTTGAGGTGCAGGCGTTGCACGATGCTCCCGATCGACGAACCGTCTTCGGCATACGCGATCGCGCCATGCTTCATCTGGCATTCGCCGGCGGATTGCGCGTTTCCGAACTTGTCGGCCTCGATATAGGGCAGTTCGACGGGCGGTCCCCGGCCAGCATTCATGTCATGGGCAAAGGCCGGCGAGAACGCGTGCTGCCACTTTGGCAGGAGACGGTAGCCGCCATTCGCGCCTGGATCGCCGTTAGGCCCGTCGGTGGCGACACCGCGCTGTTCTTGAACAGCGCGGGCCGGGCGATGACCCGCTCGGGATTCGAATATATCCTCGCTAAGCATGCGGTCGAGGCATCGCATCGCGTCCCATCGCTTGGTACCAAGACAATATCGCCGCACGTTCTGCGGCATAGCTGTGCCATGCATATGCTTCAGGCGACGCGGGATATCCGCAAGGTAGCGCTTTGGCTTGGCCACGCCACACTCCAGAGCACCGAAATCTATCTTCGGGCCGATCCAGCCGAAAAAACTCGAGATGCTCGGTGCCCTTGCACCTCTCGGTATCAAGCCCGGCAAGTTCCGGCCGCCTGATAAGCTGATTCTGATGCTTGGCTCGCGCTAGCTAGCCGACGTTAGTTATGCCGAGTCGATATGGGAACAGCCGAGCACATTTACGTGCCCCTTCCGCGCCGACTCCGCATAATCATGGTCAGCGCATAGTTGCGCTTATGTGGAGCTCCACATAAGCGCAAAAGATGTACTGAGCTGCGCGACGGTGTCGTAGTCTTGCTGCTGCCGGTTCATCCACTCGCGGTAGGCCGTGATCGAAGTGATCGTGTAATCACCCAGTTCTAGGTCTGCGGTGAGCGAGCCACCATAGTTCTTGTCGCGCACGTTGGTTGCAAAGTTGTTGGCGGTCTCGCGATTGGAAGCGCTAGGGGTGATCCCGACGCTGGAAGATACGAAGCAAGCGCGGTGCTGTTGGTGACTGCTCCTGTGGGATAAGCGACCTGGCTAGTGCTCTGGTAGACGCCGATCGTGTCTTCATAGGAATGCAGGTAATCGCCGGCCAAAGTCAGCTTGAGCGTCTCGGTGGGTTGCGCTTGGATTTTGCCGCGCACGCCGTAGCGTTCGTAGCCATTAAGCTTGTCGTTGTTCAGCACGTTGCGCACGTTGCCCGCATAATTGGCATAAAGACCATCGAGGCGGGCAGAAACATTTTGCGCAATCGCGCCGGTGACCCCAGCCTTCACGCGGTACTCGTCGTCTGTAGTGGCGGTGCCTTCAGCGTAAGCGTGAAACTCCTCCGAAGGCGCCGCCGTGACGACGCTGATGACGCCGGCCGAGGCATTTTTACCGAACAGCGTACCCTGGGGCCCCAGCAGCACTTCAATGCGCGACACTTCGCCCACGTCGAGGGTGGCCTGGCCGGGACGCGCGAGCACGACGCCGTCGACCACCGTCGAAACCGAAGATTCGACCCCAGGCGAGGTGCTGATGGTGCCGACGCCACGGATGAAGATCGAGCGATCTTTGTTGGACGCGCTCGTACGGAAGTCGACCGTAGGGACCGTGGCGCTCAAGTCCTGGAGGTTGTGACTGCCGCGTTCGTTGAGTGATTCGCCGCTGACCGCGGTAATCGCAATCGGAACCTGTTGAACGGTTTCGTCACGGTAGCGGGCGGTCACCACGATTTCCCCTGAAACAGGCGCTTGGGGTGCTTCATCGGCGGCATAGGCGGTGGCGGGCAAAAGGACCGCGGAACTCAGCAGGACGATGCGGGCGGCGCGGCGCGGAGTCGAAATCATAATTTTCTCCCTTGAACGGGAGCGCTAATAATCAACCATTGGGTTGAGAAAGATAGTTTTCCTTTAGTCGGTCGTGAGCGAGGCACAATCCACGCGAAACAGGACGATCCGTGGCATACTAAGCTGTATCCAACCTAGAGCGAGGAGGTACGAGACAGCTGCAAAGGCAAAGAGCGGACCGTAACCCAGCCCGGCGGCCAGAACGAGACCGGAGATCTTGCTGATGGCAGCCCCTCCCAAGTTACCACAAAATAGCCAAAGCCGGTTACGCGTCCAACCTTGTAGCGCGGCGTGATATCGGCGATCAGGCCGAACAAGTTGGTAGAGAAACCCTGATGCCCCGCGAGCGCGAGGGCCAGAAGGCCAACGGCAGCCCAATATCCATC
>NZ_AKFJ01000066.1 GCF_000272475.1 Novosphingobium sp. Rr 2-17
CGATCGAAGGCATCTCCCTTCCCGTTGCGGTAACCCCTGTCCGCGCCCTCTCTGACGAGCGCAGCGCGAATGGCGAACTCATCCGAAAGCGGGACATTGACCGCGCCGCTCACGCGGTGCTGGCTGTACCTGCCGAATTGGAGCGACATATCGCCCGTCACACGGTCAAACGTCGGGTCCGTCGTATAGATCGCGACCACGCCGGACGTCGCGCTTCGGCCGTACAAGGTACCCTGCGGCCCGCGCAGCACTTCGAGGCGCTGCAGATCGTAATCGCCCCCGATCCCTTCGTAGACACCATCGGTGTAGACCGCCGTCGTCGATGACCCCGACAAGGGAGTTCCCGCGCCGCCCCCGCCGGGATTGGCCGCGATGCCCCGTATGATGATGCCGCCACCCTGTGAATCCGATCCACCCAGTGAAGGCGCAACCGAGGAATTGGGAGCTGTGACACCAGGTACGTCATAGAGAATGTCCTGAACGGAAAACCGCCCTTGACGGGCAAGTTCCCTGCCCTCTCGTACAGACAGGGAGGCGGCCGTCTTTTGAGCGCTCGAACTCAGACGCTCGGCCGTCACCACGATATCGTCCAGAGCAATCGAATTCGATGACGAATCCGCCGATTGTCCGGTCGTCGAGCCAGATTCTGCTGTTTGCGCGGACGCTTTCACAGAAAAAATCGAAGCGCCAAAATCCAGAGCTAAAACCAAGCCCGTGATCGCAACCTTATTACACGATGATTTCATACCCCGCCCCACAGACTATATTTATATTTCTCGACGTTTTTTTCACGCCTCCATCCACCTAAGAGACGCACATTACACCGGATATCTGAGGGATACCGGGCCGCTCCTTGCAAACAAGTACATTCGTTTCCAAAAAAGCGGGCTTTGAGCGATGCAGATCGCCTCGGCATGCTTTGTTCGCACGCACGGGGCCCCTGCCCAGATCGCACATTCTTCGCGATATCAGCCACCCAGATGACGGCGTCCAGCGAGACGTCTGTAATGTAGAAGAGGCGCCAAAATGAGCAGAATAGTTGGGCACCATCGGCAGGTATTTGTGGCTGCGAACACGCGCCGAATGCGAAGGTCGTGTCCCAAGGGTGGTGTAGGAGCCGTCGATCCCCAGCAGGATCGGGTTCTGGTCAGGCAGCCGAGGCTGGCAGGCTGACGATCGGATTATGGCTCACCGAGCCGAGTGTCTCCAGCGTCGAGCAGGCGAGCGCGTCCTCGCGCGATGTGTCCATGTCGACGAGCTATGGGAATTTCTCGCGCAAGGCATCGGCAACCTGTTCCCTCTGCTGAGCCGCTTCTGCCGTTTCCTGTGCAAAGATAGTCTTGATCATCGCGATCACCACAGGCCGCCGATTCGGCGCGGAGAACCTCGAATTCTGTTGGTTGAGAAGCTGCGCCTGGTGATCGCCAGCGACGCGCTGAACGCGAGGCCATGTTTCTGTCGGCTCAAGCAGCCCGCAGGCGCGCGAGTTCTACGACGCCTTGCCCGATCAGGCGAAGTTCCCGGACATGACCGCAATCTGGCATGAGCAGCAGCGGGCGATTGCAGACGGATCGAAGGACGCGCGATCGTTCGTTCAAACCCTTGCCGATTATGTCGCGCGCGAGGTCGCGGGCGTGAAAGAACATGGCCTGACCATCAAGACCGACGCGCCGCCTTGTCCGACGTGCGACAGGCCGCTACGCCGCGTGAAGGGCAAGAAGGGCCACTTTTGGGCCTGCACCGGCTATTCCGAGGGCTGTAAATACACGGCCGAGGACAAGGCCGGAAAGCCTGTGCTGATTAAGAAAGAACCGCCGTCAGTATCCGTCATGCACAAGTGGGGCAACCCGCCGACAATGCCGACG
>NZ_AKFJ01000067.1 GCF_000272475.1 Novosphingobium sp. Rr 2-17
GACGAACTCCTCATGTGAGGACATCAGGCTGGGCACATGGAGAAAGGGCAGGCTGTGGCAGGGATGTGCCGATCATCCCCCATGACACCGCCGAGATGATCTTCTGGGGTGGGTGGGCGAGCTTTCCGATCCCGATGATCCAGACTTGAAATATGTGGCTACATGCTATAGTCCATAGTGCTACAGGATGGCACCGTGCGGATTTTCAAGACCAAATGGGTAGCGAGGTTCGTTCGGCGCGAGCGGATCAACGATGCGAGTTTGAAAGAGGCGATCGAAAGGGCGGAGCGTGGTATCATCGATGCCGATCTTGGCGGCGGGCTCCTCAAGCAGCGTGTCGCCCGCCCCGGCCGAGGCCGATCCGGCGGGTTCCGCATGATCGTGGCCTATCGCACCGACGAGCGTGCGTTCTTCCTCTACGGCTTCGCCAAGAACGAGCGCGACAACATCGACGATAACGAATTGCAGACCTTGAGAGACATCGCCGCCGAGCTTTTAGCGCAAGATGACGCCGCTCTAAACGCCGGCGTGGGCACGGGCAGATTACAGGAGATCGAGAATGGCGAAGATTAGCAACCTCACGGCAGCGCTCCTCGAAACCGCCGAGGATTTGCACGGCGTCGGCCTGTTGAGCGACGACACCTATCGGAAGATCACGGTGCGGCACCTTGGGCCGGACGCGCCGCCCACGGCTGCGCCGATCAGCCCGCAGGAAATCCGCACGGTGCGCGAGGAAGCGCATCTGAGCCAGGCCGCGCTCGCCAAATATCTGAACCTGACGACGGGCTATGTCTCGCAGCTCGAACGCGGCACCAAGCAGGCGAAGGGGCCGGCGCTGGCGCTGTTGAACGTCATTCGCCGCAAGGGCATCGAAGCGTTGCTATAACGGCACGGGCCAAGGACGTGCGCGGTGACTGGATCGCTGCGCTCGCCCGCTTCCGGGACACTGCCAGAGCCTTCGATGCCTGGAACGCCAGCAATCCGTGCCCGCGAGGCGTCACCTCAAGGTTTGTGCGCCAGACAACGATTTGACGGACATAATGAGAACATTGACTATGCCACGAGTTTGAGGCGGGCCATTGGGTCGTTGAGGGTGCGGAACTCTCCGGGAGAAAGCCGATTTGCTCGGTGCCAGAGATAGTCGCCCGTCAAGCTGATGTGCGCCCAACCCATAGGTGAAAGATGGGCAAGAAGTGCATCGTCGAAGGTGCCTCCGGATAATCTGAGGTGCTGGACGGCCCTGTCCATATAAACGGTGTTCCAGTAGGAAATTGCGGCGATCAGCAAATTGAGGCCCGATGCCCGATATTCCTGGTTCTCGATCGAGCGGTCGGTGAAGCGCCCCTGACGGTTGGTGTAGATCGCGGCGGCAAGGGTATGACGCGCTTCGCCTTTGTTGAGGCCGGCCTGGCAAGCCCGACGCAAGTCGGGCTGTTCAAGCAGTCAAGCGTGAACAGCGTCCGCTCGATGCGACCGAGTTCCGCCAGCGCAAAATCCAACCTGTTCTGCCGCTTGTAGGCGGCCAGCTTGCGCAGGATCCCGGAGGGCGCAACGGCTCCCTCCTTGATGGAGGCAACGATCCTGATGATGTCATCCCAATCGGCCTCGATCGCGGCGGTCTTGATCGTGCGGCCCATGAGGCTTTCGATGCCCTTGTAGGTCGAGGGCGCGGCGACTGAGCCGAGTTTCCGGTCCGCGATGTCGCGCAGGCGGGGCACGAAACGGAAGCCGAGAAGATGACAAAGGGCAAAGACATGATCTGTCGCGCCGCCGGTATCGGTGTAATGTTCGTGAAGGGGCAGCGCGTCCGCGCCGTGCATGAGGCCGTCGAGAACATAAGGAGCCTCGCCGGCGGTCGCCGACATGATCCGCGATCCGAACGAGGCAAAATGATCGGACAGGTGGGAGTAGATCTTCAGGCCCGGTTCGCCGCCATATCTTGCATTGATGTCGGCTGCCGCCGATCGGCTGCGACCCGAGCGGAAGAATTGCCCATCGGAGGATGAGCTGGTGCCGGCACCCCCAATGGCGTGTGAACGGCAGATCATGGTGCGCGGCAACGATCATGCCGAGCGCGGCCTGATAATTTTCGGGCGACAGATACCAGTTGTGCGTCCAAGCAAGCTGGGCGTAGCTCACACCGTCGCTGGCATTGGCCATCCGTTCCAGGCCCAGATTAGATCCATCGGCCAGAATGGCGGCAAGGATCGCATGCGGGTTGTCATGCTCCTTCCCGGAACGAAGATCGCGAAACGCGCTCAGGAAGCCGGTACGCTCGGCCACCTCGACGAGAAGTTCGGTGATCCGCACGCGCGGAAGCAAGGCGTCTAGCCTGCGATCGAGAGCTTCCGCCTCGGGCGGCGTGATCGCCGGCATGGGTTGCAACTTGAGCCGGTGGCGTTCGAGCGCCACGCCCGCGAGCCTGTTTGCCTTGAACTGCTTGGCAAAACGACGCAGCCGCCGGTCCAGCGTCCTTGCCCGCTCCTCCATATAGGCGGCCGCATCGGTCTGGAATTGCAGGGTGTCGGCCACCTTCCCGGCCTCCCGCCGGCTCAGTAGATAGGTGTCGAAGCAGCGATAATTGCGGGTTCCTTCGACCCATATGTCCCCGGCGCGCAACCGATCTCGTAGCGTGGCCATGACGGCCATCTCGTAACGCCGGCGATCGACCTGGCCGCCCTCGGTGATGAGGCGCTTCCACTGCCGGTTGGCGAATGGCAGGGGAATGCCCTCGGGCAGGCTGCGTGACTTGCGCGCATTTGCATCGCGGATGATGTCGATGGCCTTGACCAGTCCGGACCCGCTTCCCGATGCCTTGAACGTGAAGGTGTCGAGGAAAGCGGGGCTGAACCGCCGCAAGGTCGCATAGCGTCCCGTTGCCGCGACAAGGGCATCTTCCCCCGCCAGCTCGGCCAGCGCATTGACCTGGGTCTTAGCGGCGACCAGCCTGTGCCAGCCTACCATCTCGTCGATCAGTTCCAGCGGATTGCCACCATGCTCGACCGCTTCTCCCAGCGCGTCGATCGTCGCCTCGAACAACCTCATGAGTTCCCCGACTGAGCGGATGCTGTCCTGATAGCGCCGTTCACGACCGCGCCGCGCGCGCGTGAACAGGCTCCCGACAAGCCGGTCGAACATCTGGATCGCGTTGTCGGCGAGCTTGGCATCGAGGTCGATGACCGCCGCGACCAGCGTCGCGCGGCGCCTGTTGAGGCTATAGTCGGAGAGCAGGAACGCCGGCGCCGCGCCCCCTTCGCGCATGAATTGGGCGAACCGGAAATCTGGGACTCTGGTGCCGATCGCCGGATCGATGCCGATCCCGCGCACATAGCGCAGCCGTTCCATCAGACCGTTGATGTTCGTCGTCGTCGGCGCTTCCTCGAAATTGCGCAGCCAGGCCAGCGGCGTCATGCCGAAGTCGCTGTTGTTGACGATCAAATCGTCGATCCGTGTCAGTTCGGCATGACCCAGGCTTTCGACGATAAGCGCCGCTGCGCCTTTGCGGGCGCGTGCCCTGCCGGCGAGGCCGGCCCGTTCGAGCGTGTCGGCCGGAGGCAGAATGAAGCGTTCCTGCTTCAATCCATCCATCAACGCGCGGACAATGGGTTCGCCCCGATCGGTCCGCTCGGCAGCTTTCGCGGCGAGATCGAGTGCGAGCGGTATATCTCCTCGCCGGAAGGGACGCAGCCCCAGATGGCGTTCCGCAATGTCAGCATGATCGTTGCGCGTCTGGGCGCGCTGACCATATTCGGCGAACACATCGGCATCGACGACGATCTAGGCGGCGAGATAGTGGAGGATCGCATCGGGGACGTCGATGTCGGGCTGCAAGCCGAAACCGGGATACCGCATCAAGGCGATCTGCGTTGCCAGGCCGAGACGGTTGGCGGGCCGATAGCGGTGGCCGACCAGTTCAAGATCCCCAGGGGCAAGGGTATAGCCTAACCGGACGTCAGGACGGTGCCTCCTATTCTGTCAGGTTAGAGTTTCCGGGCGCATTCGTTGACACTCGTCACAGCGAGTCATAGAGCCTAATCTGAAAGATCGGGAGGCCGATCCAAATCGCGAACGGCAGATGGCATCCGATAAAGCTCTCAACACGAAGAATCTCGCCGCACTCGGGGCAGATCGGCTTGCCGAACTTTTGCTGGAACTGGTGTCTGGCGATGCGGCGGCCAAGCGACGACTTCGCCTTGAGCTTGCAAGCCGCGATGGCGGTGCCAGCGTGGTGCCGGAAATCCGCAAACGACTGGCGACGATCGGCAAATCGCGTTCTTTTGTGGACTGGCAGAAGATCCGTGCCCTCGCAGCCGATCTTGACATGCAGCGCAGCGCGATCGTCACGTATGTTGCGCCAACGCAGCCGGGCGAGGCCCTAGATTTGCTCTGGCGTCTGCTTGACCTCGCCCCATCTCTCTATGAGCGCTGCGACGACAGCAATGGCGCGATCAGCGGCGTCATAGTCGAAGCCCTGAAGGATCTCGGGGCGGTGGCGGCGCAAGCGAAGCCTGATAAGACGACTCTGGCAGAAAGGGTCTTCACCGGGGTCAGCGCCAACGATTATGGGCAATTCGATGGACTGATCGGCCTGATGGCGGAGGCGCTCGGCCCTGAAGGCCTGGCAACACTCAAGGCTAAATTCGAGGATATGGCGGCCACACTGCGCGCCAGACCGAAGCCCTCGGAGCACCGGGTCATCGGTATCAGCACGCGCGGCCCCATCTTCGAGGATGACTTTGACGCCGGATACGAAGCCCGTCGGGTTCGTTCCGCGTTGACAGAAATCGCCGATGCGCTTGGCGATGTCGATGGCTACATCGTGCGATTTTCGGCCTCGGAGCAGACCAACCCATCGATCGCGGCCGATATCGCCGAGCGATTGCTGGGTGCTCAGCGGCCAGCGGAGGCTCTGGCGGCACTTGGTCGTGCCGAGGCCTATTCACACAACGTAGGCCATTGGCCCAACTGGCAAAGAGTGCACATCGATGTACTCGACGCCCTTGGACGGACTGCCGATGCCCAATCCGAACGTTGGGCAATTTTCGAGCGAAGCCTGAACGCCGAATATATGCGCGCGCACCTCAAGCGGCTCCCTGATTTTGATGACGAGGAAGCCGAAACGCGCGCGCTTGCCTACGTTCGCCAGTCTGACGACTTCTACCGGGCGCTGGGTTTCTTGATGGACTGGCCGGCGCACGGCCTGGCGGCGGAACTGGTTTTGGCGCGCCATGCCCAGCTTGATGGCGACCATTACTGGCTGCTCACACCCACAGCGGAAACCCTTGAATCGAGCGCGCCGCTGGCCGCAACCTTGCTGCTGCGATCGATGATCGACTACGCGCTCGATCGCGCCAAATACAAACGTTACGGCCATGCCGCGCGGCACCTCCAA
>NZ_AKFJ01000068.1 GCF_000272475.1 Novosphingobium sp. Rr 2-17
TCAATGAGTCCTGAGCCTAAGGTCGTCGGTGCAAGGTTCGGCTGCATTGAATATACGGATCGCAACACGGTCGCGTCCGCCGCGCTTGGCTTCGTAAAGCGACACGTCGGCCAGGCGATAAAGCGTACGGAAATCAGCAACTATCGCGGTTTTCGCAACGCCTATGCTCACCGTGACTTTGCGGTCATCGATGATATCGCCGTGCTCGCAGTCGCTTATCTGCTGGCGAAGGGTCTCTGCAAAGCGCATCAGCTCGAAATCATCCAGTCCGGCGATAATCATCGCGAACTCCTCGCCGCCGAGGCGAGCAACGGTGCAGGACGGGCGCTCGTAAGGCGCTATGCATCGTGCGATACCTTGCAGCACGATATCGCCCGCTTCGTGACCGTAGGCGTCGTTGATCGACTTGAACCAGTCCACGTCGATCAAGAGCAGGGCCACCGTTTCGCCTCTGTTCTGCGAGATGTCGAGGATAGTGCCAACGCTTTCGATAAAGCCGCGCCGATTGGGCAGCCCTGTCAGTGCATCGCGGCGCGCGAGTTCATGCGCTTGGGCTTCTCCTCGGCGCGCCAAATCGCGCTCCACGCGCAGCCGGGCGTGCGAGCGCGAGGCCGCCGCAGATAGCCAGATCGTCTGCCATGCTGCTGCGAAAAGCACGAGGATCTGAGATCCTCCGCCCCAGAACATCGCGTCGGCATCGAAGAAGCTGGTGGAGGCCAGTACGATCATCGGCACCGCCCAGGCTCCGGCAAAGCTGCGCGCCTCGCTGCTCCCGCGCCGCCACGCCTGTCCGATGCAGAACGCCACTGCGACCAGATTGGCAAGAATTAGTATTCCCACCACGCCGCCAAGCGTGTCGATTGGCCTGGAACGCATCAGCGAAAGCGGAATGCCGAGCGCGAATACGCATGCCGTTAGCGAAAGCGCAGTTCGTCTCAGCCAGCGGCTGACGCAGCGTTCCTCCAGCGCGGTGACGGCGCTCAGGGTGGCGAGCGCAATGGCAAGACAGGACAGGCCGGTGCAGATTTGCGAAGTGGCCGCACCGGCCATCGCAGGAACGAAGAACAGAGAGAGTTGCGACCAGCATGCACCCCACACGACCATGCAGGCTGCCCATGCCGCCTGCCAGGCCGAGTACTGCCTGCGCATGGCAAGTGCCAGCGAGGCGTTGTAGATCGCGCCCGCCAACAACAGCACAAGTGCTGCGCCGACCAAGGCGGCCATGCCTGTCGCCTGCGTATTTTCCTCGCCATGCTTGAGGAGTCGAATGCGCAGCAGGTGCTCACTCGCCACTTTGTCGAACAGCAGGGTGATGCCAGACACTGGGACCTCGCGGTCCGGTGCGCGGAAGGTGAGTTGCCCGCCTGCCCGCCAATGCGTACCAAAATCTCCACTGCGCACAGATTGCCGCTCTACCGAACCATCAGCGTAGGAGAATGATACGATCAGCCGGTCAAACCGCGAATTATGGGCGATCAGTGCGAGGTCATCGTGCGTGTCCGCTGCGTGTGACAGCGTCGCGCGCAGCCAGAGCGTACCATTCTGGTAGCCTTTGGGCTTGCCGATGCAGGCAAAAGCCGGGGGTACACTGCTGTCCTTTGCTACCGTCTGGCTGACCGCATAGCACAGCGGACGACCGATCCGTAGGACGTCGGCAGAAGCAGGTGCCGACCAGCTCAAGACGGCCAATCCTATGCACACGATGGCGCATGCAGTGACCATGACCTTTCGAAACAGGTGCAGGAAGAGCGGTTCGCAAATCATTGCACCAAAACCTAACGAAAAGTCCCGAACATATTACAGACGATCAAGTTTATCTTCATATTGCCGTCTGTTTCGCGCGATGAGATTTGCAAAAAATCCTTGGACACGAAAAGGGCACCGCTTCCATGTTATGCAATTTCGGTTCTGCGGACAGCTGCGCAAAAACCGGCCGTTAGTGCTACTTGTTGGGCGGCAGGCAGCCGCAGACTTGCAGAACATGCCAGAAGGCCAATCGGGTCGCTTTTTGACACAAGCTTTTCGGATGAGCAGGTATCCGGCCATACGCAGGGAGTTTCCCTCAATTCAGATCACAGTAGCGATTGAGGCTATCTACCACTGCAGCTCTTGGCGGGCACGTCTTCCTTTAGGACGCTACTGCGATCGGGCCTCGTCTACCTGAAAGAACATCGGATTGCGCATCCACTCGTTGATTGCGGATTCCCGCCACCCGGCGCAGCGCGTGGCAATGCGCACCTGCTTGGGGAAGGTGCCCTCGTGGATCTTGCGGTAGAGGGTTGCGCGCGACAGGCCAGTGCTATCGAGCACGGTGTTGAGGCGAAGAATGCGGTCGGGGGGTAGATTGGTCATGATGTGGATTTCCTGCGTTGTGGTCGGTCGTTTTGCCCCGCTGGGATGAGAGTTGAGATACCTTCGGTTCTCGTCAAGATCCTGAGATTCTGCGGGTTCTACGCTAACTTGTCCCTATCTATCCGCAGGCGTCCGCAGCAGTGCCACGCTACGCCGGATAAAATTTCTGCAACGATGTGGTTGGCGTCTCAGGGCGTTTCGGCCTGAGCGCGCTCTACTTTCTCTGCGCT
>NZ_AKFJ01000069.1 GCF_000272475.1 Novosphingobium sp. Rr 2-17
TGACAGGAAAACGCCGCTGAAAACGCGGTTGGATAGGCGGCAAAAGGCCTCCAACCCGCCAAAAACCTCCCCGATGCAATCCCTTCGCGCCTCTGTTCCACGTTCCGTGTCGCGTCACGCTTGGACAGCCGGTTCTTCGAGGTGTTCAATTTATGAGAAGGAGCTTTCGTTATGAGCAAAACCCGGAACAAGTTCTCACCAGAAGTCCGCGAACGGGCGGTGCGCATGGTTGGCGAGCACCGCGCTGATTACGGCTCGGAGTGGGAGGCGATGACTTCGATCGCCAGCAAGATTGGCTGTACGGCCGAGACGCTGCGCCGCTGGTGCCGTGAGGAGGCGAGCCGACGAACGGCACCAGCGGCGCAGGCTGCGGATGACAAGGCCCGGCTCAAACTGCTGGAGCGCGAGGTCAAGGAACTGCGGCGCGCCAACGAAATCCTGCGCAAAGCATCGGCGTATTTTGCGATGGCGGAGTTCGACCGCCCCGGCAAATGATGATGTCGTTCATCGACACCCATCGCGAGGATCTGGGTATCGAGCCGATCTGCCGGGAGCTGGCGATCGCCCCGTCCTCCTATCATGAGCATGCCCGGCGCTTGGCCAATCCTGGCAGGCGTCCTGCGCGTGCTCGCCAGGATGACGAGATGATGGAGCAGATCAAGCGCGTCCATGAGGCCAGTTCCGGCCTCTACGGCGTGCGCAAGGTCTGGCGCCAGTTGCTGCGCGATGGCGTGGCTGTTGCCCGCTGCACCGTGGAGCGCCTGATGGCGGCTATGGGTCTGGTGGGCGTTCGGCGCGGCAAGACGACGGTCACCACGGTCAGCAACCCGAAGGCCCCGTGCCCGCTGGACAAGGTCAATCGTGAGTTCCGCGTCGAGCGGCCCAACGCGCTGTGGGTGGTCGATTTTTCCTATGTCCACACTTGGGCGGGATTCGTCTATGTGGCCTTCGTGATCGACGCCTATGCCCGCCGGATCGTGGGCTGGAAGGTCAGCACTTCGGCCACCGCCGGCTTCGTCCTAGATGCCCTGGAGCAGGCGATCCACGCCCGCAGGCCGGGGCCGGAAGATGGCCTGATCCATCATAGCGACAGGGGCGTCCAATACCTTGCCATGAACTACACCCAACGCCTGGCCGAAGCCAACCTCGTGCCGTCAGTCGGCAGCGTCGGCGACAGCTATGACAATGCCTTGGCCGAGACGATTAATGGCCTCTACAAAACCGAGGTGATCTGGCGCCAGCGGTCATGGCCAAGCGCATCAGCAGTCGAAATGGCAACCCTGCGCTGGGTCGACTGGTACAACAATCAGCGCCTCTTCGGACCCATCGGCTACATCCCGCCCGCCGAGGCCGAGGCAAATTACTATGCAGCCACAGAGACCCTCGATATGGTTGCGTGACTCAATTGAAATGGCCTCCTGAAAACCCGGGGCGCTTCACAGCGATTTGCTTTTGCGGGTATTCTTGGGGGTAATGATCCTGCTGCTGCAGGAGATACCCCCAAATGGCTCTCAAAGACTTCGACGTTCGCTACGCCACCAAGCGCGCCAAGGATTACAAGCTCGCCGACGGTGGCGGCCCGCATCTGCTGGTTCGCCCCAACGGCTCCAAGCACTGGCGGATGAAATACCGCTTCGCGGCCAACGAAAAGCTCCTCTCATTCAGCCACTACCCCGAGGTCAGTCTCGCCGCCGCCGGGTTATCGCGCGCCGAGGCCAAGATTGCCTTGGGGCAGGGCAGGGATCCGGGCGTCCGGGCCGTCGCCAAGCCCAAGATGACGTTCGAAGCCGTGGCGCGGGCTTGGCATGAAAACCGCATCGCTTCGCTGAACCCCGGCCATGCTGCCAGGTTGCTGCGTCGCCTTGAGCGCGATACGTTCCCGGCGTTGGGTGATCGCGATCTGCGCGCGATCACCAGCGCTGATGTGCTGGCAATGATCCGCGTGGTCGAAGCGCGCGGGCGCTCGATGTAAGCCGCAGGATCAAGCAGCACGTCAGCCAGATCTATCGTTTTGCGATCCCGCACAGTTGGGCCGATCAGGACCCGGCGGCGTATCTCTCCGATCTGCTCAAGCCCAAGCCGCGGGTGCGGCATATGGCGCGCGTCGGCATCGACGAGTTGCCCGACGTCGTGCGCGGCATCGACACATACGACGGCGATCAAAAATCCTCGCCGCCGGGCCGTAACCCGTGCGGCCATGCTGTTCACGGTGTTCACCTGGGCGCGCACCAACGAGAC
>NZ_AKFJ01000070.1 GCF_000272475.1 Novosphingobium sp. Rr 2-17
AACGTGCTCCGTAAGAGTTCATCGCCAGCTCGCGTGATGCCTCCGAGCCTGACTTTGCCGGCGGTCGAGTGATCTTTAGGGGTCAAGCCGATCCAGGCCGCAAAGTCTCGCCCGGACTTGAACATGCGCGGGTCAGGAGCTTTCATCATCAGCAGGGATGCGCCGATCGGACCGATCCCGGGGATCTTTGCGAGCCGCTGGCTGCATTCGTCTTTGCGATGCCATTCCATAAGCTTGGCCTCGACCCGCTCGATCTCGTGCAGAAGCTGCGCGTATTCCTGACCGTGAAGCGCGAACAGTTCGCGCGCAAGTTCGGGAAGTCGTTCGTCAGCCGCGATGCGATCGAGCAGGGGTTCGATCCGGCACATGCCCGTTGCTGCGGTGATCCCGAATTCCGCAGCGAAGCCTCGGATCGCGTTGGCAAGCTGGGTGCGTTTCTTGATGAGCCTGGTGCGCATGCCCACAAGCATGAGCGCCGCCTGCTGGTCGGCACTCTTCGTCGGCACGAACCGCATCGTCGGGCGGCTCATTGCCTCGCACAGGGCTTCAGCATCCGCTGCATCGTTCTTGCCGCGCTTGACGTATGGTTTCACCAGTTGCGGCGCGATCAACTTTACCTCGTGGCCAAAAGAACCAAGAAGACGCGCCCAGTAATGCGCGCTGCCACAAGCCTCAATGGCGACAACGGTCGGCGGCAGCTCCTCGAAGAACTCGACCATTTTCCGTCGCGTCAGCCTCTTGCGCAGGATCGGCCTGTCTGCCGCATCAACGCCATGCAGCTGAAAAACATTCTTTGACGTGTCCATGCCTATGCGGGTAATCTGTTCCATGGGCGGCTCCCTCGAATGAGTCCTCTAACGAACTCACTCTGGCACATCGCGATGCCGTTGGGAGCCGTCCAACCCAACACCTCAGTAGACCTGACCCAGATCCACGGCATTGGACCATCGCTGGCCCTCAAGCTGGTCGGGGAATGCGGCACCGACCTTGCGGCGTGGCCAAGCTCAAAGCACTTCACATCATGGCTTTGTCTGGCACAGGCAACAAGATATCGGGCGGCAAGCTGCTGTCATCGAAACGCGCCGATCATCGAGCCGGGCGGCGGCACTGCTGCGCCTTGCGGCAACCACGATAGGTCGGACCGATACGGCGCTGGGCGCATTTTACCGCCGGCTGTCTGCAAGGGCTGGAAAAGCCAAGGCTGTGACGGCCACCGCGCGCAAGCTCGCCGTGCTGTTCTACAACGCTTTGCGGCACGGGATGGCGTATAGTGCCTCGGCATCGAGATAGTCGTTCTTGTTGGACTTGAGAAACGGCTTCACAAACTGAGGCGCCATCAGGCGGACGTCGTGGCCCAGCGCTGTTAGCTCACGCGCAAGATGGTGGCGTAGAGACTACAACGAAGTACGACCGCACAGCG
>NZ_AKFJ01000071.1 GCF_000272475.1 Novosphingobium sp. Rr 2-17
GATCATTGAGATCGGCAAGGCACTGCGCGATCGCCGCGTTGACCTGGGCGAGACTGTAGAAGATCCGGTTGCGCAAGCGACCCAGCAGCCAGCGCTCGACGATACCGACGCAGGCTTCAACCTTGGCTTTATCCCGGGGCTTACGGGGCCGGGCCGGCAAAATGGCCGTGCCGTAATGGCGCGCCATATCGGTATAGCTGCGGTTCACCTGGGGATCGAAGTGGCAAGCTTTGATCACCGCCACCTTGGCGTTGTCCGGAACAAGCAGCTGGGGCACGCCGCCGAAGAAGGCGAACGCGGCATTATTGCCCGCGATCCAGTCGGGGAACTGCTCAGTCCACGTTGCCAACGCGAACGACAGGCTCGATCCGCCCATCACCGCGACGAAGATGTGGGCGTCGCGCACCTCGCCGGTTCGGCGATTGACCACGACCGGAACCGTGTCGCCAGCGTAGTCGAGGAACAGCCTCTCGCCGCCGGCATGGCTCTGGCGCATGACCAGCGGCAAGCGGCCTTCCCAGCGACGGAAC
>NZ_AKFJ01000072.1 GCF_000272475.1 Novosphingobium sp. Rr 2-17
GGGTCGTCCAACCCAACACGGTTTTTACGGGTGTCCAGCTGTCGCGCGAACGGCGACAAGTGGCGCGAAGCAGACCATTCCAACGTCTGCTATTCTGGCAACTGTCGAGCACCTTTAGCCGACCCGTTCCTATCCACTACCGCCCTTCTTCGGTAGCCAACGCCTGTGTCCGTGGCACTACTGCAGTCCATTTAACTACCAGTCCAGTTGCCGGAGGGCATAAAGCTTGCCAGTCTCTCCGCCTAGCAACCGGGGGAGAGTGGAGGTGTTCCGTTTTTTGGTTCTGGTGGCCGCGATGGTCACGCTGTCGCCTACGGCATGGGCGCAGAGCAATCCAACGCTGACCGAGGCGGAGCGAGGCATCCAGCGCGACGGCTGGCCGGCGGGCCACTTGCGCATCGACGCGCTCGACGTACGTGCACACATCGTTGGTCGCACTGCCGACGTTACGGTGGAGATGGTGATCGGATCGGACGATGCAGGCAGCTATGAAGCGAGTCTCGCGCTAACTCTTCCAGCCGACGCCGTCGTCACCGGCTACGCGCTTGATGTTGGCGACACGATGATCCCTGGCCAGTTACTTGAAGCGCCGAAGGCGCGGAACGTGTATGAGGACGAGGTCCGTGAAGGCATCGATCCCGGTCTGGCCGAGATCACCGGAAACCGGTTCACAACACGCATCTTCCCGATCAATGCCGCCCATCCCAGGCGCTTCCTCCTTCATTTCGCTGCGCCGTTTGACCCTGCTGTCGGCCTTGTCTTGCCCATTTCTCGCGACGCTGTGGTTGGGCGGGTGACGGTCGCTGTTACTGCGGACGGCTATGCCGCCACCCCGGCCGTCCGTTTTGCCGGCCAGTCGCTTGGTCTGGTTCGGAGCGGGGATGGCTGGCGCGGGGATGCGATGCTCGGCACGGCGACTGTGCACGAAGGGCTAACAGTGACGGGCGGTACCCTGGCAGGACCAATGGTCGTCACGCGCCATCCAAGCGGGCAGGCCTTCTTCGTGATTGGCGACGGGGCGAGGAGCGAATTGAAGCCTTCGCTGGGCGGCCGCCTGAGAATCTATTGGGATCGTTCGCTCTCGCACCGTGCTGTCCGGACAGATCTTGAGGCAGAAGTGCTGGCGCGCCTTGCTGAACAAACCGCCCCAGCCGCGATCGAGCTCGTCACCTTCGCAAGCGACCAGCCGCAGGTCGCGACGCTCGGCAACGCAACAGAACTCAGGGCTGCGCTGGCTGGCATCACCTATCGTGGCGGCACGTCGCTTGCCGGACTCGAAGCGCTGGCGCTGCCCGCGGCGACGCAATGCGTGCTGGTGTTCGACGGGGAGGTAACGATCGACCGGAGTGCGAATTTTGCACCCGATTGTCGGCTTATGGCGCTCACTGCCGTGTCGGGGGGCGACGGAGCGCGGCTCGGTCGACTGACCCAACGCACAGGGGGTGCGGTCGTCCGTTTGGCCGCTGGTGGCGAAGCTGAAGCTGTTGCAGCCCTTGCCGCGCGCGAGGTGGTCCCCATTTCGGTCCGCGATACAGCAGGACGGCGGATCGATACGCGCGCAATGCCAGCCGGACCTGGGCAATGGCTGCTGATCGGCCCGATGCCGGCGGACGGCATCGTCGTACGTCTAAGCGACGGCAAGGAACGGCGCTACGGTTCCTCCAGCGCCCCGGTCACTGCCGAAGCGCCAGCTGCGCTCTGGGCCGCAGGCCGCGTGGCGGAACTCGCGGACGAACCCATTCGACATGTTGAGATGACCGAGACCGCGCGCCGTTATCAGGTTGCCGGCCCCGGTATGTCGTTCCTGGTGCTGGAACGCCCCGACCAATATCTTCGTGCGGACTTGTCGCCGCCCGACGGCTTCGGACCACAGTGGCTGGCGCAGTATCGCGAAGCCAAGTTGGATTGGGACAAGGAGCACCGCGATGCTGAGAAAGAGCGGCTCGCTTTCGTCCTCGAGCAATGGCGCGAGCGTCGTGCCTGGTGGAGTAAGCGCTTCTCGCCGATCGACCGCGCGCAGGTGAAGCGCTCACGCGGTGGCAATGGGGTGCTCGGCATGGCCGCCGCTCCACCCGCGCCGCCACCCCCGCC
>NZ_AKFJ01000073.1 GCF_000272475.1 Novosphingobium sp. Rr 2-17
TGCGTCGAAATTTGCGCTTACGTCGAACTGACCCCGCTTGCCGATTACGATGTGCTGTTGGTGGGAGAA
The DNA here is from genome assembly GCF_000272475.1 of Novosphingobium sp. Rr 2-17. Classification (GTDB taxonomy): domain Bacteria; phylum Pseudomonadota; class Alphaproteobacteria; order Sphingomonadales; family Sphingomonadaceae; genus Novosphingobium. The sequence continues at coordinate 70 of NZ_AKFJ01000073.1, forward strand.
GCGGCATGAGCAAATGCGTGACCCCCACCCATGCCGCCGTCGACGCCCAGCGCGTCAGCCTCGTTCTCAACGAGCTGCGCTTGCCCGCAATCAAGCTGGTCTGGGCAGACTTCGCCGCTCGCGCCGACAAGGAGGGCTGGCCAGACGCCCGCCTGATTGCAGCCCTGGCCGAACACGAGGTGGCAGAACGTGATCGCCGCCGTATCGAGCGGCATCTCAGCGAAGCCCGCTTGCCCCCAGGCAAGACGCTCGAGAGCTTCGCCTTCGATGCGGTGCCTATGATCTCCCGCGCACAGGTCACCGCGATGTGTTCGGGCGACGCCTGGCTCGAAAAGGGCGCAAACCTTATCCTGTTCGGGCCGCCGGGCGGGGGCAAAACGCACCTGGCTGCGGCAATCGGTCTCGCCCTGATCGAAAATGGGTGGCGCGTACTGTTCACCCGCACGTCCGACCTCGTGCAAAAACTCCAGGTCGCCCGGCGGGAACTTGGGCTCGAGGCCGCCTTGGCCAAGCTCGACAAATACCACCTGTTGATCCTGGATGACCTCCCCTACGTCACCAAAGATCAGGCCGAAACCTCGGTCCTGTTCGAGCTGATCAGCGCACGCTACGAACGCAGATCGACGCTGATCACTGCAAATCAGCCATTTGGTGAGTGGAACCGGATCTTTCCCGATCCCGCCATGACGCTCGCCGCCGTCGACCGGCTCGTCCACCACGCCACCGTCTTTGAAATGAATGTTGAAAGCTATCGCCGCCGCGCCGCGCTCCAGCGACAATCACGCGCCGGACGACCGCCAACCTACGCGACAATCAAGTCCACCGAGGAACTGTCGCGCAGCGACAATCAAACCGACCACTGACCATTGCCAGCGACAATTACCGCTGGCATCATACACAAGCCGCGACAATCAATTCTCATCCTGATTGACGCTAGCCTCTCACCCGGATTGTCGCGCCACACTCGTCCTCCACTGACGCAGACGATGGGCATCGGAAGCCTCCATTGCAGGATA
>NZ_AKFJ01000074.1 GCF_000272475.1 Novosphingobium sp. Rr 2-17
GAAGGGAGATGCCTTCGATCGAACGCGCGGGCGCATCAAGGCTCTCTACCAGCCGACAGCCAATTTTTCCGCCTTGCTGGGCTTTGCCTTCGATCGGAACGATGGTCATACCGGCGGCTGCCGCGGTACGTCTCCCGCCGACGGCGAGATCAGCTTCGACACGTGCTTTGAAGTTCGGCCGGCCACGTCCAGGAGCTATCAGTACTGGGCAAATCTCAAGTGGGATTTTGGGCCCGTCACGCTGTCGTATCTGCCGGCCTACCGGACATTTACGCAATCTTCGTCGCAGGATCAGAATGGGCCGTTCAATGTGCCCATGTCTCAGGTCCTCTCAACGCCTCGCGACACTTTCCTGACGCAGGAACTGAGACTGTCGTCCAACGGCGATGGAAAGCTCAGCTGGCAGGGTGGACTTTTCCAGTACTGGAACAGCGCGCATACGGAAAACGCCAACCGGTGGACTCAGGGCGGTGCGCTTCTCTTCGAAAGCTCGACCCGGAGAGATATCCAGGATTATGGCGTATTCGGCGAGGCAAAGTACGCCTTTTCGGACCGTACCCGGCTCACGGTCGGAGCACGCTATGATTACACGCGGGTCAACACTCGGCTGAATTATACGACAAACCTGAACTTCCTTTGCAACACGCCAGGCGCTGGTCCTTTGTGTCCAACTACCGGCGGCGACCCGGGAACCCCGGAATCGCCTCTGCTCGTCTCGGTCTCGGAGAATACGAATCCGTCAGGCCTGAATAAATGGAACAGGGTCAATTATAAGGTGAGACTGGATCACGACCTTACTCCGTACAATCTAGTGTACGCAATGGTGTCAACTGGCTTTGTTCCGGGTGACGTCACCGTATCTTGTTCCGGTTTCTCGTGCACTGTTCAGTCGTACGATGCGGAAACGTTGACTGCTTTCGAAGTGGGCAGCAAGAACCGCTTCTTCGGAGGGCGCCTCCAGATCAACGCGGACGCTTTCGTATACCGCTACGGCGGGATGATCACGGAGGTGAATCCAGACCCGAACAACCCGGTTTCCAATTTTACGACCACCGTTCCCGTGAATCAGTGGGGTGTCGAGCTCGAGTCTTATCTCCAGGTCGGGCCAGGGGGCCGCCTCGGGCTAAAGTATACCCATCTTGATCTCCGCTATGGGGAAAAGCCCGCACAATTCGCATCGGAGATTTCCTGGAACACGGTCGGGAACGCTGGGTCGCCGAACTACAATTTCATCGCCCCCAATACTGTGAACATCAGCTATGATCAGACCTTCAGCCTTAAAGGCGGATCGAAGGTATTCGCACGGCTCGACGGGACGTGGACTGACAAGTTCCGCTATTTCAACCCGTCAAATTCGACCCTGAACAGCGCCTTCATTGGTCCGGACATTCTCAATTACATCTATATGAATAGCGGGGTCGTGGGCAATTTCAGCTTGAACTGGACTTCAGCCGACGAGCGTTTCAGCGTGGGCACTTATGTCCACAACTTCACGGATCGCCGGTGGACGTTCTATGACGTTCGCTCCCTGACGCCGCGAACTATTAACGCCACTCAAACTGAGCCGCGCACGTTTGGCGTTCTTCTGTCCGCGCATATTTAAGGAAGACAGCATGAAATTTCGTAATGTTGTTTTATCCGCAGCTGTTCTGCTCAGTACCAGCGCATTGGAAGCGAAATCCCCGGCGAGTGACGAGGCTGCGAACGTCCAACTGATCAAGGACTTTCTGACGGATACTCGGGCCGCCATGGCAAGCCACGATCCGGCCCGGGCGCGGGCAGTGGCCGAGCGCTATATGGATGTGGATTACATCCAGCATTCCAAGGGCATGAAGCCAGGGCGCGAAGGTTACATTGAAACGATGACTTCGTTGGCTGCGGGCGGGCCGCTGCCGGGTG
>NZ_AKFJ01000075.1 GCF_000272475.1 Novosphingobium sp. Rr 2-17
GTAAAACCGTTACAAGTCCACATTGGTGAAATGCCGGAGCAGAGCGCCTTACCGGATGCTCACGGCGTAAAGCGTACCGGATTTTCCGAAGACAACGGATGGCCGGCAGGTCTGCCTCCTTCGCAGCCTGAGGCAGCAGCACACATTCAGGTGTGCGGGACATCTTCTTGCTGTCTCGATCATTTTTGACCGGGTATAGCGTGAGTTGTTGCCCAAAGACGCCCCAGCCTTGACCCAAGCGCTCCCCAAGTTGGAGAGCCCTTCCCGTGGGAAACCGCCGATGTCCGGGTGGAAGTGCCTTTAGGAAGGTGGTGCCGCTTAGAGGATTCGAACCTCTGACCCCATCATTACGAACACGACAGATAGCCGGCCAGAAACCGAGGGTTTCCTAGGCCTACGATGCCGGAAATCGCCCCGTCTTCCGGGTTACCCAAGCGATACCCAGATTGTCCCGAAATCGGAACCGGGCGTTTTCCTAGCGAAAGAACTTTGGCTCGGTGAAGTTTCAAATTTCGACCCGGTCCAAACCCGGACAACATGAGCGACTCGCGAAATCCATAGCCATGGCAGCATATGGATGTGAAAATGGCACTTCACTAGGGACCTCGAAGCCAGGTTCTTCCAAATCGCGCTGACCTTTTAGAATTTTGAAAGAATTCAATCAACCTGCGAGGCATGCCTATGTGCTGTTCATCGCATCCATGGACCAGTTGACGGTATCGCTCTGTACGAAACTTCAAGCCCCATATCTCGGAGCTTCCTTAAGATGACGGATGGGGCATAAACCATGACCAATGAAGGAAGATCCGATAAAGGTTGCAGATCTATGCTTTCGTCGCTCATAGCTAAAGTGAGCGTTCTGATTTCAGTGCAATGTCTCAGCGGGGCTAGGCTCAGGACCCATTGA
>NZ_AKFJ01000076.1 GCF_000272475.1 Novosphingobium sp. Rr 2-17
TGAGTAGCCCCTAGATTTCTGGACGCCTTCTATCCTAATTTTGAGGACAGGAGACGACGATGGGGAAGTCCAATTTCAGCGATGAGTTCAAGCGTGATGGGGTAGCCCAGATTACCGAACGTGGGTATCCGGTAGCAGAGGTTTCTGAGCGGCTCGGCGTCAGTCAGCATTCGCTGTATGCTTGGAGGCGACAACTGGCGGAGGTGGTGTCCGGCGATGCCGGCAAGGATGCAGAGATCCGCCAGTTGAAGCGCGAACTGGCCCGGGTAACCGAGGAGCGCGACATCCTAAAAAAAGCCACCGCGTATTTCGCCAGGGATGCAAAGTGAGATACGCGTTTGTTGCCGAGCATCGTGACCAGTTCGGGGTTCGATCGATGTGTAGGTGCCTGCGCATCCAGCCCAGCGGTTTCTATGCCTGGCAGAAGAGTGCGCTGAGCCAACGGGCCTAGGAAGATGCTCGGCAGACGGAGTTGATCCGGCAGGCCTGGAACGACAGTGGCAAGGTCTATGGCTACCGCAAATTGCATGACGACCTGTTGGATCAGGGCGAGATCTGCTGCCCGAACCGTGTCGCCCGGTTGACCCGGCTGGCGGGTATCAAGGCGCAGATCGGCTACAAGCGTCGGCCGGGCGGCCAAGGCGGTAAGCCGTCCCTGGTGGTTGATAATACCCTGGATCGCCAGTTCGATGTGGTTGCGCCAGACCGGGCCTGGGTGACAGACATCACCTACATCCGCACCGTGGAAGGCTTTGCCTATCTGGCTGTCGTGATCGATCTCTATTCCCGCCGCGTGGTGGGTTGGTCGATGCAGAGCAGGCAGACCACCGATGCGGTGCTGCAAGCGCTGCACATGGCGGTATGGCGGCGCAAGCCGAAGCAGCGGGTGCTGATCCATTCGGATCAAGGCTCGCAGTTCACCAGCATGGACTGGGCGGCCTTCATCCGGGCTCACAATCTTGAGCATTCGATGAGCGGGCGTGGTAACTGCCATGACAACGCCGTCGCCGAGAGCTTTTTCTCCTCGCTCAAGCGTGAGCGCATCCGGCGCCGCACCTACAAAACACGCGATGAAGCCCGGCAGGACGTGTTCGATTACATCGAGATGTTC
>NZ_AKFJ01000077.1 GCF_000272475.1 Novosphingobium sp. Rr 2-17
GCTCAGGCGAAGGGAGCGGAGAAGCCGATCCAGCGACCGAGGAAGACGACGATCATCCACAAAGTGAGGGAGGTGAGGCCGGCGAGCTTGACGGCGCCGGGGGTGGGCAGACGATCGTCCCAGTCGATGATGCGGCGATAGGCGGTCAGGTGGAAGAACGCCATGTTGAGGCCGGCGAGTGCCAGCACCAGCATCTTGAACTGGAAGGGCCGGCTCTCGAAGGTGTACTGCGTGGCGTGGGCGGTGAACAGGCAAAGACCGGTAATGAGCGCGAACACGAAGGCGACCCAGGTGAACGGCAACATCTCGGTGATCAGTTGGCGTGCCCCGCGCCGGTGCGAGGGGTAGCCGACCAGCCGCAAGTCGACGATAGCGATGGTACCCAGCACGATCACGATCGCCAGGACGTGCGTGCTTTCCAGCCACGGGAACGCCGTGGCGCCCTCGCGCATCAGCGTGCCGATCGACGAATCCTCGATGCTCTGGATGATGTCGGCGAAACTCATGTCTCAAAAACTCCCAACGGGGATGGTCGAGCAAAGGCCAGCCGGCCTCGCCCGTGGCCCGGTTATCAGGTGTAGGCGATCCAGCGACCGCAATAGATGACGAAGATCCAGGCCGCGAGGCTGACCCAGGCCAGCGGCTTGACCAGCAGCGACCAGCGCGCATGCTCCAGCTTGAACTCGGGGTGCAGGATCGGATAGCGGAACAGCAGCGTCAGCACGAAGGCGAACAGGACCGTGCCCATCTTGTACCAGAACGTGGTGTTGAGCAGTTCGCGGTAAGGCTCGCCGGTCACCATGACTAGGCCGGTCAGCAGCAGCACGGCCAGCGCGCTCCACAGCCAGGGGAGATGGCGGCGAACCACCGTGCGCGGGCTCTCGTCCGTCGCCAGCACGCCGGCCAGGCGCAAATCCATCACCAGCGCCGAGCCCACCAGAACCGCAATCGCGATAATGTGGATGCTCTGCACCATCGGGATCAGCCACGAGATCGCGCGAATGCCGACGCTGATCGGGGTATCGTAAAGGCCGTAGGAAAAGGTCTCGAGAGACATGACGGCAGTATCCTCAACTTGAAAAG
>NZ_AKFJ01000078.1 GCF_000272475.1 Novosphingobium sp. Rr 2-17
GTCCGGAGTTCGCTATGATCCTGACATCTGAAGGCCTTTTTCGTCATTTTGACAATCGCCGACAGCTCGCTGCCTATGCCGGCCTTGCGCCGTCGCCATGGCAAAGCGGCTCGATCGACCGCGAGCAAGGCGTCTCGAAATCAGGCAACCCACGATTGCGGACAACTATGATTCAGCTGGCCTGGCTCTGGCTGCGCCACCAGCCCAATTCAGCGTTGGCACGCTGGTTTCACGAGCGGGTAAGTCGGAACGGAGTGCGGGCCAGGAAGTCAGCCATTGTGGCCCTTGCCCGCAAGTTGCTTATCGCGCTTTGGAAATATGTAGCCAGCGGCGTCGTGATCGAGGGGGCGGTCATAGCCTGCGCCTGATTACGCCTGCGTATCTTTCCCATTCTGCAGGACCCGATCAGTCCTGCAGGATCCAGGTGAACGGACCGAAAGTGCTCCATGGCTTAAACCGCCGATGAGAAGAATGGCCCCGTTTTCCTGAGCCCTTGCCCCGAAGCGGGATTATGGTGCTGCCACGCTAAGTGGCGACCGGATGTGAGGTGGTACAGGCTTGGCAACGGCCGGTATTCGAAGAGCGGGCTCAGACCATGGATTCAGCCACCTGAAAGGACATGACAATGCCGTCCTTATGATCTGCTTGACGACGAACTCCTCATGTGAGG
>NZ_AKFJ01000079.1 GCF_000272475.1 Novosphingobium sp. Rr 2-17
GCCGCAATAACGGCTGAACCTTGAGGTGGTGCCGATTTTCTGGACAGGGTGATAAGCTCAGCCTGACCTGAGGAACGGACAGGAATGAAGACGACGAGAAAGCGCTACAGCGCGGAGTTCAAAGCCAAGGTAGCGATGGAGGCGATCCGCGGCGATCTGACGCTGGCGGAATTGGCGGCCAAGCATGGCGTGCACCATACGATGATCGGCGCGTGGAAGCGTCAGGCAATGGATGGCATGGCCAGCCTGTTTGACGGTGGTGATCCGGCAGCCAAGGCGGCCAGCGAGGCTGAGATCGAGAAACTGCACGCCAAGATCGGGCAGTTGTTGGTGGAGCGAGATTTTTTGGCGCGAGCCTCCGGTCGATGAGCATGGGCCGGAGGCGAAAGATGGTCGAGCCGGACATGGGATTAGTCCGCCGTCCATCGGCCAAGAAGAAGAATAGTTTTTGGTGGAGTTGCAGTGGATATCCCGACTGCAAACAGACCAATTTCGACGTGAACGGGAAGCCCAATTATAGCACCAGGGAGAAGACCGCATGACCGACACCAGCGGCAGCCCCACCGAGGAAGCTATTCGCGCTTACGGGGATGACCTGATCCGCCGCAAGCTGATCGACGCCGAGATTCCCGGCGCGGTAGTGGAGTTTGATCCCGACGAAACGGAACGGGCCGGCGCGTTCGTGGAGGACGCCTTGAGCGAGGCCGACGCCCGCGACGCGGAGGATGGCTTGGAGATCGAGCCCGCTGATCGCGCCCAGCTCAGCCTGTTCGCCGCAGCCCGCAACGCTTAACATCGGAGGCTACCATGGCCGAGGAAAAGAAGCCTTTTCACGAGCGCGTCGCCGAGAAGATCATCGACCAGCTAAAGGCCGGCACCGCACCTTGGCAGCGGCCGTGGAACCCCGCCGCAGCCGGAGCCGAGGGCGGATCGATCATTCCCATCAATCCCACGACAGGGAAGCGGTATCGCGGCGTCAACGTCGTCAATCTCATGTCCGAGGGGCACGAGGACAACCGATGGATGACCTATAAGCAGGCGGTGCGACGTGAAGTCGCATGAAAGGAGTAGTCTCAATGACTTAGAACAGTGTCCAGGTAAGCGGGGCAAATTCCCG
>NZ_AKFJ01000080.1 GCF_000272475.1 Novosphingobium sp. Rr 2-17
CGTCGGCAACCGCGACTACGTCATGTGGATGTCCGTGGCACCTCCGGAACCAGGTTCCTCTTCGCCACGCTACGTCTTCAATGCATTTCGCATATCCAAGGGCAAACTGGTGGAGCATTGGGGCACAATGTGATCGACAGGACGGCTGCTACGACATGTTGGTTCCATCAAGAATCACCAGCGCGTGCGTAGCTGGTCGCCCGTGAAGAACGCTGAAGCCCCAGGAAGTGTGGGTTTTGGGGGATTTGAAGTAATCGAATTTGCAAGGTTCTGGGGAAATCGGGCAAAAGCTTGCGATTGCGCGGCTATTATCCAACGCGATCCGCGGTCTCGCTGCCGAATAGCGACACCACGCTCGACCAGCCCGTGATACAGGAAAGTCGATAGCGTTCCCGTCTCCAGCACCACGCGGCCCAGCTGGACGCCCGCAAAAACC
>NZ_AKFJ01000081.1 GCF_000272475.1 Novosphingobium sp. Rr 2-17
AAAGGCCGCACAGCGCCGTGAGATCGATATGATTGCCTCATGGTCAGTGGACCGCCTCGGACGCTCTTTGAGTGATCTCGTGGCCTTCCTAGGCGATCTACAGGCCGTTGGCTGTAACCTCTACCTGCATATCCAAGGGCTCGATACCTCAACGCCATCAGGCCGGGCGATGTTCGGAATGTTGGGTGTCTTCGCAGAGTTCGAGCGCGCCATGATCGTCGAGAGGGTCAACGCAGGATTGTCGCGAGCCAAGGCCAAGGGCGTGAAGCTGGGTCGCAAGCCCGTCTCCAAGACCGTGGAGGGCAAGATCATGGACCTTCGCGCGCAAGGTTGGGGAATGCTCAAGATTGCCAAGGAATTGAACGTCGGAAGCAGCGTCGTTCAGCGCGTGGTTAAAACGGTCCATGCTGCGCAACAATAGAATCAACGTTCGACCGAAATGTTTGCGCGTAATAAAAGAATCAAGATTGATTCCAATGTATCGTGAGAGAGGGGGTATACCCCCTCGGGCCGGATGAGGCCCCCTCACTCGGTTTCGATACGGATACTATCAAAAACCTTTCGCCTGCTGCTGCCCATATAGCGGCGCGATCTATTCTGCCTTCCGTCTCGCGAGTAGGCCGATAAGGTGGCGGTCACCAGCCGGGGTGATCCGCCAATAGCTTCCCTTGTCATTCACGCCACGCTTCTTGACGCCTTGATCGATTAAGCCGAGAGCACGGAACTGAATAAGTATCTCGTTAAAGCTATCGACCAGAATGTGACTGTTGCCGCGATCCGTGTAATTGTCTGGAAGTTCGTCCCAATCCGCAAAGTGCGACAGTATCCTTTTTAAATTGTCATCCGTAGTTTCATTAATCAGCGCAGGGCCAATGTCTCGGAATATTTGATCCCAACTGACCAGAATGTTCCAATCGACTTTTTGATAGCCACCACCCCCCGAAATATAGACATCGCGTATACCATGTATCTCGATCTTATCCTTGCCGCTTTCCAGCGTGGGGTCAGAAACAGTATCGACGTGAACGGCGAGCTGATCCCGCAGCGCGCGGTTGTCTTCCGTCAGTTCGTTTATCCGTTCCAGCAGCGCAATCGGCGATGAACCATCGTTCCTGATCCAGCCCGGACGTGCGTTGACCTTGATTTCCCGTACCAGTGATCGAGACACCAACCCGCCAAGCTCGGAGGCCGATGACCAAGATCGTACGGGATATTCGGCCATCACTTCGGAGCGGAACGCTTCCAACTTGAGTCGGTTGGCTTCGACCTTTTCTGCTTTCCCGACTGGGATTGTTTCCGGCGTTCCATGCACAAATGCGAGAACAGGAAGGCCGATCTTCTTGGCGTACCTGTATTCCTTCTCCGTGTAGCTCACGCCATCCTCGGTTATCGAGCCGTAACGTCCGCCGATGATAAGGACGTAATAGTCGCACTCGTCGATGACCTTGCGGATTACTTCCCACTGGCTCTCATTCGACGCGACGAATGCTTCCATGCCCGTTGGGATGCAGTCGAGTTCCCACAGCGCTTGTATGACCTCGGTGCGCTCCTCGATCAAATCCGTGAATGTAGAACTGACAAAGACTTGGTGTCGGACACTGTAAGACATTGAGGTACTCGGCATGGATTGATCCTGCACGCTAACCCGCAAGAGATTATTGGCAACCGGGCGCTGACCGATTTGCACAACTTCGAGGCCTCCGCGTGCCTCGACCTAAATAATGAGTGATCACCAACTCATTCAAACCCAATCCGGGCCAACTTCGCGCACAGAGGGCGCTCTATTCAACAGCAACTAATGTCCTGCTCACGTCGGGTTCGGGGTCTGGCAAAAGCCGCCTCATCCTCGAATACCTGCATGATCTTTGTGTAGCGATTCCCGGCTCTCAACACCTCGTCTTAAGGCGCACGCGCGCATCGTGCAAAGCCACGCTCTGGAATCAGGTTTGGGCGGAGGTTTTGGCTTCGAAGCCCGGCCTTAAAGATACGCTGACGGTCAACCGTGAAGAACTTACCGCGACCTATAGCAATGGTTCGGTGATCAAGTTCGGTGGACTGGAGCAGGGCGAGGCGCGCGATAAACTTCTAGGCGGCACGTATCTTACCGCATTTTTAAACGAGGCCACCCAATTCGATTATCAGGATTGGACCGACATCAGCACGCGAGTGCGTCAACGAGCAACCTTCGTTGGCATTGATGGCGAGGAAAGGGTAGCGATCAATAAACTGATCGCTGACTGCAATCCGACGAAAGAAAGCCATTTTCTCTGCCGCCTTTTTCGAGATCGCGTCAATCCCACTACTCGCATCCAACTCGACAATCGTGCCACCCATGCGTGGGTCAAACTACACCCCAGCGACAACATCGAAAACCTTGGTGCCGATTACATCCGAACGCTGGAGGGCTTTGATCCCGCTGCCCGCAAACGATTCCTTGATGGCGATTGGGGCTCCGATGTCGCTGACGCTTTATTCCCAGAACGATGGGTCCACGACAACCGCGTTGACGGCCTCCCGGACGGTCCAGAGCGCCAACAAGCAATCGACGAATGGCGGGCCCGGCTCGTGCGCATCATCGTTGCAGTCGATCCAGCCGTGACGGCCAATGACAAGAGCGATGAAACTGGCATCATCGTCGCTGGGATCGATCACGAGGGCCACGGCTACATACTTGAGGATTTGTCGTGCAAGCGGCTGCCGCTGGTGTGGGGCAAGGCCGTGCTCGACGCCTACCACCGCTGGCAGGCCGACCGTATTTCAGTGGAAGGCAACCACGGTCACGAGCTACTCCGCACCGTTCTGGAGTCGATTGATCCCTTGGCCAATATCCACTTGCTTAATGCCAAGACCTCGAAGGTCTCGCGAGCGGAGCCGGTGGCGAACATCTACAGCAAGGGATTGATCCATCACGTCGGTGAATTCCCATTGCTTGAGGACCAAATGTTCGCGCTGGAATCGACTTACAAAAAGGGTCAGCGCGGAACATCGCCTGACCGCGTGGACGCGCTTGTCTGGAGCGTGATTGATTTAATGGTCGGCGAGGCCAATCTTCGCACAGGTGGCGGTGGATCAAGCCGGGTTGCTGGTCTCTGGTGAGGCATCCCGATTTTTGATGAAAGTGATCATCCTGAACATAAATTCGGTCATGATGAGTGCGGCGATACTGCTCTGCATACTGTCATAGGATATCAATCCGTGAACCGCCGCATGCCGGTTCGGAATAGGTGTCGCCGAGAACTTTTCGAAGCTCTCCTGCGTCTCTACTTTTTCGTACAGGTGGTGCGCCATGGTCGCGAATTGAACAAAGACGGGGCCGTTCCTCGCCTCTTGTAATTCGCTCCACCCCAAGCCGCCGATAGCCTTGCGGACTTCCTTGAGGCTTGCGAGGCTGTTCAACTTCCCGCCATTGAAGTGGATACGCGCCTGTCGCTCGATTTCGGGAAAGAGGGTGCGGACAGAACACCGATAGAGACCGGCGCGATGCGCACGTAGGGCTTCGTCGAACGCTGCTTTGGCTTCATCGTCAACATCCGAGGCTTGAAGCTCATGGCGAAACGATGTTTCAATGTCAGGCCAGTTGGTTCGGTAATACTCTTCTAGCATTGTGCCAGCATCACGAGCATTCATTTCGTCGGTGAACAGGTGAATTGGCGTGGTATAATGAAAAAGCCATCCAGCGTCTTGGCAAATTAAGTTGCGATGAGCGACTCGCATGACGGATATTACTTCATCGCTTTGAAGAAAGTCACGCACGCCTGCGATAAGTTTGGGGACTATCGTGGCAAGCTTTTGCAAACCATTTTCAAAATTTTGAACGTCGGACAATTTATTCACCTCTGTGTGTCGGCCACGTCGAGCCATCATCTCGAACAGGCATGCTAAATATGGCATGTCCGCCATCAATAATTATTCGCCAGAACGCGCCTCTCGCCTGCCCTTTTTCAAACGAACCAAGGACCACTGCGCGGGCGTAGACCGCATCAAAGGCGCAGGTGCAGCCTACCTCCCTCCACAAGAGGACATGACGGATCACGACTACCGCCGTTATCTCGATTCTACAGTCTATTTTCCCGGTACCGCACGAACTTTAAACATGTACACCGGACTTGTCTTCCGCAAGGAATACACGATCAGTGCGCCGCAGTCTCTTCACTCCATAAAGGATGTCATCACCACCGATGGAAAAACACTTGAGCAGATGCTTAAGTGGGCGTTCCGCGAGTATTGCATGACCAACGACGGGGGTTTCCTCGTCATTCACCCGGTAGTGCCTGAAGGCGCCAGCCTTGCCGATGTTTACGAGCAAGACCTTCGACCTTTCATCGCGCCATTCTCCGCCGAAGCCATACTCGAAATCACTTACGGTGTCCGACGTGGGCGTAAGGCGCTGTCGCGTGTCCGCCTACGCGAAAGCGAAGATGCGGTTCTCGATCTTTATCTCGACCGTGGCGTTTACACCATGGCGCGCCATATTCAGGTCGAGGGCGAATGGCAGCGCGTCGAAATAAGTCAGCCTTTAATGCAAGGGCAGCCTATGACCTACATCCCATTTGTCTCGCTCGGAGACGGGGAAGATGTCAGCCCATTCGATGATCTCGCTGCACTCAATCAGACCCACTACCTTAAGAGCGCGGCGCTAGAACTCGCTCTGATCTACCTCTCCCGCCCCAAGCTGGTGGTATGCGGGGTCAAAGACGACGTTGAACTAACAATGTCGATCAATTCTATGTGGCGTTTTGAGGATAAAGACACCAAGGTCGAATATCTGGAATTCAAAGGTAGCGGGTTGTCGCTACTTAAGGATGAAGTTAAAAACCTCACGGATGCGCTTGGCATCATGGGCTCACGGATGCTCGCCATCGAGGAGAAGGCAGCAGCAGAGGCGGCAGAAACCGTTGCACGTCGCCAAGCCTCGGAAAACGCAACGCTCGCGGGATTCGTTCGCCACACCGCTGCCTGCGCAGAGACCACGCTTAAGGTCGTTGCGGAATGGATGGGTGAGAAGCCGGATGTTTCCCTCGCCCTGAACACCGACTTCCTTCCGCAGTCGATAGATGCTGGGCTTCTGGGGCAGGTCATTGCCCTTTATCAAGCCGGGCGTATTCCGAATGAAGTCTTGTTCCAAATCTTGCGTGATGGCGAAGTGCTTCCCGAAAGCCTCGATTACGAGACCTACGCGGCCCTGCTTGAGATGCAGGAGCAAACCCGGCTTCAAGCTGACTTCACCGCAATAGCGGCTCTACCGGCTGCGCAGATTGACCCCGGCGATGATGACTGACCGTGGCAACCGTCAACGAAAAGCTCACTGATCTTCAGGTCAGCCATGCTCTGCATAACCTCAAGGCCGCGAACGGCATTGACCGTGACCTCCAACGCATTCTGAAGAATGCGGAGGACGATCTTGTCGGATTGCTGGGCAAGCGCCTCGCAAAGATCGCGGTCTCCGGTGACACCAGTAAGCGCCGCACCGAGCGCCTGACCAATCTGATCGCGGAAGTCCGGGGCCTGTATGGCAAGGTCTATAGCCAGACCGGCACGGAACTGACCGCTGCGCTGAAGGAGATCGCGCTCAATGAGGGGGAATGGCAGGCCGATGCCCTGCGCACCGCCATCCCGGTCAACGTCACGATCACAACCCCGGCTCCCGCCGTACTGACACAACTCGCCACCGGCAGCGTCGTAAACGGGCTCTCGCTGGCGACCTCAATCGATGCACTATCGGCGGGGACGGTTATGGCGGTCGAGCGCGCGGTCAACACCGGCATCATCGCAGGCCAGTCCGTGGACGACATCGTTCGCGGCGTGCTCAACAACGGGTTGGATTTGCCCCGGAAGAAGCTCCGGCAGATGACCCGCACCGCCGTCATGCAGGTCGCCAACGATGCCGCGCATGCCAATTATGCGGCCAACGAGCGTATCCTCAAGGGCTGGCAGTTCGTCGCTACCCTCGACCTCCGAACATGCGCGATGTGCGCCGCCTATGACGGGCAGATGTTTAAAATCGGCGAAGGACCGCGCCCACCGCTGCACCCAAATTCGCGCTCGATCTCGATCCCGGTGGTCAAAAGCTACGATGAGCTTGGTATCGACCGTGCCGAATATTCGAACAAGGTGCGTGCCAGCATGGATGGGCAGATCGCGTCTCCGCGCAACATGGAATCGTGGCTCAAGGGCCAGTCCGTGGCCCGTCAGGAAGCTATTCTCGGCAAGACCAAGGCGAAGCTCTGGCGCGATGGCAAGTTCCGCCTCTCCGATTTCGTACGCGATGATCGAACAATCATAAGTTTGGATGAATTGCGTAAGCTCAAACCAGCGGCATTTGCAGACTAGCTAAATACACCATCGCGGAAGGCGCGATGGGCCCCTCGATCTCTGGGAGATTGATCAACCCGCCATGGTGGTGCCGATCTAATCTCCGGGAGATTGATAATGAACGAAGAAGAAGTCGCGGCGCTGATCGCGCAGAAAATGGCAGAGCTTGAGGCTCGCCACAACGCCGAAATTGAAGGCCTCAAGACCACGAATGCCAAGCTTCTCACCGAGAAGCAGAACGCGAAAGCTGCAACCGAAGCCGCTGAACGCGAAAAGCTCGAAAAGAAGGGCGATGTCGAGTCCCTTAAGACTCTCCATGCCAATGAAATGCAGCGTCTCACTGCGCAGATCGAAGAACGTGACAACAAACTTAAGACGTATTTGATCGATAACAACATCGCCACCGTGCTGGCGAAATCGAACGTCCACGAGTCGGCCATCGATGTGCTGACTAGCCATTTCAAGGGCCGTGCTTCGATCATCGAAGATCGCGCCGTAATCGACAACCTGCCGTTGGAAACGGCGATCAGTGATTACCTCGGGCAGGAAGGCAACCGCATTTTTGTTCGAGCCACTGCGAATGGCGGTTTGAGCACCACCGGCAGTACGGATGCGAAGGGCCACCAGTGGACCAAGGCACCCGCGACCGGAACAGAATTAAACCAGTGGGACCGCTTCGCAGATGCAAATCCAGCAGCCGCTAATGCACTCGCGGACTCGTGGGGGCGCTCTGATCTTAAGTCTTAAGATTGCCTCGATCAGTCGGGCCAATCAACGATAAAACTAAATACCCGTGAGCGAACTCATATTCGCCCACGGGCTCCGAATAGTGGGCCTGATCACCACTATTAATCGGAGTTTAGTTCCAAATGGCTATTACCAACACTACAATCCTTGATCTTGTGCCGAGCGAGAAGCGTCTTGCTAATCGCGTCGATGCTCGCATCGCTGCAACCTTCCCGCTACTCGCATCGGGCGTTGCGGTTGCATCGCAGGGGACCGCTGATGTGCTCTCTGGCGGTGGTCGCAAGCAGAGCGTTTCTTACATCAATCCGCTAGCAGGCGATGAGCCTAACGTTGGCACTGACGACATCACCGTCCCCGGCAACGTGGGCAAGATGACGGCAGGCGAATTCAACGTCCTGCGCCACGACCTCAATCAGGGTTGGGGTACCGCCGCACTCGCTACCATGATCACGCAGTATGATGCTGCCGGTGGCATCTCCGCTGGCATCGCCAGCTATTGGAACGGCGCATTCGAGAAGGTCATCACTTCGTCGATTGTCGGCGCGGCAAAGGCCACTTCGCTTGCTGCCCTCACCTACGGGGATGGCACCGCATTGCTGTCGTACGATTTGGTCAACGCAGCCTGCCTCACCGCAGGAATGTTCGCCACCAGCTTCGACACCTTATTCGTCTCTCCTGCGCAGTATGCGCTGTTGCAGAAGGACAAGGTCAACGGCGGTTTCAGCCAGAAGGGCGACGTTGATCCTAATTTCGCCACTTGGAATGGCTTCAAACTTATTCGTACCGCCGCGTTCGGCGACACCACGATGGTTGCTGCCCGTCCCGGCGCGGTCCTGTTCCAGTCGGGCAGCCCCGTTGGCTCCACCTCGTTCGAAGTCGAACGTCTCGCCAACGGCGCAGGCGGTCAGGGCGGTGACATCCTGCACAGCCGTTACTCGGTGGTCGGCCAGATCAATGGCGTCGATTACAAGGGCGCAACCGGCGTTGCACGTTCGGCGCTCGAAGTCGGCACCAACTGGCAGGCAGCTATTCCGGTTGCCGAAGTCGGCGTCCGTCTGATTAAGTGCAAGCTCGCCTAATCGACTTTCACCGCCTCGGCATTATCTGATGTCGCCATAACAGAAAGGGCCTCTCACTCACGTGAGGGGCCTTTTTGATAAATACCTGCATGATTACCGAGACGGGCGCGGGCCTACCTGATGCAAACTGCTACGTCACGTTGGCAGAAGCCGATGCTTACTTCGCTGACCGTCATCGCACGGCGTGGGCGGCTGCATCCGATGGGGCGAGGGAAGGCGCGCTTATCCGCGCAACCGACTACATCGATTCAAACTACCGTTTCGGCGATAGCGCCACGGCTGCACAGGCTTTAGCGCTTCCTCTGATCGCACAGACCACCATCCCGGCTGCGCTGAAAAAAGCAGTGATCGAACTGGCGTTCATCGCGCTCGCTGAAGATCTAGTCGCGCCCGCCCCCGCCAGCATCACAGAGACGGAAAAGAAACTCGGATCGATGTCCACCAAGGTCGTCTACTCGACCCCGGACACTCCCCGTGACCGCTTTGAAGTCATCACCGCGATCCTAGCGCGTATTGCGCGCCCCCGGTCTTCGTCGGTCAGCGAAATTCGACTCCTGCCATGAGCTTCTTCGACGAAATGCAGGCGTTGGCGCTGGATTTCGCAGCCGGTGAAATGTTCACCGATGCGACGATTACCCGCGCCGCATCGGGGCAGAGCTACAACCAAGTCATGGGCGAATACGAGGACGTTGCAACCGACATCATCGGTTGCCGCGCGGTCAGCGAAGACGTGCGCAGCCGGGCCGCTGATGGCCGTCTCGTATTTTCGACGGTCATCACGCTCAACGTGGAGCCCAAGATCAACGATCAAATCACCATCGGTTCGCGCACCTTCGTGGTCGCGTCGATCTCGACGATTGCCCCGAACGGCACCGCGATCCTTTACTCTGCGACGGTGAACTAACATGGCGGGACGGATCACAGTCACTGGCGGCAACGGGGACGATTTCCTGAAAATGCTCGACGACGAGGTGGACGCGATGGGGTTCAACCTTGAGGCCGAACTCAAGATGCGCAGCCCCGTGGATACGGGCCAGCTTCGCGGCGCTTGGCACTATGATCCCGCGAGCAAGTCGGTCACCAACAACGTCGAATACGTCGAAGCTGTCAATGCTCTCCACCCGACTGCCGCAGGCTTTGTGGAGGCCGCGACAGATGCTGTCGTGCGGAAACCCTGATGCTGACACGAGATACTGCGGTCATCCGCAAGCGCTTCTTCGACGAGTGGGATACCGCCATCCCGGTGCTGATGGATTTCGGCCCGGAACAGCCAAGGCCCACCACTTTGCATGTCCATTTCGCGATTAAACCTACCGGTACGGAGCACCACGCCGGAGACCGTGCGGGCGGCATAATGATGAGTAACGGGCGCGCTTGGCTGACCGTCTACTCTCCTAAAAGCGTAGGCGAAAAGACTCTCACGGATACCATCGATAAGTTCTCGAAAATCTTTCGAAACTGGCAATCCCCGGACTTCGCAATCAACTTCAAAACTGAAACCCATGGGGCGACCGGAACGGACCCGCAGACCGGTTACTACTACGCGCAGGTGTCGGTGTATTACGAGTCCATCAGAGCTTACGCTGACGACGTTTAATGCAGGCTGCCGGGCTAAATAAGTCCGGAGCCACCGCTACGCTCCTTTGATCAAATTTTGGAGCTTCGCAAAAATGGCTAATCCGTCCGACAAGAAACTTTACCTTGTAGCAGAGGCCGTGCCGGGCCTTACACCCGCTGCCCCTGTTTTCCAGTATTTCCCCTACTCGCCCGGCGACAGCATCACCTTCGTCGCAGATGTCGCAACATCGAGTGTTAACTTGCCGGGTCGTAACGCGGCGGGTGCCACCAAGACCGCTTATCGCGCGGAAGGTTCCATTCAGAATGACTTCTCGCGCTCGACTGTCACCGATCTTTTGCTCGCATCTGCGCACTCCGGTTCGTGGGTTTCGAACTCTTTGACCGCTGGTGACGTTGATACCTCGTTCACGATTGAGCAGAGCTTCAGGGAAGGCGCTGTCACAAACTACCGCCGCGCCACTGGTCTGCAAGTTAACAAAATGTCGATCACCGCTACCGCTGGTTCTGGCACTGTCGGGGCATCGTATGAACTCATCGGTATGGGGGCAACGCACACAACTGCGGTCTTTAATGGCGCTACTTACTCGCCTTCGGTTCTCCCAATTCTTCTCTCGGGCGCTGACATCACTAACGTCTCCATCGGCGGATTGACCGGCGTGCAGTACACCAAGCTCGAATACAACGTCGAGCATTCGCGTTCAGCGCAATACATCTTTGGAAGCACCGCAGCCGGTGGCATCGGCACGGAAGGTAGCCGCACCGGTACCCTCGCACTGTCGGTTATGCGCAAAAATTGGGACGCGGAAACAGCGTTTACGACTTCGAATTCCATCGTCACTGCGACCGTCGATTTCGGCTCTGGTGCAAATGGCTATCGCCTGACGTTCAAGGGCAACGTCTCATTGCCAGAGGACGAGGAAGAGGGCGGAAGCATGTTTGCGAAGATGACCCTTACCGCAGCCGGTGACGCGTCTATCGTGTGGTCGCGTCTGACTTAAGAGTTCCACACTACAGTGGAGTTACGGGAGAGGTGTCCAGTTTGCTGGGCACCTCTTTCTTTTGACTTGGATAAATATCTCCGTAACAATCTGTAGGAGACATTTCACATGTCAGATTTTGAATTCGACGCGCCGTTACCTTATGATTCGACCATCGCTGATGAAGGCGTGGGCTTCACCGTGGTCCTTTCGGGCCGCGAATATGGCACGTTCCATTGCATCTATCTCGACCCGCTTTCGAAGCGCACTGAAGCACTCAATAAGCAATTTGAGGCCCGTCACGCAAAAGCGATCCGAACTGGCAAATTGAAGGGCATCGCCCAAGGAAAATTGCTCTTCATCGAAAACATCCTCAAGGGCTGGTCAGACGTGAAGAATCTCAAGGGCAAAGACGTGCCATTCAGCATCGAAGCCGCGACCGCTTACTTTAGCGGTCCCGCAGGTGATCACGTATATGCCGAGCTTTGGAAGCATTTCACCGCATCGGAGCATTTCGTCGCGGAAGAATTCTACGCAATCGATGCCGAGGCTGCCGAAAAAAACTAATCGCCTTCCTTGAATGGCAGATGTCATTCAAGGGAGATGAATTGAGTGACCTTATGGACATGGCGCGTAATGGCAGTGATGAGGCAAAAGCCGACGCGTTGGAAGCATTAGGGGATGCGCCGCTCATCAAACCTGCATCGAAGTGGTATTGGAGCGTCTTCAACGACCTCGGGTCAGACCGGCCCCCGGCCTTCCAAGGCATTTCGCGGATACCCTTTACCGCCATCCGGGCTTACGCGGATGAATATCAAGTCAGCGGTAAGATGCGTGAAGCGCTCATTCAGGTGACCAGAAACGTCGATATCGCATATTGCGCGATGATCGCCGAGAAGTCTCTTAAGAGCAGGCCGAAGACCAAGCCGTAGACGCAACAGAGATCGGCTGCATGACGATAAATACGGTCATGCAGCCGACCCGCATTATAAAAATCGAAGCCGATATGAGTAGTGCGCAGCGTTCGTTGCGCACTCTCCACACGCAAATACAAAACATCGGAGCGGGCGGATTTTCCGGCCTTCAGACTGGCATAGTCCAGACCGGAACGGCTGCGCAGCAGCTTGCCGCGAACCTTCGCGCACTCGCGGCAAACTCGAACAGCGCGTCCAGCGCGGCGGCAAACCTCGGCGCGAACGGCTCGCGTCTGACCGCCATTTTCCGTGGTTTCGGTGGCGTCATCGCGACCCTTGGCCTCGCTGGTGCGGCTGCCGGGTTCATGCACCTCTCCGACAAGTCTTCGGAGATGGTCGCAAAGCTCACGCTCGCCACCCGTGCGGTGGGCGACTACGCTACCGCACAAGCCGATGTCGCCCGCATCGCAAATAGCACCCGCAGCGATATCAATTCGGTCGCGGACCTCTATTCGACGATGGCGCGCAACGCAGACACACTTGGCCTATCACAGGCGCAGGTTGCGGCTGCTACCACGACCACAGCAATGGCCCTCAAGGTTGGCGGCACCGAGGCCAACGCGGCTGCATCGGCCCTACTCCAGCTTTCACAGGCGCTTGGCGCGGGCAAGCTCGCGGGCGACGAATTCGCATCGATCAACGAGGCCGCGCCGCGCCTTATGGAAGTGTTCGCGCAGTCGATGAACGTCCCGCGCGGTGCCCTCAAGGCACTGGCGGCAGAGGGTAAGATCACCGCTGCGGAGATCACCAAGGCCCTGACCAACACCGCAGTAATTGCGCGGATGAAGGAAGAGTTCGCCTCGATCCCCGTCACGTTTGCGGACGTTTCCACCAGCGCGATGAACACGGCCAAGATCATGGCGGGCGCGTTCTCGCAGGGCTTCGGCATCTCGAAGACGCTTGGTGATATCGTCGTCGATATCCAAGCGTGGGCCGCAGAGATGGCCCCAAAATTCACGGAAATCGGCAAGGTCTTCCGCAAGGCCTTCGACACCGTGGCTCCGCTGATCGGCGCGGTCATGTCTACGGCAGGAGCGGCTATCCGCTTTGTCGTCGATAATATGGACGCACTGGTGGGTGTCGCCATCGCTGCGACGGCGGGCTTCCTCGCATTCAAGGCCGCTACCGCTGCGCAGGGTCTTGCTGGCGGTGTCGGTCAGGTGATCGCCCTCCAACGCGCGCTTGGTGCCACAGGTCCGGTGTCTGCGCTTGCGGCTGCGGGGTTAAAATTGGTGCAGGGCAGCGTCAACGGACTCACCACTGCGATTGCGGCCAACCCCATCGGTGCCATTGCGGTAGCGCTGACCGCGACGATTGCGCTGCTCTATCACTTCCGCGATGCCATCAATATCGGTGGGGGCAACCTCGCCAGCCTTGGTGACCTCGGGCGCGCCAGCTTCGAGATGATAGGCGAGAAACTTACCTCGCTTGGCAAGTGGGCTGGTGATGTATTCACTTCGATCAAAGGTTTCTTCACTGAAAACTTTGGCTGGATTGGGCAGATGGCCTCGTCCGTATTCAGCGATATCGATTTCTCCCTCGCAGGATTTCTCCAAATGTCCGCTCGCGTTGTCGATGCGGTGGTGGGTCACTTCCGTGGCGGCTTCCGCGCACTGGTGACATACTGGACGGGCCTGCCCAAAGCGCTCGGCACAATCTTTGCCAACGCGTTCAACTCCGCGCTCGGCTTCGTTGAGAATTTCATCAACAAGACGATCAGCGGCATCAACCGCGTGCTGTCGTTCGCGAATTCCCTTGGCGCAGCATTCGCGCCCCTCGAAAACGTTAAGCTCGGTCGCATGGACGGCGGCGGTGCAGTCACGCTCGGTGCCGACATGGGCAAAGCCTACATGAGCGGCTTCGGCACGGAAGTCCGAGACGGCGTTAAGAGCTTGATCAACCGCGCGAACGAGTTCGGTCTTAACCGCATTGCGCCGAAGCTTAAGGGCGATGCCGCCGCAAAGACCAACGCTGCTGTTGCCGCGCCTGCGGGAGACAAAGATAAGGACAAGGATAAAGCAGCGAAAACCCTTGAAGATCGCCTCAAGAAAGAGCGCGAGTTCTGGGCCACGTTGCAGGAGCAGGCGAAAGCGGCTGCGATGACCACACGAGAATCGGAGCTTTACAACAAGCAGTTGGAGCTTCGGAAAATTCTCGGTGATGGCGAGCTTTCGAAGGCTCGTGAATTGACCTCTGCCGAAAATACCCGCCTCGATATCCTGCTTCGTCAAAAGGAAGTCGGCGGCACGATTAAGAGCATCAATGAATCGATTGAGGCTGCGTCAAAAACACGGCTTGAGTTAGAGGGCCGGGCCGATGTCCTGCGTAATGCCAGCGCTGATAGTGCAGCGGACGAACTTACGATTTGGAGCAAGATGATTCCGCTCCGCCAGCAACTCACGCAGGCGATAGGAACTGGCCTCGAAGCAGAACTCACAAAGCGACTTTCGATCCTCGAAGCGGCAGAGCGGGAGAACCTCGCGCTTGAGCGTAAGAACAAGTTAATCGAAGCTGGCAAAGCCTATGGCGCGGAAGCCCTAAAGACACATGGTTCGGTTGATCAACGTCAAGCCGCTGCATTAAAAACGCGAAAAGAAGTCGTGGACCAGCTTCGCGCGGCTTATAACGAGACAACGCCTGAATTTGTGGCAGGCATGAAGCGCGCTTCGAATGAATACTCCATTTCCATGAAGGCCATCGCGGGCGAATTCTACGACGATATGTCCGGGGCCATTGATGGCCTCGCGAACCAGATCGGCGGCAAAGTCGGAGATGCGCTCGGAGCCCTTGGCGGGGTCGTGGACAGCCTCAAGGCGCTCGATAAGAATGGATCGCTCGCAAAGGGACTTCAGAGCGTGCTCGGCAAAGATTCCAAGCTCCTGAAAGGGCTGGGCGAGGCTGCGGGCAAGCTCGGCGCTGGCGCGGAGATGGGCGGTCAGATCGCGGGCCTTGCGAAGGCGATTGGCATTTCAAAGTTCTCAACCACTGGTTCGAAGGTGGGCGGGGCGCTGGGCAGCTTTGTTGGCGGACCAATCGGTTCAATGATTGGGTCTATTGCGGGCGGAGTCATCGGCGGGTTGTTCAAAAAAACCAAGTCCGGTTCGGCCACCATCGGCGCAAACGCGTCTGGCGTGCTCGACATCACAGCGACGGGCGGAAATAGCTCAAAGATGAAAGAAGCCGCGAACACCGCCGCGACCTCTGTCATGGCTGGCGTCAACCAACTTGCGGAGCGTCTTGGCGCATCCGTCAACGCATCGGCTGCCGGTAATGTGACCATCGGTCAGCGTCACGGTGACTGGCGTGTCCAGACCAGCGGTACCAGCCTCAAGACCAAGAATGGCGCGGTCGAATTCGACGACGATGCCGCTGGTGCTGTCACCTATGCGATTCAGCAGATGGTCAAGAATGGCGTCCTGACCGGCTTCAAGTCGGCATTCTCTGCCCGCGCTCTGAAAGGTGCCACTGACGTGGATACCGCCGTGTCTATCGTCGAAAAGGTGGAGGGCATCATGGGCGAGATCGCGGCCATGGAGAACCCGATCAAGGCTGCCGTGGACGCGATCAACACGCCCTTGAATAATTTGGTCAAGCAGATGCAAGAGATGGGTGCTACCTCAAGCGAACTCGCTGACATTGAGAAATATCGTTCGCTCAAGCTCAAGGAAGCGCTCGAATCTCAAATCGATAGCTTGAAGTCTTTCCGCGATGTCTTGAATGGCGACGGGTCAGGCGTCACTAGCCTTAACCGCCTTAACAGTAAGATGGCGGAATTCGACAAATATCGCAGCGATATCGCAGCCGGTACAACGGTCGATCAGGACAAGTTCACCAAGCTCGGACAGGAGATTTTCCAACTCTCCAGTGGCATCTATGGTTCATCCACCGCGCAGTTCCAGTCCGTCCGTGGCATGCTGCTCGAAGCCACGGACGGGCTAATCGATAACGTCACGACGTTGTATGATGACGCATCGGTGGTCGCGATCCAAGAGCAGACAAATGCGATCACGACAAATCAAGCGATCCAGAACGCTCGCCTCGAAAGTATCGATGAAAGCTTGAAGGCCATCGCGGCAAGCGGTGTGTCCAATGCGTGGCAGGCGGTGCTCACAAGATCGGCTGCCTACTAAATACCATCATGGCTGAATTTGATGCAAACAGAGCGGCATTCGTCCGCAACGAATACAGATACGAGACCCGCTCCGATAGTTCGGTACAGGCGCGATATCCGGGCGCGGTCGAAACGGTAATAGATACCCAGCTTGATCAAACGTCGGCGGCGAGCTTGGCTACCGCCTACTTTGCCGAATTTAGCCAACCGGCTGCGGTATATTCGACGGAAATTCAACGGTCATTTAAGCTGTCCGATTTAGCCGGGGCGATCCCACGCTACATCATCGCGGATGCCGATTTCCCGTTGCTATCGGGTAAAGCGATGCGGCTTGTTGAGATGCAGACTGACCCGGTACTTGATCGAACCGAACTTAAGGCGCGCGGATGAGCGCTTTCTTTGTCGTCCCGCGCACGTTCACAGTAGTGTCGGCTAATCAGTCGGCGCTCGCACCTGCATCGCAGGGTAATGTCGATGAGCCGGGGCTAACATGGCGCTCCGCCACCCTCGCTACGGTCAATGTGATCATCGATCTCGGCGCATCTCCTGCCTCATATGACACCGTGGCGCTGATCGGCCACAACCTCCGCGCCACCGATACTGTGCAGGTTCGAACTGGAGCCACGACCACCGGCACTGGTGGATACGCAGGCGTGCCGACCGCTGCATTCATCGGCAACAAACCCATGGATTGGGCTGGCAAGACGATCATCCGCCTCGGAACAGCGCGCACCGAGCGTTACATCAGAATAGACATTTCCGCGCCGTCCCATCCTGTCACGTATACTGAAGTGCAGCGTATCGTCGCGGGGCAAGCCAACACCGTGCTAGGCATCGACTTCGACAGCGAACAGGGCGTCAAAGATTTCTCCGATATCGAAACCATCGGTGGTGTTGATATCATAACTCCGCGTAAGGCTGTCATTACCCATAAGGCAAAGATTTCGTGGCTTGATGCGGATGCATGGCGCAACGATTGGCTTCCCGCGTTGGTCGATGCTGGTAAGCGCAAAGCCGTGTTGTTCGTTCCGCAGGACTATACACCAGCGAACTGGCAAACGGAAGTCGTGTTCGGTCGGATCAAGAACGATGTGGCGGGCAAGTCGCCTGCCAATAGCCTGCGCGCTATCGAACTAACCATCGAAGGTCTCGCGCTTTGACCTAAATACTCGGTGAAAATCTGTCTCGTCGAAATCTCTGCAATCGTCCCCGCGACCGGGGCTATCCAAACCATACGGCTATCGTCGGTGGGAGCGTCCTCCAGCGCTGTCATTCTGGATGGAAACCGGTGGCTACCCTTCCTCACCGAGACACCGCAGACTACCGTTAAGGTCGTCGAGGATGGGAGGATCAATCTCACGGTTGATCATGGCCGAATAGCCTTTGCCGCTGTCGGGTCGGCTGCGGCGTGGCGCGATCTTATGTTTGATGGTGCACGCGCGCGCGTCTTCGTCGGCGAAGAAGGGGCACCCTTTTCTGCTTATGAGCAGCATTTCGAGGGCACTTGCGGTGCCCACACGACGGAAAAATCCATTGTCAGCATTCCACTGGTGGGTCGCGGAGATCGGCTAGAAAAGACCAACCTCCTGACATCCAGCTTCGCCGGGACCGGGGGCGTGGAAGGCACCTCGGATATCGCGGGTAATCTTAAGCCGGTTGCGTTTGGCAGGTGTCTCAACATCGAGCCCGTTTTAGTCGATGCTGCAAAGCAGGTGTATCAGGTCCACGACGGCGCAATCGACGATATCGAGATGGTGTTCGAGAATGCGCTTGCGGTAAATTCCGCCCCACTGACCGCCGCGAATGCCTCCGCCCTCTATTCGATGTCGATCCCGGAAGGCCAGTGGGCTAAATGTCCCGCTGCCGGTATCTTCCGCCTCGGCGGTCAGCCAAGCGGGCTAGTGACGGCTGATGTGCGCGGCGCGAAGATCGGCGGCGTATACTCGTCCAATATCGCCACCATTGCGACCGCGATCCTTACCCGCGCTGGCGTCCTATCTGCGCACATCGATCCGGTGACGTTCGCGGCGTTCGGCGACAAATCATGGTCTCTTTACGCCGACACGCAGATGTCCGTGTGGGAAGCCGTCACCACCGCTTTCGCGCACGCTGCCGGTATCGTGTTCGCCGATGAGACAGGTGTATTTCGGGCAGGCTCGTACCTCTCCAACGCTACTCCCACGACGTTGATGGCTGATCGATCGAGTTTGCCGTTGGTGATCACTGGCACGACGAAACAGCTGGAGGTCAGCCCACCCGTTTGGCGGCTGAAATACGGTCATAGTCGGGCTTGGAGGGTTCACACGACCTCTGAAATCAGCAAAGCCATCGCTGACATCAGCGCCGATCAGGCAGCGAATGACGCGAAAGCACAAGCGGCTTTGGACGCGGCAGCGCTCGCGCAAGCGCAAGCAGATGTCGCGCGGGCAGAATATGCTTCGATGGTCGCCGATGGCGTGTTGGACAGGGCGGAGAAAATCCGTCTCATGGACCGTATCCAAGGATACACGGTGGAACGTCCGGTCCTGATGGCAGAGGCGGCGGCGCAAAACGTTACATCGGAAGCGCAAACTTACGACACCGCTTATCTCAATCTTATGAGCTACCTCAATGGGCTCGCACCGGCCTATTACGACACGGGCGTCGATACCTCGATTGATGGCGCGACTTATGTCTCCCGGTTGGTCACTTACGACGTACGTAAGACGGCTCTTCTGACCGCGATTGCGAATCGTGCCGCGCAAACTGCCGGTTGGGGCGGCGTTACCGGGCCCGGTAAACCAGCGGACAATGCGACTGTTGGTGCGCCATCGGGTACGCCCGTAGGAAACTCGACTGCCGATGAAGTTGTTAATCGCATCGAGACGGCGCGGCAGAGGATTGATGGACTCGTTACTGCCACGGCAGAGATGGTTGCAAAGATCGGCGCTATTCCAGTTGATGCGACGGTGGCGCAGGAGATTGAACGGGTAGCTGCCGAAAAAAGCAACGCTGCATTATCATCGGCAAGCGCTTTGGTTGAGCAGGCATCAATCGCAGCCGCATCCTCAACCAATGCCGTTGCTCAACGCACTTCCACATTGGAGGCCAGCTACACTGGACTTAATGGTCGGGTGGAGGGTGTCGAAGGGGGATTGAGCAGCGCTAATGCGCGCATAACTGACGAAGCCGTTACGGCAGCGAATGCAACCGGGGCGGTGGCCTCGCGAACATCTAATCTGGAATCCAGCGTGGGAGGATTAAGTTCACGCGTCTCGACCACGGAAGGTTCTATCTCGAACCTCAATGGAAGGACTGCCGCATTCTGGCAGACGCAAACCGTTGCCGGTAACAATCGAGCGCAATTGTCGATCTACGCCGATGCAAATGGCGGCGCTGGCGTTGATATCGTCGGTGATGTCGCGATCAGCGGAAACCTTATGGTCGGCGGTTCAATCTCGACGGGAAAGATCGCCAACAATGCCGTCACGCGCATGGCCTCATTCTACTCGTCATGCAGCCACTCATTCGGCAGCCGCACCAAAAATCAATGGTATGAATTATCTACCTTGCAACTTGTCGATTATGATCAAGAGGGCAATCCGATCTACTCGGGACAATCCGCCCGCCTCGTTTTCACCGGCCTTGTTTCGAATTCATCCGTGATGCTGAATGTCGCTATCGACCATTACAGGACGGGCTCGAACGATGATACTTGGGGTGCCCGCGTCATCCGTCGTCGATACGGCAATGATCCTGTTCAGGTCGGGGATTCTTATATGGTTCGATCACGAAGCGGTTACACCATCACAACATTGCCGTTCATGGATGTCGTGTCTCTGGATGGCGATTATTCTTACCAAATCGAACTTGCGCGCTACGGCGACGGCGGTTTCGTCGATTACGTAAACTTATCGGGGATTATTGGGCAAAAGTAATGAGAGCTATTTTTTATCTTAAGCGGAACGGCGCGGTTATCGGTGGGTGCACAGCGAGTGTCGAGGACGACGTTGCGGCTCAAGCGACGGAAACTATAGCTTACCTGATCACCGATGAAGATTGGCGGATGGTAGACGTTGATATCAGCGATCCGGCTAATCCAGTGACGGTTCCAAAACGGCTCGCGAATTTAGAGCAGGGTGTTGAGGAAACGCCAAGCGCCAATGAGTGACAAGCAGTTTATTATGTGACTTAAGTTTGGGTGCGAAAACACGCGATCATTAAGGCCCACATCCTGCATGATTGGGAAAGTCGCATTCGCCCTAAATACCTATATGTCTCCAAAGATTAAAAGGGCGCTACGAAGCGCTATCGCGTCGTCCGCCTTTCGCCGGATTTTCATTGCCGGTCTTCTCGCTGCGGCGACTGCCGTTGGCGTTTCGCTCGATCCAGAAATCGTGGATGCAATTGGGGATGTCACCGTTATTCTCGGGACCGCATTCTAATGTCCGGTGATCTTGGGCACGCAGCAACCGCGCTGGGCGACGTGATCAGCGTCGGCGTAATCATCGGCACCATCTCGCAAGTGCTCCCCGCGATAGCCGCTATTATGAGCATCGTTTGGACGCTCATCCGCATCTTCGAAACGCAGACGGTGCAACGCATCATATACCGCGACCGTCGCGAAGACTGAAACGTACATCGGTTTGCGGACCATTTTGGCTGACCGCTTTTCTGCATGCTGAAATGACCGGCGTATTCTCGCGTGGATTTCGTACGTCTGGCGAACACGATGGCGTAGCTTGAAACCACTGACCAAAACGCGATCAAAAAACTATGCCGAAGTTGGGGACACTTTTTCCGCTACGTTTAAACGTACTGACCAACGTAGAAGGCTGTGGAAGTGAAGTACGAACAATGGCGTGGAATAATTTATCGCCAAAGATGCCAACATTTATCGTGGCTTTAAATGATGTAGCGTGAACTCTAGTGAAGCCGAATAATCCGGCATTAAGAGTCTAGCAGTTGATGTGCGAAAATTTCTTTAGGAGGGGGTTGCGCATGAGCCTCGTGCGGCTCATTAAGGGGTTCTGCCGAGGCTTGTTTAACAAACCTCGGCTTCGCCAAGCGGGGAAAGGGATTCCGGCCCTCATCCGCTTATGTTCAACCCCCGTTTAGGAAAACAAAGGAGTTAGCCCATGTGGCGAGCCGCCTTATTAGGTGATCGCCGGGTGTGATCGAACATTAGACCCGGCAGGGGCGTACGTCTAGCGGCGTGCGCCCTTTTGTTTTCGCGCGCTTGGCGGACATGAACGCGGGCTGCGCATATCTTGATTCCTGCTTCCCACTGCGATTGAATGGTTCCGCCATAGGGTAGGAGCAATGCATGGAGTATCGACAAAGGGTAGTAGACGCAGCGGTCAAAGAACTTCGGTATCAGCTTGGAGACGGCGCTGTCGATCAGTACGGCACCAAGGTGGAGATCGAAGGCAGCGTCAAAATGAGCCGAGTGGCCGAAGCGATCATCCGCGCCGCTTTAACATCTGAAGATGCGATCATCGAGGAGATAGCGCGGAACATCGCGCCTGACGCAACAGATTGGGAGGCTTACAAGGACACTGCGACTGATGCATTGATTGCGGCGCGGTCCGCCATCCTCGTCCAGCTTGATCCGCTTCCGTAGCCGATAACCCCTCTTCGGCGGTGGAGCGGACAAAGGGCATTAATGCAAGAACCAAGGGAGATGCAGCGCGCTAGTGGTAGGAAATCATTTGCAGATTTCGTTAAACTTCACAGCGCCCCACTGAAGGATCAGACGTTTAGCTAAACCAATAAGGAGCATGGTTTGCAGCCATGGTCACGGCAGAACCAGACGCGAAAGCCGCGATGATCCTACCCCAGTTAAATCCCTTTAGCTGCCCAAGCGTCGAGACGAACGCTGCTGACTTCAAAGCGCCAGCATCAGTCAAGATTTTTACTTGCTTGGTAGTCTGCTCATCCATAGTCGCATCCTGCGCCAAAAACTAACAACCCGATTACGGCTCGGGAAGTGTGTTACAGCGCTCCGTGTTGCGACCGGAGCAATAGGACCAATGTCCTTCGGACTGTCTCCACCAAATGGGGGGCATTCGTCAATGGCGATCCTGCCGCGTTGTGGAATGATTTTTCGCCAGACGTTATTTATGTGGCTTGGCGGGGCGGCGCTATCCACAGGAGCTTCTCCCGTAAGATGGAGGGTCCGCAATTCACGTCGGGCGTCAGGACGGAGAATCAGGCTGTGCTCATTACCAAAGACGCCATCGCCGCAGTTCTTGCCACCGGCCCGGCGTGGGCCAAGGTTTGCCCTCACCGTCTCGCCCCCCGTCTGCGGGAAGCCGGACGCGCAGGAATTGCCCGCCATCTCTACGACAGCCACTACCAACCGGTAGATACGGACACTTCGCGAGTCCCGCTGCCGCTGGTGGAGCCCATCCGAAGCCTCGATGTTGTTTGTCGGAAAGGCGGCTCGATCACGGATGAGTGCGGTGGTGCGTGCGGGCGCGCTACGATCTTCGCGAGAGGTGCAGAACCATTGGCGGTGGGAGGGGGGATTGCTTGCCGCATTGAGAATGGCGAAATGACAGGGCTTGTAAGCGGCCCAAGCCGGTTTCACGCGAGGCGTTGCGGTCGCAAATTTGACGAGATCAAATCATCACGCTACAAAATGCATAACGCCGCACTCCTTGTGGAAGGGAGCGCGGCGCTATTCCTTACCCCTTTTGGAAGGGGGCAGGCAGGATAGGCGGTCTAACGACCGCTAACCGGTAATCTCCGGGTCATGAACCACATGACGCCCTCCTGTTCTTATCCATGGCTGTCGGAGCCGGGTTGAGGATTAGAGGTGCTTGGCTCGCCAAACATCTCCGCGAGACGGTCGGGTTGCAGCCCGCCGTTATCTTGGGCGCTGGTGGGTTCGATCCCATCCAGCGCCCGAGATTCTTGTGCACTTTCATTGGCGCTATCTTCTTCACCGGGCCAAGGACGGTCGGCAAACCACCAACCTTTACCCCGTCGCCCTTGAAATTTGCTGCTGTTAGACAAGCGTGCCGACAACACATTCAAGGGATTTTCGTCCGGCAAGTTCAAGTCCGGTGCCGTGCCGAGGAATTCGAGCATTTGTCCGGTCTGAAGGGGCTCGCCGAGCATCTCCATTAGATTGCTAACGGCAACCTCGGTTGCTTGCATCACCGGCGCGGGTCGCCGTGCCCTTATCCTAACCCGAGGTTGAATAGCTGCATTAGGGGCGATGCGTGACGTGTCACCGTCTCCTTGGGGGGTGGTTTCAAGTGGGGTGCCCCTAAATTCCGCCCCCGCTGCCTCATATGCGCGCACGGCCCCAATAAGCCCCTCAAGCGCCTGATCCCTCCCAGAAAGAACCTTAATCTGCGCACGTATGGCTTCTTGCTCGGCGAGCATCTGCGCCAGATTGTATAGGGACGGCTGTTCCATAAAGCACATATACTGGTTAACCGCGAATCTCACAAGTGACAAGTGAGTGCGGCGAACCTTTCAGTTGTGAAAAACTTTTGGCGTTTTGGGCTTGTGTTGGGGGCGCTGGCAGATCGGACGGCGAGTCGGGGTGGATGGTTGGCGACTCACAAGCCACATGAAGGGGCTGGTTGTGGGGATATTCGTGTCATGCCCCGGGACTGTCTTTTACAAACGCTACTAATGTTTCCCGGATGCCGCTCAACGTCATTGGGTGAAGGTTCAGCGCGTCTATTGTCTCGCCTTGGGGGAAGGTGAGAAGTTTGTCCTGCCCGTCCGGATTCGCCTCGGATAGGTCGTATGACGCAACAAAGGCCCCATCCGCGAACGTGTAGAGCTTAAGGCCACCGGTAAGCGTGATTCCGAAAGAGCCGTCAGGATGGAACTCGGCTCGGTTCACGACTTGGCGAAGCGCGGCTGCAAGTTTCGCGCGCATCGCAAACAGGTCGTCACCCGTAAGGCCATTCAGATTTCCACGCAGATTGCGAACCACGGAACGACGGTCATCGATAACGCTTCGCTTGCCGATGTTGGCGAGGCGCTCCAATTCCATAACTTCGACCTCGACCCTTTCAAGGGTTTTCCCATCTCGTTCTGCGGTTGCCATGAGCGAGTCTTTGATGACGGGGACCGTCGATGTGGCCCACTTCTCAAGCCCCTCGCGGACGCGACGTTTGAGATCGTCCCGTTCAGCAATTTTTGCGGCGAGCTTGATCGTTGCCACCCCTGCGCGGCTGGCCTCGTCATCCGTCATGGTGATATCACTCACCCAATCGAGGATAAGCGATTCAGTTTGCAAATAGGTGAAGTGGTGTCGGTTGTCGCAAGCGCGCCGACGTTGAGCGCCCGAGCAGATGAGAAAGACAGATTTGTCACCGGACCGGTTACGGCTGCTTTTATCGCGAAACTCCATTTTCCGTCCGCACTGACACCGGGCAACGCCGACCAGCAAATTGGGGACCTTGCCCTTTTTTCCGGCGCGTGCACCGCTCCACCGTTTTGAGATTTCGGCTTGGGCAAGATAGTAGGTTTCCTCCGAGACGACGGTCTCCCCGTCTTCGTTTGCGAAGTATCCTTTGATAGGGTCACCAACCGGGCGGCGAGGTCCACCCACTTTCGTGTGAAGCTGCAACTCGCCTATCGTACGGCGGTCGGTGAGTAAAAGCCTGACGGTGGATGCCGACCACCCGTCGCCATGTTTGAAACTCGGGACGCGCTGCGCATTGAGGTGGCGGGTGATGTTTTCGCATCCCCTGCCAGCAATGCACAGTTCGAAAATTTGGCGAACGACCGCAGCACATTCGTTGAAGCGCCATACCCCGACCAGCGGTATCGATGGATCGTCAGGCACGAGATCGAGCCATCCCGGTCCCTGCCTAGTCAGCTTGCGACGACCGCCGAGATCGTCCCGCTTTTCCTGCCAAACCTCTTGCAACCGCTCGGCTTTGTCTACGGATTCGCGGTTGCCTTTGATCATCCCGCCAATTGAGATGATGAGGTCGTTTGGCCGGTCCGCAATCGACTGTTGCGAGTAAATCATGTCATCGTTGAGGGTGACCACGACCACGCCAGCGTTGATGATCGATAGGAATAGAGTCAGCGCGTCTAGCACCTGCTCGCGGCTCAATCGGTCGAGATTTTCAACGATGAGGTATGAGCCACGCTCGATTTCCCCTGCCTCGATTTTGGCGAGGAAAGAACCGAGCGCACCCTTGTGCCGGTGGGCTCCCTTGAAAGCTGACAGCCCCAAATCCTGCAAGGATGTGTCGAGGGACAGACCATGCTTCGCCGCAAACTTTTCCGATTTTCCCAACTGGCGTCGGAGGCTATCGCCCTTGAGTTGTGCAGGGGTGCTGAATCGGACGTAACTATAGGCTTTCGTCATAACGCACCCATACCCTAGGCGCGGGCTCCCGCGCATTAATGCAATGGGGGAGTTCTATCAGACCTTGTTGACGTTCTGCCCGCCAGGCCCGGCCGAAGTGATGAAGGTTTCGGTCGCCAGGGCCTGCGCGCGGGCAAGGACGTCATCCATCCTGCGACGCGGCGTCGGTGAACCCCAGTGCCGCGAAATCAGCGGGCAACGGCGCGATGGCGATGATCGGCGGCTTTTCGCCGCGCCCGATCGTCAGGCCGGCAGCGTGCAGCATCGTGCGCTTGGCGCCCCGGCCATCGCCATAGACCGGATCGCCCAGCAGTGCCGAGCCGAGGCCCGACGCAGCGTGGACGCGGATCTGGTGGGTGCGCCCGGTTTCGGGGCGGAACTCCACCAGCGTCAGCCCCTCGCGGCGATCGAGCACGCGCCAGTGGGTGACGGCGGGTTTGCCCTTCTTGGCCGGGATCATCCGCCAGCCGTCCTTGGCGGTGCTGACTTTCGACAAGTTCAATTCGATCGTGCCCTCTTCGCCTTCGACCGGTCCGTCGACGATGCCGAGATAGCGCTTTTCGACCAGGCGATCCTCGAAGGCGGCGGAAAAGCGCTTCAAGGCCTTGGGGTTGCGGGCCAGCAGCAGGCAGCCCGAGGTGTCGCGGTCCAGCCGGTGGACCGGCGCCGGTTCGCGCTGGAAGCCCAGTCGCAGCTCGCCCAGTCGGTCGTCCAGGCACGGGCCTCCCGCGCGCGGGCGATCGAGCGGCAGGCCGCCCGGCTTGTCGATGACGAGCGCTTCGCCGTCTTCGAAGAGAATTTCCAGTTCCATTATGCCACTGCTTTCGCGATGCGCCGACAAGCTTCGGCAAGTTTTGCTTCGTCCGCCGCGAAGCTGATGCGGAAACCATCGCGCCCACCAAAGGCCGAGGCCGGGACCACGGCGACGCCATGCTCCAGCAGATGCAGCGCCAGCGCCGCATCGTCGCCGAAGCGGTCCATCAGCGGGGCGGCGTCGACCATACAATAAAATGCGCCGTCTGGCACCGGGGTCGACAGGCCCGGCATCGCGTTGATCGCAGCGACCACCAAGTCGCGCCGGGCGCGGAAGCGTTCGCGCCAGTCGATCAGGAAATCCTGCGGCCCTTCGAACGCGGCGGCGGCGGCGGCCTGGCTGATCGAGCAAGGATTGCCGGTCGAGTGCGACTGCAGCCGCTCCATCGCCTGGATCAGCCATTGCGGCCCCGCAGCAACGCCGATGCGAAAGCCGGTCATGGCATGGCTTTTGGATACGCCCGAGATCGTCAGGATGCGGTCCGCCAAGTCCGGGTGGAGGTTGGCCAGGGTGGCGTGGGGGCCGCCGGTGTAGTTGATCGGGGCGTAGATGTCGTCGCTC
This sequence comes from Novosphingobium sp. Rr 2-17, assembly GCF_000272475.1. Classification (GTDB taxonomy): domain Bacteria; phylum Pseudomonadota; class Alphaproteobacteria; order Sphingomonadales; family Sphingomonadaceae; genus Novosphingobium. The sequence goes on from NZ_AKFJ01000081.1 coordinate 26,485, forward strand.
AACACCATCACGCGCGGGTGGCGGCGCAGGACATCGGCGATGCCGTGCAGGGTTTCTGCCGAGGTGCAGGCGCCGGTGGGATTGCCTGGGCTGTTGAGCAGTACCCAAAGTGTACGCGGGCCGATCTGGGCTTCGAGGTCGGCAGCGGTGAACTGGAAACCATGCTGCGCGTGGGTGTGCAGCGGCACCACCTTGCCGCCGGCAAAGCGGACGATCTCAGGATAGCTGACCCACCACGGGGCCGGGATCACCACTTCGTCGCCCTCGCCGATGGTGGCGAGCAAGGCGTGGAAGATCGCCTGCTTGCCCCCGGCGCTGACGGTGATTTGCGAAGGTAGCACTTCGATGCCCAAGTCGCGCGCGAAGTGGAGCGCGGCGGCCTTCTTGAGCGCGAGGGTGCCGCCCACCGCCGTGTACTTGGTGTCGCCGGCATCGAGCGCGGCCTTGGCGGCGGCGATGACATGCGGCGGCGTCGCGAAGTCCGGCTCTCCCACAGAAAGCGAGATGATGTCGCGGCCTTCCTCGCGAAGCTGGATCGCGCGGTCGGTCATCGCCGTGGTCTGCGATGCGGCGATGCGGGACAAGGCAGGCGAGAGATGCATCAGGTGAGCAGCTTGGCCGGGACGAGGCCGCGCAAGGCATTGCCGACGAAGAAGCCGTCCGCCAAATCGGCCAGCGTCAGCTCGGCCTCGACCGCGCGACCATCGTCGATCAGCGAGCGGCGCAGGACGCCGGGCAGCAGGCCGAGCGACGCGGGCGGGGTCAGCAGCACGCCATCGCGCTCGACGAACAAGTTGGTGAAGCAGCCTTCGGTAACGAGGCCATCATCGCGCAGGAACAGTGCTTCGCCGGCGCCGGCAGCGCGGGCAGCGGCAAGGCCAGCCTCGTAGAAGCCCCGGTCGCTGGTCTTGTGCCGCAGCCGCCAATCGCCGGTATCGACCGGAATCGGCAGCACCGCCACTGTCAGCGGCGCGCCGATGTCATCGGGCATTTGCGCCAGTTCGAGCGCATAGGCGCCGCTGCGCGCGGCGACGAGCCGCAGCTTGGCGGGATGCTCGGCATCGAAGCACAGTGCCTGGATCGCGTTGCGCACCGCATGGCGATCGAAGTGGAAGCCCAGTTCCTCGGCGCTGGTCCGCATGCGTTCCAGGTGCAGTTCGAGAAGCGGGATGCCTTCTTCGGGCGTGAAGCGCATAGTCTCGATCAGATCGAAACTGGCGGGCGAGTTGGCCGTGTTCGACGCTCGCACGAATCCCCCTTTGACCAGGCATTCCCGCCATTCGGGAAGCGCTTGCGAATCCGCGACGACCGCCGACCCTACCGACAGGATCGCACGGCCAGCCGCACTTGTACCGCCCCCGGCAGGACCAGGGGTCAGGCGCAGGGTGCGGATTGCCACATTGAACGCGGCATCGCCAGAGGGATCGACATGGCCGATCGCCCCGCAATAGGCGCCGCGCGGCGATCGCTCTGTGGCTGCGATCAGTTCCATCGCCCGGATCTTGGGCGCGCCGGTGATCGATCCGCATGGAAACAGCGCGCGCAAGGCGTCGATCGCGGTCTTGTCCGGCGACAGCGTGGCACGCACCGTAGTCACCATCTGGTGGACGGTGGGATAGCTTTCGATCGCGAAGGGCGCTTCCACCTGCACGCTGCCGGGCACCGCCACGCGCGACAGATCGTTGCGGATCAGATCGACGATCATCAGGTTTTCGGCGCGATCCTTGACCGATGCGGCCAATTCATCCCGCAAGCGCGTGTCGAGGTCCGCCGTCTGGCCGCGCGGGCGAGTGCCCTTCATCGGCCGGGTCTCCACTTCGCCATCGCGGACGGCGAAGAACAGCTCGGGCGAAAAGCTGAGGTGCCAGTGCGTGCCATCGTGGATGACGGCGCCATAGCCCGCCGCCGCCTGCGGGCGCAGCGCGGCGTAAAGCGCCAGCGGATCGCCGCTCCATGGCCCTTCCAGCGGAAAGGTGAGGTTGGCCTGGTAGATGTCGCCCGCCTCGATCGCCGCGCGCAAGCTGGTGAACGCCTGCGAGTAAGCTGCGAGGCCGATGCGCGGCTCCAGCGGGCCGATCGTGGGGCGGCCGGGGCCTGCGTGATCCGCCAGCCATTGCGGAACCTCGCTTGCGGGGATCGTCTCGCAGCCTTCGAACGCGCCGAACCACAATAGCGGTTCGTTGCTTGGGTTGTTCAGCAGCGGCGTGAGCCGGGGTTCCAGCGCCAGCCCGGCTTCGTACGTCAGATACCCGGCGCAATGCAGCCCGTCGCGCCCCAGCGCCTCGATCCGGTCCAGCGCGCCCGCGACTTCGTCGGCCCCGCGCGCAGTCACGATCTCGCGCGGGTTGCGGTAGAGGCGGGCGTCGGCGGCGCCATGGGCGCGCGCGTCGTCAAGGAGGACAAAGGGGTCTGGCATGATGGCTCGGCGCGGCCTTTAGCGAGGAGCGGCGCTGGTGGCAAAGCATGCGTTGCGGCAAGCCGGGGACGGGCCCCTGTTGCCAACCCCGCCGATCGATCTAAACCATGCTGTAACCATAGAACGGCGTGGAGACGGGCGCAGATGAGCGAGATTTTCCTGGGATTGGGCAGCAACGGCGAGCGGCAGGTGCTGCGCCTGGGGCGGGCCAATCGCCACGGCCTGGTGGCGGGTGCCACCGGCACCGGCAAGACGGTGACGCTCCAGACCATCGCCGAGCAATTCTCCGCCGCCGGGGTGCCGGTGTTCCTGGCCGACGTGAAGGGCGATCTTTCCGGGATCGCGATGTCGGGCAGCCCGCAGTTCAAGAACGCCGCGATCCTGGAAAAGCGCGCGCAGGACATCGGCCTGACCGACTATAACTATTCCGACAATCCGGCGGTGTTCTGGGACATCTACGGCGAAAACGGCCATCCGGTGCGCACCACCATCTCGGAAATGGGGCCGCTGCTGCTGGCGCGGCTGATGGACCTGAACGAGACGCAGGAAGGCGTGCTCAACGTCGTCTTCCGTTTTGCGGACGACCAGGGGCTGCTGCTGCTCGACCTGGAAGACCTGCAATCGATGCTGGCCTACACCGCCGAGCACGCAGGCGAACTTTCGACCAAGTACGGCAATGTCACCAAGGCCAGCGTCGGCACCATCCAGCGACAATTGCTGGCGCTCGACAGCCAGGGCGCGGCGCAGTTCTTCGGTGAGCCGGCGCTGGAGATTTCGGACTTTATCAAGACCGACGACAAGGGCCGGGGCTACATCAATATCCTCAGTGCCGAAAAGCTGATGCGCAGCCCCAAGCTGTACGCCACTTTCCTGCTGTGGCTGCTGTCCGAATTGTTCGAAGTGCTGCCCGAAGTCGGCGATCCCGATAAGCCCAAGCTCGTGTTCTTCTTCGACGAGGCGCACTTGCTGTTCGACGATGCCTCCAAGGCGCTGCAGGACAAAGTGGAGCAAGTGGTGCGCTTGGTCCGCTCCAAAGGCGTGGGCGTCTATTTCGTGACGCAGAACCCGATCGACATCCCCGAGAAGATCGGCGGCCAGTTGGGCAATCGGGTGCAGCACGCGCTGCGCGCCTTCACCCCGCGCGATCAGAAGGCGATCCGCGCTGCCGCTGAGACCTTCCGCATCAACAAGGAACTGGATGTCGAAACCGCGATCACCGAGCTGAAAGTGGGCGAGGCGCTGGTCTCCACCCTCGACGACGATGGTGCCCCCGGCGTGGTTCAGCGCACCCTGATCGCGCCGCCGCGCTCACGCCTGGGGCCGGTGGACGCCAAGGAGCGCGCGATCGTCCAGTCGATCAGTCCGGTGGCGGGCAAGTACGAAACCCGCGTCGATCGCGAGAGCGCGCACGAAGTGTTGGAAGCCAAGGCCGCTGATGCCGCCGCCACTGCGCAACAGGTTCAAGAGCAAGGCCAGGAGCAAGTCGCCAGGCAGGAGCGCAAGAGCCCCGGCTTGTGGGACGGCATTGGCGGCAAGGTAGTGAAAGCGGCGGCGGGCGCCGCGGCCGGCAGTGCCGGCTCGATCCTGGCGCAGAAGATGCAAGGCAAGACCAGCCGCGCCAATCCCGGTGCTTCCGCTGCCAGCGCGGCAGCCGGGGCGATCGGCGATTCGCTGGGCCGGGCGATGGGCTTTCCAGGCCTGGGCCGCTTCGCGCGCAACCTGATTGGCGGGTTGATGCGCTGAGGGCGGTGGTGGGGGCAACGGGAGTGTTGTGGTGCCGCCCTTCGTCATCCAACTGAGGTGTGGGTGACGGAACATGGGAGGGTGTTGTGACGCCCTGGATTGCTTCGCTGCGCTCGCAATGACGAAAAGTATTTGAAAATCGTGGGGTTATAGCCGCAACCACGCTCCCCCTCCTTCGTCATTGCGAGCGCAGCGAAGCAATCCAGGGCAGCATAAACCGCCTGGGATCGCCGCACCGCCTTCGGCGGCCCGCGACGACGAACATCTATTAGACCGGCAGTTCCAGCCGCGCGGTCAGGCCCTCCACCGCGCCGCCGGCGTCGCGCCGGTTGGCGAGGATCAGTTGGCCGCCGTGCTGCTCGGCGATGGCGCGCGCCAGTGCCAGGCCCAGCCCGGCGCCGCCGGTGGAGGAATTGCGCGAGGGGTCGCCGCGGGTGAACGGGTTCATCATGTCCTGGATGCTGTCTTCGGGGATGCCGGGTCCGTCGTCCTCGATACGGATCACCGCGCGCTTGCCTTCGCGTACCAGCGACACGCGGGCGCGGTCGCCATAGCGCAAGGCATTGCTGATGAGGTTGCGCAGCGCCCGGCGCATCCACGTCGCGCGCAGTTCCAGCACCAGGCGCTGGCTGTCGCCCAGTTCCACCGGGTCGCCCATGTCCTCGTATTCCTCGACCACCGAACTGACCAACGCCGACAGTTCGGTGCGTTCGAGCGGATCGCTGGGCCGACCGACGCGGGCGAGCGAGAGGATATCGTCCAGCGTGCGGACGATGTCTTCGATGGTGCGCGCCATCTTCGCGCGTTCGGCATCGTCCTCCACCGATTCGATGCGGACGCGCAGCGCCGAAAGCGGGGTCTTGAGATCGTGACCGATCGCGCCGAGCATCACGTCCTTTTCGTGGAGCATGCCGACGATGCGCGCTTCCATCGCGTTGTGCGCCTCGACCAGGCGCTGCATGTCTTCGGGTCCACTCGGCGCGAGCTGGCCAACGGAGCCGGGCGACACCGCGAATTGCTCGACACGCGCGGTCAGCGCGGCCAGCGGGCGAGTGATGCGCCGCAGGATCAGCGCGACCGCGCCGATCAGGAAGATGTAGATCACCACTGTCTGGAGCATCAGCGGCCCCAGCAGGATGTTGATCGCGCGGGGCGAGCGCATGCGCGCCACCATCCAGTCGCTTCCCGGACGCGATCGCACGCCCACCACCAGCAAGTGGTCGCTCAGCGGTCCGGGCACCATCTGATCGTCGGGCCGGGGGTCTTGGGCCTGCTGTTGACGGCGTTCGAGAACGCGCGCGCGTGCGAACGCATCGGCAGCGACCGTGCGATGGACGATCACGAGGTCCGATACGGGGAACGATTGTTCGACGAGGATGCGCCGGATGCGGTCTTCGGAACCGGTATCGCGCTGCTCGCCGGGGCGCAGCGGACTGTCGGTGCGCTTTTCCATCGGGAAGCCGCGCGGCGGCGGGCCGCCGAAGGGCGCGCGTTCCGGACGGCCGAGGCCGGGAAGTTTGCCGCTGCCGCGCACTTGCGTCACCAGGCGAAAGGCCGCGCTGTTGAGCATGCCGGTCTCGTAGCTTTCGAGCTGGGCGCGATAAATGAGAATGGCGCTCAGGCCCTGCACCAGCAGCAGCGCGGCGGCGACCGCCAGCAGCATCTGGCCCATCAGGCTGCGCGGCCTAAAATGAAGGGAGGACAACGCCATCAACCGTCCAACGGCACGCGCTTGACGTCGGCGGCGAGCATGTAGCCGCCGCCCCACACGGTCTGGATGATCTGCGGGTTGCGGCTGTCGACTTCCACCTTGCGGCGCAGTCGGCTGACCTGGTTGTCCACGGCGCGGTCGAACAAGTGGGCCTCTCGGCCCTGAACCATGTCGAGCAGCCGGTCGCGGTTGAGCACTTGTCGCGGGTGTTCGAGGAAAGCCATCAGCAATCGGAACTCGACTGAGGAGATCGCGACCAGCGCGCCTTCGGGATCGGTCAGCCGGCGCTTGAGCGGATCGAGATGCCAGCCTTCGAAGACCAGCGCTTCCTCCTCGCCCGATGCCGGCAGGGTGCTGCGCAAAGCGCGGCGCAACACGCTGCGGATGCGCGCCACCAGCTCGCGCGGCTCGAACGGCTTGACCACGTAATCGTCGGCGCCGATCTCCAGCCCGACGATCCGGTCGGTCGCCTCGCCCCGCGCGGTGAGAAAGATCACCGGCAGGTCCTGCGCTTCCACCAGGTGGCGGCACAACGACAGCCCGTCCTCGCCCGGCATCATGATGTCGAGCAGGACGAGGTCGAAGCGGCTTTCATGCTGCGCCTCGCGCAGGCGGTTGCGTGCGTCTGCCGCGCTGGAGCATTGCGAGACTTCGAACCCCTGGCGCGCCAGATATTCGGCCAGTGGTTCGCGCAGAGCCGCTTCATCGTCGACAAGGAGCAGCTTGGGCGCGGTGGAATCATTCATGTTTTTGCGTTCGTCCCCCATGGAGGCGAACTTACTGTCAGTTCGCCACCTACTTGTCAGCTATCGATATTCGCGTGTCGGGCCGCGCGCGTTGCCTGCCAGTCCGCGCGGGTGAGTTTACCGTCGTGATCGACGTCCATCTTTTCGAAGCGCTTGTCGACTGCGGCCATGAATTGCGCCTTGGTGATCGGGGCATCCTTGTCGGTGCCCACGAACCGGGAAAGGGCCACCATGCCGCCCGCGTGCCGAGGCTGGAAGGCCGAGCCGAACACGCGTTCGAAACCCGTTCGCATCGTTCGAGCGTGGGGCTGCGCGGCCGCATCGTATTCGGCGCGCGAGATCTCGCCGTCCTTGTTGGTGTCCAGCCGATCGAAGCGGGCATCGCGCTGCTTGGCCTCGGCGATGGCGATGTCGCTGGCATCGATCTTGCCATCATGGTTGACGTCGAACGCCGCGAAGGCCTCGGCAGCGCGGTCGTCAGCTTGGGCACGAGTGATGCCCCGGCTGTACGCGGCGTTTTCCCGATCGGTGTTGCGGGGGTCTGGGGCTGCTGCCGCCGCAGCGATACCACTGAACAACAACACCGTGCCGGAACCGGCCATCACCACTTGCATGATGAAATTCTTCATCGAACCTTCCGGGTTCTCGAAATTCGCCTGCATCGTCTCGCACCCTGACAAAAAAGAGGACGAGAGCCACCGGACGGGTGAATGGAGGGGGAGGTCCGCCCCGAGGCTCTCTGATGTCGGGTTTAGGCCCAGCTTGTCGCGCAACTATCCCGGCGCGAGTGATTATTGTCGCCAATTGTCATCATTGGCCGCCCGGCTAGTACAAGTAGTGTACGACCAGCGGGGCTATCTTGGACGGTGCTGCGTGCCTTGGCCGGCAGTAATGAACAAAGCAGTCGCTGTTTGCTCGACATCGGCGGTGTGCCAGGTTCCAGCGGGATTGATGGCATATTGCCCCGCCGCCAATGGCTGGGAATGAAACGCGCCGCCGGGCGATTCCTGGATCAGCGTCATCTCGCCCGCCAGGCACACCACCACTTCGTCGCCGGTCGGATGCATTTCCCACGCGGTCCAGTTGTCGGAGAAATCGTACAAGCTGACCAGCCGACCTTCGGCGCCGTCCGCCGCGGTGCGCGCGGCATAGGCTTCGTACCAGTCCATCCCGGTGAAAGGCGGCTGCGCCAGCGCCTTCGCCCCCAAACCGAGGTGGATAGGACAGGCGCGAAGGTCGGGCGCGGTCATAGTATTGGATTCAGGACGGGCCGGCACTGCGCTTCGAGCCAGTCCTTCGCCTCGCCTTCCAGTTGCGGGCCGATCAGTTCGAGGACGCGGGCGTGATAGGCATCCAGCCATGCGGTCTCGGCAGGCGTCAGCAGCGCGGTGTCGATCATCCGGCGATCAATCGGGACGTGGGTCAGCGTCTCGAAGCCGAGGTAATCGCCTTCCGCGCCGGCGATCGCGCGCGGTTCGACCAGCACCAGATTCTCGATGCGGATGCCGTATTCGCCGGTCTTGTAATAGCCTGGCTCGTTAGACAGGAACATGCCCGCCAGCAGCGGCTGGTCGGTTCCGGCCTGGCCGCCGCTGGGCTTGGCGATGCGCTGCGGCCCTTCGTGGACCGCCAGGAAGCTGCCGACGCCGTGGCCGGTCCCGTGGGCGTAATCGACGCCCGCCTGCCACAAGGCATGACGCGCCAGCACGTCAAGCTGGCTGCCGGCGGTGCCGCTGGGGAAGACCGCCGTGGCGAGCGCGATGTGGCCCTTGAGGACGCGGGTGAAGCGGTCCTTCACTTCGCCGCTTGGGCCGATCCCGGCGCCGTTCGGGCTGGCGACCCAGACGGTGCGGGTGATGTCGGTGGTGCCATCCGGGTACTGCCCGCCCGAATCGACGAGGTAGACCGAGTTCGGCTCCAGCGTGCGGTTGGTCTCTTCCGAGACGCGGTAGTGCATCATCGCCCCGTTCGGCCCGGCGCCCGAGATGGTGTCGAACGATAGATCGCGCAGGTCGCCGCCTTCACGGCGGAAGTCGTGCAGCTTGTCCGCCGCGCTCAGTTCGGTGACGGTGCCCTTGGGCGCTTCGATCGACAGCCAGTGCAGGAAGCGCGACACCGCCGCGCCGTCACGGGCCTGCGCGGCGCGATGGCCGGCCTGCTCGATCGGGTTCTTGAGCGCCTTGGGCAGCACCGTGGGGTCGCGCTCCTCCACGATCGCCGCGCCCGCGCCCTTGAGCGCTTCGAAGATTCCAGCGACCGCGCGCTCGGGATCGACCGCGACGCGCTTGCCCGCCAGTTCGCCAAGGCCTGCAACGAACGCACCGCGCGGGCGAATGCGCACGGCATTGCCCAGGTGTACGCGAAGTTCGGGCGTCACCTTCTCGTCGGCGATGAACCAGTCAGCCGTGCCATCGGCATGGGCAATGACATAGCTGAGCGCCACCGGGGTGCGATCGACGTCGCTGCCGCGAACGTTGAGCAGCCACGCGATCGAATCGAGCGCGGTAATCACGGTGGCATCGAGGCCCTTGGCGCTCAGCCATTCGGAAACGGCGGCGCGCTTGGCCTCGCTTGCCTGCCCGGTGAACTTGTCGGGGTGGACGATCGCGGGGGCAGGCGAGGGGGCGGGCTGGTCCTGCCACACTGCGTCGATCGGGTTGCCCTCTACCGCGACGAGCGTACCGCCCTTGGCCGCCAGCGCCTTGGCGACGCCTGTGGCCCATTTCGATCCATGCAGCCAGGCGTCGTAGCCGATCTTGGCGCCCTGGGGTGCGTGCTGCGCCAACCATGCGCCGATGCTGGTGGCGGGCACGTTTTCGTAGGCATAGAGCCGCGCGTCGACTTGTTCGCGTACTTGCAGCGTGTAGCGGCCATCGACCAGGATCGCGGCGGCAGGCGAGCGCGCGGCGTCGGTCAGTACGATCGCGGTGCCCGCCGATCCGCCAAAGCCTGTCAGCCACGCGAGTCGCTGGGCATACGCGCCCACGTATTCGCTCATGTGCTCGTCCGAGATCGGGACGACGAAACCGTCGAGACCGCGGGTTTTCAGCTCGCCGCGCAGGGCATCGAGGCGCGCTTCGTGGGTATTCATCAGCATGATCGAGGTATCCGGCTTGCGGGTGTCATGCACCGAACATAGATGGGTCCGATGGCAGATTCCACCCAGACCCTTATCGGTCCTCCGCAAGCGGCGAAGCAGCCGCACAGCTTCACCCACCACGGCATCACCGTAACCGACGATTACGCCTGGCTGCGCGACGCCGGTTATCCGCAAGTGACCGACAAGGCGGTGCTCGATCACCTGGCGGCGGAGAACCAGTGGTTCGAACATCGCATGGCCGGCCAGAAGGACAAGATCGACGCGCTGTTCGTGGAAATGCGCGGGCGGATCAAGGAAGCCGACAAGTCGGTGCCGCAGAAGGACGGCGACTACCTCTACTGGATCGAGTTCGAGGACGGGGCCGAGTACAAGAAGTGGTGGCGCAAGCCCGTGGCCGGCGGCCCGGACGAACTGATGCTGGACGAAGTGGAACTGGCCGAGGGCAAGGAATACTTCCGCCTGGGCGCGATCTCCACTACCACCGACGGCAAGCTGCTGGCGTATTCGGTGGACGACAATGGTTCGGAGCGCTTCACGGCGCGGATCAAGGATCTGACCACAGGCGAACTGCTGCCCGACGAGATTCCCGGCACGTTGTCCGGCCTGATCTGGGTCGCGGGCGACAAAGGGCTGGTCTATTCGCTGGCCAACGAACAATGGCGCACCGACAACGCGCGGCTGCACTGGCTGGGCCAGCCGGTGGCAGACGACATCGAATTGTACCACGAGGATGACGAGGGTTTCCGGGTCGGCTCGTCGCTATCGTCGAACGAGAAGTGGCTGCTGATCGGATCGAGCGACCACGAGACCAGCGAAATCCGCATGGTCCCTGCCGCCGATCCGCTGGGCGAGCAGATCCTGGTCAAGCCGCGCAGCAAGGGCGTGGAATACGACGTCGATGAGCGCGACGACGTCCTGTATATCCACACCAACGACACCCACGAGAACTTCCGCCTCGCCACCGCGCCCTTGTCAAATCCGGGTGAATGGACGACGCTGATCGAGGGGACGGACGCGTTCTACCTGACCGGGTTCGACTTGTTCCGCGACTTCTACGTGATCGAGGGCCGCCGCGCCGGGCTCGACCAGATCGAGGTGCGCTATTACGACGATCCCGCGCGGATCGAGCCGATCGCGTTTCCCGAAGCAAGCTATTCGGCAGGGCTGGCGAACAACCCCGAATGGCACATGGAAAAGCTGCGGCTGACGTACGAATCGATGGTCAGCCCGTCGTCGGTCTATGACTACGAAGTGGCCGGGCGCGGGCTGGAACTGCTCAAGGTGCAGGAAATCCCCTCAGGCTACGATGCGTCGCTTTACGCCACGGAGCGGCTGGAAATCACCGCGCGCGATGGCACCGCGATTCCGGTTTCGGTGGTCTACCGCCGCGACCGCGTGGGCGCGGGGCCGCTGCATCTGTACGGCTACGGCGCTTATGGCATGTCGATCGATCCGGGGTTCTCCACCACCCGGCTCAGCTTGGTCGATCGCGGGTTCGCATATGCCATCGCCCATATCCGCGGCGGCGACGATCTGGGCCGCGCGTGGTACAAGGCGGGCAAGCTGGAGCGCCGCAACAACACCTTCAACGACTTCGTCGATGTCGCCAAGGGCCTGGTCGAGCGTGGGTTCACGCAAAGTGGGCGCATCTCGATCTCGGGCGGTTCGGCGGGCGGCGAGCTGATGGGCGCGGTCATCAATTCTGACCCTGAACTGTTCGGCGCGGTGGTGGCGCATGTGCCGTTCGTGGACGTGCTGTGCACCATGCTGGATGACAGCCTGCCGCTGACGCCGGGCGAATGGCCCGAATGGGGCAACCCGATCGAGGACCAGGCCGCGTTCGAACTGATCCGCAGCTACAGCCCTTACGATCAAGTGACGGCGCAAGCCTATCCGCCGCTGCTCGTCACCGCCGGCCTCAACGATCCGCGCGTGACGTATTGGGAACCGGCCAAGTGGGTCGCCAAGCTGCGCGAACTGAAGACCGACGATAACGAACTGCTGCTCAAGACCAACATGGGCGCAGGGCACGGCGGCAAGTCGGGCCGGTTCGAAAGCCTGAAGGAGACGGCGGAGGAATTCGCCTTCATCCTGTGGCAGCTCGGCGTCGAGGGGTGAGCCCGCAGCTCACCCTGACCTTCACGGCGCGGGCCGATGACATCGACGTCATGGGCCACGTCAACAATGCGGTCTGGGTGCGCTGGATGGAAGCGATGGCGACGGCGCACTGGGAAGCCGTCGCCGCGCCCGAGCATCAGGCCCGCTACGCCTGGGTCGTGACCCGGCACGAGATCGACTATCGCGGTAACATCCGCGAAGGCGAAAGCGTGACGGGTGAGACCTTTATCCCCGGTCCGCCCAGCGGTGCCCGGTTCGACCGCCGCGTCGATTTCCGCAACGCGGCGGGCAAAGTGATCGTCTCGGCCCGCACCACCTGGGCGATGGTGGAGATCGCCACGGGCCGGCTGGCGCGGGTGCCGCCGGACGTGGCAGCACCCTTCTATGTCGATCAGGCCAATACCGATCAGGCCAGCACCTCGGCCACCGGTACGTAGTCATAGCCCAGTTCGCGGGCGACGGCTTCGTACGTCAGCTTGCCGGCGTGGACGTTGAGGCCGTTCGCCAGGTGCGGATCGGCCTTGAGCGCTGCCTTCCAGCCTCGGTCGGCGATCGCCAGCGCATGGGGCAGGGTCACGTTGTTGAGCGCATACGTGCTGGTGCGCGCCACCGCACCGGGCATGTTGGCGACGCAGTAGTGGACGATGCCGTCGACCACGAAGGTCGGGTCGGCGTGGGTGGTCGCCCGGCTGGTCTCGAAGCAGCCGCCTTGGTCGATGGCGACATCGACCAGCACCGCGCCGGGCTTCATGCCGCCCAGCATCTCGCGGGTGACGAGCTTGGGCGCCGCCGCGCCGGGGACGAGGACAGCGCCGATCACGAGATCCGCTTCGCACAGCATCTGGCGGACGTTGCTGGCGTTGGCGAAACACGTCTTGGCGCGGCTTTCGAAGTGGATGCCCAGGCGTTCGAGCACTTCGGGGCTGCGATCCAGGATCGTCACGTCCGCGCCCAGGCCCACCGCCATCTGCGCCGCGTTGAAGCCGACGACGCCGCCGCCCAACACCAGTACGCGTCCGGGTAGCACGCCGGGAACCCCGCCCAGCAGCACCCCGCGCCCGCCGTGCGCCTTTTCCAGCGCGGTCGCCCCGGCCTGGATGCTCATGCGCCCAGCCACCTGGCTCATCGGCTTGAGCAGCGGCAACGAGCCGCCCGGACCCGTCACCGTCTCGTAGGCGATGGCGGTGACACCGGACTTCAGCAGATCGGCGGTCTGCTCGGGATCGGGGGCCAAGTGGAGGTAGGTGTAAAGGATTTGCCCCTCGCGCAGCATCGCGCGCTCGGCGGCTTGCGGCTCTTTGACCTTCACCACCATTTCGCACTGGGCGAAGATCGTGGCGGCATCGTCGACCAGCGTGGCGCCGGCCTCGACATAGTCCTGGTCGCTGGCGCCGATGCCCAGGCCTGCGCCGCGCTCGACCCAGACTTCGTGCCCGTGCGAGGCCAGCTCGCGGGCGCTTTCCGGCGCCAGGCCGACGCGATATTCGTGGTTCTTGATTTCCTTGACGGTACCAACGCGCATTCTGTCTCTCCGTGGGCCAACAGCCCTGATGGGAGAGACTACACTCCAGCCGGGGCTATGTTGCAACCCGCCTCATGCACAGCTCAAGAGCTGGTGCGAGGCTCTCGCGAGGCTTGCGTCAAAATCTGCTCGCGCCCGGACGCCATGTCGCCTGCTTCCTGCAACGACAGCCGCTCGCGATCGCGGGCGCGGAAGGTGTTCTCGGCCCGGTCGATCTCGCTCAGGCTCAGGCCCAGCCCGTCGAGCGACCGGCGCGCCATCGCCACCGCGGATTCCAGCACCTCACGCGCGAACGAACGCACCGGCGCGTCCTTGAGCTTGATCAGGGTGCGCCGGTCGAACACGCGGGCGTGGATGTGCGCGTTGGGGAACGCCTGGTGGACGGCGTGGAGGAACTCTTCGGTCAATTGGTCGCCATCGATGCAGAACGCGATCAGCTCGGCATCGTTGGCTCCGGCCTGGCGCAGCAAGTCGATGCGGGTGCCGTCCCCGAAATAGACCTTGGCGCCAAAGCCGCCGGCGATTTCGATCATCTCGATGTCGGTGTCGATCAGGGTAACCGGGATGTCGGCGGCGATCAGCATCTGCGCCACCGTCTGCCCGAAGCGGCCATAGCCCACGATGATAGCGTTGGCGCCATCGTCCTCGGGACCGTCGGGTTCGTCCTGCTTGTTGGGCGCGGGCGTTTCGCGGATGCGGCGGGTCGCCATCATCAGGAACGGCGTGCTGACCATCGACAAGGTGACGACCGCGCCGAACAGGCTGGATGCCTGCGGGCTGATCAGCCACGCGTCTTGCGCCTGCGCGAACAGCACGAAGCCGAATTCGCCCCCCTGGCTCAGCAGCAGGCCCAGCGCTAGGGCAGAGCGCCACGGCATCTTCGCGCCCAGGCCCAGCAGGAAGACGATGCCCGCTTTGGTGGCGATCAGCGCCACTGCCATGGCCAGCACGAACAGCGGCTGCTTGGCGATGGCGGACAAGTCCAGCATCATCCCCACCGACATGAAGAACAAGCCGAGCAGGATCGAGCGGAACGGTTCCACATCGGCCTCCAGCTCGTGCCGATAGGGCGAATCGGCCAGCATCACCCCGGCGATGAACGCACCTAGCGCGGTGGACAGCCCCAGCGCCTCCATCAGCGCCGCCGAGGCGATCACGGTGAACAGCGCGGCGACCACGAACATCTCGCGCTCGCCCAGGTTGCCGATCAGGCGGAACAGCGGGCGGATCAGGAAGCGCCCCGCCAGGATCAGGCCCAGGATCGCCGCTCCGGTTTCCAGCGCCAGCACCCAGCCCGGAGGCCCTGCAGTCAGGTGCGGATTACGGTTCATCGCCGCCACGATCGTGATCAGCGGGATGATCGACAAATCCTGGAACAGCAGGATCGCGAACGAGCGCTCGCCGAATGGGGTGTGCAACCGCCCGGCGCTTTGCAGCATCGGCAAGACCTGCGCGGTCGAGGACAGCCCGAGCGGCAGGCCCAGCGCCAACGAGGCAGCGGCGCTGAACCCGGTAAACAGATAGATTACGCCCGAGACCGCCAGCCCGCACAACGCCACTTGCAGAAAGCCCAGGCCAAAGATCTCATGCCGCATCCGCCACAAGCGGCGCGGCGCCAGTTCCAGTCCGACGATGAACAGCAGCAAGGTGATGCCCAGCTCGGCGATCCCCATCTTGCTTTCGGGATCGCCGACCAGCCCCAGCGCATACGGCCCCAGGATCGCGCCTGAAAGCAGATAGCCCAAGGTCGCACCCAGCCCCAGCCGCCGGAACAGCAGCACGAAAGCCAGCGCGGTCCCCAACAGCAGGAAACCGTCGCGCAGCAGGAATGCCTGGCTATGCTCTTCCATCAGCACCTTTCGGGGATCGTTCGTGGGGCGGGAGTCACCCCCCTTTAGGCGATGCGGCGCGGCGAACCAAGGGGAGGGCGAAAGGAACTTGGGCGCAGTGATGGCGCGGTGGCGGCGGTGGGGTTTGGGGACGCTGTGGTGGGTGAGTTTGAATTTCCCCGTCCGTCGATTGCGGTCATTTCTCGCCGATGCAAAGATCGCGCATGAGACCGATGGCGGGGTGACAGCACGGATCGACCATCCCTTCGACCCTCTGGATCGAGAATTGTTCGCTCGCTACAATGCCGTCGTCAATCTCGTCAGTCATGCTCGTTTGGGGCCGAACGCCTCACCTGGCAGAAATAGACCCTCGGAGAACTCAAGCGTGAAACGACTGGTTTTAATCCTTGCTGCGTTGGCAACGATGCCATCGCAAGTTGCCGCAGAGTCGGCTGACAAATCGTTCGGGATATGGAAAAATCCGAAGAACACGGTTCATATCCAGTCGGAACGCTGCGGCACGCGCATGTGCGGCGTGGTGGTCTGGGCGACCGAAAAGGCACAGGCTGATGCGCGCAAGGGCAGCTCGGAGCCCTTGATCGGGAGCCGGCTTTTTAAGGATTTTGTGATGGAGAAGCCGGGCGTCTGGCGCGGCAAAGTGTTTGTGCCGGATATGGGCAAAACCTTTTCGGGAACTGTCACCGTGATTGATGAGGACACCATCGTCGGAAGCGGGTGCCTGCTCGGGCGGATCGGATGCAAGTCTCAGCAGTGGACGCGGTTAAAGGACTGACCATGAACACCGGCGTGGACGCCGCTCCTGGATTGAACGTGCTGCTCATCCTTAACGGCAAGGCCGCAGAGAACCAGCAGGTCCGCGACGCGGTACGGGCGGTTCGGGCCGATGGGCATCACGTGGAGGTTCGCGTCACATGGGAAAGCGGCGATGCCGCGCGTTTCGCGCAGCAGGCTGTGACGGAGGCGCGCCAGGGCCGGGTGGATCGTATCGTCGCCGGCGGCGGCGATGGCACGGTGAGTGCAGTATTCGCCGCCGCCCTGGCGGCAGGCTCCTTGGGGCAGTGTTCGTTCGGTGTCCTGCCGCTTGGTACGGCCAATGATTTCGCGCGTTCGATAGGCATACCCGTAGACGACCTGACGGCGGCCTTGCGCTTGCCCCTTGCCTCGCCGGCACACTGGATCGACATGGGCGTTCTTGATGGCTGCCCTTTCGTCAATCTGGTGACGGGCGGTTTCGGGTCGCGGGTCACGGCAGAAACCGATCCTGCCCTGAAACGTGCGCTCGGTGGATTTGCCTATGTCCTGACCGGCCTGAGGCGCGCAAGAGAACTGGCGGCATGCAAAGGCCGCTTCACAGCCCAAGATTTCTCCTGGGAGGGATCGTTTCTCTCGTTCGCCATCGGTAATGGCAGGCAGGCAGGCGGTGGCATCCCGCTTTGCCCCGAAGCCTTGCTGGATGATGGCGAACTGGATCTGATGATCCTTCCGGAATTGAACCCGGAGGCAAGGCTGGATGCCGTTGGCCGTTACCTGCAGGACGGCGCGGGCACCGTGGAGAGTTTCAAGATTACCGCTCGAAGCCCGTGGATCGCGTTCGAAGCCGATGAGGACATCTTTATAAACCTTGATGGCGAGCCCCAGTCAGTTCGAAACTTCCGAGTAGAATGCCGCCGAAAGGTCCTTCCAGTCCACCTTGGCCATGCCTTGCTTTTGAAAGACGATATCCAACCCGGCGTTTGCTGATGCGCGCCGCTTACCGACAGGCGGACTGAACCGCAGTTCATCGCAGCCTCACCGCGAATGAAACGGGCCATTAACCAACGCTGTGGTAAAAGGTGCACATGACTGCGCAGCCTGCTGCCATCCAAGCTTCGTTTGAGAAGCAGATCGACCAGGCGATCATCGCAGTCGTCGGCTACTTTGTGCTGGCTGCGACGACCATTCATCTCACCACCGATGGCCGTAACATGGCGACCATGTGGCCCGCCGATGCGCTGATCCTGGCGCTGCTGCTGCGCAATCCCCGGAATCACTGGGGGGCGATCCTGGCGGCGGGCTGGATGGGCAATTTCCTGGCCAACGCGCTTACGCGGGACTGGGCGCCGGGGCTGATCTTCTACGGCGCGATCAACATGACGCAGACGTGCCTGGCGGCCTGGCTGATCACGCGAAAACGGCCCGCCGACGATCTGCTGGCGGATGTGCCCACGGTGCTGCGCTTCGTGCTTTACGCCGGTATCGTCACGCCAGCGGCGGCGGCGGCGATCGGCGCGGGGCTGAGCGCGTGGAACTATGCGCAGCCCTTGGTGCCCTCGTTCGTGCGCTGGTATCTCAGCGTGGCGCTGGGTCTCCTGATCGTCACGCCGTTCGCCATGGCGGTGCTGAACAGCAGTTACCTCAAGCTGTTCCGGTCGCGATCGCGCGTGGAAAACATCCAGGCCGTGGCGCTGCAAGTGGTCAATTTGGTGGTGACGGTGGCGGTGTTCGGCCAGCACAGCCTGCCGCTGCTGTTCCTGCCGATGACCAGCGTAGTGCTTATCGCCTTCCGAATCGGGCGGCTGGGCACCATCCTGGCGGTGATGGTGGTAGGGGTGGCCGGCAGCGCTGCGATGTTCCTATACCATCCGATCTGGGTGATCGGCGGGGATGCCGCCGTTCAACAGTATTTTTTCCAGTTTTACCTTGTGATCATGCTGGTAACGACGCTGCCGGTGGCGACGGCGGTATCTTCGCGCTCGGAAGTGCTTGTGCGCTTGGCCGAGTGCGAGGAAGCGTTGGGGCTGATAACGGCGCATTCGCCCCAGGGCCTTCTGGGTTATAATTCGGTCGGCATCTGCCAATGGGCGCAAGGGCCGTTGAAGAGCTATCTGGGCGTCGAACCCGAGGCGATGATCGGCCGCTCGCTGGACGCGCTGGCGCTGCGCGCGGGCGACGTCGCTTCCGAACTGCTGGCGCAAGGCGGGCTTGCCGGTCGGCGCGCGGTGTTCGAATTCTCGCCCGTGTTGCGTCCCGCTCTCACGCTCGAAGCGTCGGTCGGCCTGGTGCGTCGCAACGGAATTTCCTGCGGAACAGTCGTGGCGCTGCGCGACCTCACGCGGCGCAAGGTCCAGGAAGTCGTGCTGCTTTCGCATCTCCAGCGCGACGGATTGACCGGCCTCGTCGACAGCCCAGGCTTTCGCAAGCACTTGCACGCCTCTTTCGGCGATGGCGGGCGGCAGGCCACGCTGGCGTTGATCGATATCGATCGCTTCAAGTCCATCAACGACGCCCACGGCCATGCGATCGGCGATGCGGTGCTGATCGAGATTTGCAAGCGGCTCAAGGCAGTGACTCGCGACGAGGATGTGCTGGCGCGCGTCGGCGGAGACGAGTTCGCCGTCCTGCTGCGCTGCGATCTGGAAACCGCGCGCGCCGTGTGCGAGCGCATGGTCGATGAAGTGCGTTCGGCACCGGTCTTTACCGACGGATCGGTGTCAGTGCTGGCCTCGATCAGTTGCGGGCTGGCGGAGTACCGACCCGGCATTTCACCCGACGCCGTGCTGCAATTGGCCTATTCCGCGCTTCACGCCTTGAAGCGCAGTGGTCGGAACGGGGTGCGCGCGGTGGCCTGATCGGGCTTAACCGCACCTTATGCGCACGTTATCGACACTGTATCGCAGCGGCCTACAGCGGGCTGCCGTTCTCGTCGCGATAGATGTCGCGCCGACCGACATGGTTGGCAGGGCCGACGTAGCCGTCCTGCTCCATCCGCTCCACCCACTTGGCAGCCGTGTTATACCCCACCCCCATCTGCCGCTGGAGCCAGGAAACCGAGACTTTCTGGTTTTCGAACACCAGTTGGCAGACCTGCCGATACTTGCGCTCGTCCGGCTGATCGGAAGCCGTGGCATCGAGATCGTCGAACCCGAACGAGCCGCCTTCCGGCTCTTCGGTCACCGCATCGACATAGCTCGGCTTGCCTTGTCCGCGCCAATAATCGGCGACATGCTCGACCTCTTCATCGGACACGAAAGGCCCGTGAACCCGCCGAATTGGGTCGGTTGCGGGCTTGTAGAGCATGTCGCCCTTGCCCAGCAGTTGCTCGGCGCCTTGCTCGCCCAGGATGGTCCGACTGTCGATCCGGCTGGTGACCGCGAAGGAAATACGCGTCGGCAGGTTGGCTTTGATGACGCCGGTGATGACGTCCACCGAAGGGCGCTGCGTCGCCATGATAAGGTGGATGCCGGCAGCGCGGCTCTTTTGCGAAAGCCGCTGGATCAGCACTTCGATTTCCTTGCCGACGGTCACCATGAGGTCGGCCAATTCGTCGACAATCAGGACGATCTGGGGCAGCGCCTCGTAATCGAGCTGGCGATCTTCATACAGCTCCTCGCCGGTATCGGGATCGAAACCGATCTGGATACGCCGCCCCAGCGGCTTGCCCTTCGCAGCGGCGGCGCGGACTTTATCGTTGAAACCCGCCAGGTTACGCACCGAAATCTCGCTCATCTGGCGATAGCGGCGCTCCATCTCCTCGACCGCCCACTTGAGCGCGCGCACTGCCTTGGGCGGCTCTGTCACCACTGGCGACAGCAAGTGCGGGATGTCGTCGTAGCTCTTGAGTTCCAGCACCTTGGGATCGACCAGGATCAGCCGGCACTGCGCCGGCGTGCGCCGATACAGCAGCGACAGCAGGATGCAGTTGAGGCCGACGGACTTACCCGACCCGGTGGTGCCTGCGACCAGCAAGTGCGGCATCGTCGCCAAGTCGGCCACCACCGGCTCGCCAGCGATGTCCTTGCCCAGGATGATCGGGAGCATACCCTTGTGATGGGCGAAGGCTTCGGACGCTACCATCTCCTTGAACGACACCATCTGCCGATCGGCGTTGGGCAATTCGATGCCCATGACGGTGCGTCCGGGGATAGACGAGACGCGCGCCGAAATCGCGCTCATGTTGCGGGCGATATCGTCGGCCAGGCCGATCACGCGGCTGGCCTTGATGCCTGCTGCCGGCTCCAACTCGTACATGGTCACCACCGGGCCGGTGCGAACTGCCGTGATCTCGCCCTTGACGTTGAAGTCGTCGAGCACGGTTTCCAGCAGTCGCGCGTTGCGCTCGAGGCTGAGCTTGTCGATCTTGGGCTGGGAGTTGGGAAGCGGATCATCCAGAAGATCGAGGCCGGGCAGTTCGTACTTGTCGAACATGTCCTTCTGGCGACTGCCCGGACCCAGTTGCGCGGGGATGGCACTGGTCCTGGGATCGGAAATCTCCGGCGCCTTGCGCGGCTTGTCCGCGGTCGGCGCGGGGGCGCTTTCGGGAGTGCGGGCGGCGGGCTCTGGCCGTGCCTTGTCGCGGACAGGCGCATCGGGTGCGAACGGGGCTTCCGGTGCGGGCAAGCTGCGCGGCAAGCGCCCGAGGCGACCGGGCAAGGTCAGCAGCCGTCCCCAGTCGAGCGCGAAGATGCGGCCAGCCAGGAACACGCCCACGACGAGGCACACCAGCGCCAGCGCCAGCACGATCCACGCCTGCGCCAGCGGCGGGGCCAGCCCGGCCAAGGCCTGGATCGCCTTGGCGCCCAGCAGGCCGGAGATGCCGCCCATCGAGGCGGGCAAGGTGCCGCCGGGCTGAGTGAACCACAGCGAAAGCACCGTCGCGATCAGCAGCATCGCCAGCGCCAGGCCCGCGACCGGGCGCCACCAGCGCTGCCGCGAATGCTCGACCTCGCTGTCGTCTTCTTCGACCAGCAGCCACAGCTTGCGGGCAAAAACGTAGAGCAGCGGCACGAACAGCGCGGCGACCGGGCCGAACAGGAACAGGGCGCGCTCAGCAGTCCAGGCGCCGGTAGGCCCCATCCAGTTCTGCACATCGCCGCCCGCCGCCGTCGAGGCGGACGGATCGGTCTGGTGATAGCTGGCCAGCGACAACGCCAGGAAAGCCATGGCAGCGAACAGCACCAGCGCGCCGGAAAGCTCGCCCGCGCGTCGCAGCGAACGCCGCAGTACTGCGCGCCAGTCCGGCCTCGCTATACGCCGCCCGGGCTGGCTGGGCCGTGTCGCCATGGAAAATCCTTGTGAAGTACGGCGTGAATTACAGCGGCGATTATGCGGCCTGGCGGGACTCCCCGTCAAGAATAGACCGGGAACATTGCGGTGGACGCCGTCGCCAGCCCGTCGATCGCGGCCCAGCGAGTAATCCCATAGGCGTGGGCGCGTCGCGCTGTCATCCCGCCCAGCGCGATAACAGGGAGCCGGGAATGGGTCGAAAGCAGCCGGAACCGGGCAGGCCCAAGCGGGGCTGCCCCCGGATGCGAGCGGGTCGGAAACACGGGTGAGAGCATGATCGCGTCGGCGCGTTTGGCCTGAGCGATGTCGCGTAGCGAATGGGCGGTTACCAGTCGCGTCGTCGCCGGACCTTTGGTCAACGCGGCTGCCGATCCATAGGCACCGTCCGCGCTCCATAGCCGTGCCTGCATCGCCGAGCCGGACAGGACCACCCAATGGCCACAGGCATGAGCCACCCGCCGCAGCGCCTTGAACCGCGCACGCCGGGCTGGTGGCGACAAATGGTAGTGCCGGAAGATCAGGCCCGACCCCCTGGGCAAGCGTCTCAGTGCCCGTTCCAGCCCCCCGTCGTTGCGCGCATCGCTGACAAGCCAAACAAGCGGAAGGGACGGCTGGCGGATCGGCACTGGATCGCTATAGCAGCGCGCCATGGAACAGCCAGCCACTCCTCTTGAAGCCGTGCGCGACCGGATCGCCCAAGCCGCGCGCATCGCCGGTCGCGATCCCGCCGCCGTCCAACTTATCGCCATTTCCAAGACCCATCCGGCCGATGCGATCACACCGCTGATCGATCAGGGCCAGCGCGTGTTCGGCGAAAATCGCGTGCAGGAGGCGCAATCCAAGTGGCCGGCACTGCTCGAAGCGACGCCGGGCCTGTCGCTGCATCTGGTCGGCCAGCTCCAATCGAACAAGGCGGACGACGCCGTCGCGCTGTTCGATTGCATCCATTCGCTCGACCGCCCTTCGCTCGTTACGGCGCTGGGCAAAGCGATGGACAAGGCCGGGCGTCAAGTCCCGTGCTTCCTGCAGGTCAACATCGGTGCGGAGGAGCAGAAGGGTGGCTGTGCGATCACTGAAGTTCCGACGCTGCTTGCGCTTGCCCGCGACGCGCAAGTGCCGGTGGCAGGCCTGATGTGCGTGCCGCCTGCCGGGATCGAGGCCGCGCCGTTCTTCGCCCTCCTCGCCAAGATCGCTGCGGACCAGGGCCTGGCGCAGTTGTCTATGGGTATGAGCGATGACTTCGAAACCGCGGTGATGCTGGGCGCCACCCACGTTCGCGTCGGCAGTGCCTTGTTCGGGACGCGCGGCTAAAGACCTCCGGGTCTCTACCTAGTGAAATCGAGCCAACCGCCAGTAGGCGGTTAAATCTCTGACACCAACGGACTTCATGCAAAACAATCTGTCGTAGGCGGATTGTATTCTGTCGCATGCCGAATAGTCTGGCGTCCAAATGGGCATGGTCGGTGGCGTTACCGGGCACCGCCTGACAACGGACTTGGAGCCTCAGCGACATGACTTTGTGCGACAGATTGAAGCGCGGCGCGGTGCTAGCCGCATCGCCGGCGGCGCTGGCCCTTTGCATGGTGAGTGTGCTGGGAGCGCCTGCCCAAGCGGCGCCCGCCAAGGTTGCCGCGAAGGCGATCGATGCGCTGTCGGTGCCGGTTGAGTACCACACGCTCGCGAACGGCCTGAAGATCGTGATCTCGCCCGACCATTCGGTGCCCACCGCCACGGTCGGCGTATATTACGGGATCGGCTTTCGCATCGAGCCTAAGGATCGCACCGGTTTCGCCCACTTGTTCGAACACATGATGTTTCAGGGATCGCAGAACCTGGGCAAAGCGCAGTTCATCAATCTGGTGAACAGCAACGGCGGCCAGCTCAACGGCTCGACCCGCTTCGACTTCACCAATTATTACGAAGTCGTGCCCAGCAACACGACCGAGACGTTCATCTGGGCCGAAGCGGACCGGATGAAGGGCCTCGACATCACCCAGGCGAACCTGACCAACCAGCAAGGGGTCGTGAAGAACGAGGTCAAGGTCAACGTCCTCAACCAGCCTTACGGCGGCTTCCCGTGGATCGACCTGCCAATGGCGGCGAACACCAACTGGTACAACGCGCATAACTTTTACGGTGATCTGAAAGAAATCGACGCGGCGACGCTGGCCGACGTGCAGGCGTTCTTCAAGGATTACTATGCGCCCAACAACGCCGTACTGGTGGTGGCGGGAGACGTCGATCCGGCGCAAGTCATGGCCTGGGCGCAGAAGTACTTCGGGCCGATCCCGCGCAGCGCCGCGCTTAAGTTTCCCGACATTTCCGAGCCGCGCCAGACGGTTGAGAAGCGCACCGAAAAGGTGGACAAGCTGGCCCCGCAGCCAGCTCTGGCCTGGGGCTATCACTTGCCGCCCAAGGGCACACCCGAATGGGCGGCGATGCGCCTGATCGATCTGATGCTGATTCAGGGCGGCGACAGCCGGCTGACGCGGGTGCTGGTCAACCAGAAGGGCTACGCTGGTTCGGTCGATGGCGGCATCAACTGGCCGCTGGGCAATGCCTATGACTACAACGGGCCGATGCTGTGGTCGGGGATGCTGATCCACGGCCCCGAAGTGACCGACGATCAGATTCTGGCGCAGATCGACACGGTGGTGAAGGACTTGCAGACCAAGCCGGTCAGCGCCGCCGAACTGGCGCGTGCCAAGACCAAGGCGCGATCCGAGCTGTACGACGTGGTCGGTTCCGCCACCCGCTTTGGTCTCGTCAATCTGCTGGGCAGCTTCGCGCTGTTCGATGGCGATCCGGGGCGGATAAACCGGTTGGAAAAGGAGATCGACGCGGTGACGCCCGATCTCATCCGCAAGACCGCGCGCGAATATCTGCGGCCGACCAACCGCACGATCATCAGCCTTAAGCCCGGCGCCGCTGCGGCCCCGGCCACCAAGTAAGGAGGGCGACGCGATGAAGACCATGCTCAAGCTCGCCGCCACCACGATGCTGGCAACGCTCGCTCTGGCCGCACCGGCTCAGGCGAAGGAAACCCCGCCCCCAGCAGCCGCGCCCAAGCCGTTTACGCTGCCGCAACTGACTGATTTCACGTTGCCTAACGGCATGAAGGTGACGCTCGCCCAGCACGGCAACGTGCCCAAAGTGACGATCCTGGCGACGATCCGCACCGGCAATATCGATGATGGCGGCAACGTCTGGCTGGCGGATTTGACCGGCGGCGTTATGCAGAAGGGCGCAGGCGGCAAGGACGCGTCGCAACTGGCCGAGCTGGCGGCGGGAATGGGCGGTTCGCTATCGCTGTCCACCGGCGTTGATTCGTCCAGTGCCGTGATCGACGTGCTGGCAGATTCCGCGCCGGCTGCGATCGGCCTGCTCGCCGACCTGCTCCAGCGGCCGGACTTCAAGCCGGAGGAACTGGAGAAAGTGCGCGCCGACATGCTGCGCAACCTTGCCATAGCCCGGTCGACGCCGGGTTCGCAGGCGGCGGAGGCGTTCGCGGCGGCGCTGTATCCGGGCCATCCCTATGGCATGGTGTTTCCCACTGCGGCGCAGCTTCAGGGCTACACGCTCGATGAGGTCAAGGCCTTCCACGCCGCCAACTTCGGCGCCGCGCGCAGCCACTTGTACGTCGTGGGGCGGTTCGATCAGGCAACGATGCGCGTCGCGATCGAGAAGGCGTTCGGCGGCTGGGCCGCCGGCAATGCGCCTACGCAGCTTCCCGCGCCCGCTGCTCCGCCCGCCAAGGTGACGCTGATCGACCGGACCGGGGCGCCGCAATCGGTGGTGCTGATCGGACGCCCGGTCGCCAAGCCGGGCGAGGCAATCGACATCAAGGCGTCCAGCACGCTGCTGGGCGGTTACTTCTCCTCGCGCATCACGCGCAACATCCGCGAGGACAAGGGCTACACCTACTCGCCCCGAGCTTCGTTGTCCGAGCAAGTGCAGGGCGCTTCGTGGACGGAGGAAGCTGCTATTACTTCCGAAGCGACGGGGCCCGCGATCACCGAGATCTTCAAGGAGATCCGGCGGATGCAGGATAGCCAGCCCACCCCGGCAGAGGTCCAGGGCATCAAGAACTACATGAACGGCAACTTCGTACTGGGATTGTCGTCGCGCAACGGGTTGGCCGGATCGCTCGCCAGCCTCGACGTGCTGGGGCTGGGTGCGAATTATCTCAACACGTACGTGGGTAAAGTCAGCGCGTTGACGGCAGCCGATTTCGAGGCGGCGGCGAAGCGTGAACTGGGCGTGGACGGCATGAACGTGGTGATCGTCGGCCCGCTCGACAGCGTGCGCCCGCAACTGGCCACCGTCCCTGAGATCGCCGCCAAGCTGCCGAAGTAAGGCGTGCGCCCCCAACTTCGTCATTGCGAGCCCACAGGGCGCAGCAATCCAGGGCAGCGTATACCGACCTGGATTGCCGCGACTAACGGTGGTGCCAGTGCTGCGGTATACGGATAGCCATCGCTCTAAAGAAGCGCGAGCTATCCTTGAGCCTTGTCGGCCAGCAGCGACGGGGTGAGCACTTGCGGCAGTTGCTGGGGCTGGCCGTTCTTGCCGTACCAGACGTACAGCGGCACCCCGGCGGCACCCTGCGCGGTCAGGTAGCGGGTGATCGCCGGGTCGCGGCGGGTCCAGTCGCCGCGCAGCACCAGGACGTGGGCCTTCTCAAATGCGGCGCGGGTATCCTCGCGCTCGATCGCGACGCCTTCGTTGACTTTGCAGGTCAAGCACCAGTCGGCGGTCATGTAGACGAACACTGGCCGTCCGGCGCGGCGGGCTGCGGCAAGCGCATCCTCATTGAAAGGCTGTGCATCGAGGATCGATGCCTCCGCACCCGGTGCCTTAGCCTGCATCGGCACCAGCGTCACGAACGCCACGGCGATTGCGGTAACGCCGACCAGGACGAGCGGACCGACTGCCTTGCCGGAATGTTGCCGCCGTCCCGCGAAGGCCAGCAGGCCCAGCAGCGCTGCAGTTGCCGCCAAGGCTGCGAGCAAGAAATCGCGTCCACCCACGCGCCACGCCAGCCAGGAGAGCGCAAGCGCGGTTAGCCCCATCGGCAGCGCCATCCAGCGCCGGAAGGTCACCATCCACCCGCCAGGGCGCGGCATCCGCGCTCGTAGCGCCGGCACGAAAGCGATCGCCAGGAATGGCAAGGCGATGCCCAGGCCCAGCGTCGCGAACAGCAGCATCGCCGGCAGCACCGGCAGTAGCAGCGCCGCACCCATGGCGCTGGCCATGAACGGGCCAGTGCAAGGCGTTGCGACAAAGGCGGCGAGCAGGCCGGTTGCAAACGCGCGGCGGGTGAAGCTGCCCGGAGAACCGCCGCCCGATCCGCTCACGAATCCCGGCACGGCCAGCTCATAAACGCCCAACAGATTGGCCGTAATCGCTGCCGCCAACAGCAGCAGCGCGACAACGACCACCGGCTCCTGCAATTGGAAAGCCCAGCCCACTTGCTCGCCGCCCGCGCGCAACGCCAGCAGCAACGCGCCGAGGCCCAGGCAAGCCACAATGACGCCTGCGGCGTAGGCCAGCCCCTCGATCCGCGCATGGCTTTCGCTCTCTCCGGCCCGTGCCAGGCTGAGGGCTTTCAGCGAAAGGATCGGAAATACGCACGGCATGACATTGAGCAGTAGGCCGCCCGCCAGTGCCGCCAGCAGCAGCCAGGCGAGCGAGGGCAAGTCCTTCGCCTCGCCGGTGACGACCGGCACTCCGCCTTGCGGCACCGGGCCGGGCCGAGCGGTGAAGGAGACACCATTGCCAGCGCCGTCCAGTCGCAGCACGGCGCCGATTGTGCTCGCGTTCTCGGGGTCGAACTTCGCGCGCGGGATCGTTACCAGCAGAACGTCGCCTTTGCGGGCGAACAATTGCGGCGCGGCATAATCGATCAGCTTGTCGTTGGCGACGAACACATGCGGGTCGTCGAGCTTGACCGAGGCCGGAAGCGGGATCGCCAGCCTTATATCCTTGGAGCCGAGCGCGAAGGCGGCCTTGCGATCCAGCGGCGCGGGCAGGCGCTGCTCCCAGGCGGCGAAGCCTGCGGGCACGGCGCCGGTGCCGACAACGACCTCGGCAGCCAATTCGGCACGTTCGGGTACGCACAACTGCTCGGTGCAGGCCAGCCACTGCGCCTTCACCCGCACTGGCAAGCGATCGCCGGGCTTGGCGTCGGCTGGCGCGGTGAACGGCATCAGGACCGCGTATTCGCTTTCGTAGACGTGGTTCATCAGCCCCTGGACTAGCAAGGTCTGCGGCACTGGATAGCGGGGCTGGCCGACCGCCGCGCCAGTCGGCAGCGTCCATTCGAGTTGCATGCCAAGGCCGGCATCGCCCGGGTTGACCCAGTAGCCGTGCCAGCCCGGCGCGGGGGTCATGCGAATGGCGATCTGGGTCTGCTGACCCGCTTCCACAGGTGCGCCGACCACGAGCTGAGCGGTGATATGGCTCGGCACAGCATTGGCGGGGGACGCGGCAGTGATCGAAAGAGCCAGCATCGCGAGGAACTGACATGCGAGTGCCACAAGTAGGCGATAGCGGCGCGTAATCATGGTCATCCGTCGCGTTGCGCGGCCCTTGCGCTGGACGCGCAATCCGGTCATCGACGCGTGTGCCCGCATTGCTCCGTCTTTTCAAGGAACCTTGCCCCGATGCGTCCTTCCTGCCGCTTTCTCGGTCTTGCCGCTGCCCTGACGATTGCCGTTCCTGCTGTGGCTCAGCCTGCGCCCAGCCCCGCTCCGGCCCCAGCGCCGCCGCCTCCAACGCCCCAGACGCTGCCTAGCAAGCCGCCCAAGCTGATCGTCGCCATTTCGGTGGACCAGTTCTCGGCCGATCTCTTCGCGCAGTACCGCCAGCACTACACCAAGGGCATGGGCCGCCTGCTGCAAGGCGTGGTGTTCGCTTCGGGCTTCCAGTCGCATGCAGCGACCGAGACGTGCCCTGGCCACTCGACCTTGCTGACTGGCGTTCACCCCTCGCGCACCGGGATCATCGCCAACAACTGGTTCGACGAGAAGCTGGGTCGCGAAGTCTATTGCGCCGAGGAAGAAGGCAACCCCAAGAGCACGGCCGACGACCCGGTGGTGAGCAACCACCACTTGCTGGCGCCGACGCTCGGCGATCTGCTCAAGGCGCGCAATCCCGCCACGCTGAACGTCGCCGTCTCCGCCAAGGATCGCGCGGTGGTGATGATGAGCGGCCACACCGCCGATGCCGGCTACTGGTTCAAGGGCAAGGGCTTCACCACCTTTGCCGATCGCAAGGTTTCGCCTGCAGCCGTGGCTGAAAACACGGCGCTTGCCAGCCTGGTTGGCACAGGCGCCGCCGACCTGGCCGTGCCCGGCTGGTGCGCCGGGGTTGATCGCGCCACCGACCTGGGAGGCTTCACCATCGGCACCTACCGCTTTCCGCTGAAGGCCGGCGACTTCAAGGGCTTCTCCAACAGCCCGCGCATCGACGAGGCCACCACGGACCTGGCGGTGCGCCTGCTCGACGAGATGCCGCTGGGCAAGGACGACGTGCCCGATGTGCTTTCGGTCAGCTACTCCGCCACCGACAAGGTCGGCCATGCCTATGGCAACGAGGGCGTCGAGATGTGCATCCAGATGGCAGTGCTCGATGATGCCGTCGGTCGCTTGCTCGATGCGCTTGATGCACGTGGGCTGGACTATGCCGTCGTGCTCAGCGCCGACCATGGCGCTCCCGACGCGCCCGAGCGGATGCGGCTGCAAGGCGTTGCCGACGCCGCCCGCCTCGACCCCACGCTGACGGACAAAGGCTTGTCCGAAGCGATCAGCAAGGTGACCGGTATCACGGTCAAATCGGGCAAGGTCGTCCACGGTGCCGGCGGCTCGGGTGACATTTGGGTCGATGGCGAGTTGCAGGGCAAGAAGCGCGGCAAAGTGATTGCCGAACTGGTCCGCGAACTGAAGGCCAACCCGCAGGTTTCCGGCGTCTACACCGCGGCCGAACTGGCCCGCGTGAAAGTGCCGAGCGGCCATCCGCAGGACTGGACCGAGATCGAGCGCGTCGCCGCCTCGTACAACCCGGCGCATTCGGGCGAAGTGCTCATGATGACCAAGCGCGACATCGTGCCGGGCACCAAGCCCGTGCCCGGCTACACCTCGACCCACGGCAGCCCGTGGGACTACGATCGCCGCGTGCCGATCGTGTTCTGGCGCAAGGGCATCACCCCGGTCGAACAGGCGCAGCCGGTCGAGACGGTCGACATCGCGCCCACGCTGGCCGCACTCGTCGGCCTTTCCGCGCCGGCCGGCACCTGGGACGGGCGCTGTCTCGACATCTACGCCGGGGAGGCCGATAGCTGCACGCGATGAGCGACTCGAATGTTAAGCTGGCGGACGACCGCCGCGACCTGATCATCCTGGGCGGCGGCCTCGTGGGCATGACCCTGGCGCTGGCGGCCGCCCGCGCCGGGATCACCAGCCACGTCGTCGATCGCGCCGATCCCGCTGACCTCACCGCCGAAGGTGCCGATGGCCGGGCTTCGGCGATTTCGACCGCGAGCTGGAACTTGTTCACCAACATCGGCCTGGCCAATGCGCTGGAGTCGCTGGGTTGCCCGATCGATTCGATCGCCGTGACCGACGGCATGCAACCGGGCCGCATCGATTTCGCGCCCAAGCCCGACGAGGGCACCCTCGGTCGCATGTTCGCCAACCGCGACTTGCGGATCGCTTTGTTCGATGCCGCCAAGGACGAACCGGCCATCGCCTGGCATGTGCGGACCCAAGCAGTCCGGCGCGATCGCGGCCCGCACGGGGTGGAGGTCGAACTGTCGGACGGCCAGGTGCTCAAGGCCTCGCTGCTGGTCGCCGCCGAAGGTCGCCAGTCGCCCACGCGGGACGATGCCGGCTTTGCGCTGGCCAAGTGGGAATACCACCACCGCGCCTTCGTGGCCGGACTGTTCCACGACAAGCCCCACGGCAATACCGCCTGGGAAATCTTCTACCCCGCCGGTCCGTTCGCGCTGCTGCCGCTGCTGGACGACGAGCAAGGCCGCCACCGCAGTGCCCTGGTGTGGACCGTCGCGGAGAAGGACGCCGCCGGTATCGCTGCCATGCCCGATGCGATGTTCGTCAACGAGGTATCCGCGCGGATGCATGGCGTGCTGGGCGCTATCTCCTTGTCCGCCCCGCGCATGAGCTACCCTTTGCGCTTCCACCATGCCGGCAAAGTCGTCGATCAGCGCCTCGCCGTGATCGGCGACGCTGCCCACGGCATGCACCCGATCGCCGGACAAGGCCTGAACCTGGGCCTGCGCGATGTCGGCACCTTGGTCGAAGTCTTGAGCGAGGGCATGCGCCTGGGCCTCGAGCCTGGCGATGCCCAACTCCTTGCCCGCTACGAAACCTGGCGCGGGCTCGACAGCTTCACGGTCATGGCCGCCACCGACAGCCTCACGCGACTGTTCGGCATCCCCGGCAAAACCGCCAGCGCCGCCCGCCGCCTCGGCATGAGCGCGGTCCAACGCACCCCTGTGCTGAAGCGCTTCTTCATGGAGCAAGCACGCGGGATGTCCGGGAAACTGCCGGTGTTGTTGCAGGGGTAACGGGCTTTCCGCGAACCCAGGTTGACACAGTTGACACGCCCTTGGGGGAGAAGTGACGCCTTCTTGGATTATTATTTCCTTGAGGCGCAGCGCGAGTTCTGCCGTGGGCATGGTCTGGGTAGGGCAGGCGGGTCTGGAGCATGGCGCAAGGTACGCCAGCGCCGTATATGTAGGAAAGCGAAACGTCTCGTTGTGGCGTTGCGGCCCCTATCCCCACTGCCACTTGCAGTAACCGTTTGTTCATGCTCACTGAGCCTGAAGAGGTGGAATAATACACATTTAGGTATGCCGCCGCAGCAGGGGAATGGAAATGAAAATAGCTTCTTGGGCCTGTGCCGTTGGTTTAGCGGTCTTGTCGGCTCCGGGGACGGCCGAAGCGAAAGGTATAATCTATGATTGCGACACAGCAGCTAATCATTTCTCTGAATTGATTCTGCCCGTTGAGGAGGTTCCATTCACGGTTTCCGGGAATGTAAAATTGAACGCGCTTGCTGGAAGCACGACTTACGCCCCTCTTACTCGAATTCAAATCGCATCATCCGCAGCCCCGGGACAGTCTTCCGATGTCTATGCTGGTTTCACTCTCACAGCGCTAGCCGTCGATGCTAAAAAGACGCCTTCTGGGGAGCCGGCAATCCAGATGTTAAGTTTCAATTTTAGCGGCAAGAAGGATGAGGTTATACCGCTATCGTTGAGGACAAAGCCGGGTACCGTTCAAGCCTTTTCCTTGTCGTATGACGGGAACAAGGTTCTCGTGACCCTAGGAACCGAATCCAAGAGCTTTCCAATAAAAACCAGTGACCCCGTCGTACGTCTTGTCTGTTCAACAGGCGAATTCCTGTTCACGGATTTGACGATCATGCCATCGCGCTAGCGACAACATCCGCCCCTTACTCCGCCACCGCGTCCTCGGTCGGCTCTCCCGCCGGTGCGGTGGGCGCTAGCGGGCTGGCTTGCGTCACGGCTTGGCCGCTGTCGTCGGTGAGGCGGTTCGGTTCGAGCATGGCGGTGGTTTCGAGCAGGTCCAGGGCCTGCTGGACGGCGCCGTAGCGGCGGGCGTCGGCGATCCAGTTGTCGGCGACATTGGCGCCGGGCAGGCGTTCGACTTCGGCGATGGCCTGGTCGATGCGGCCTGAGCCGAGCATCAGGCGAGCGCGGGCGATGCGGGCGGACGGGGTGCCGAGTTCGGCGGTGCCGCTGCGTACCACGAACAAGCTGCCGAGCTGGTGGCGGGCGCGGTCCCACAAGCTGGTGTTGGCGCCATTGGTCGCAAGGCCTCCCGAAAGCGCTTCGAGGCGGGCACTCAATTCATCGACGGTGACGGGGCGCTGGGCGAAGTCGATCACGGTCTGTACCGCGCGCGGTTGGGCCTGGGCGAAGTGGAGGCGTAATTGATCGGCGACGGTGCCCAGCGCCACGCCGCGATCGATCTGGCGGCGGGCAGCGAAGGCGATCAGCAGGCTTTCTGCTCGCGCGGCGTTGCCAGAGGCAGCGCGGCTTTGGAAATCGACACGGGACATGCGGTCTTCGATCAGCGCGAGGCGACCCTCGACCGTGTTGATCGCGTCCATCGCGCTGCTGGTCCGGGACGCCGTGGCCCCACCTTGCGGCGCCCCCGATGTCGGGGCGGCAGGCGCAGGTTGTGACGCCGGCAGCACTTGCGCCAGATAGCCGCGCGAGGCGATCCAGGTCACCAACGCGGCGCCCAGCAGGAAAGCGACCAGCGCGACCGACAGCGTGATGCCACCCGAGCGGGATCGCTTTGATGGAGGCGAAAGAGAAGGTGTGGACAGGTCCTGCATCAGGGCCTTTTCTTGAGTTAGGGACGCGGGCTGAGTTCTTGGCACATCTCGTGCGCCAAGGCCAGCAAGCCCGCATCGTCGGGCCGTTCGGCGCTGCGCAGCGCCCTCCAGCCGTGTCCGGCGCGGGCGGCGATGCGCGGGCCCAGCGCGGCGAGCGCCAGGTGCGCGCGCGCTATCCCGGCCTCGTCGCACAAAGTCGCCAGCCGCGCTGCCGCTTCGCCCGAATGGAGCAGCCCGAGGGCCGGCTGTGCGAGGCGCGCGGCGAGGGCGGTGGAGAGGGGTAGCGGCTCGCTGGCATATACCTCGCAGGTGACGAGGGTAACGTCGGACGGTACGTTGAGAGTCACGCGCTCGCGGCCCGCCAGGCGCAGCAGGCGGATCGGTGCGGGAGGCAGCGCGTCCAGCACGCCTTGCAGCCCGCCACTGCCGACCATCGCCACCACCAGTCCGGCTTCTCGTGCCGCAGCCGCGGTTGCTTCGCCTACCGTATAGGCCGGCATGCCGCGATAGCGCTCCAGCGCTGGTCCGGCATGGCGCAAGGCATTGGCGCTTCCCAGGAGTAGGCCGTCGATCGCATTCGCCGGAACCGGCTCCCACGCTTGCGGGCGAATAGCGAACAACGGGTGGAATTCGGCGGCCAGGCCCAGCGCGCGCGCCGCCTCGGTGGTCGCCGCCGCGCCTGGCTGGGGACGCAGAACCAAGACCGGCATTGGCTGGCTCAGGGGGTGGGTCCGGTAAAGTGGACGGTGATCGCCGGTACTGCCCGCGCCAGCAAGTCGGCGGCCAGGGCAGCGGGGCCGGCGGGATCGTTGGCGGCGAAGCGCGCTTCGCCCGTGACATGCTCGGCGCCGTCCGGGCTGTAGAGCGCGGCGCGCATCACCAAGGCTTCTCCCTCGTTGCGGGTGAGGACAGCGATCGGGCTGTGGCAATTGCCGCCAAGCCCGGCCAGCAGCGCCCGCTCGGCCAGCACTTGCGCGCGACTGGGGGTGTCGTCGATGGCCGACAGGAAAGCGCGGGTTTGCGCATCGTCGGCCCGGCATTCTACCATGATCGCGGCCTGGGCGGGGGCGGGTAGCCAGTCTTCGGCAGCAAGGGGGTGGCCGGTTCCGGTTTCGCCCAGGCGGTTGAGGCCGGCGAGCGCCAGGAAGGTCGCGTCTGCCTCTCCCGCCGCCAGCTTGGCCAGGCGAGTGGCGACATTGCCGCGAAAGGTGATGACGCGGCAATCGGGTCGGGCATGGAGCAATTGCGCGGCGCGGCGCGGGGCGCTGGTGCCCACGATCGCGCCTTGCGGCAGCGCGGCGATGCTCTGGGCACCCACAAGCACGTCGCGCACGTCTTCGCGCGGCAGAATCGCACCGATGGTGAATTCATCAGGCCGCAGCGTTTCCACATCCTTGGCTGAGTGAACCGCGAAGTCGATCGCGCCGTCCGCCAGCCAGGCGTCGAGTTCCTTGGTCCACAACGCCTTGCCGCCGATGTCGGCCAGCGCACGGTCCTGGATGCGATCGCCGCTGGCAGTGACCGCCACGATCTCTATATGC
The DNA here is from genome assembly GCF_000272475.1 of Novosphingobium sp. Rr 2-17. Lineage (GTDB taxonomy): Bacteria > Pseudomonadota > Alphaproteobacteria > Sphingomonadales > Sphingomonadaceae > Novosphingobium. The sequence goes on from NZ_AKFJ01000081.1 coordinate 60,662, forward strand.
GCGGCATCCAAGCCGTGCGCCCGGATCAGCCGTTCGCGCGTTTCCTCGGCCTGGGCGATCGCGAGCGGCGATCGGCGGGTTCCGAGGCGGAATTTACGGGTGGTGTCATGCGTATCCATCGGCGGCTTGTGCTAGCCGCGATCATCGTTCAGGGGAAGGCAGGATGAGCACCGCGATGAGGACCGTTCTGGGGATCGAATCGTCGTGTGACGAGACCGCCGCCGCGCTGGTGCGCGGTGCGGTCGGCGGATCGCGCACGATCCTGGCCCAACGCATCGCCTCTCAGGATGACGCGCACCGTCCCTACGGCGGCGTCGTGCCGGAAATCGCGGCTCGCGCGCATGCCGAGCGGCTGACACCCTTGATCGAAGCGACTTTAGCCGATGCTGGCATGACCCTGGCCGATGTCGATGCCATCGCGGCCACCGCCGGGCCGGGGCTGATTGGCGGGGTCATGGTCGGGCTGGTGACGGCCAAGGCGCTGGCGATGGCGAGCGACAAGCCGCTGATCGCGGTCAACCACCTGGAAGGCCACGCGCTGTCGCCGCGTTTGTCCGATCCCTCGCTGGCCTATCCTTATTTGCTGCTGCTCGTTTCGGGTGGGCACTGCCAGATCCTGCTGGTGGAAGGGGTGGGGCAATTCCGTCGCCTTGCGACAACCATCGACGATGCCTTGGGCGAGGCGTTCGACAAGTCCGCCAAAGTGCTGGGGCTGGGCTATCCCGGCGGCCCGGCGCTAGAGCGCTTGGCGCGGGAGGGTAACGCCAAGAAAGTGGCGCTGCCGCGCCCCCTGCTGGGATCGCCCGAACCGCATTTCTCCTTCGCCGGCCTCAAGAGCGCGGTGCTACGGGCCAAGCAATCGGGCGAGTACGCCGATGCCGACATCGCCGCTGCGTTCCAGCAAGCCGCTGTCGATTGCCTGCTCGATCGGTTGCGCCGCGCGCTCAAGTCAGCCGGCGAGGTAACGGCGCTGGTCGTCGCAGGCGGGGTGGCCGCGAACACCGCTATTCGCACCGCCCTGGAAGGCTTGGCGACTGCGCATGACCTGCCGTTCGTTGCGCCGCCGATGCAGCTTTGCACAGACAACGCCGCGATGATCGCCTGGGCCGGGCTGGAGCGGCTGGAGCAAGGTCAGTCCGACCCGCTCGACATCGCCGCCCGCCCGCGCTGGCCGCTCGACCCTTCGGCAGAGGCGGTGCGCGGCGCCGGAGTGAAAGCGTGAGCGGGCCCAGGATCGGCATCATCGGTGCCGGCGCATGGGGAACCGCACTGGCGCAGGCGATTGCCTCGGACGGCACCGAAGTGCTGCTGTGGACCCGCAACGGCGACCTTGCAGCGCAGATCAACGCCGAGCGTCGCAATACGCTTTACCTGCCAAGCGCAGCTCTGGCCGAAACGGTGCGCGCAACTGGTGACTTGTCCGAACTGGCGAGCTTGCCAGCGCTGCTGGCAGTGGTGCCGGCGCAATTCCTCGGCTCGGTGCTATCGAGCTTGCCGCGCGGTGATCGCGACCTCGTGCTGTGCGCCAAGGGGATCGAAGCGGGCAGCGGGCGGTTGATGGTCGATGTCGCGGCGGATACGGCGCCGGACGCGCACATCGCGGTGCTTTCCGGGCCGACGTTCGCGCACGAAGTGGCTGCCGGGTTGCCTACCGCCGTAACGCTGGCCTGCTCGGATGGACGGGCGCAGTGGAGCCGTCTGTCTCCCTTGATCGCCAGGCCCGCACTGAGGCCCTATTATTCGGATGACGTTGTCGGTGCCGAGATCGGCGGCGCGGTCAAGAATGTGCTCGCCATCGCTTGCGGCGTGGTTGAGGGCCTGAATCTGGGCCAGAATGCCCGCGCTGCGCTGATTGCGCGAGGCTATGCCGAAATGCTGCGGTTCGGCCTGTCACGCGGCGCCAAGGCTGAAACCCTGTCGGGGCTGTGCGGCCTGGGCGACCTGGTGCTGACGTGCTCGTCCACGTCCAGCCGCAACTTCTCGCTCGGCCTGGCGCTGGGCCAGGGGCTGACGGCGGCGGATGCCTTGTCGGGGAAGAACAGTGTGGCCGAAGGCGCGGCGACCGCGCCGATCCTGGCCGACCTCGCACGCGCTCAGGGCTTGCGGATGCCGATTGTCGAGGCGGTGTGCCGCTTGCTGGAAGGTTCGGCGCCTGCCGCCGTGGTGGTGACCGAACTACTCGCGCGGCCCTTGCGCGCCGAGCAGGAGCCTGTGCGTTGAGCATCACCGACCCGCGCGACACGTCCACCATGGACGCGCGTGAGCGTGACGACATCGCGGCACTGGCCAAGGGCGGACGGACCAACTTGTTCGGGTTCTTCCTGCGCTTGGCCGCGCGAATCCCATTCCTGTTCATTGCCGGGCGCGCCTCGGTCTATGGCCCTGAAGCACTGGGGCGCTTCGCCTCGGCACTCGTGCTCATCGAGCTGACCTCGATGGTCTGCACCATGGGCGAGAAGCGCGGTCTGGCGCTGCGACTTTCGCAGACCGAAGGGCGGGTCCACCCGGCCAACGTCATTGCCGATGGCACGATCCTGGCCGTGATCGCCAGTTTTAGTGCCGCAGTGTTCTTCTGGTTCGTGCCGATGCTGTTGTTTCCGGGCGGGCACTACACCTGGATCGACCGGCTGATCGTGCTGGCGCTGCCGGCGATGACGTTGACCGAGATCTGGCTGGCCGCGCTGGCCTATCGCCTGAAGGTCAGCCCCACGGTGTGGTCGCGCGCCATCGTCGAGCCGTGGACGATTTCGATCGTGGCCGCAGCGATGATCTGGATCGCGCCGCAAAGTGGCTTGTCGATCGCCTACATTGCGTCCGAACTGGCAGCCGCGTTGACCGCTTTCATCCCGTTCTTACGCGAGTACGGTCTGCCGCGCGGCTGGCGTCCACGGCCGAACGAGATGCGCCAACTCGCGCTGCGTTCGCTGCCGATCGCCCTGGCGGACGGGATCGAATGGGGCACCCGCCGCGTGGACATTTTCCTGTTAGGCTTTCTAGCGCCGCCCGCCGCCGTCGGCGTTTATTACGCCGCGCAGCAAGTCGCCAGTCTGCCGCAAAAGCTCAAGTCCAGCTTCGAGCCGGTGCTGGGGCCGGTCATCACGCGCAACCTGAAGGAAAAGGACTACGCCGCGATCGCCCGGCAGGTCTGTCAGGTGGGCTTCTGGATCACCGCGGCGCAAGCCGGGATCGCGCTGGCGCTGGGCATTCCGGGCGAAGGCGTCATGGGTCTGGTCGGGCACCAGTTCGTTGGCGGCACCGGTGCGTTGGCATTCCTGCTCGCGGCGGAGGTCGTGGCGTCGACCGCTGTCGTCAGCGAAGCGGCGCTGATCTACGTCGCCCGGGTGCGCAACTTGATGGTCTCGATCGCTACGATCGGGTTTCAGGCCTTGCTGACGCTGGGCGGAATCCTGCTGATGCAGAAGCTGGGCTATAACTCCCTGTTCCAGGCGGCCGCCGCCGCAGCAGCGCTGATGATTTCGCTCGGCCTCGCCTCGCTCATCAAGGGACGGATGCTGGCGAAAATCCTGCGGGAGCCGATCAACAACTGGCGCTGGGCGCTGGTGTGGGCCGCCGTACCAGCCGTGGTGCTGGGCGTCCTTGCCACGCAGTTCCTGCCCGAATGGGCGGAGCTGGCCTTTGGTATTCCGGCGATTCTGGGGTCTTATTTCTGGGTTATCTGGAAGCGTGCGTTCGGGCCGGAAGACCGCAAGTTGTTCCAGAAGGCGCAAAAGACCGCCTGACGCAATTCCCATCGGCACCCAATTGCTCTACCCTCGCCTACGATGAACCCCCATAAAGCTTCGATCGTGGTCGCGGGCGCGGGCTTGAGCCTGGCGCTGGCTATGCTCGCCAACAAAATGAACGGCCCCGCTTTTGCGCTCGGGTTGGAGCGTCAGGCCGAAGCCGCGCGCGACCGGGCGGGTGGTCAGGGCGTGAGGCTGAATTTTCGCGATCGGTACGGCTGGTTGAACCGCCATCCGATCCTGTCCGGCGGCAAAGGGCTGGATGTGCCGACGCGGTCTCGGGTCGCTGCTGCCGTCGCCGCCGTGCCGGGCATCGGTGGCATCAGTTGGGCGCGCGAGGGGCAAGGCTCGCCAGTCGCGTTGCATTGCCAGGACGACGTTGAGCGCATCCTGGAAACCCGCACCATCCGCTTTTCCGAAGCGAGCGCCCGAATCGACCCCGCCAGCGGGCAACTTCTCAATGAGGTTGCGCGCTCGCTGCGCCCTTGCGTGGGCAGCATCATCGCTGTCACCGGCCACACCGATGCGGGCGGCGATGCCAAGGCCAACGAAGCTCTGTCGCTGGGCCGCGCCGATGCGGTGCGCTGGGCGCTGATCGCGCGGGGATTGCCGGCCAATTCGCTGCGCACTGCCGGCATCGGCGCGGCCCAGCCTATTCCGGGGCTCGACCCCGGCGATCCCGCCAACCGCCGCATCGAGTTTTCGGTGATCCAATCCGCGCCGGTCAAGCCGACGCCGATCGACACGCCGGGCCCGGAATGAAGGCGCCAATCGAACGCAATGACGGGGTGAAAGGAACCTGCCATGCCGCTATGGCTTGAAATGGCCATTTCGGTGCTGCTGACCTACGGGCTTGGCTTTGGCATCGGCTGGCTCCTGTGGAACCGGAAGGGATAATTCGTGCTCCAATTGATCCAGGCCAACTGGCTGGTCTTCGTCGCCGTGCTGCTGATCGGCATCGCGGTTGCATACTGGCTGTTCGTAGTCAGCTCCCGTCCCGCGAAGCGCGATCGCCGGCCCGATGTGCTGGACGAAGGCGCCGCGCCTGCCCAGCGCAACCAAGCGCTGATCGACGCGCCGCCTGCAGCCAGCTTTGGCATGCCAAGCGACTTCGCGCCGCCGCCGATGGCAGGAACGATGGCCGGGATCGGCGAAGTGGTCGCTGCTGCGGCGATGGTAGAGACGCAGCGTGCGCACGAGCCGCCACAGACGATCGCCGCAGAGCCTGACGCCACCCCTGCGGAGGGTTCCCCCGCTGACGGTGCGCCGGACCTGGCGCTGGCAGCGATCGCCCAACCGGACGACTTGCGCCGGATCAAGGGCCTGGGCCCTAAGATGCAGGCCGTTCTGACGAACCTGGGCATTACCACGTACGCGCAGATCGCCAGTTGGACCGACGCCGACCTCGACCACCTCGACACCAAGCTGGGCGCCTTCGCGGGGCGTCCGCGGCGCGATAATTGGGTCGAACAAGCCCGCCTACTGTCCAGCGGCGATACCGGTGCCTACGAGGCGAAGTTCGGCAAAATCTAGGCGGCTGCGACCCCGTCGATGGTGGCGCGCAAGGCTTCGCTTATCGCCCTGTCGGAAAAAGCGGCGCCGCCATCGATCTGGAGAACTGCTAGGCCGTGCACCACGGCCCAGCATGCCAGTGATGCCCCCTGAGAACGTGCTGGCATGACCTGCTCGATCCGGCGGGTGAGAATGGCATGGGCATTTTCCCGCGCGGAACTTTCGGCGCGAGTAACCGTGCTGTCACCGAACATCAGGCGGAACAAGCGCGGGCGGCTCACCGCAAAGTTCACGTAAGCGAGCCCTTGCGCCACCAGCGCGTCGCTGCCTTGGGTGGAGGCGTCCGTCAGTTCGAGTTCGGCCTGGAGCATGGCGAAACCCTTGTCGGCCACGGCCTGAACCAGCGCCGCCTTGTTGGGGAAGTGGCGATAAGACGCCATCGCCGAGACGCCGACCCGCTTTGCCAGGTCGCGCAGGCTCGGCTCTTCCTGCTCTGCGATCAACATCGCGATCATCTCATCGACCAGAAGCGTCTTTAGGCCCCGCTTTTGCGTCATTGGCGTTTACACCGTCTCCGATCATCACTATGTTTACGCTGTAAACGCAAAATCGATCGGCACGCAAGCGTGCTGATCGCAACCCCGTGGAGGCTGCATGATCACCGTCCATCATCTCAACAATTCCCGGTCGCAGCGCATCCTGTGGATGCTGGAGGAGCTCGGCTTGCCGTATGAGCTGCGCCGCTATCAGCGCGACGCCAAGACCATGTTCGCGCCGCCGGAACTGCGCGCTGTTCATCCCCTGGGCAAGTCGCCGGTGATCGAGGACGACGGGGTGGTGATCGCCGAAAGCGGCGCGATCGTGGAGTATTTGGTGGACAAGGCCGGTGGCCAGTTGGGCACGCCCGCTGAGCGGCCGGACGCGCTGCGTTATCGCATGTTCCTGCACTATGCCGAAGGATCGCTGATGCCGCCGCTGCTGCTCAAGCTGGTGTTGGAGCGCATTCCGGTCATGGGCAAGATCGCGATCCAGCGCATCCAGCCGATGATCGACGTTCACCTCGATTTCGTGGAGGCGGAACTAGCGCAGCGCCCGTGGTTCGCCGGGGATACGATGACCGCTGCCGACATCATGATGAGCTTTCCGCTGGAGGCGGCGCGCGATCGCGCTGGCCTCGCCGAGGGACGTCCGCACGCGGTGGCGTGGCTGGACAAAATCCAGGCGCTTCCGGCCTATCGTCGCGCGATCGAGCTTGGCGGGCCTTACGCTTACGGCTGAACGGGGCCGTCTGTTCCCGTAACACAGACCACGAAAAAGCCCCGCCCGGACGAACCGGACGGGGCTTTTTCATGCCGTTAAGGCGCTGCTAGGTCGCGATCAGGCGGCCAGCTTGCGCAGCACGTACTGCAGGATGCCGCCGTTGTTGAAATACTCGATTTCGTTGGCGGTATCGATGCGGCACAGCGCGGTGAAGGTGAACGTCGAGCCATCGGCGCGCGTCACTTCCACTTCGACGTCCTGCTGCGGTTTGAGGCTGGCAACGCCCTTGACCGTGAACGTGCAGTCGCCGGTGAGCGCCAGGGAGTGGCGGCTCTGGCCATCCTTGAACTGCAGCGGCAGCACGCCCATGCCGACCAGGTTCGAGCGGTGGATGCGCTCGAAGCTTTCGACGATGACGACGCGCACGCCCAGCAGGTTGGTGCCCTTGGCGGCCCAGTCACGCGACGAGCCAGTGCCGTATTCCTTGCCGGCGATGACGATCATCGGCGTGCCATCGGCCTTGTGCTTTTGGGCCACGTCATAGACCGCACCGGCTTCGGTGCCGTAACGGCTCATGCCGCCTTCGATGCCCGGAACCATCTCGTTGCGGATGCGGATGTTGGCGAAGGTGCCGCGCATCATGACTTCGTGGTGACCACGGCGTGCGCCGTAGGAGTTGAAGTCCGCCTTGGCGACCTGGTGCTCCATCAGCCACTTGCCTGCGGGGCTGTCGGCCTTGATCGAGCCGGCCGGCGAGATGTGGTCGGTGGTGATCGAATCGCCCAGGATCAGCAGCGGCTTGGCTTCGATGATGTCGTTCACCGGAGCCGGGGTCATCTGCATACCCTCGAAGTAGGGCGGGTTGGCGACGTAGGTCGAGCCGGCGCGCCACGAGTAGGTTTCCGAACCCACCACGTTGATCGCCTGCCAGTGCGCGTCACCCTTGTAGACGTCGGCATAGCGGGCCTGGAACATGGCGCGATCCATGCAGCCAGCCATCGTCTCGGCGACTTCGAGGTTGGTCGGCCAGATGTCCTTCAGGTAGACATCGACGCCGTCCTTGCTCTTGCCGATCGGGGTGGTGGTGAAATCTTCCACCACGGTGCCCTTTAGCGCGTAAGCGACGACCAGCGGCGGCGAGGCCAGGAAGTTCGCGCGTACGTCCGGCGAGACGCGGCCTTCGAAGTTGCGGTTGCCCGAGATCACGGCGCTGGCGACTAGGCCGTTCTCGTTGATCGCCTTGCTGATCGGCTCTGCCAGCGGGCCGGAGTTGCCGATGCAAGTGGTGCAACCGTAACCCACCAGGTTGAAGCCGATGTTGTCGAGGTGCTGCTGCAGCCCGGCGCGGTTCAGGTAGTCGGTGACGACCTGCGAGCCAGGTGCCAGCGAGGTCTTGACCCACGGCTTGGGCTTGAGGCCCAGCTCGTCCGCCTTCTTGGCGACGAGGCCGGCGGCGACCAGAACGCCCGGGTTGGACGTGTTGGTGCAGCTCGTGATGGCCGCGATCATGACGTCGCCGTCACCGATGTCGAAGTCCTTGCCTTCGACGGGGACGCGGGTGGGGGTCTTCTTGTAGGTCGTCGCCATGTCCGCGTTGAACACGTCGTCAACGTCAGGAAGCGCAACCCAGTCCTGCGGACGCTTTGGGCCTGCGAGCGACGGCACGACGGTCGCCATGTCGAGGCCCAGGGTCGAGGTGAACACCGGCTCGGCAGCGGCCGGGTCGATCCAGAAGCCCTGCTCCTTGGCGTAGGCTTCGACGAGGGCGATCTGCTCTTCCTCGCGGCCGGTAAGGCGCAGGTAGTCCAGGGTCTTGTCGTCGATGCCGAAGAAGCCGCAAGTCGCGCCGTATTCGGGTGCCATGTTGGCCAGCGTCGCACGATCGGCGAGGCTGAGCGAGGCGAGACCGGGGCCAAAGTACTCGACGAAGCGGCCGACGACGCCGTGCTTGCGCAGCATCGAGGTGCAGGTGAGCACGAGGTCGGTGGCGGTGACGCCTTCCTGCAGCTCGCCGGTCAGCTTGAAGCCGACGACTTCGGGGATGAGCATCGAGACGGGCTGGCCCAGCATCGCGGCTTCAGCCTCGATACCGCCCACGCCCCAGCCCAGCACGCCCAGGCCATTGACCATAGTGGTGTGGCTGTCGGTGCCGACGCAGGTGTCGGGATAGGCGACCAACTGGCCGTTCTGGTCTTCGCTCGACCAGACGGTCTTGGCGATGTTTTCCAGGTTGACCTGGTGGCAGATGCCGGTGCCCGGCGGCACGGCATAGAAGTTGTCGAGCGACTTGGAGCCCCACTTGAGGAAGTCGTAGCGCTCCATGTTGCGCTGGTATTCGATCTCGACGTTCTGCTCGGCGGCCTTGGGGTGGCCGAACTCGTCAACCATGACCGAGTGGTCGATCACGAGGTTCACGGGGACCAGCGGGTTGATCTTGCTGGTATCGCCGCCCAGCGTCGCGATAGCATCGCGCATGGCGGCCAGATCGACGACGCACGGAACGCCGGTGAAGTCCTGCAGCAGCACGCGGGCGGGGCGATACTGGATTTCGTCACCCGTGGAGGGGTTCTTCTGCCAGTCCGCGATGGCCTGGATGTGATCCGTCGAGACGGTGAAACCACCGTCTTCGAAGCGAAGGAGATTCTCAAGCAGCACCTTCATCGAGAAAGGCAGGCGGCTGATGTCGCCGAGCTTCTCCGAGGCCTTTTTGAGCGAGTAGTAAGCGACATCCTTGCCGCCGACCGTCATGGTGCTGCGAGTGCCGAGCGTATCCTGTCCGACCTGGGTCATAGTGGGCTGGTTCCCCTTCTGTGAAGCCTGTCGCTGACGTATCGCAAACGCGGCCTCCCTTTTGGCCGTGCTGCACTGCGACAGGCGGAATCGTCGGCCCCGCCGATGGGCGCTCAAGGCTATAAGGTCAAGGGGCGGGAGGCGCTTCAGTCATTAGACTTGCGACGATTTTGCATGATTTTGCGTACCAATCCAGCATCCCAGCACGATCATTGCCGTACCTGCGAGCGTGGCTATGCTAATCGTTTCACCGAAGAACAGCCAGCCCAGCAGCGCTGCCCAGCCGAACGCGGTGTATTCGATTGGCACCAGCACTTGCGCCTCGGCCCTGGCATAGCCCCAGGACAGGAACAGTAGCGCCATAGTCGCCAGTAGGCCGCCGATGAATGTCACGGCAACGCCAGCCGTATCGGGAACGGTCCAGTATAGAGGGGAGAAGGCGAGGAAGATCAGCGCCAGGATCAGGTTCTGGAACTGGGCGATCTCCACCGGCCCGGCTAGCAGCGCCTGCTTGCGCTGGAACACCAGGTTGACCGCGTAGAACATCGCCGAGGCCAGAATGGCAAGCGTGCCGACCAACGCCTCGTGCGAATACGTGCCGCCGCCGAAACGTCCCGCACCGATCACCAGCACGCCGACGATGCCGAGCAGCGAAGCGGCGATGGCGCGGGGGCGAATGCGCTCTCCCAGCAGGAGCGAAGCGAGATAGAGCGCGATGATCGGGGAGATGAACGACAGCGCGATACCCTCGGCCATGGGAATACGAGTCAGGCCGTAGAAGAACAGGCTGGCCATCGCCGCGCTGATCCCGGCGCGCTGGGCATGGACGATCAGCACCCGGCGTGTGGGCAACGGCCGACCTGCAGCCAGCCACAGCGGCAGGGTCAGCAGCGCGGCGAACACGTTGCGCAGCAGCAGCGCCGTGCCGACCCCCATCGCCAGCGAGGCGGCCTTCATGGCGGCGTCCATCATGCTGAACACGCCGATCCCGGCTGCAACCGCCAGCACTGGCAGCACGGCACTGCCCGGTCGTGAGGCGGCGGCGGGGGCGACGGCGCGGGAAGGGCGGTTCGATCGGGTCGCCATGACGGTGCCGGCTCTCGCTCCACGCAAGCATGGACGCAAGCAATTCATCGCAATGTCAGGAGGAAACCTTGAAGAATGACCCGGATACGGGCACATCGGGGGACGAACGGCGCCTGGTGGTGCGCTCCTTGGCAGGCAGCCGTGTTTTCCCCCTGGAGTAGGGCAGGTTTTACGAGAATGACGAGTTTCAAGCGGTTGCGCCCGGGTTTCGTGTCGGCCCTGACGATGATGGGCCTTTCTGTGGCCGGCGGCGTGCAGCCTGCCGCGGCGCAGAGGGTCAAGACCGACATGCCCGAGGACATCCTGCCTCCGGCCCAGACCACGCCTTCTCCCAAGGTGCAGACTGTACCAACCCAGCCCACAGTGGTGCCTTCGGGCGTGCCGACCGTCTCGGCTCCCTATGTGCAGAACGTCATCGTGCCAGAACCCGTCATGGCGTGGACCCTGTCTGACGCCAAGGCGCTGCTGCAGACCATCCAGTATATCGGCAAGGAAGGCTTGCTCCCCGGCGACTACCAGCCCTCGGCATTGCGTGCGGCCATCGCCAAGGGTGAAGGCGACGACCTCGACACGCTCGCAAGCCGGGTATTCGGCTGGCTGATCGAGGACTTGCGCGACGGACGCACGCCGATGACGGCGCGGGTGCAGTGGTTCGCGGTCGATCCTGACCAGGACGTCATGCCCACCACTCAAGTGATGGCGCAGGCGCTGTCAGAACATGACGTGCCTGGCGTGGTGGCCAAGCTGGCGCCGACCAACCCAGACTATGCCTTACTGAAGGCCGATCTCAACGCCACGCCCATGGCCGACAAGGCGCGCCGCGCACTGATCCAAGCCAACCTCGATCGCTGGCGCTGGCTCGCGCGCGATCTGGGCAGCGCTTATCTGATGACTAACGTACCCGAATTCCAACTGCGCCTTGTGGTCAACAACAAGATCATCCGCAGCTACAAGACGGTGGTCGGCAAGCCTGGACGGACCGCGACGCCGCAATTGGCGGAGACCGTCAGCGCGGTTGTCTTCAACCCGACATGGACGGTGCCGCAGTCCATCGTCAAGGGCGAGGGGCTGGGCGTCAAGGTCCTCGCCAACCCGAAATGGGCAGCCGCCAATCACTATAAGGGCACCAAAAACGCCGACGGCACCATCACCGTGGTTCAGCAGCCTGGTCCCAGCAATGCGCTGGGCCTGATGAAGATCGACATGCCCAACCCCCACGCGATCTATCTGCACGATACCCCGTCCAAGTCGTACTTTAACGCTGACGTGCGCGCTTTCAGCCACGGCTGCATCCGCACCGAGCGTGCGGTGGAATTGGGCATGACCATGGCAATCCTGGGAGCGGAGATGCCGGCGACCCAGGCCGCCGAAATCTCCCGCTCGGGCGAATATACCAAGGTGCCGATGACCCGCACCTTCCCGGTCTATCTCACCTATTTCACGTACGCCCGCTCGATCGACGGCACGCTGAAGTCGTTTACCGACCTTTACGGTCGCGACGCCCCGGTATTGGCCAGCTTCAAGGGGCCGCGCGCCCTCAAAACCACCCAACGCGCCAGCGACGAGGCGATCATCCAGTTGGACAACCCGCTTTGAGGTGAGACATCGCCCGCAGTTCGTATATCGGATTGCGGGCGGATTTATCGCAGGCGGATGGGATAACCATACTTCGCGCGATCTGCGCCACTGCATCACGCTTGAACCCATCGCTGAAATTGACAAATTTGCACACCGGCGGGGCGAAGCGCTCAGGCCATCCGGCTTAACCGCGCCGACCAGGCATAGCCTTTGCGCAGCGATGCGAAGCTTGTAGTCAGCCCGGCATCGTGCGCAATTGCCGAGGCAATGCGTTTCAGCTCCCCGCGCGGCGTCACGTCGAACTGGGCCAGCCACGCGAAGAGCAGGGTCTTGAACGCTCCCGGCAATTGCTCCTGCTGGCCGAAATCGACGATATCGAGCCGTCCGCCCGGCGTCAGTTTTCCCGCGCCCTCGCGCAGCGCGCCCTGCCAGTCGGGGATCATCGATAACGTGTAGCTCTGAAAGATGCGGTCGAACGCCGCCACCCCGAACAGGGTGGTCGTTTCGAACGCGGTCGCGTCGCCCTGCGCAAGCGTGATGCGCTCGGTGAGGCCGGCCTTGGCGACATTGGCGCGCGCGGTCTGCAGCATCGCCTCGGAGATATCGATGCCGTAGTACCGTGCGTCGGGCCAGCGCTTCGCTGCCACGATCAGGTTGCGCCCGGTGCCGCAGCCGATCTCCAGCACGCTCCCGCCCGGCGGCGGCGCGAGATCATGGATCAACGCGTCGCGGCCGAGCAGATAATATTTGCGGGTCAGATCGTAGAAATGGCGTTGCGTCTTGTAGATCGCGTCCATGTGCCCGGCATGGCCAATGTCGCCCGCCCGATCCATATCTGACCCGATCATTACTTCAGCACGTACAAGTGAACGCCGCCGTAGATCGAGGAGCGATCGCGCTTGGTGTAATCGAGCGATTCTTCGGTGTGGTAATTCCACCGCGAAAGGATCGCGTCGGGCACCCGGTCCGGTAGGATCGTCGGCTCGCCGGCGGTGCGGAACAGCACGCGGGCACCTGGCTTGGCGGTGCGGGTGATCTCGCTCCACAATTCGGTGAGCTGCTGGTCGGTCATCCAGTCCTGCGCATCGAGCAAGACATAGCGATCGAGGGACCACTCCGGCCGGCTACGCAGATATTCCGTAAAGTTGGTGTGGCGCACCTCGATCTGGCCGACCCGATCGACGATCTCGTCGTAATGCGCCTTTTGGAGATAGGGCGGCAGCGGCGCATTGGGATCTTGGCTATAGCCCCGGTTGAACGCCTGCCACGCGAAGTAATTGTCCTTGAGGTCGAAGTCGCAGGCGAGCTTCTCCAGCCGCTCGCGCAGCACCACCGCCATTTTCTCGTCTCCCGCCAGCGCCTCGTATTGCGCGGGCGGAATGCCGAGACCGAACAGCGACGCCGGCTGGTCGGTCAGCCACTTGACGAAGCCCTTGTCGAACACCGGCGCGAACTCGCGGTCGAAGATCTCGCGCTGCTCCTCGATCGTCCTGGCCTTGAGCAGCGCCTTGGGGTTCACGCCGTTCATCCGCGCGATCAGATGCGCCGCGCCGATAAAATTGCCGAGCAGCCCGCGCTTGTACACGCCCTTGGCGAAGCCGCCGATCCGCCGCCGGCCGACCATGTCGCGGCCTTCCCAATAGCGCTTACTCGTCTCGTCGAGGTGCGGACGGACATAGGTGCGATAGGCGTGGATGTTGGTGCGGCTGTCGGCCCGCGCGAAGAAGCGATGAAAGGTCTCGTAATCGGGCAAATGCTGCGCCGCGACCAGCTTGAGCTTGTTGAGCGCAATATGCGCGGTGTTGAGATCAACCGCGGTAATCGCTTTGGGGTTCGCGGTCAGATACGACAGCACGTTGCAGCCGCCCGATGCGATCGTCACGACATGGCTATCGGGAGTGATCGCCAGCGCTTCCATATCGACCGCGGGATCTTCCCATATCTGGGCGTAGACGAGCCCGCGAAACGCGAACGTGAAAGCGCGTTCGAGAATTCCCTGTTTGGAAAGGTGATCATGGCGGTGGACCGCGGCACGCAAGGCGCGGTTCTTGGGGGAATGAGCGGCAATGGCCATCATAGTCTCCTGCAGGCAGGGCGGGTGACGCGCGAATGACACGCGGCGCTCAGCTACGACAAGGCGATGACAGTTCCATGATTCCTCTGCGACAAATGGAAGAAGCGGTCGCACAGAGTTTTGTCGGTAGGTTCATCCTGAGGCAACGAAGGGGGGCAGGAAGGCCAGGTGACCGGCGCAAGCAAACAGCTTGAGCCGCGAGCACAGCTTATCGACCGACTGTCCTGACCGTCAGTCCCGTACAGTTCGCTCCCAGCGCTTGGATGCGTCTCTGTTCTGTATACCGCCCTGTAGAATATAGATGCCGCCGCTTTGGAAGGTTTTGTATGCTTACGTCCGATAGTCTCGTCGCTCCTGCCCGCCTCCCTCGTGAGATATATCTGGCCAATGCCTCCCATGGCCTCCCGTCGGCGCCCGTGTTCAAGGCCTTGCAGGACTATTTGGTAGAGGAGGCCGAATGGGGCGGCGCTCATGCGGTGGAGCGCCATGAAGAGCAGTTTGCGGCGGGCTATGCCGCCGCCGCCAGGCTGATCGGCGCCGATACGGACGAAGTGGCTTTCCTTGAAAGCGGCAATCGCGCGCTGCAAGCGCTGATCCTGTCGCTGCGCTTGCGGCCTGGCGACCATGTGCTGGTCGATCGCACTTGCTGGGGCGGCACGCTCGACATGCTGGCCGATCTGCCGGGCGTAGTGGTCGACGTCATGTCCACCGATGCCCATGGCCGGGCCGATGTGGCAGCGACGCGTGCGACGGTCCATCCCGCTACGCGTTGCATCTTGCTTACCTGGTGTCCGGCGACCAGCGGGATCGTCAACCCGGCCGAAGAGGTCGGAGTGTTGGCGCGAGAGATTGGCGCCTTCTATCTGATTGATGCCTGCCAGCTGCTGGGCCAGCGCCCTGTCGATGTGAAAAGGCTGGGCTGCCATGGTTTGGCGGCAAGCGGTCGCAAATGGCTGCGTGGTCCGCGCGGAACTTCGCTGCTCTACGCCTCTCGCGAGTTTTTATCCGCGCGCCCCGCCTTCATGGCCGACCAGTTGGGTCGCCTGCGCAAGGATGCGCGTAGCCATGAACAAGGCGAGGCGAGCTACGCAGGGCGGCTGGCGCTGGGCGTGGCGATCCAAGGCGCACTGACCCTAGGATTGGATGCGATTGCCGCGCAACTGAGCGAGGTTTCCGGTCAATTGCGCGAAGGACTGCGGGCCTTGTCCTGCGTGAACGTGGTAGAAAGCGGCGAGGATCTCTCAGCCATCGTCGCTTTTAGCATCGAGGGCTTATCACCCGAATACGTTCTGGCGGAGCTGGCGCGGCAAGGTATCCGCATCGGCACCCTGAGTGCCACCTATGCCCCGCTCGACATGGCAGCACGCGGCCTCGACGTAGTGCTTCGCGCCGCGCCGCAGGTCTACACCAGCGAGCGCGACATCGCCGCATTATTGCAGGCGATAGCGCGTCTTGCCGCCATGGCGTAAGTCGACGTCAGGCTGCGCACAGCCGGGCCAGCGTGGCGTCAATGCGCGGATCGGACATCATCGCCACGTTGAAGCGCAAGAAGCCCGATGCCGTCTGCGCGCTACTGAAGACATTGCCTGGGGCCAGCACGATGTCCTCCTCCAACGCCTGCCGCGCCAGCACCGTCGCTTCTACTCCTTCGGGCAGTTGGCACCACAGGAACATGCCTGCCACGGGCTCAATCCACGGCGTCAGGCCGATCGCCTTCAGGCGGCGAATGGCCTGCCCGCGCGCATCGGCCAAGCGGATGCGGATATGCTCCATATGGCGGCGATAGCTGCCGTCGGTCAGGATTTGATGCACCAGTTCGGCGCAAAGCGTATTTTCCGGCATGCCGGTGGCCATGCGCAAGTCGGCCAGCCCGGCAATCCAGTCGGATCGCGCCGCGATATGGCCGCAGCGCAGGCTACCCGACAATGCCTTGGAAAAGCTGCCGACGCGTATCACGCGATCCAATCCGTCGAAACTGGCATAACGGGGGGCGTGCCCGGTTTCGAAATCGGCGAAGATATCGTCTTCCACGATTACCATGTTGCCGGCCTCGGCGATCTTCAACACGCGCCGCGCTACGTGCGCCGAAAGGGTGGCTCCGGTCGGATTGTGCACCCCCGAATTGGTGATGTACAAACGCGGCGCGTGGGTTGCCACCGCTTGTGCGAAGGCTTCCACATCAGGGCCTTGCGGCGTGAAGGGCACCCCGATCACCTTTGCGCGATGAGCACGCAACAAGGCATGGAAGTTGAAATACGTCGGATCGTCCACCAGCACTGCATCGCCGGGTTCGATCAGATAGCGACAGACCAGGTCGATCGCCTGCGTTCCTGACGCCGTCAGCAAGATCTGGTCGGGCGAAACCTCGATCGTCTGCTCCAACAGGCGCCGCGCGATTACTTGGCGCAGCGATGCCAGCCCCAACGGCGAGCCATGGCCCAGCAGCGTCTCGGCATCGCCATGGCGCGCCAGATGTCGCAGTCCCTTGCGCAGCAGATCTTGCGGCAGCCAGCTTTCGGGTAGCCAGCCGCCACCGAGCTTGAGCGCGTCCGGCCGTCCGCTCAAGGACTGGCGCAGCGCCCATATCGGATCGGCTTCCCTTTCGCGATTGGGCTCGATATCGGCAATGGCGAAGGGGGTCAGCAGAGGCGCCACATAAAAGCCGGACCCCGGCCTGGCTTGGATCGTCCCTTCGGCGACGAGACGCTCATAGGCCTCTACCACCGTTGATTTGGAGAAGCCGGAACTTTCGGCCATGGCGCGCACCGAAGGCAAACGCGCGCCCTCAGTTAGCGCGCGCCGCTCGATCCGGCTCTGGATCAACCCCATCACGTGCTCGACCTTGGTGCCATAGGACACAAGCTGTTGGTCCAAGTGTACCCTCATTCATGTCAGTACAGTTCTTCGCAATCGTACTGCATTGTCCGTGGCGTGACCACCCCGCCCGACACATAGACCAGCTCCTTTTTATGGGAGGATATTGCTTATGAAGTGTCTCGTTTTTTCCGCTCGCCAAAGGCACTCTGCGGCGGCTGTCGTTTTGACCCTGGCGGTGCTCGCTTTTTCGTCCGGGCCGGCATCTGCCCAGTCCAATCCCTTCGATGCTCCAGCAACAGTTCGTGTCGTGTTACCTGCCGACCCTGCGCGCAACGACGTCGTAGCCAAGCGTAGCATCGCCATGCTTGATAAGGCGGCGCTGACCGCTTGCGGCGGATCGGATTACAGCTTCGCACAAGTTAAAGTTGCTGTGAGAAAATCGGCGTGCTGGCATCAGGCCATGGCCGGAGCCATCGAGCAGGTCGGTGATGACAGGCTAAGCACTTGGTGGGCTGCACATCACTCCTGAGCGAACATGCTCATCCCCAGTGCAGACCGGTTGCGATGCCATGCCCACCATGACGTCGCAGCCGGTCCTACGCGGGCGGCGATGACACTGCATTGTGTATAAGGCTATAGATACGGGCGGCGTATCCAAAGGTTTGGCTCGGCAGGGCGTAGAAGTTCGTATCAAATACGGTTAGCGGGCCACTGGGGGGTGAGGTGCCGATGTATTTTCCCTCGCAGAGCAAATGGCATGTGCCAATTCCGCAACCTTTCAAACCTGTTCTGGTGGGTAAGGCGGTTAAGGATCGATGATATAACGACCGTATTGCATCCCGCTGGCGTGTTGCTGGCCTTGTCAGCTTGGACGGCTCCTGCGATTGCGCAGGACGTGGACCAGCCCACATCGGTCATAGTGGTTACGGGCCAAGGTCTGGGCGAGGATGCTGCGACGCCGGCTTACGATGTCCACACAATCCAGCGCGATGACCTGACGGCAAGTGCCTCAGGCCGTATCGAAGATGTGCTGTCGTCCGTCGCCGGCTTCCAACAGTACCGGCGCTCCGACAGTCGCAGTTCCAACCCATCGAACCAAGGCGTCACTCTTCGCGCACTGGGCGGCAATGCATCGAGCCGCGCGGTGGTGTTGCTGGATGGGGTGCCGGTGACGAACCCGTTCTTTGGTTATGTACCCTTTTCGGCGCTGGTGCCTGACCGGCTGCGGGCGGTGCGGGTAACGCGTGGCGGCGGAATGGGAGCATTCGGGCAGGGTGCGGTTTCGGGTACGATCGAGTTGGAAAGTGCGGGACCAGACGAGATCGGCAAAGGGCAGATACTGACTCTCGTCGACAATCGGGGGGAGACGCAGAGCTCGTTCGTCGTCGCACCGCGATTGGGTGACGGCTTCGTTGTCGCGGGCTTTCAACAGGACCGCGGCCAAGGCTTCTGGACGACGCCGGAGGATCAGCGCGTCCCGGCGTCGGCGCGAGCCCGGTACGACAGTTGGTCCGCTTTCGTTCGTGCTGTGGCTCCGCTCACCAGTACGGTAGAGGTGCAGGCCAGCGGCCTTGCCTACGACGATAGCCGGACGCTGCGCTTTAAGGGCGCGGATTCCCGCTCTTCGGGCCAGCAGGCGAGTTTGCGGCTGGTGGGACGCGGGGACTGGAAGTTCGATGCGATTGCGTATGTTCAGGCGCAGGACTTTTCGAACGTCGTCATCAGCTCCACCACCTACAAGGAAACGCTGAACCAAAAAAAGACGCCGACGATTTCCGGCGGCGGAAAGCTCGAATTGCGTCCCCCGGTGGGGGCGGACCACGTCCTGCGGCTGGGGGCGGACCTTCGATTGATCCAGGGCCATCTATTGGAGGAGCCTTACAGTAACGGTGTTCCCACCGCGTTCCGCCGTGGCGGTGGCAAGCAATCCGACATCGGCCTCTACGCGCAGGAAGATTGGACGCGTGGTAGGTGGGTGTTCACCGCCGGCGCCCGCCTAGATCGTTGGACTATCCGGGACGGGTTTTATCGCTCGACCAGCACCAGCGGTATCGTAAGCCAGAACGATAGCTACGCCGACCGTGATGGTTGGAGCGTCAACGGGCGCGGCGGGGCGGTGTGGAATGCGACGTCCCTCGTTTCCGTGCGGGTAGCCGGCTATACCGGGTTGCGCGTGCCTACGCTCAACGAACTCTACCGTCCTTATGTCGTCTTTCCGACGACCACCCAGGCCAACGCCGCACTCAAACCCGAGCGTTTGCGTGGCTATGAAGGTGGGGTGGACCTGCATCCAGCAGGCTGGCTGGACTTGACCTTTACCGCCTTCGACAACCGCTTGCTGGACGCGATCGCCAATGTCACCATCGGCACCAACCTGCAACAGCGCCAGAACGTGCAGGCCATCCACACCCGCGGGATTGAGGCTGGCGGCGAAGCACGCGCAGGACGGCTCGTGCTGTCCGGCTCGCTCGCTTTCACCGACGCCAAGGTCGAGGCGCAAGGCAGTCAGTCGCGGCTGAACGGCTTGCGTCCGGCCCAGGTTCCCCGCTTTGCCGCGTCAGGGACAGTGGCTTGGGCCCCGCGTGACCGCTGGCGGTTGGCGGCGACGCTGCAGCACACCGGTATGCAATACGACGACGATCTGAACACGAGCAAGCTGCCTGCCGCCACCACGCTCGATCTGGTTGCGCAAGTACCGATCGCCAGTCCGGCCAAGTTTCCGGCAACCCTGGTCCTGCGAGCGGAGAACGTGACCGACGTCCAGGTCGAGACCCGCAATCAATCCGGATCGATCGACATCACCACGCCGCGCACGCTGTGGGCAGGCCTGCGAATAAGCGTGCGCTGATCTGGAAGCGAGAATTGGCGACCCCCGCCCGTATCGTCGGCTGGGTTATTCACGTCAGTCGGTTAGCTCGCGACGGATCGAAGCGCACGATTTCCCGCAAGCTGACAAGTGTTTCGAACATGCGAACATCTTCGCTTGCGGCCAGGACTTCGTCGGAGAACTGCTGATATTCTTCGATCGATGCAACCGCGACGATCAGCAAAAAGTCCGTCTTACCCGTGACGTTCCAAGCACCGATGACTTCGCTTCGCTGCTGAATCCTATTCGTAAAGGCATGTTCGGCGCGCAGATTGCTTTGATGCAGTTCGACGAGGACATGGATCGTGATCGAAGGCTTCAATCGCGCGGGATCGATCAGGGCAACGTCGGCAATGATGACACCGATGGAGCGCAATCGACGCAAACGGCGCAGCACCGCGCTTTCGGAAAGGCCAACTCTATCGGCGATCGTTCGCGCCGGCTCAAGGTTGTTGCGCCGGACGCTATCGATGATCCGATAATCGAAACTGTCCAGGTCGGCGTTTTCCGTCATATCGATGGCTATAATAACGTATTGCGCCACTCGATGCCAGACTTAGGCGGCTATCGTCGCGGGCAGGGCGCTATATCCGCGCCATGCTGTCCTCGACCACTTTCCCATCTCCTGGTTCGGCCCTCGGCCGGATCGTGCCATATGCGGCGCTGAGCGCCTCGATCCTGACATTCTGCCTTGGCACTTCTTTCGCCAAGCAGTTGTTTCCATTGGTCGGTGCGGAAGGAACGAGCGCATACCGCGTGGGCTTTGCCGCGATTATTCTGCTTGCGGTCGTCCGCCCTTGGCGATCATCCCTGACCGGCCCGGATCTGCTGAAGATCATGCGCTACGGCGCGGCCTTGGGGACGATGAACCTCTGCTTTTACATGGCATTGCGGACCATCCCGCTCGGACTGGCAATCGCTATCGAGTTTCTTGGTCCGCTGACCGTATCGCTCGTCCATTCGCGCCGGCCGAGCCATTTCGCTCTGGTTGGAATAGCAGTGGTGGGACTGGTTCTATTGCTGCCATGGCGCCCTGGCGATCATGCGCTCGATCCGGTGGGGGTCATGTTCGCGCTGGGTGCCGCGCTATGCTGGGCGCTCTACATCATATTTGGCAAGAGAACCAAGCACTTGCCAGCGGGTCAAACTATCGCGCTGGGGATGACGGCAGCGGCGATGGTGGTGGTGCCGATCGGCATTCACGAGGCCGGCGCGACGTTGCTGACACCGGCATGGCTCGGGATGGGACTGATCGCGGCGCTGCTGTCCAGCGCGATACCGTATTCGCTAGAGATGGTTGCTCTCAGGCGTATCCCGGAGAACAGCCTCGGCGTGCTGCTGAGCATCGAGCCGGCAGTCGGAGCGGTTGCTGGTGCCGCGCTGCTCGGCGAGTATTTAAGTGGCTGGCAATGGTTGGCTATCGCACTCATCATCGGTGCATCGATCGGCATGATTGTCACGACGCACCCTCGATCGTAAGCGCAGCCTTGTCGACCGCGGGATTGGCACGGTAGCGCATGGCGACATCGCACCTGGCGTAGCGTGCGCCGTAGTCGGCCATGATCCCAGCGTCGTGCTCAAACCCCAGCTTTTGATACAGGTGGATCGCCGAGGCACATCGATGGTTGGTCAGAAGATAAAGAGGATCGGCTCCCAGTGAGCTCGCCTTTTCAATCATGGCATTCAACAAGAATTCACCGGCTTTAAGCCCTCGCGCCGACTTACGAACGCCCATCTTGGTCAACTCGAAGCCGGTTGCGCTCGTTTTTTGCAGCGCGCAGGTGCCGACGATCCCGATTCCCTTAGCTTCAACGAACAGGATCGCACCGCCAGCCTCGATGATCTTTTCGCGCGGGTTTTCCAAGGTTTGCCGATCCGTATCCTCCATGCGAAACATCGAGGTGATCCACTCGGCATTTATATCGTGAAACAGCGGCGCGAGCTCATCGGTAAACTCGTGGATGGAGAGAAGTTCTGGTTTGGCATGGGCAGCCAGATGATCGAGGGGCGTCGCTGCCAGCGCGTCTTCCACCTCGGCGATCATTGCCAGAAAGGCATCGGCGCGCCCGGCCAACAATGTATCAACGGCTTCGGTGACTTGTGGCCATACATATAGCTTCGCCCGGGCCATCGCGGCAGCACCATCTTTGGTAAGCGATATGGTTCGTTGCCGTTGATCGCTGCCGGTCTCGGCTTGGGCTAAGCCCATGTCGATCAATTGGCCGACGCCCCGCGTCACCCCCGGCTGGCTGATTTCGAGAGCCTGCACCAGTTGGCCGATCGTCATCGCCTGACCATCCAGCGCCGCGAGCAGGGGCATGTGCGCCGGTTGTACTTTAAGACCTGCACCGGAGATCACGCGCGCTGCGCCGGCTTGCATCCGTTCCCCCAGCCTTTTGAGCCGGCTTCCCAGGAAAACCCGGCCCATATCACGCAGTACATCGCTCATTTCAGATCTCTCATAGCTTGATATATATCGCGTTATATACCATGATGAAATGAGATGATAGAGGGCAAGCGTCCGGCTTGCCTTAGTATTGAGGGCGCCACGTATGGGACCATGGGAGGGCAAATGTATGAGCGCGAGCCGGTTGCTCACGACGATCCTTACCCGGCCAAACGGTGCCGCATGACGATCATCAGGAACGCCGTGTTTCCCCAAGACGCGTCGGCGGTGTTGGCCATCTGGCAAGAGTATGTCGCCAGCCCCAGCGTCAGCCTCGATTATCAAGGCTATCAAGCGGAGTTCGCAAACTTGCCTGGAAAGTATGCACCACCTGCCGGATGCCTGTTATTGGCAGATCGCAGCGGAGAAATCGACGGCTGCATATCGTTTCGTAAAGTAAGCGCCAGTATTTGCGAGATGAAGCGATTGTATGTTCGTCCGCGCGGGAGAGGGAACCGTTTGGGCTATCGCTTGATCGAGCAGTTGATCGCGCAAGCGCGAGCAGCCGGCTATCTGGAAATGAGGCTCGACGTTTTGGAAGAGTTTGCGCAGGCGCGGACGCTCTACGAAGCGTTCGGCTTCGCGCCTGCTGATCCAGTATCGTTCAACCCGCTTCCCGGCACCGCCTTCCTCGGACTGCGTCTTTGATCGCGGAGGGAGGCTGAAAGTTACCCGTGACCGCTGTGCGCCGCATTGCCATCTTGAATGTTGCGGGCCATTTGGACGCGCAGCCATTCGACGAACGTATCCTTACGCGGATCGCTTTCCAGCCTTGTCGGCGATAGCGCGACGTATTTGGTCCCATCGCCGATGAATCCATACGGTGCTTTCAAGCGCCCAAGATGGAGATCGCGGGCGACCATATGCACCGATGCCAGGGCGAACCCCTGACCGGCTTCCGCGGCCTGGATCGCCAGATAATGGTGCTCGTACAAGACGTCGTGTTTCGCCTTTAAGGGTGTGGCGGCTCGCTTCTTCCAATCGCGCCACGCCTTGGGGCGCGTTGCAGCGTGAAGGAGATCGGGTTTTCCGGTGGCTGCCCTCTGGTCGTCCAGGAATGATGGCGAGGCGACCGGCCCCATCTCCTCCTCTGCAAGATCGGCGACGAAAAGCGAATGGTCGATCAGGAAGTCGTTGCGGCGAATGGCGAGATCGACGTGATCGCGTGAGAAATCAACCGGGCCCCCAGCCGCCATGTAGCGAACATCCAACCCGGTCTGTCGCTCCAATTGAGATATGGAGGGGATCAGCAGCTTCAGGCAAAGCGTGGGTTCGCACGATACGATGAGCGGCCTGGGCCCGCTATGCGCCCGAAAGTCCTGAAACGTGCCCTCGATCTCGACGAATATCTCACTGAGCCTGGTGCTAAGCCATTTCCCTCTATCGTTGAGGTGAACCCCCCGGTTTCGTCGCTCGAACAGCGGTTCGCCCAGTTCCGCTTCCAGCGCCCGGACTTGCCGGCTGACCGCGCCGTGCGTGACGTTCAGCTCTTCAGCGGCGCGCAGCAGATTTTGATGCCGGGCAGCCACTTCGAACACCCGCAGGGTGCTGAGTTGCGGCAATCTGCGGGGTGGAACGGCCATACATAAACCTGTAAGTATTTCTCACAGGTTTATGTCGAAAAGGTTCGATTTTCAACGTCGGCGTCGCCTGCGAATTAGCAGGTGCCCGCCTTCTCAAAGGGAGGATAGGCAGGGCGAGGAGATATCAGTTGAGCGGCCCAATGGATCAACTTCCCCTTATCTTCGGGATCACCTTGCTAGCGGTCGTAAGCCCAGGTGCGGATTTCGCCATGATATCGCGCAACAGCTTTCTGTATGGGCGACGGGCCGGGGTCTTGGCCGCTGTCGGCATCGGGATATCATGCTGGTTTCACGTCTTTTATGCGATCTTCGGCCTGGCGATCATCCAGCGGCTGTTCCCGCATATCCTGGACGTCATCAAAATCGCCGGGGCTGGCTACCTTATCTATGTCGGTGCGACGACTGCGTTGGCACGGGCTAAGACGGTAGGGGCCGATGACGTGCCCGGAGGGCAGACGGCGGTGCGGGCGATCACGGCTGGCATCCTGACGAACGGGCTCAACCCGAAGACGGCGGTGTTCGTGATAAGCCTTTACACCCAGATCATCGGGCCGGGCCGGTCGATCGCGTTTCAACTGGGCTGCGGACTGTTCATCTCGCTTGCGCACCTGATCTGGTTTGCGGGCGTTGCATCGTTTCTGTCCCAGCCTGCGATCCGCCTCAAAGTTTTGGCCAACCAGCGCGTTTTCAACGGATTGATCGGCGCCGTACTTGTCATGCTTGGCATCGCCTTGGTGCTGTTCGACGTGTCTCAAAGCAGCCTGCTATGAGGCTGACGACGCACGTTGTTACTGATCGGGCAACTCGAACATGGGAATAGTATCCGTCTCGGCTGCCCCTAGCGCTAACCATTCCGCGACGAGCGGATGATCCAAGAGCATCTGGTAATAGGGTAAAGCATCCGGTGTCACGGTAACGACGTATGTCTGGAACCGCGCCGCCACGGGTGCAAACATGATATCCGCCGCGCAAAACTCGCCGAACAGCCATGGTCCTTCAGGGTGTCTCCCTGCAGTCGCCCAGATCTTACAGACCCGTCCGATATCCGCCCGTACCGCCGCATCCATTTGAGCCCGTCGATTTCTGCCACGCGTATTGACGGGCATGGCGTTGCGCAGGGGGTTCAGGCTTGAATGGACTTCACCTGCATAGCTTCGAGCGCGCGCGCGCCGCGTGGGATCAGCGGGCCAGATTTGAGAGTATTGCTCAAACAGTGTCTCTGTGATGGCAAGGGTATCCCAAATCGGGTGTCCGTCAGCAAGGAGTACCGGCACCAGCCCCGTCTCTCCGCCCAAGTTCCTTACCGCGTCCTGTGAATTTTCCCGGTAGAGTGGTATGACGATTTCTTCGAACGGCATTTTGGCCAGCCGCAACAGCAACCACGCACGCATCGACCAGGACGAGTAGTTCTTGTTACCGATAATCAGGGTGCAACCCATCGTCCATCGATCCAATAGCGTGCGTTGACTGCCGCTAAATGACCATTTTGATTACGGCGCCGTCGCTTATTTGAGCGACAGCAGGTAATCTACCAGATCGTTTACTTTCTTGGGATCTGGCTGTCCGCCAAAAGTCATCTTGGTGCCCGGCACTTTGTGGGCGGGCGCCTTGATGAAGTCCGCCAGATTCTGCCGGTTCCAGGAAATTCCCGAGGCTTTCATGGCCGAAGAATAGACGAAGCCCGGCGCCGTGCCTGCCTTGCGTTTGCTGACGCCGAACAGATTGGGGCCGATCTTGGGTTTGTCTCCGGGGTTTGCGGAATGGCACACAGCGCATGTTGCAAAGGCTGCAGGCGGAACAGCGGCGTTCGCGTTGGCCGGGGCAAGCAAGACAAACGAACCCATCAGGAGTGTAACTTTGAAATTGATAGCCATTTCTTTGCCTTCCTTGTCGCAAGGCTAGCGACACCGAATTTCGGTTTGAACAACGCACTCGTACCCGGCTTGGCAACCGATGCCGGCGTGGGGCGGCACGAGCGACGCGCCACCCCCGCACCCCGTCAGGCCGATAGCGCGCGCTTGTGCAGGCGCTGGATCGCGTCGAGCGCAGAGAGCAGCGCCCCTTCCTGCCAGCAGCCGTAATACGAGACGTGTTCACCGGCGAGAACGATGCGGTTATCGATCGAAGCCAGGTCCTGGTAGTGGGCGGCGCGGGTTTTGTCGGTCCAATCGGCGCAGCAGCCAATGATCCAGTCCTGGCGGCTCCAGGCCATCGAGACGCCATTCATGAAGTTTGCTTGATAGTCTTCCGGATGGAAAACCGAGCCCTGCTTCAATACCGCCGCGATGCGGTCTTGCGGTGACATTCCAGCGAGCATGTAGGCCGGAAGGCCAAAGGAATAGGCGCCGAGCAGGACTGCCGGACCTTTACCGAAGAAATTGCTGTTGGGATAGGAGATCAGCGTCATCGGCTGGTCGGTGAAGCTATGACCGCCATATATGTGGTCCTTCTCCTCCCAGAAGCGGGTCTTCATTTCCAGCCCGACCTTAACCGAACTGTTGTAGGGCAGGGCGGTGATTGCCGCCTTCTTGGCGTCCGATACCTGGATATCGATCTGTGACAGCACGCTCGCCGGGATCGTGCAGACCATGAAGTCGGCATGGCTGGTTCCGCTTTGGCCGGTCTTGCTGTCTGTCCAGGTGGCCGTGACGCCTTTATCGTCCTGGGCGATCTTGGTGACCTTAGTGTTCAGGCGGACTAGGTGTCCGACCTGCTTGGCGAACGCATCACCGACTTTGCCCATGCCGCCCTTGGGCTGGAACATCGCCTGCTGCATCACATATTCGAGGTAGAAGCCGATCTGCGTCCACACCTGGCTGTCCAGGACGTCGGACAAGCTGTTGATCTTCGAAGGGATCGGCGCGCCATTCACACCGCCGCCGGGTGCTTGCCCCCCGTCATAGCCACGCAGCGATGACACTTCCAGGTTGCTGCCATAGCCGAAGTTCTTGTCCAGCACGCCCCATTCGCGCATCGCTTCGAGCAGTTTTTCCTTGTCTTCCTTGCTCACCGCCGTGTCGAGCGCGCCGGCGTTGAGCGCCTTGCTCATCAATTCGGCGACATGGCCTTGGTAATCGACCACGAGTTCGCGGTGGCGCTGGGGCTTGCCGCCAAACGCCTTCTGGCGGTGGATGAAGGCATTGTTGTTGATCTGGATGAAGGGCTCCAGCTCGACGCCGAACTGCTGGCAATAATGCAGGATGGTGCGATGGTGATAGGGAATGCGCCACGGGCCGGGGTTAAGGTAGTTGCCCGGCGCAAAGCCGACGGTCTGCTTGGCGCCGCCGATTTCGGTGACCGTGTCGCCGCCGCGCAAGGTCCAGTTGCGACCGCCGGTGCGGTTCTGGAACTCCAGGATCTGCACTTTGTAGCCGGCCTTCATCAGCTCATAGGCCGAAAGCATGCCGGCAAGCCCTGCGCCCAGCACCAGTACCGAGGCTCCGGTGCGGGTGCCCGACAGCTTTGGCGGTCCGGTGAATTGCGTGTCCGCCGCGTGGCCTATCGCGGTCATCGCCTGGTACATCGCCAATCCGCCGCCAGCCTTGCCGATCGTGCTCAGCAGCGAACGCCGGGTCTGCGGCGTGAAATCATTCAGCATCTGCTATTTCCTTCTGAATCAGTGCGCGCAGGTATTGCAGTCGGACTTTGAGACGGGGCCGCCAGCCAGTGCCTTGACGTCGGCCTCGCTGATCGGGATGGGATCGTTGTTGTAGTGGCCGCGCACGTACGTGAGCACTTCGGCGATCTGCGCGTCGGTGAGCAGCCCGGCAAAGCGAGGCATGCCGCCTCTGCCCGCAGCGACGGTGGTTATGGCAAAGGCCTTGTCGGCCATGCGGGGGTTACCGGCCAAGGCTGGCACGCCGGTTCCGGCTCCGGTGCCGCCCTTGCCATCGGGCATGTGACAGGCCTGGCAGATCTGCTCGTAGAGATCCTTCCCTTCGCCTGCCACTTCGAGACTGGTTTTGTTGCCCGGCGCGTCCTGGGCGACCGACGGCGAGGTCGCCAGCCCCGCGACTCCTGCGGCGATGGCGAGCAAGCCCCGGGCGCCGGTGACGGTGCGGCGGGGCATGGTGAACCGTAGTCGTTTCAAGTTATGACCCTTTTTCGATTAGCGACATTTTATTTCTTATTAATTAATAGCATAAAAATTCTATATTCAATGAATATGAAATATAGGCTCGATATTTATTTTGTTTACTTTGAAAAATCGCGTTGCTTTTAATAAGATTTGCCTAGATACTTGAATTCGGCACCATGCAATCTGCTGGGCTGAGCCGCGAACCGCGGCTTTGAGAACAAAGGAATGGTCGTATGCTTTTGAAGACCTTGTTGCCTCGTTGCTTGATCGTAACCGCAGGCGCGTTGGCGATCGCCGCGGCGCCCGCCAACGCGCAAGTGACGAAGCTTCGCTCGAATCCCAAAAGCCTCATCCTGGATGGCGCCAAGATCAGTGCGGGCTCCGACATGCTGTTCCTGTCGGGCCAGCTCGCCGCGCCGCTCGATCCCAGCAAGCCGCCCAGCGCTGCTGCGACGATCGAGGATTACGGCGACACCAAGACCCAGACGATCAGCACGCTGACCAAGATCAAGGCGCTGCTGGAAGCGCAGGGCTATAAGATGTCTGATCTTTTCAAGCTGACCTTGTTCATCGCGCCCGATCCCAAGCTCGGCAAACTCGACTTCGCGGGCGCCAATGCCGGCTTCAAGCAGTTCTTCGACACCCCTGATAATCCGAGCACGGTGGCCCGATCGGCCTTCCAGGTGGCGGCGCTTGCTGCGCCGCAGTTCCTGATCGAGATCGAGGCGATCGCGGCCAAGCCGCACGCTCCGCTCGCAGGCACGCCCTGAGGTTAAAGCGGGCCTGGTCATGTGCGCCAATCTTCCAGCGCACCACCCAGGCCCGCCGCCAACGGCTCAAGGAAGGGAGCAAAGGCGCGCCAGTGGTCCAGCCCGCTTCGATAGATCGGCTGGCGCACTTGCTCTGAACTGACGGTACGCACAGCCCGGTCGTTCTCGAAAAAGCGCAGGCAGGCAGGCTCGAACGGCACGCCGACTGCGTCCAGCAGCGCGCGCACTTGCGTCTCGGTGTCTTCGACGACGTCCTCGTAGCGCACGCTGTAGACAGCGCCTGGCGCGACCCGATCGAAGTGCCGGATGATCGCCAGGTAGTGGCGATAGTAACGGGCAAGATCATTGAGGTCGTAGGAAAAGGCCTGCCCCTCGGCGAACAGTTGTTTGAAGGCGGAAAAACACGCTGCCATCGGATGACGGCGTACATCCACGATGCGCGCGCGTGGCAGGATCAGTCGGATCAGACCGATGTGACGGAAATTGTTTGGCATCTTGTCGATGAAGCGAGCCCGGCCCAGCCGGCGATGCAGGCGCACTTGGCTCAGGTATTCTTCGCCCCACGCGCGCACCTGGGTCGGCGATGCTCCGGCCAGTCCGCCATCAGCTTGCGCGGCTTGGCCAGCGATGGAGGGGATATACGGCAGTTCCATCGTCCCCTCGATTGCCGGGTGGCTAGCGAGGATTTGCTCGATGAGCGTCGATCCTGAGCGGGGCAGGCCCACGACGAAGATTGGCGCCTCGTCCATGACACCCCAGTCGGCGCGTTCTTTGAAAAACGCAGGCGTGAACAGGGCCGCTGCGGCATTCGCCTCCGCTTCGTAGTCGGGCCTCGTGTCGAGCGAGTGGCGGACGATCGCGGCACCAGCGGCATAATGCGCGAACGCTTGCCCAGGATCGCCAGCCTCCTCACGACGGCGCCCCAGCGCATATTCCAGGTGCATCCGGTCGACATCGGCGAGTGGACCGCGCAGCACGTCGCGCATTTGCGCTTCGTCACCAGCCGTCAGCGTTGAAACCTTCAGGTTTGCGAGGCTCCACCACGCCTCGCCGGTTTGGGGACGTAGCGCCAGGGCGCGGCGATACGTAGCGATTGCCTCGTCCCGAGCGCCGGCGGTGCGCAGCGCGTGGCCGTGATTGATGGCGATGCGGGGGTTGCCGGGAAATTCGGCGGCCAGTTCGGCGTGCAGTGCTTCTGCGCCGACATCGTCGCCCAACAAGGCCAGGCAGCCTGCTTTCAAGTTGCGATAGGCCGGATTTCGAGGCGCGGCGCCTAACAGCGGCGCCAATTCGACCAGTGCTTTCTCGGCCTGTTGGCGAGCGAAGAGCGCGCAGGCGAGGTCGAAACGGATGACGTCGGCAAGAGGTTCAGTTGCGCAGGTGATGGCCAGGGCATGGCGCAGCAGAGTTTCGGCGTTGTCAAAGGCGCGCACGGCGACATAGCAAGCGGCCAGCAGACGACAAGCATCTGCATCGTCTGGCTGGGCAAGCAAGTGCCGGCGCAGCAAAGGCTCGGCGCTGGCGTGATCGCCCCGCACGACCATCTCGGCAGCGCGGCCAACCTGTGGATCGGCGCAGGCCATGCGAGCCAGAACCGCGCGCGCGGCGGTCTCGGTCGCAGCATCTCCCAACGCGAAAGCCGTTTCGGCAAGCGCGTTCCATGCCTCGGGCATCTGCGGATCGAGACGTACCGCATCGCCGAGTTGAGCAAGACCCTGAGCGGCGCGACCGACCAACGCCAGGCACAGGCCCAATTCGTAGCGCGTGCGGGCTGCGCGTGGGAAGCGGCGGCTCAATTCGGTCAGCAACGGCAAAGCCGCCGCCGCCTTTCCGGTTCGGCGCAGCGCCGATGCAAAGATCAGTTGCGGCCGTGGATCGCCGGGCAGTCGAGCGATGAGGTCGCGCGCTTGACGCTCCGCAAGATCGGGGCGCGATGCCAGGAGCGCTGCGGCGGCTTCGATGGGATCTCTCGTCATATTCAG
This sequence comes from Novosphingobium sp. Rr 2-17, assembly GCF_000272475.1. Lineage (GTDB taxonomy): Bacteria > Pseudomonadota > Alphaproteobacteria > Sphingomonadales > Sphingomonadaceae > Novosphingobium. The sequence goes on from NZ_AKFJ01000081.1 coordinate 91,247, forward strand.
CATGGCTTGCGCAGAACTTCCGACAGGATCGGTCACGGCTGGGGGTGGGAGCCCAAGGAGCGGCGAAGTGTCGCGATGCTCGAAGATCGGTCGAGCATCGCAACCAGGCGGGATTTAAAAGAACGGTTCGGAAATCATCAGGACTAATGCCCGGTCGCGCGGATCTGAGTACGCGACCGGGCGTTTCGCTTAGAACGCGAGGGTTGCGCGCGCGTACCAATACCCGCCGTTGATGCCCCAGGGCGTAAACAGCGCGGCTGCATTGTAGACGTTGCCGTCTGCCGGCCGCCCGTTGGCCGTGGTGGGAATCTTCACTGCTTGTTTGTCGAACAAGTTGTTGGCGCCAATATCGAGCCGGATCATCGGCGTGATTTTGTAGCCGATATCCAGATCGGTAATTCCTGTGACCCCGGTCTTGAGCAGGACGGCATCATCCCCGGTGCCTGAACCATCAGGGCTGACGTGCTCGCTGGCCTTGCCGTAGATCGTCTCGCGCAGGTTCACCGACCATTTGCCGCTGGTCCACAGTGCGTTCAAGATCGCCTTTACGCGCGGCGTTGCGGTGGTGAGAGCGTCCCTTGCGGTCTGGGTCAACAAAGAGGTGTTATAGGTTGAGTCATAGACTTCCGACGGCATCGACCCCTCGGACGTGATCACGGTCTTGTTGTAGTTGAGGCCTAGCGACCAATCGACATGGCCGATTCCGAAATCACTGGCGTAAGTAGCGGTCGCCTCGACACCGCGCGTGCGGGTGTCGGCGCCATTGTTGAAGACGTTGACGCCGGAGTAAGAGGTCGCATCTGCCGTTGATATGCCGCGTGCGTGCAGGGCATCGAGCACTGCTTGTGAGACGACTTCGTCTCCCTCCGATCCATAGACGGTCGAGGAAATGATACGATCGCGGATTTTGATTTGATAGGCATCGACGGTGAACTGCAGTTCAGGCGTTGGGTGGAAGACCAAGCCAAGCGAGAAGTTGGTCGATTTTTCCGGTTTCAGCTTGGAAAAGCCCAGCAGTTGCGCGGCGTCAGAGTTGGCGGGCAACTGGCCAAAGGTACTGCCTGGGCCGACGTTGACAGACGAATAGTATTCTTCGGCCAAAGTCGGTGCTCGGAAACCGTTCGAAACGGTGCCGCGTACGGCGATCGCTGGCGAGAAATCATAGCGGCCAGTCGCCTTTCCGATCCACACCGAACCGAAATCGGAATAGTTCTCGAACCGGCCTGCAAGATCCAGATGCAGCGCCTCGACCGGATTGAAAGCCACGTCGATATAGCCTGCCCAGCTATGGCGCCCCCAACTTCCGGCATCGGTTGGCGAGAAGCCCGGATAGGACTGCGCGCCGCCGCTGGTGTAGGACGAGTATTCACCTTGCTCGATCGTGTAGGAGCCTTTGCGAAACTGGCCACCCACGGCCAGCGTCAGCGGCTTTGCCATTCCAAGGTCGAAATCGCGGGTAAAGCTGAGATCGCCGACCCATTCGTCGTTGATCAGGGTGCCGTCGTAGAAATCGCGCTGAAGGCCAGTCAATGCAGTAGCGCTGGTCGATTGCAAGTCGCTGAACAGGCTCGGGTTGGCGGAATCGAGCGTATATAGAGCAACCGCATCGCGTCCGTAGGTTACCGATCCGTCGTAGTTCCAGCTCGATACTTCCCCCTTTAGGCCCCCGGTCAGCGAGAAGTCCTCCTCACGGATGCTTTCTTGTGGGCTGAACCCCTCGGAAAGCGGGTAGACGGTCTCACCAGTCGAAGTAGTGCCGGAAACGCGGGCCGCATTGCGATAGTTTTCGTACGCCTTTGCCACTCGGTTGCCATAGCTGCCAAAGGCATAGGCCTGTACAGCATCGCTGAAATCATAACCGGCGTTAGCGAATAGGCTGATCAGCGAATAACGAGCATCGCCATTGATCTTGTTGACGTTTGGCGAGTCCGAATTTGCTTCCAGGCCGGCAACAACCACGTCGCTTAGCCCGCTTTTCATGGTACAATCGCTGTTGTAGTAACGTCGGTCGCATGTGCCATGCTGCGTATAGTTGTGGAATTTGTATTCGCCGGTAACGTTGATGAAGCCGCCTTCGCCTAACTTGAAGCCAACATTCCCTGCGGCAGAGACGGTTTCACCGCCGTTTTCGTAGTTTTGACCGCCCGTAACCGTCAAGCTGCCACCATGGTCGGCGTTCTTGAGGATGATGTTGACGACGCCGGCCACCGCATCGGAGCCATATTGTGCGGCGGCGCCATCTTGCAGCACTTCGATGTGGTCGATGGAGGATACCGGCAGGAAGGTAAGGTCGGTGGTGGCCGCACCGGAATAAGGGCTGCCGGAAAGTACGGCCAGGTTCGCCGTGGTGTGTCGGCGCTTGCCGTTGATGAGCACCATGGTGTCGTTCGGGCTGATCCCGCGAAGAGCGACCGAAAGCGTCATGTTGGCGGTATCGCCACCACCGGCGGAAAAGTTCAAGGAAGGCAGAGATTGCGCTAATACTTGATTGAGTTCCGGTTGGCCGACGCTTTGTATGGCTTGCTGGCCGATCAACTGGATGGGTGCTGCGCTATCGGCGGCGCGCATTCCGGTCTGGCGCGTGCCAGTCACAATAATCGCTGAGCCCGGTGCTTCGGCATCGGCTGGTGCTTCTTGCGCATTTGCCATCATCGGCGCAAAAAGTGCTAGTGCTGTCGTGCAAAATAGAAATTTTTTCATAATGCGGCTAGCCCCCTGAAATGCTCGTGTTCGTGCGACGCCCAAATCGCGTTTCAGGTCCCAGCCCATTTTTATTTTTTTAGTAAAAAGGCGCACGTCTCCAACGACGCGGCGCTTACGTCTTGCTGTCGTAAACAACTATGCTGTAAAAAAACGACCAGAGACGCGCAGCGAGATCATATGATCCGCATGCTTGTCCACTCGTATGCAATTATTGTTTTGATACAGCCGACTTATGCTTTGGCTGCTGACAGCAATGTTATGACAAACAATCCGTGTTTGTGAAGGCTCTGCGACAGGGCGATAAAAAATTTTCCGCGCGGCGGCAAAAATATGTTACAAAATAGCAATAATTATATTTATAATCAATATCTTAATGGCTGGGTTAGGGCTTTGTGCGTTGCGGCATAAATATCACATCGTGGCCGATCGAAAATCGCACGGCGACCGAGCTTGCGCAGATCAATCGGATGTATCGTATTGAATAAAATATAAATTATGGCGGATCAAATGGTGATCGGGGGGTGAACGGCCCAAACGTGAGTAAGTCCGCATTTGTGCATACTGGGCTGAGGCAAATTTTGGTGGGGTTGCGCCTTGTTGCTAACCTACAAATGCTTGAAAGCGGTTGCCCTTGAAGGTCGTGCCAGTGCGCGACCATGACCGTTGATCGCCAGACAGCCAGGATTGCCCGATGACATCTCATGCCCCCGATCAGGCCCCCGATCAGGCCAAAGGCATTTATCAAACGCGTTGGGCCACGGCTGATGACCTTACGGCGTTGAAGGCTCTTATGACGCAGGCGATCGATGACTTACAGGTTGGCCTACTTTCTCCCGACCAGATCGTCGCAAGCCACGCCATCATGGGCTTGGATACCCAACTGATCGAAGACGGCACGTATCTGATAGCCGAACGGGACGGGATTATCGCCGGCTGCGGAGGATGGAGCAAACGAGCCACTTTGTACGGCGGTGACCACAGCGCCAGTTTGCGAAACCCTCAACTTCTCGATCCTGCTCGCGATCCGGCAAAGATCAGAGCTATGTACACAAGCCCGCACTTCGCCCGCCAAGGCGTAGGCCGGCTGGTGCTGTCCGAATGCGAAAAGGCCGCCGCAAGCAATGGGTTCTCCGCAGTAGAACTGATGGCCACGTTGAGCGGCCAGCGTCTTTACGCCGTTGCCGGCTATTCCCCGGTCGAGAAGGTTGACGCGGTTGCGAACGGTATCACCGTCCCACTCGTGCGAATGCGTAAGCAATTGTGAAGTCGGCCGGAATGCACTTGTGGCAAGGGCTACTTCGGCGCCACCTCGCTCGGCCCCGAGCGAGGTTCACGAAAAAGATTCAAGACGCGCTTGCCGGAGCCCCAACCCTTTGCTAATGGCCCGCTCCTACCTCGGGGTCCATGCAAATGGCGCCTCTTGATTTAGCGGTCGTGGCGGAATTGGTAGACGCGCAACGTTGAGGTCGTTGTGGGCGAAAGCCCGTGGAAGTTCGAGTCTTCTCGACCGCACCAGCAGCCTTCTAAGGGCTGCTCAGAAAGTCTAGGAACGGCTGAAATCAGCCGTTCCTTGCTTCATTAAAGCCCCTATAATCTCCGAGTTCCGCTCAAGCGCGGGGTGAGAAATGGCCCCTTCCGTGAGTCGGAAGAATCGGTGAAGCAGCATCTCCTCTCTTACATAGACGCGTGTAACGCGCCGCCCGGTCGCTAGGGTGGTGGTGCTGGCCTATGGATGCACAACCGTGAGCACGGGATATGGCAACGGGTGCTGCAGCCCATAGCCCCTTTTATGTCGGCATGTCTTTGTGGCATTCGCTTGCCGCTCACGATTTCATCCGTGACGTACAGACATAGAAAGTTGGCGTAGAGATTGTGATTATGGCGCCGTGAGCGTCATTAAGAGCATCAAATGCCTACGATTTCCTATGCGGTGAGATTAGAAGGCATCGACAGCTAACCGTCTTTGACGAGGCTGCCCGCCGTATTGTGATGCAGCTTTTGTCTCCTCGCGCGTAACTCCGCCGCACTTGCGAAATGAGCGCCTTCCTGAGAGGACGATGTTTCATTCCGCCGACCGTCTGAGTGTAGTTTGAAGCTATGGAGAGAGGCTAAGGCGATGAGAAGGAAGGCATTGGCGAGTACGTCGTCTGCCAGAAGGCTGCTTTCGGAGAAATTCTCCAACAAGATAAAGAGAATTAGGGCGGAAATCAGTGCGGCGCGGTGCGGCTGTTGCCCGAACATGGCCGTGAGTTCTACCGGTGGACGTACGAGCGCAACATATAACGCCAGTGCCAGGCCGGGGAGTCCGACCTGGACCAGCAAATCGAGATAGCCGTTATGCCCCTGATCGACGTTTTTCCATAGACTGATATCAGGTGTCCCGCTGCCGAGAAGGTTCGCAGAAGCGTCCCAATAGGCACCGTATCCCGAGCCCAACCAGGGATGATCGAGATAGAACTGGATCATCGGTCGCCAAATGGCCGCTCGTGTTGTCAGCGCCGTGGTATCGTCTGTGAGAGACAGGAAAAAGTCCCGCTGCAGGGTCATCACAATCAATCCAAGTAACAGCAGACCGACAAGAATGCGTGATCCCAGAACAAGAGAATGGAGGGCTTTGGGAGAAGCCTGAGCACGTTGTGCAGCCCTTGCGATCACGCTGCCTAAGATCAAGGCGACCGGCAACGTGATCCATGCCGTTTTCGACCATGCCAGATAGAAAAAGATCACGGCTCCCGCGATCACCGTGAGCCTGATCGGCGTGGATATCTTGCTACAATCAAACGTAAACAAGATGATGGTGACTGCGCAGAGCATTCCGGCGATATTCTTGTGGGCCATGAAACCGCGCCACAAGTGAACTTTATCCAACGCATGGGTGCCTATGCTTGGAATGGCCAAGGCTGCGATAAAGTTGAGAATTAGCGCGATGACAAGAAGGGTTCGTACGATCCCGAATGAGCGCCGCGTCCCAAGGTCACAAATTCCGCTGAAAATTCCCGAATAGACCAGCCCCAGCAGAACAAGCCGTTTGCCAGTAAGTTGAAAATCCTGGCTCCAAGCCAGGCTCAAGGCGGACCACAGCATGAACAGGATAACGGGCGTGTTGAAAATTCGGAGCGATCGTTTCCATCCTCGCAACGGGATCAGCGCGATCTGCAGTAAACCCACCAGCCCATAGGCGTACAGTCTGTAGACTTTTTGTTCTTCGCTGAGAGCGCCGCTCATTTCCACAAACGGCGTGGCGAGCAGACAAACCATAAGCAGGAGGAATGAGAGAAAGGATAGCGTTGTCAGCGTGCGGTTGCCGTCCGAGCGAGCGACCTCAATTTCCAATGCGACACACCCGCTAATTGTAGCGCTAAAATCGGTTATGCTACGCGCATATCCTTATACGGTTATCGAAACAACGATCCTCGAGGCGCCCTTGTGTCCGGCGACGGATGGAGGCCGCTAGCCCGCAGTGCGCGAACGTCGAAATGCGGGCAGCTTTCTCAACCGCCATCGACGGCACGCCGACCCAGCGCTGGATCGTCGGTGAAAAATCCATCGAGGCCGGTCGCCAGATAGCGTTGGATTTCCGCGATACTGGCATCGGGGTTGCGCTCGCCATCGGCACTTTTGGCGAAGTCGGCCGCGATGAAGTGGTTTTCCGGACGGAACGTCCAGGTGCCCACCAGCAGCCCTGCCTTGTGCGCAGCCTCGACGATGCCGGTCGGGGCCGTCAGACGGTTCTGGGCATCGACGGGGATGATCATCCGGGTGGCAGGGGCCAGCCAGTGCGCATACGTGGCGACTTGTGCTAGGCCCGCAGGCGTCAGCAGATCGGCCCAGCGGCGCGGATCGCCGGCTGCCACGAAATCGGCAGGTCGGCCATCGGGAGCGCCGACCAACTGCATCAGCTTGATGTTGGCATAGCGGGCCAGATCGCGGCGCAATTGCTTCAGGTTGGCGACTTCGAAGCTTTGCACGATCAGCGGGGCGTGGCTGAGATAGTGGTGCGCCGCGACCGTGGCGATGAAGCGTCCTTCGAGCGGGAGGCCGATCCCGGCGAAATACGTGGAATGCTTGATTTCCGGGATCAAGCCTATCAAGCGCCCCCGTGCTGCCGATTCCGCCGCGACGAAATCGGCGATCTCGTCCAGCGTGACGATTTGGAACTGCCCGTCGTAAGACTGGCTTTCCGGGCGCATCGCCCCCAGCCTTTCGCGGGCGCGCAAGGTCTTGATTTCGGCCAGGGTGAAGTCTTCGGTGAACCAGCCGGTGACGGTTTCGCCGTCGATCACTTTGGTGGTGCGGCGGGCGGCGAAGGCAGGGTGGGCTGCCACGTCACTGGTTTCGGCGATGTTGTTTTCATGGCGCGCGATCAGCACGCCGTCCTTGGTCGCCACCAGATCGGGCTCGACGAAATCGGCGCCATCGGCAATCGCTTTGGCATAGGAGGCCAGCGTGTGTTCTGGACGCAGCGCGCTGCACCCGCGATGGCCGATGACCAATGGTTTACGCAGACGGCTGGTTTTGGCGGTGTCTTGGGCGAGGACGGGCCCGCTCCCCACCAGGAGGCCGGTCAGGGCCATACCGGTTCCAGTGCCCAGCAGGCGGCGGCGGGAGAGCGGGCTCATCATGGTTTAGATCCCCAATGCGAGGGTGACGGAACTGGAAGGGTGACGGAACTGGCGCGCCGCGATCGGATAGACGCAGGTGTCATTTGTGATGATCTGTAGCTGCGTGATTGCTGAATTATGACTCGCTCTGATCGCCATGTCCGGTGCGAAGCATTCGTAGCGCTGCCGATCTGCCATCTCGGGCGTCCCGTGGCGATCGAAACATGTTAGCGACGTCGAAGCTGCATAGGTTGTCTGTCAGGCAGCGCGCGAAGAGATTGTAGGTGTGGCTTTGCTTTGGCAGGGGAGTCTCAAGCATTGGGCCTGCCTTGCCGGGTTGCAACCGCTAGAAAGTGCGCGCTTGCTGGGCATTCTCATTTGGTGGCAATGGGCACGAAAGGGATAGCCTATGTTCAAAATTCCCTGCGCCTGATCGGGATCGGCCTTTATGCAAGTTTCTGAAAAACGATTGCTGGTCTCGATCCACGATGTCGCGCCGTGCTTTGAAAGCCAGGTCGATCGTCTCGCCGATCTGGTCGAAGCGCGAGTGGGCAGGGCGCGGTATGCGATGCTGGTCGTGCCCGATCACTGGGGCCGCGCGCCGTTGTCTCAGGCACCTGCGTTTCAGGCCCGCCTGCGGGCGTGGGCGCAAAGCGGGATCGAGATGTTCGTCCATGGCTGGTTCCACCGCGATACGTCAGAACATAGCGGGGCGGCCAGCTTCAAGGCGCGGCACATGACGGCGGGCGAGGGGGAGTTCCTGGGCTTGTCTCACACCGATGCGCTGCAGCGGATGCGCGATGGTAAGGCGCTGGTCGAAGATATCATCGGCATGCCGGCGGCGGGTTTCATCGCGCCTGCATGGCTCTATGGGCCTGGCGCCATGCAGGCTTTGGGTGAGTGCGGTTTCCCGCTGGCCGAAGATCATTTCCGCGTCTGGCGCCCCGGCCAGGAAGACGCGCCGCTGGCAAAGGGACCGGTGGTGACCTGGGCTTCGCGCAGCACCTTGCGGACGGCATCTTCGCTGGCCTTTGCCGCGCTGGCCCGGCCTGCGCTGCAACCATTGAAGACCCTGCGGCTGGCCGTGCATCCGGGCGACACCACCAAGCTATCGATCCTGCGCAGCGTCGATGCCACGCTTCGCGCCTTCTCTAGTCGCCACGTTCCCAGCCGCTATTGTGACTTGTTGGAATAAAGTTGTCATTATGACGATATAACGGGTGCGGAACTCGGCGAGGGGTGGAGTCTGAGGAGCATGACAGAGCCTTTGCGGATAGCGATACCCATTCACAGCTTCGAGCCAGGCGGCGTCGAGCGTGTGGCGCTCAACCTCGCTGAGCACTGGCAGCAGACCGGCCACGACGTCGTGATCGTTTTGGGGCGGGACGAAGGGCTGGATCGCGGGCGGCTTTCTGGCAGCCTCGCCTACCGCCTTGTCCCTAGCCGGGTGCCTACTGCAAAGTTCGAGACTTTGTGGATGATCTGGTGCTTCTTGCGACACCTGACGCGCGAGCGGACGGACGTGATCTTCTGCCCCGGTAATACGTATGCGGTCGTCTGCGTCGCTATGCGGCTGCTGCTGGGTGATCGTTGCCCGCCGATCGTCAGCAAAGTCAGCAACGACCTGGTTCGCCGAGACAAGTCGTCGCTGCGTCGCCGGGTGTACCGCGTGTGGCTGCGCGTACAGGGCATGACTGTCGACCGCTTCGTCGCCTTGGCCGAGCCGATGCATGGCGAGATCGTAGAAGCGATGAGTGTGGGCGCGCATCGGGTTACGACGATCCACGATCCTGCCATGACCAGGCGTCGGTTCGATCGACTGGCCGCCATCCCACGCCACCGAACCGATCGCTACGGCTATCGCTTTCTGGCCCTTTCGCGCCTTGTTCCCCAGAAGAACCTGGAAGTCATGCTGCGCGCTTTTGCCGCCGGCTTTCGTCCGGGCGATGAACTGACGATCGTGGGTGACGGCCCGGAGCGTCGCAAGCTCGAAACTCTGGCGCGTCGCTTGTCGATCGAAACGCACGTCAGGTTTCTTGGTCACGTCACCGAGCCCGATCCCTACTTGCGCGATGCCGACTGCCTTCTTTTGTCGTCCAACTACGAGGGCGTTCCCGCTGTCATGCTCGAGGCCATCGCCGCCGGCTTGCAGATCCTTGCCACCGATTGCTCTTCGAGCATGCAGGCGTTGGCAGGGCGCGGCACGCGGGCAACGCTGGTGCCGGTCGGCGATGTCGATGCGATGGCGCAAGAAATCGCGAGGGCCGACGAACTTCCGCACCTGGGCCCCGATCAGCGCGAATATGCCGCGCGCTTTACCGTCGAGGCCGCCGCCGGCGCATACGTGGCAACGATGCGCCGCGCGATGGCATCGGCCCGCCATACGCAAGTCCTGATGGCCTCCTCGCCCCAGCGTTAATCGCTCCGGTCCGGCGCTCTTCCACTCTCAAGGAACATACTGTGCTCCATTCCGCATCCCTTTCTAGCGCGATCGGTGCCCCTAAGGCTGAACGGCCCAACGTCTTGCTGCGTGCGCAAGACAAAGTGTCGTGGAAGCGGCGAACCGCGTTGCTGCCGGTGCTGTTCTCGATCCTGATAGCGCTGGGCGTGGTGCTCGAGCTGCGCGGAATGGACATGGGCAAAGTCCTGGCGATGGTGCCGCGGGACGCCGCGTTCTGGGTGGTCTTCGCCATCAGCTATCTGGCCGGCCCCGCCAGTGAATGGATCATCTACCGTCGGCTCTGGCAGCTTCCGGTGGAAGGCTTCGCCGCGCTGCTGCGCAAACTGGTGTGCAACGAATTGCTGCTGGGCTATCTGGGTGAGGCTTATTTCTACACATGGGCACGCCAGCGCAGCGCGATGACGGCAGCGCCGTTCGGGGCGATCAAGGACGTGTCGATCCTGTCGGCCATGACCGGCAACGCGGTGACGCTGATCCTGCTGCTGGCGCTGTGGCCCATGCTGAGTTCGACCACCATCGGCTTCGAGAACCGGGCAGTCCTGCTGTCGTTGTCGGTCGTACTGGCGACTTCGATAGTGGCCATGGCGTTCCGCCGCCGGATCTTCTCGCTGAGCCGGGACACTTTGTACTTCATCACTGGCATGCACCTGGCGCGCATCGTTGTCGCCACGCTGCTGTCGGCGGTGTTGTGGCACATGGTGCTGCCCACGGTGCCGGTCTCCTGGTGGCTGCTGCTGGCGACCCTGCGCCTGCTGATCTCGCGCCTGCCGTTCATTCCGAACAAGGACGTGGTGTTTGCCGGGGTCGCGGTCCTGACGCTTGGCCATGAGACCAACATCGCCGCGCTCATGACGATGATGGCCTCGGCGATCCTGCTGGTACACTTGCTGCTCGGCCTGGCGCTTGTGGTGAACGATCTGCTGCGCCGCGCGGTGCGTGCGTGATGGCACGGGCATGGATCATGGCGCCTTGCCTGCTGGTTGCGGGCCTGATGGTGACGGCGGCAGTGCTGCCACCGTCCTCGCCCGAGCTGGGCAAGAAGGAGGGCGAGTGCCATGCGGACGAGATGGGCTCTTCGTTCATGGTGACGGCGGTTGGAATGAAGGACCGCCAGGGCGACCTGAAGCTGGAAGTCTATCCCGCCAACGACCAGGATTTTCTGGCCGATGACAATGCGCTGGTGGCTGCAGGCAAAGTCTTCCGCCGCGTGGAAATTCCGGTGCCGCAAGCGGGGCCCGTTCACATGTGCATCCGAGTACCGGGGCCCGGCACTTACGCCGTGATGCTGCTCCACGATCGGGACAGTAACCACAAGTTCGGCTGGACCATCGACGGCATCGGCTTTTCGGGCAATCCCAGGCTGGGGTGGAGCAAACCGAAAGCCGCTAAAGTCGCGACTGTTGCCGGCGTTGGTCCGACGCCGCTTTCGATCGTCTTGAACTACCGCAACGGGCTGGGCGTCGCCCCGCTCTCTCGAAAGGTCTGATCCGTGAAGATCGTCGACGTCTGCGCATTCTACAGCCCTCAGGGCGGCGGCGTGCGGACTTATATCGAGCAGAAGCTGCGGATCGGGCCACAATTGGGCCACGAGATCGTCGTGATCGTTCCGGGCGAGCGCCATGAGGTCATCGAGCGCGGTCCCGGTGCGCGGATCGTTTCACTGCCGTCTCCCCGGTTTCCGCTCGATCGCAAGTATGGCTATTTCGCCGACGAAGGCGTGCTGCATGCCGCCCTCGATGCCGAGAAGCCCGATGTGGTCGAAGTGTCTTCGCCTTGGCGCAGTCCGTCCATGGTCGCTCGCTGGCAGGGATCGGCGCGGCGCAGCTTGGTGATGCATGCCGATCCGCTTTCGGCCTACGCCTATCGCTGGTTCGAGCCGGTTCTCTCACGCTCGCACATCGATCGCGGCTTCGAGCTTTATTGGGAACATCTGCGCCACTTGGGCCAGGCATTCGACATGACCGTGTGCGCCAACCACGATCTGGCGGGCCGGCTGCGCGACGGCGGCGTGGCTGGGGTTTGCGTCCATCCGCTGGGCGTGGAAACCGGCGTGTTCACGCCTGAGCAGCGCGATCCCGAACTGCGTGCCCGCCTGCTGGAGTTGTGCGGGTTGGATCAGAACGCCCGCCTGCTGGTAGCCGCAGGCCGATTGGCGCCGGAAAAGCGCTGGCCGATGGTGGTGGACGCTGTCGCTGCGGCCAGCCAGCAAACGCCGGTCGGACTCGTTCTGTTTGGCGAAGGGCGCGAGAAGCGGGCGATCCGCAGCGCCATCGGCGGCAATCCACACGTCCGGCTGTTCGAGCCCGAGCGCGACCGTACCGCCTTTGCCGCGATCCTGGCGAGCGCGGACGCGGTGGTTCACGGCTGCGAGGCCGAGACGTTCTGCATGGTCGGCGCCGAGGCGCGCGCCAGCGGCACCCCCGTGATTGTCCCCGATTGCGGGGGCGCAGCGGATCATGCTCGGAATGCTGGCAGTCTGACTTACAAGGCCGGCAATCGGTTCTCGCTAACGAACGCTATTGTGAAATTCTGTGAGCAGCGGCAGGGGGCGCGCAGCGCCAGCTGGGTCGTCAGCAACGTCCAACATTTCGAGGGACTGTTTGCTGACTACGGCCACATAGTGCGTAGGTCGAAAGCTGCATGAGACGATGAATTTTTTCTGCCATAAGCAGTGCGGGTAAAGGTGTGGGAAGGAGTCGATACAACATGCGGATCGGTTTCCTGTTCAACCACGATCAGATCCACCAGGTTGCCCACAGCCTCCCCATCGCTCTGGGCCTCCTGGAAATCGGATTCAGTGGCGAAATCGTGGTCGCCACGACCAACGCGGCGCTTGCTGCAGAAGTGCGGCGAATTGGCGGCGACCACATCGGCACGAGCATCGAGCATGTGCAGCTTGACCCGTCTCCGCTTTCCCGGCGCATGGATGCGTTGCTGGGCAAAGTGGTCCCGGCGGGCAAGCTGCTGATCTATCGCGACAACCTAGCGTTCTTTCGCAGTCTCGATGTTTTGGTGGTGGCGGAAAAAACCTCGCTGATCCTCAAGAAGCGCTATGGCCTGACGAACCTCGGCATCGTCCACACCCGCCACGGTGCGGGAGATCGCGCGATCGGCTTCGACAAGGCCAGCGCGTGCTTCGATCACGTCCTGTGTTCGGGCCCCAAGATTCGCGACCGGCTCATCCGCGAAACCGGCGTGCACCCGGATAACGTGACGATCGTCGGCTATCCCAAGTTCGATCTGGTCAGCCAAACTCCCAAGGTCCGCTTCCTGCCCACCGCCGGGCAAGTCGTGATGTACAACCCCCATCCCTCGCCGCACTTGTCCTCCTGGTATCGGGATGGTCGCGGTGTATTCGAACAATTCCTGGGCCGTAGCGACTTCGGGCTGCTGTTCGCGCCGCACGTGATGCTGTTCCAACGCCAGTTCGTGGTCTCGATAGACAGGCTGACGGTCGACAAGCCAGGCAAGATACCCGAGCGCTTGCTGCGGGGGGAAAACATCAAGGTGGACCTGGGCAGCAGGGCATCGACCGACATGAGCTATACGCGCTCGGCGGACATCTATCTGGGGGATGCCAGCAGCCAGGTCTATGAGTTCCTCCAGCAGCCACGGCCCTGTATCTTTTTGAACAGCCATGGCCATCAATGGCAAGGCGATCCCAACTTCCAGCACTGGACTGCCGGCGAAGTCATCACCAGCTCCCATCAATTGCCCGCAGCTCTTGAACGGGCGGATGCGCTCCATGCGGATCGTTACCGGGCGGTCCAGGAAGACTTGTTTGCGCAAAGCTTCGATTTGACGAATACGCCCTCGTCGATCCGCGCGGCGCAGGCTGTGTCCGCCTTTGTGGAACGGCATCGTCGCGGCAATCGACACCTCAGGCTGGTGCCTGCTTAGACAGCGCTCCCAAAGGCCGCCACGCAAGAGCGTGCACATTCCGGCCAAAAGGGGGGGCTGGTCAGGTCGGGCGACAAACCGCTAAAGGCGCGACTATGATCGCGATGCCTCACCTCGTGCCTAACCCCTTGCTGCCGCTTCCATGACAGACCGGCCCACTGGCAGGGTCCGCCGCATCTTCGCCAGCCTGGGCCTGGTATTGAGTGGCAAGGCAGGCGCGGGAATCCTCAGCCTTGGCTATCTGGTGCTTGCCGCCCGCTATCTGGGGCCGAAGGATTACGGCGTGCTGGTCCTCGTCCACGCTTACGTAACGGCGGTGTGCGGCGTCATCGAATTTCCCTCCTGGCAGGCGATCGTACGCTACGGGGCCGAGGCGAACAGCAAGGGCGAGGCCCATCGCCTTTCGCGATTGCTGCGGTTCGGGGCCAAGGTCGAACTGGCCGGCGGTGCCTGTGCCGTCGTGGCGGCGATGGCGCTGGTGCCGTTCGTCGGGCCCCATCTGGGCTGGTCGGCCAAGGCCATGGCGTTCGCGCCCTACTATTCCTTTGCGGTGCTGGGTTCGGTGCGCTCCACGCCCACGGGATACCTGCAATTGTGCGGGCGGTTCGATCTGCTGGGCTTGCACAGCCTTGTCCAACCCGCTGTGCGGCTGATCGGCACGCTCATCGTCATCGGCTGTGGGTGGGGCGTCAAATCGTTCCTGTTCGCCTGGCTGCTGGCGGCGATGGCTGAATTCGCGGCGATGTGGGGAATGGGCTTATGGATCGCGGCGCGCCGTATGGGCGCTGTCATCTTGCGGCCCGAGCCTGGCCGGGTCACCGAAGAAAACGCGGGCATCTGGCGCTTTTTGCTGGCCAGCAATGCCGACGTCACCCTCAGCGACCTGACGGGCCGGGTTGCGCCGCTGGTGATCGGCTGGGTGATGGGGCCGGCGATGGCGGGTCTCTTTGCGGTGGCCCAGCGCGCCACGGTGATCCTGGCGCAGCCGGCGCAGATCCTGGGCAGCACCTCCTATGCCGAACTCGCACACATCGTCGCAGGTGGCCACGGCGGCAAGGCGTTGCGCCAGACACTGTTGAAGGTTGTCGGCATCGCCTTGCTAGCGGCAGTCCCGGTCGTGCTGATCGTGGGGCTATTCCCTTCGCAGATCATCCATTTGATGGCCGGTTCCGCATACGGTGCGGCGGCTGGCGTGATGATTGCTCTGGTCGCCGCCAGGGCCGTTTCGCTGATTGGGCCGCCATGCACCTCGGCGCTGACCGCGCTGGGCCACCCAGCCCGCTCGATGTGGGCGAACTTGCTGTCCAGCCTGGCGTTCCTGCCGCTGTTGCCCTGGCTGTTGCACCACTTCGGTTTGCTGGGCGCGGGCATCCAGGCGATCGCCCAAGCGGTTGCCGCCAGCGCCTTGCTCGCCATCCTGGTCTGGCGCACGAGCGGCCAGCAGGTGAGCGGCCAGCAGGCGAGCAGCCAGTGATGGCGGGACGATGATGTCTGGACCTCGGCTCGCTTACGTTATCAACTCGCTGGAAGGGGGCGGGGCAGCGCTGCCGGTCCCTTCCATTCTGGACGTGCTACGCGGTGCCGGCGCGCACGTGCGCGTCTTCGCTCTGACCCGCCGAGACGGCAGGGCGCTGCCCGCCATGGAAGCGGCAGGCCTCGACGTACGCGTGCGCGATGGTGGCGAAACCGATCACTTGGCCGCCGCTCGCTGGTTGGCGCGCGAACTGCGCGAATGGCCAGCCACGCACATGTGGACATCGCTCAGTCGCGCGACGATTCTCGGCCTTATGCTGGGCCCCAGGTTGGGCATTCCGGTGGTGGCATGGCAGCACAATGCGTTCCTCAAGCCCTGGAACGAGCGATTGCTGCGGCTGCTGCAGGCCCGGGCGGCGCTATGGGTCGCCGATTCGCGCGCCGTCGCCATGTTGACGACCCAGCGTCTCGGGGTATCTTCGGATCGGCTGGCAACATGGCCGATCTACGCCGCCGATCCCGCCATGCCGCAAGCGCGCCCTTGGCAGCCAGGCGACGTGCTTCGCCTGGGCAGCTTGGGGCGGCTTCACCCCGCCAAGGGCTATGATGTCCTGATCGCGGCGCTCGCCAGGCTGCGGGCGGACGGTTTCCGCTCGCCCGTCCCTTACGAAATCGCCATTGCCGGGGATGGTGCGCAAGGCCCCCGGCTGGCCGCGCTCGCCGGCGAAGCGCAGATCAGCGAACTGCGCCTGGCGGGATATATGTCGGACGCCAGGGCATTTCTGGGGCAATTGCACCTCTACCTCCAGCCCTCGCGCCGGGAAGGCTTCTGCATCGCCGGGCATGAGGCCATGACTGCCGGTCTGCCGATCATCGCCTCGCGCGTAGGCGAACTTGCAGTATCGGTCCGGCCCCAAGCCAACGGTTGGTTGGTGGAGCCGGACGATGTTGCCTCCCTTGGCCTGGCGCTGCGGGAGGCGCTGTCAGATTGTTCTGCATGGGAAGAATTGGGTCGCCAGTCGAGAACATGGATGCTGAACGAGTACTCCCAGGCGCGCTTCGTGCAAACCGGCCAGGCGATCTGGGCACGTTTAGGCTAGGCTATACGATATCACTGCCATCGGAATGCTGGTTCAAGACCCTATGGCGCTCAACCACGCGCGGATAGCGTTGGCTGTGCGTCGAGCGTAGATCGTGTGACCGGCGTCGCTGGGATGGACGCCATCCGTTGAAATCGCGATGTCGGCATTCCCGTTACCTCTCGTCGCGCCGACACGGCCTGTGCCGAAGATCCACGCCGTTCCCGCACCTGACCCGTTCACGGGCACGAACAAGGCGTTCGCGTCTGCCCATTGTGTGAAGCGGGCTTGCAGGGCCGCTTCGATCGCCAGCGTTCGGGCATCGGGTCCGCGCGTGCCCGAATACGGGCCAAGGACCACGATCAACGTGCCTGGCAGCAGCGTGCGGATGGCTCGCCAATCCGCCAAGGCCTGGGTCGCGATGTCTTCTGGGGTATAGGTGACGCCCCCGATGGAGCCGTAGTCGTTGTATCCCGCTGCCACGGTGATCACATCGACGTCGTTTGCCGTGAGGTCGGAGTTCACGGTTAGCCATCGGTCGATTTGGGCGCTGATCTTTGATCGGCCCAGTCCGGTGGCGGGATTGAGATAGCCAGTGCCCCCGACTGCGACCTGACGCACGTCAGTCCAGCCCATTAGCCTACCCAGGACCTTGGGCCATCCGAACAAGCCAGGCGATGTCGCTCCTTGCCCTTCGGAATAGCTATCGCCCGTCGCTAGCGCCACGATCCGGTCTGCGCCGTTGTCGGGGCGCCAGATGTTGCTGGTCGGCTGCACCGCCACGCCGCGCAGACCATTGGTGTCGGAGCCTTCGATGGTGATCGTGCGCGGCTTGCGCGATCCGGCGAAGTCCAGCACCACGTAAGCGATATAATTCAGCCCGTTGGTGCTGCTCTTGGTGACATAGTGGCCGTCCACCTGGATGCGGAACAAACAAGTCGTGCACGTATTCAGGCGTATTTCTATGCGGTCGCTGTCGGTTTCGAACGCGGCCGACCAGCCCCAGGCGTTGTAGTCGGGTGTGCTGGGAAGCACGCCCGAAAGATTGCCGCTGGTTGCTGGCGCAATGCTGGCGGCGGGGAAATACAAGTATTGGTTGTTCCCAGTGCCGCCGGCCGCGGTAGCTTTGCCTCCAGTGGTGAGAAACAGCGCAGCGTTCGGGCCGGCGGCATAGACGTTGGTCAGCGTAGCATCGGCGCTGGACGACACCGTCATAGTGACGTTGCCGGCCACATCGGCCGTCTCCGGGTTGTTGGCAGCGGCTCGCTGTGCCGCGCGCTTGAGCTGGTCATCTTGAGCGCGGGCCCGTGCCTCAACTCTCGCACGCACTGAAAGTCCACGCGCGACTGGGTCGGATTGTGCAAAGCTGGCTGACGCCGCACAGCAAGTGGCCAATGCCAGAACGATCGCGGCGAAATGCCGCAGGGGTGCCGCGCGGGTCATTGCGCCACCCGATAGGTCAGCGTGCCAGCGGTCAGTTGGATGTCGAGGTAATAGCTTGCTGATGCATCGCTTTCTTCACCGATCGCCTCATTGGCATTAGCGGAAAACTCAGCCCACGGCTCACCCCCGATGGTGAGTGGCAGGCAGGTGGCACTGCCATCGGTTGAGCGTAGCACTCGCGCATTGCCACTCCATTCCCCCGTCAGGGTCACCCAGATCGCCCGGCCCAATTCGGGGAAGAACGGGCCAACCAGCGTCGACAGGTTGATGCTGCCGATCATCGCCGTCGTGGTTGCCGCGACTCGGCGGACGACAGTCGGGAGAGGATTCAGGTGGTCGACGGCGATGGCTGCCTCGCCTGGCTGGCCGAAGGCCACGGCATGGGTGGGAACGAAGCGCGCGGGCGGGACTATGGGGGGCAAGTCAGGCTGAGGCATACGCTGTCCTTCGAAGGTTCAAGAAGGCAGTAGTAATAACCTATATGGTTATATGTAGGAAAGCATTTGGTTCGAGTTCCCGCGCGTTAACCTGCAACCCAGTGCAAGCCGAGCAGCTGGCGAGCCTGGGCACCACTTGATCGCCTGTAGCGCGTTCATGGATTGACCTTATGCCGTCCGTTGGATCAAGTGGCGGCGATGGGATCAGGTGGCAATGTCCCGTTCCAACGCCAGACCCCCTGGAGATTTCATGACTGACACCCGCACCGAAACCGACAGCATCGGCGCCATCGAGGTTCCGGCCAGCGCCTATTGGGGCGCGCAGACCCAGCGGAGCATCGAAAACTTCCCGTTCGGGGCTGCGGAGCGAATGCCGATCGGCATCGTCCACGCGTTGGCGATCGTGAAACAGGCAGCGGCGCGGGTGAACCGGCAGCATGGGCTGGACGCAAAGCTGGCCGATGCGATCGAAGCGGCGGCGGCTTCGGTCGCGGCGGGTGAGCATGACGATCAGTTCCCGCTCGTCATCTGGCAGACCGGCAGTGGCACCCAGACCAACATGAACGTCAACGAAGTGATCGCCGGCATTGCCAACGAGGCGCTGGCCGGAACGCGCGGCGGCAAGAGCCCGGTCCATCCCAACGATCATGTGAACATGAGCCAGTCGTCGAACGACAGCTTTCCCACCGCGCTGCACGTCGCGGCGGCGATTGCGGCCACGCGGCAATTGGTGCCCGCGCTGGAGCGGCTGGAAGCGTCCTTGCTGGCCAAGGCTGAGGCGTGGGGTGAGATCGTCAAGATCGGTCGCACCCATTTGCAGGATGCGACACCGCTGACGCTGGGGCAGGAGTTCTCAGGGTATTATGCCCAAATCCGCCTTGCCCGCACGCGGACGGTACCGCTGATCGAGCATGGGCTGACCAAGCTGGCGCAAGGGGGAACCGCGGTGGGTACCGGGCTCAACACCCCGCCGGGCTTTGCCGAGGATGTGGCGGCACAGATCGCCACGCTGACCGGCCTGGCGTTCGAAACCGCGCCCAACAAGTTCGAGGCGCTCGCCAGCCAGGATACGCTGGTCGATTTCTCCGGGCGTCTCAACACGATCGCGGTCGCGGTATCCAAGATCGCCAACGACATCCGCTTGCTGGGCTCCGGCCCCCGGTCTGGTCTGGGCGAGCTGGATCTACCGGCGAACGAGCCGGGCAGCTCGATCATGCCGGGCAAGGTCAATCCGACTCAATGTGAAATGCTGACGATGGTGGCAGCGCAAGTCATCGGCAATCACCAGACGGTGACGGTCGGCGGACTGCAGGGGCACCTGGAACTGAACGTTTTCAAGCCGGTGATCGGCGCGGCTGTGCTGCGCTCGATCCATCTGCTGGCGGTGGGGATAGATAGCTTCGCCGAGCGCTGCGTCGATGGCCTGGTGGCGAATGAGAAGCGGATCGCCGAATTGGTGGACCGCTCACTGATGTTGGTAACGGCGCTGGCGCCGGAAATCGGCTACGACAATGCCGCGAAGATCGCCAAGTATGCCCATGTCCAAGAATTGACGCTCAAGCAGGCCGGGCTGGCGCTGGGTCTCGTCGATGAAGCGACGTTCGATCGGCTGGTGCGCCCGGAAGCGATGGTGTGAAGCGCCGCATTGGGCGCTTGCGGGGTTTTGTAGAGTGGTGTGATGTTGGGGGGGTAGGTGGGCCGCGCCGGGTGGCGCGGCCTTTGTCGGTCAGTCGACCATGTCCGCCACGATACGCCGCAGCCGTGTGGCTGTCAGCAGGTCCGGCCATGCCGGCGGGCTAAGGGTAAGGTCGAGAGCGAATGGGCGGCCGGATTGCTTGGCCGCAGCGCATGTTGCCATGCGCATCATATTGGTATGCATATATTCCTTTTAAGCGCGGGCGAAAAGCCGGCGCTTTTGTTATCGTTTGAAGTTGCCGCGCTTGCGCGGGCCGCCGCCACCCATTCCCTGGCCAGGCGTGCGTTCGCGAAAGACGATGCGGCCTTTCGAAAGGTCGTACGGTGTCATCTCAACATGGACGCGGTCGCCCACGACCGAACGGATGCGAAACTTACGCATCTTGCCGGCGGTGTAAGCGATGATCTTGTGCTCATTGTCGAGCAGCACGGCGAAACGTCCATCGGGGAGGATTTCCTCGATGTAACCTTCCATCGTCAGTAGTTCTTCCTTGGCCAATCGTCGTTCCCGATAATGCGTGCCCGGCGCCGGACGCATGATGCGACGACGCGTTGTGAGTGCCATGTAGCTGTAAGATGGGGGTCGAGCCACTGAGTCGTAGCAACAAATATCCCGTCGCAGACGACGTAGCGAACAACGATATAGGGCAAAGGCTTGAAAATTACAATCGCTTCCGTCAATCCTGCGGGCGACGCATTAAAATGCGAATGTCCTCGCCTTTTATGCCTGAGTGACGTAGGTCGCCCTATATACAAAAAATCGTAGGCCGGCACCAAGAGATAAACGTGCTACTCCGAAAGTAGGAGAGCCAAATCGATGTCGATCAGTCCATTTTTGGTATTGGCTTTTTAAAACCACTTAAGCTGCTCATATTAGAGCGGCGATTGATGATTATCGATCAAGTGCAATCTGCGCGCCGATTTTGAGGCTAAGTACGCAGCTTCGTGGTTCAATTAAAAGTTTTGCCACGCAGGCATTTCACAAGCCGCTGGCAACCCGAAATGCTTGCCCGCATGGCTGCTCAAAACAAGGATATTGCATGTCTGAGAACGAAGAGATGGTCGCCGTTCCCAAGATACGCCGATCGAACCATCGCTGGTCAGATCGTCCCAAGCTTGCACCAGATGCGGCCAGTCGGCAGGGTCAAGTGACGAAGCTGGCGTTCGAGGCGTTTGGCGGTAAGGATGCAGCCATCGCGTATTTGAATATGGACAGCCAGGCGTTGGGCGGAAGACCGCTAGATATCGCTACTGAGTCTGTAGAAGGGCTCAAGCGAGTCGAGCGGGACATTGCCGAGCAGAAGGGCGGAATAAGCGCCTCAGCTGGTACGGACACCTAAATCAACGCGCGTGCTGGCGAGGAGGCGGCCGTAGAGATGAGTGTCGTAGAAGGGGGCGTCAGTGAAGTTCGACGTCGTCGTCTCTGATCATCTTGTCCGCTGCGGCACGCGCACGCGAATCTTCGGTACGCCGAGCCCTGGCGGCGAGTTCCGACCACGCTGCGGCTGCGCGCAGGCAACGATCGCGAACGTTCTGCAAGGTTGCACCTTCGGCTGCCAGCGTTTGCTGGTCTGCCTGTTCTTGATAGAAGTGAAGTGGTGTCAAAAGGCCTCCTGCTGCAGTGAAACGAAAAACGGCGGGAGACACTGTCTCCCGCCGTTCGATCGTTCAGGCCGACTGAAGGTTGACGGCCGAGGTCTTGCCCCGGCGATCGGTTTCCAGTTCGTAAGAAACGCGCTGGTCCTTGTTCAGGGTGCCCAGGCCGGCACGCTCTACCGCGCTGATATGCACGAAAGCGTCGGTGCCGCCGTTCTCAGGAGCGATGAAGCCATAGCCCTTGTCGGCATTGAAGAATTTTACGGTTCCGGTAATCATAATGGGTATCCTTTGTCCCATAGGTGACGGGCATGCGCCAATCGCGGCACATCCCGGCTTCGTGAGGCTAGAAAGGGACAAGGGGACCATTACAGTCCAAGTATCCGTCGCAGGCGACGTCAGCGCTGGTTCTATGGCTGCTATCCGACCAAAAAGATAGGCCCTCCCGCGGTTTTGCGCGCCGAAGCGAAATAAAAGTCGGTTACGCCCCCTTCCGGCCAGTGGGAAACAACGCATTCGTGGCGTGGAAAAGTCGCATCCGGCGTCGGACTGCCCGGCCTATGTATAAAGGATCGGGGCACTGTCGATTGCTTTCGCGTTTCGTTTCCCTACGAAGGCGGCCATGGACCAAGCACGAATCATCGTCATCGAAGCGATCGCCGGCAAGAAAGTCGTGGAGGCGCGTTATAATGGCGCCGTTAACCGCCTGGCACCGCACCTCTTGTTCGAGCGGCACGGCGACTTGTTTATCACCGCGTTGAATATGGACAAAGCCTGGCGCTCTCCGGAAGAGCGCCGACTGGGGCAGTTCAAGCTGGCCGGTCTGGTGGACGTGTCGATCACGGGCGATAGCTTCGAGCCGCTACCCTCCTTCGACGGCAGCGCGCCCAAGCCGGGCGACACGGTAATCCTGGCTCTTTAATAGTCAGGGAGCGGCCACGATCAGTCGCCGCCGCTTGTCCCCGCATCGTCTAAGACGAATGTGGCAGCAGGCGCTATTCGGGTTTCCACCCGATTTCGACCGAGGAGGCGGCCTTGGGAATATCGGTCAACGCTTCGTTGACCGTGATCGCCTCACCAGGGGCCAGTTCGCGCTTGGATGGGACGATCTCTTTTTCGTAGAGGATGGTCTCGCGCTGGTTACGCAGCACGACTAGCAGCGACGGCACATAATGGCGCTGGGTGCCAATGTTGGTGACCGTGCCGCTGATACTAAAAAATTCGGTGCCATCTGGCAGCGGCTTGCGATCCTGCCGGTTGCGTGGAAAATCGAGCTTGAGGTCGGGCTGCGCTTGCTGGAACGTGGCGCGCGGGATCGGAACCCAGTCGGGGAGGCCGCCCCATGCAATCGCTCCGGTAATGCCCAGTGTTACCAGCGCAAACGCACCTGCGGCCCAAGTGGCGATCTTGGTCCAGTTACGGCGGCGGCGAAACGGTGGCGCGTATTCGAAGCTAGAGGGCGCCTTGTCCGCATAGGCGATGCTGGCGGTATCGTCGTAGTACGCCGCCGGCGCGCGCTCGGCGCGACGTGGTGCGCTAGGGGCGGGGGCGCCAGGGAGTGGCCCTGGTGCTTCGTCCGACGGGGCCACATGATCGCTGCCCGGTCCGATGGGCTCGGGCATCGGATCGGGTGTTACCGTGGGCGGCGGCGAAGCAGGCTCCGGCTCTCGCGTGCGAGGGGGCGTGACGATCGCGGGCCTGGTCGGCGGAACCGGGCGCGGCGGCGCGGCGGGGGCGACAGGTTCGGGCGCTGAAGCCGCAGGGGGCGGGGCGATAGGTGCTGGCGCTTGCTGGTGATCGGGCGCCGGCATTTCCGACGCGTCCTGGAACCAGCTATGCCGGCACTTGGCGCAGCGCACGGTCCGACCTTCCATGCCGATGGCGCTGTCGGGAACAGCATAGCGCGTACCGCAGGCAGGGCAGGCGATGATCATTGCCACCTTCCTAAGCACGGTTGGCTTGTATGCCACAAGCGCACGACCTGTGGGTTCGTGCCCTGATGGTCTTTTTTCCACATGCAAGGCCCGCTATAGCCTTGATGTCGCCCGTTTTGGACCCGACGGCAACAACCATCGGACGAACATGACCGCGGACGGGGAAATCATTCACTTCGACAATGTCGGCTTGCGCTACGGCACCGACCGCGAGGTGCTGAGCGATTTGTCGTTCACGCTGTTTTCGGGGCGCTTCTATTTTCTGACCGGCGCCAGCGGTGCGGGCAAGACCTCGCTGTTGAGACTGCTTTACCTGGCGCAGCGTCCTTCGCGCGGGGCCATCCGCATGTTCGGCGCCGATGCGATCACCCTGCCGCGCAGCAGGTTGCCGGCACTGCGCCGACGCATCGGGGTGGTGTTCCAGGACTTTCGCCTGGTCCCGCACTTGTCGGCTTTTGACAATGTCGCGCTTCCCTTGCGGGTGGCGGGCCATCAGGAAAAGGATCTGGCAGGGCCGGTTCGCGATATTCTGGACTGGGTAGGCCTGTCGCACCGGGTCGATGCACGTCCGGCGACGCTGTCCGGCGGTGAACAGCAACGCGTCGCGATCGCTCGCGCGGTGATCGCCAGGCCAGCGATGCTGGTGGCGGACGAGCCGACCGGCAACGTCGATCCCGACATGGCGGACAAGCTGATCCGCTTGTTCGAAATGCTCAACCGGCAGGGCACGACGGTAGTCGTCGCCACCCACGATCTGGATTTGCTGCGCAAAGTGCCGGATAGCCTCATAATGCGGCTGGACGCGGGGCAATTGTCCGACCCGACCGGGGCCCTGCGCTACCCGCCCCGGAAGCCGCAATGAGCCTGCCGGACATTCGCCGTTCCAAGGCGCGAACAAGCTTGCTGCGCACGCGCGCGCCGGACCTCATTCCGCAAGGGCGTATGTCCGGACCGATGCCGTGGGTCATCGCGATCATGGTGGCGATGACCGCGATCGCGCTGGCGGGTGGGCTTGCCCTGGGTAACGCCGTGTCCAACGCGCGCGCCGAAATCGAGGGCGGCGTCACGGTCCAGGTCATCGAGCCGCGCGACGACGTGCGTGCGCGCGAAGTGACGCGGGCGATGGAGGCGTTGAAGGGCCTGCCGGGTCTGTCGGGCATGCGCCGAGTCCCGCAGGCCGAACTCGATGCCCTGATCGAGCCATGGCTGGGCACGGGGATCACTTCACCTTCGGGATCGGGGGCCACAGGAACGGCGATCCCGGTACCGGCGCTGATCGACGTGCGGCTTAAGGGTGCGGCCACGCCTGCGCAACTGGCTGCGATCACCGCGCGGGTGCAGCCAGTGGCACCATCCGCCCGCGTCGATGCCCAGTCTAATTGGCTCAAGCCCGTATTCGATGCGATGATATCCTTGCAGGTTCTATCGATCGCGGTGGTGGTGCTGCTGGCGGCGACGCTGGCGGCGGCCGTGCTGCTGGCCGCCCGCTCGGCGCTGGGGGCCAATCGTGACGTGATCGAGGTCGTCCACTTGCTGGGCGGCACCGATACCCAGGTGGCGCGCGTGTTCCAGCGATCGATCGGCTATGACGCGGCGGGCGGCGGCGGTGTGGGTTTGGTGCTGGCGATGATCGTCATCCTGATGCTGGGGCGCCGTTTTTCGGGGCTGGGCGCGGGCATGGTCGATAGCGGCGCGCTGGGGTGGAGCGACTGGCTGCTGCTGGCGCTGGTGCCGGTACTGGCGACCGGTCTTGCTATGTTGACGGCGCGGCTGACAGTGCTCCACGCGCTGCGCAAGATGCTGTAGGCTTGCCCACGATGTTCCGACGCGGCGCTTCCTTCGTGATTCTGTTCTGGGCCTTCGGCTTCGTGTGGTTCGCCGTCGCGATGCCCAGGCCGCTGCCGGCGAGCGAGCACACCGATGCGATCATCGTTCTGACGGGGAGCCAGGGCCGCATCGAGCATGCCTTCGCCATGCTGGAGGCAGGCGCCGCGCCTCGCATGTTGGTCTCGGGCGTCGACCGGGAGGTGCGCGCCAAGGAGTTCGCGGCGCAGTTCAAGGTGTCCGACCGGCTGATGCATTGTTGCGTGACGCTGGGCTATGCCGCCTACGACACCCGGTCCAACGCGATCGAGGCCGCGCAATGGGTAACCAAGCACCACGCCCGTTCGGTGCGACTGGTGACTGCCGACTGGCACATGCGCCGTTCCGCGTTGGAGCTGGAGCGTGAATTGCCCGCCAACGTGAAACTGAAGAAGGACGGCGTCCGCTCGCACCCGAGCCTGGGCGTGCTGTTCCTGGAATACCACAAGCTGCTGGCGCGTGTGGCCGGCAACCTATTGAGGCGGTGATACGCGTGCAGTCGAGTTCTTCCGCAACAGCAGCCCCGGCCACGCCGGTCTCCGCCACGCCTATCGACGTTGTGCGGAGCGTGTTGTTCTACGTGGCCTTTTATCTGGGAACCGTGGGATTTGTGTTGGCCTGCATGGTGGCCGCGCCGCTTCTGGGCGACAAGGCGTTTCACCGCACCGCGCGCGGCTGGAGCCAGTACCACCGCGCCTGCGCG
Source organism: Novosphingobium sp. Rr 2-17 (assembly GCF_000272475.1). Classification (GTDB taxonomy): domain Bacteria; phylum Pseudomonadota; class Alphaproteobacteria; order Sphingomonadales; family Sphingomonadaceae; genus Novosphingobium. Next base: position 117,135 of record NZ_AKFJ01000081.1, read on the forward strand.
CGGTGGCTGCTGGGCATCCGCTTGCGGGTGGAAGGGCAATTGCCCAACGAGGGCGTGATCGTCGCTCTCAAGCACGAGAGCTTCTACGAGGCGATCGACCTGCCGGCGCTGATGGTAAAACCGGCGCCGTTTCCCAAGGCGGAACTGGCAGACATCCCAGGCTGGGGCTGGGTGGCGAAGCGCTACGGCGCGGTCATCGTCGCGCGAGAGCAAGGCGCCAAGGCCCTGCGCGCGATGATCAGCAGCGCGCGGGTCTTTGCTGCCGCTGGCCGCCCGCTCGCGATATTCCCGGAAGGCACGCGGGTGCCGGTGGGTCAACGCCCGCCGTTGCAAGCGGGCTTTGCGGGGATATACAAGCTGCTGAACCTACCGGTGGTGCCGGTCGCGATCGACAGTGGGCGGCTCTATCACCGCCGCTGGAAGAAGCCCGGTGTCATCACCGTGCGCGTGGGTGAACGCATTCCCAGCGGCCTCCCACGCGACGAAATCGAGGCGCGGGTGCTCGAGGCAATCAATGCACTGAACGTCTAGAGCAGGTTCCGATCCGATTGCATCGACCCGGTTGCTCTAGACTCTTGTTTTGCTGCGTTTTCCGAGTCAGCAGGTGATTCCACCTGCTTCGAAAACACTCTAGGCTAGCTCAGGCGGGTAAAGCTTCGCTGACCTGGACCGTCTGCGAAACGAGCTGCAGGTCGCCGTAGCTGGTGAGGAAGGATACGTCTGCCGCGTCGCGCCCGACGCCGATCTTGGCGACGCGATCGGGGGTCGTCATCTTCGTGGCATCGACCAAGTGCCAGGCGCCATCGAGGAACACCTCGGCGATGGCGTGGAAGTCCTGCGGATCGACGCCCACGCCATAGACGCTGGCATAGCGCGCGGGGATCGTGCTGGCGCGGGCGAGCGAGATCATCAAGTGCGTATAATCGCGGCAAACGCCCCTGCCGCTGTGGAAGGTGTCCGCAGCGGTGGTCATCGCATCGCTGCTGCCCGGCTCGTAGCTGAGCGTATCGGCGATCCAGTCGCGGATCGCGGCGACGCGCGGGCCGCCCTTGAGATGGCCGAACTGGTCCTCTGCGAAAGCAAGGAACGTATCCGAAGGGCAAAAGCGCGACGGCATGAGGTAATCGACCGTTTCGCCTGGAAGCAAGTAGGTGGGCGTCGCGGCCAGCGTTTCGATCGGCGCCAGCATCCGTTCGACCGAAACCGTGGCTTGATAGCGTACGCGCAGCGGTTGCGAGAGACGCACCCAGATCCGCTCACCAATGCAGGATTGGGCAGGCACGCGGGCGAAGTGTTCGAGCAAGGGAAACTCGATATTCGCCGAGATCACGCGCTGTTCGGGGATGATCGCGGCTTCGACCTGGAGCAAGGCATCGACTGGTCCAGGGCCGGTAAGCGCGTAGTCGAGTTCGGTCTGGATCGAAATCTGCATGGTGATCGAAGCTGTCCGTTTGAAGAGGTTAACGCCTCAATGCACGCGCCCGACTTCGGCTCCCGGCATTTCGGTGGCGAATGGCGAACTTGGGCGGCTGACGAGGGAATCGCGCCTTATTAGGCGAGAACGCAGCGCATCTCCAGCGTTATGGACGGTTCATTCGCCCGCGTCGTGATCGCCGCGTCCGAAGTCGGCCCGGGCATCGTCTTGGCCCTCCTCGATGATCGAGCGGCGGGTCGCGCGGGTGCGGGTGAAGTGGTTGAACAAGGTGTCCCCGTCGCCCACCCGGATCGCGCGCTGCAGCGCGGTCAGGTCTTCGGTGAAGCGCTGCAGCATCGTCAGCACCGCTTCCTTGTTGGACAGAAACACGTCGCGCCACATCGTCGGGTCGCTGGCGGCGATGCGGGTGAAGTCGCGGAAACCGCCAGCGGAATACTTGATGACTTCGCCTTGGGTCACGTCTTCCAGGTCGGAAGCCGTGCCGACGATCGTGTAGGCGATGAGGTGCGGCAAGTGGCTGGTCACGGCGAGCACGAGGTCGTGATGCTCGGGCGTCATGATCTCGACATTGGCGCCCAGTGCTTCCCAAAAAGCCACGAGGCGCGACAATTGGACCATGTCCACTTTGGCCGGGGGGGTGACGATGCACCAGCGGTTGCGGAACAAATGCGCAAAGCCCGCGTCCGGCCCGGAGTTTTCGGTGCCGGCGACGGGGTGAGCGGGGATCACCAGGTGATCGGGCAGCGCTTCGCCCAGCGCCTTCGCCACCGCCTGCTTTGACGAGCCGACGTCGCTGACGAGGCAGCCGGCAGGAAGTGCATGGCGCACTTGCTCTCCCGCCAAGCCCATGGCGCCGGGTGGTACGCAGAAGATCACTAGGTCCGCGTCCGCCACAGCCTCCGCAGCGGTGTCGCACACGCGCTCGACCAGGCCACGAGCGACTGCACGAGCGCGGTGAGCGGGGCTGAGATCGTAACCGCTGGTGCGGGTGTCCGGCAGCAGTTCGCGAACGGCTAGGCCGATCGAGCCGCCCTGCAGGCCAAGGCCGATGATCGCGACATGCGCGAAGCTCATGAGGATGTACTCATTTCGCCGCTTCCGCCATTTCGCGCAGCGCGGACGCGATGACGTACATGTCCTCGGCCTTGCCGATGGTGATGCGCAAGGCCTGGGGCAGGCCCTGGCCGGGCAGCCAGCGGACGATATAGCCGCGATCGGCCAAACCGTCGAAGGCAGCCTCGGCGGTGAGCAGGCCTTCGAACAGGATCAGCACGAAGTTGGCCTGGCTGGGTAACGGCCTCAGGCCATGGTTGCTCAGGGCCGTGATCCGTTCGACGAAGCGGGTGCGTTCGTCGAGATTGTGGATGCGGCTGGCTTCGACGAAATCGACGTCCGCCATCGCGGCCTGCGCCATGGCTTGTCCCGTGCCGGACACATTGAAAGGCCCGCGAATCCGGTTGAGGGTGGCAATGATGTCCGGGGCACCAGTGGCCCAGCCGATCCGCTCTCCTGCAAGGCCGAAGATCTTGGAGAAGGTGCGGGTGACGAGCACGTTGCGATGCGCTTCGGCGAGTGCCAGGGCGCCGTCATCGTCCTGGGGCGCGACGTATTCGCCATAGGCCTGGTCGATCACCAGCAGCACGTCTGTCGGCAAGGCGGCGTGCAGGCGCGCGATCTCGCCCTTGGGCATGTACGACCCCGTGGGATTGTTCGGATTGGCGACGAACACCACGCGGGTCTTGTCGCTGACCAACGCCAACAAGGCATCGACGTCGGTGCCGTAATCGGCATCGGGCGCGATGATGGGCGTGGCACCACAGCGACGAGCGGCGATGTCGTAGACCGAGAAGCCGTAGCGCACGTACATCACTTCATCGCCTGGCCCGGCGTAGCCCTGGGCCGCCAGATTGAGCAGTTCGTCCGAGCCCGTGCCCATCACCACCCGCGCCGGATCGATCCCGTGGCGCGCACCGATCGCTTCGCGCAGTGCGGTGCTGTCAGGATCGGGGTACACGGCAGGGGCCTGCGCCTTGGCCGCCAGCGCAGCGGGACTCGTCCCCAGCGGGTTCTCGTTGGCCGATAGCTTGATCAGCGGTCGGCCATCCTTGCCCTTGGATTTACCCGGTACATAGGCATGGATCGCCTGAATCCAGGGCTTGGCGGTGGGGGCTTTGGCCATAGCCGGCGAAGGCGTTTCGATATCGCTCATGACGGGCGCGCCTTTAACCCAGAGCGGCCGACTTTGACAGCCTGCGATTGACTCGTGCGAGGTGGTCCCCCACTTGGCTTTCCGTCATGGCTACTGCGCCCATCCTCGATGCGAGCAACGTGCTCGAACTGGCTGAACCGTTGCCGCTGGACGGCGGCCAAGTGCTGCCCGGCGTGCGGATCGCCTACGAGACCGCCGGCACCCTGAACGCGGCCCGCGACAACGCGATCTTCGTGGCCCACGCGCTCACGGGTGACCATCACATCGTTTCCAACCACCCTAAGACCGGCAAGCCGGGCTGGTGGGTGCGGATGGTCGGCCCGGGCAAGCCGATCGACACCAATCGCTATTTCGTGATCTGCGCCAATGTCATCGGCAGTTGCATGGGTTCTACCGGCCCGTCCAGCATCGGTCCCGATGGCAGGCCGTGGGGCATGCGTTTTCCGGTCATCACCGTGCGCGATATGGTGCGCGCGCATGTGGCGCTGCTCGATGCGCTGGGTATCGAGCGGCTTCACGCCGTCGTCGGTGGCTCGATGGGCGGGATGCAGGCGCTCAGCCTGGCCGCCAACTTCCCCGATCGGGCAGGCGCGGTGCTGGTGATCGCATCGACCGCGCGGCACTCGGCCCAGAACATCGCGTTCCACGAAGTGGGCCGCCAAGCGATCATGGCCGACCCCGAATGGCGCGAGGGCGCTTACTACGGCTTCGGCAAAGGCCCGGAAAAGGGCTTGTCCGTCGCCCGCATGGCGGCGCACATCACCTATTTGTCGGAAGCCGGATTGACCTCGAAGTTCGGTCGCCGTCTGCAGGATCGCAACGAAAAGACCTTCGGCTTCGATGCGGATTTCCAGGTCGAATCGTACCTGCGTTATCAGGGCCTCTCGTTCACCGACCGGTTTGATGCGAACTCGTACCTCTATATCACGCGGGCCATGGATTATTTCGATCTGGCCGAGGAGCATGGCGGCTTGCTCGCCAATGCCTTTGCCGGCAGCAAGGCGAGGTTCTGCCTGGTCAGCTTCGATACCGACTGGCTGTACCCCACCGCCGAATCGCGCAATGTGGTCCATGCGCTCAACGCCGCGGGCCTTCCGGTAAGCTTCGTCGAATTGTCCGCGCCCTACGGCCACGATTCGTTCCTGCTCGATGTGCCTGCGCTCGATCGCGTGGTGGCAGGCTTCCTGGGGGAAAGCCGGTGAGCGCGGCGTTCACGTTGTCCGACGATCCGGCGCGGCTTGACCTCGATCGCATCCACGGCTGGCTGACGACGAGCTATTGGTGCCCCGGCATCGCGCGCGAGCAAGTGGCCCGGCAGATCGCCGGTTCGCATTGCCTCGGCGCTTATCTGCCTGACGGCACGCAAGCCGCGTTCGCGCGGGTCATTTCCGACCGTGCCAGCTTTGCCTGGCTCGCGGACGTATGGGTGGACGAGCCTTTGCGTGGGCAAGGCGTGGGCCGGGCGTTGGTGCGCTGGTTCGTCGAGCATCCCGATTACGCCGGTATCCGCCGCTTCGCGCTGACCACGGCTGACGCTCATGGCGTTTACGAGGCGCTGGGCTTCCACGCGCTCAAGCGGCCCGAGCGGTTGATGGAGCGCCTCTCGCCCGATTTCGCGGCGCGGCTGGAGGCAGCGCCATGAGACCGGACCTGGCGATCATCGCCGCCAATGTCGCACCCGGATCGCAAGTGCTCGACGTGGGGTGCGGCGACGGCACGCTGATGGCGGCGCTGCGCGACGAGCGCGGCTGCGCTACGCGTGGGATGGAGATCGACGGCGCGAACGTGGGCGCCTGCGTCGCGCGTGGGCTGTCGGTGATCCAGGGCGATGCCGACCGCGACCTGGCGTTCTATCCCGACAAATCGGTCGATTACGCGATCCTGTCGCAGACGCTGCAGACCACGCTCCGGCCCGACAAGGTGCTGGATGAGCTGCTGCGGATTGGGCGCAAGGCCTTCGTCAGCTTCCCTAACTTCGGCCACTGGCGCGTGCGTTTGTCGCTGTTGTGGGGCGGGCGCATGCCGGTGACGCGGCTACTGCCGATCGCCTGGTACGAAACGCCCAACATCCACCACCTGACCGTCGCGGACTTTCGCGAGTTGCTGCGCGAGCGCGGGATTACCGTGGAGGGCACCTGGTTCCTATCGGGCGATACCCAATGCAGTCCGGCAGCCGCAAACTTCCGCGCGGAACATGCGGTGTTCCTCCTTTCTCGCCGCGGCTGAGGCTCAGGCCGGCTTCGTCTTCCAAAGCGCGAGGCCGAAGCCGATGAACATCGTGCCGGTGATCCGGTTGAACGCCCGCTTTACGGTCGGTCGGGTCAAGTAACGCGCCAGCGAGCGGCCACCCAGCGCATACGTGAAGTACCAGCAAGTCTCCACCACCACGAACGTTGCCACCTGGATCGCGAACTGCGGTGCCTGCGGGCGCGTCGGGTCGATGAACTGCGGCAGGAACGCGGCGGCGAACAGGATTGCCTTGGGATTGCTGATACTGATCGCAAAGCCGCCCCGGAACAGGGCCCAGGTGGACTGCGCGGGCGGCAGTTGGGCCTGCGCTGCATCCACTGGGGCCGCATCGTCGCTGCGCCAGCCTTTGATGCCCAGGTAAATGAGGTAGGCCATGCCGGCATAGCGCAGCACTTCGAACGAGCCGGGCAATGCGAGCAGCAGCGTCGTCAGCCCTGCCGCTGAAGCGCAGAACATCAGCAGCACTGCGGACATGCAACCGGCCATGGCCGCCATGCTGCGTCGTACCCCTGTCTCAACGCTGCGCGACAGGATGTGGAGCATGTTGGGGCCGGGCGTGGCAGAGACCACGAAGACGGCCGCCAGGTACAGCCACCAGGTATGAAGCGTCACGGTTAAAGTCCTCAGGCGAATGTCGCATAGTGACCTTAGCGGGCAGCCGGCCACGGCGCCAGTCTGCCCGTCACAGAGGGGACAGCGACAGGAACGGGCGAGGTGCGGACTTATCCACGCGATTCCCGCGCGCAGGCTTGGCCGCGCGGGTGGACGCTCCGGCCAGGCTTTGGCATCCGATTTAGATGTGGCACATCTACCAGTTCCCCCTCTGCCCGTTCAGCCGCAAGGTGCGCTTGCTCATGGCGGAAAAGGGCATCGCCTACGAACTGCAGACGGCGCGACCGTGGGAGGGCGAGGATCGCCTCTTCGCGATGAACCCCTCTGGCCGCACCCCGGTCATCAAGGAAACCGAGAAGAATATCGTCCTGTCGGACAGCCGGGCGATCTGCGAATACTTCGAGGAAACCGTCGATCGTAACCCGCAGATCAGCGGCACCGCCCAACAGCGCGCCGAAATCCGCCGCCTGATCGCGATGTTCGACGAGAACTTCTACACCGACGTGTCCGGGCCGCTACTGCTCGAACGGATGAAGAAGCGCCTCGTGCTGCGTCAGGCGCCGGATGCCAAGTCGCTGCGCGAATCGATGCGGCTCGCGCACGATTACCTCGATTACATCGACTACCTGATCGACAACCGGCCCTGGCTGGCCGGATCGACGATGACCTTGGCGGATCTCGCCACGGCGGCGCAGCTATCGGTCGCCGATTATCTGGGCGGTCTGGACTGGTCCAGCCACGAACAGGCGCGCGCTTGGTATCTCGTGATGAAATCGCGCCCGTCGTTCCGCCCGCTGCTGAGCGAGCGCATGGAAGTGATCCAGCCGCCCAGCCACTACGCCGAAGTCGACGCCTGACAAACGAAAGAGCGGGAGCGCCGTAAAACGCTCCCGCCTTCGATCAATCAGCCGCGCACGAGGCCCAGCGCGGTGTACGTCCGCTCCAGCGTCGGTATCGCCAGCGCGCGCGCCTTTTCCGATCCGGCCTTGAGGATCGCGTCCAGGGCTGCCGTATCCCGGCGTAGCTCGACGAAGCGCTGGTTGATCGGCGCCAGCTTTTCGACCAGCAATTCGCCCAGCGCCGGCTTGAACTTGCCGAAGCCTTCGCCGCCGAACTCTGCCAGCACGGCATCGACGCTGGTTCCGGCAAGGGCCGCATAGACCGACACGAGGTTCTTGGCCTCGGCACGGCCTTCGAGACCCGCCTTCTCAGACGGTAGCGGCTCGGGGTCGGTCTTGGCCTTCTTGACCTTCTGCATGATCGTATCGGCATCGTCGGTCATGTTGATGCGGCTCATGTCGGAGGGGTCCGACTTGCTCATCTTCGCGCCGCCATCGCGCAAGGACATGATCCGTGCGGCCTCCGGCGGGATGTAGGGCGCGGGCAGGGTGAACAGCGGCGCATCTTCGGCGCAGAAGTCGTTGTTGAACTTCTGAGCGATGTCGCGCGCCAGTTCCAGATGCTGCTTCTGGTCGTCGCCGACCGGAACGTGGGTCGCCTGGTACAGCAGCACGTCGGCGGCCTGGAGCACGGGATACGTGAACAGCGCGACCGAAGCGCCTTCGCGGTTCTTGCCAGCCTTGTCCTTCCACTGGGTCATCCGGTTCAGCCAGCCCATCCGCGCGGTGCCATTGAGCAGCCATTGCAGCTCTGCGTGCTGCGGGACTTGCGCTTGGTTGAACAGGATCGAGCGTTCCGGGTCGATCCCGCAAGCCACCAGTGCCGCCACCATTTCGCGCGTGTTGGAGGTGAGGTCCGCAGGGGTGTGCGGCATCGAGATAGCGTGCATGTCCGCCAGAAAGTACAAGCATTCGCCGCCCTCTGCCGAGATCTGCTCCTGCATTGCCACCCAGTTGCGGATCGCGCCCAGATAGTTGCCGAGGTGCAGGTTGCCGGTAGGCTGAATGCCGGAGACGATACGCATGGCCGCGTCCTTCGCGAATGATGTGGTGATTGTCATAGGATTGGTTGGGCGTCCGCACAGGGACGCGATGCAGCGAAAATCAGCGCGCGGTGAGCGCGCAGCCTTGCCATCGCCAATAAAGACGCAGGGCAGGATTCGAGATCGAACGATCGTGCATCGCGTGGCGGCATACCACAAATGCGCACCGATGGAAGCCTCAGGCGTCGGTCGGGGGAGGCCGGCGACGGCGCAGCAGCGCAAGGTCGGCTCGCGAAAAGGCCCCGGTTGCAAAGGTCGCCACGGCATAGACCAGTCCGCCGGCTGAAACGAGCGCGGCCAGCGAAAGCCCGCGCGCCAGCCAGGTCGAATGGACGTAGGGCATGATCAGCCCCTGGCCGAACCACAGCACCGCGCCCATCGCCAGCGCCGCCAAAGCGAGGCGTGGTGCCCGGCGTTTCAAGCGCGCGTCGATGACGAAGTGCCCGCGCTTCACGAGGGTAAAGTACAGCATCGCGACGTTGATGGTGGAGGCGACCGCCGTGGCCAAGGGTGGTCCGACGTGCTGCAGCGGAACGATCAGGACCAGATTGCCGACCAGGTTCACCGCCATCGAGATCATGGCATAGCGCACCGGCGTCTTGGTATCATGCCGGGCGTAGAAGCCAGGGGTCAGCACTTTGACCAGGATGTAGCTGGGCAAGCCGATCGAAAACGCCGCCAGCGCCTCTGCGGTGCGGGCGACGTCGGTGGCGTCGAACTTGCCGTAGCCGAACAGCGCGCTGGCCATCGGTTGGCCGCACACGATCAACGCGACGGCGGCAGGCAGGGTGAGCAGCAAGGCCAGCTCCAGCCCGCGGTTCTGCGTCTCCATCGCCGCCACTTCGTCGCCGCCACCGAGCTGGCGCGAAATGGTGGGTAGCAGCACCGTGCCAAGGCCGATGCCGATCAGGCCCAGCGGCAACTGGTTCAACCGGTCCGCCAGGTAGATGTAGGTCACAGAGCCGTGCGCCAGGAAGCTGGACGCGAGGAACGTGGACACGACCAGGTTGATCTGCATTGCACCGGCGCCGGCGGCGGCAGGCCAGATCAGCTTCATCAACTGCTTCACGTCGGCGTTCCATACCGGCATCCGCAAGCGCATGGAGATGCCATTGGCGCGGCAGGCGAAGAACAGCCAGGCAAGCTGCAGCGCGCCCGAAACCGAAACGCCGATGGCCTGATTGCGCGCGGTTATCAGCGGATCGTCCGAATGAAAGCCCAGCAGCGCGACGATCAACGTCAGGTTGAGCAGGATCGGCGCAGCGGCGTTGACCCAGAACTTGCCAAGTGAGTTGAGGATGCCGCCCAGCAGCGAGACCAGACTGATGAGCGCCAAATAGGGGATCGTGAACCGGCTGAGCGTAACGGCAAAGGCGAACTGATCCTGGGTGACGCCGTTGAACCCGCCCGAAAGCATCAGTGTTACCGGCCAGGCCAGCACTTCCAGCACCACGGTCATGACCAGCAGCACCGGCAGCAGTATCGAGAGCGCCTGCTCGGCAAAGGCCATCCCGTCGGGCAGACCGTTCCCGTCCTTGTCGCCCACCTTCTTGTTGAACATCGGGATGAAGGCAGAGGCGAAGGCGCCTTCCGCAAACAGCGCCCGAAACATGTTGGGGAGGCGAAACGCGATCAGGAACGCGTCTGAAGCGAACCCGGCGCCCACGAACCGTGCGAACAAGCTATCGCGCACCAGCCCCAGCACCCGGCTGGCGAGGGTGAGGCCGCCGACACCGGCAAGGGCCTTGGCAAGGTTCATCTACCGGATGCTCCCACGACCGCCAGGTCGCGAAAAGAGGGGCGCGCGAAAGAGCTAGCGAAAGGGGCGGGCCTGCCCAAACAGACGCGCCCCCAATTCGCGTGGAGCCTGCCGAAGCACGCGCGGTGCCTCGCCAAGCTTTGGATCAGGCGTGGCCGACCGGCTCGCCCAGGCCGCTGGCGTCCTGTTCGGCCTGCGCCTGCAGTTGCTGCACGTACAGGCCGTTGAAGTCGATCGGCTCCAGCAGGAACGGCGGGAAACCGGCATCGCGGATGGCATCGGCCACGACGCGGCGGGCGAAGGGAAACAGGATGCGCGGCGCATCGGCGAACAGGAAGGCGTGGGCCTGCTGGTCGTCCAGGTTGCGCATGCCGACGAGGCCGGCATAGCTCAGGTCCACCACGAAGGCGGTGCCCTGGTCGGTCCGCGAAGCGCAAGTGATCTTTAGCTCGACCTCGTGGACTTCACCCTCGACCTGACGTGCGCCGATGTTGAACTGCACGTCGATCTGCGGCGATTCCTGCCAGGTGAAGCTGTCGGGCGCGCTCGGGTTCTCAACCGAGAGATCCTTGACGTACTGCGAAATGATGCCGGCGGCCGGCGCGCTGTCCTCGGCGCTGCCCAGGTTGAGATCGGAAATGACGTTGCCTTCGTCGGCCATGGGAATAGTCCTGAAAATGAATGCTCAGCGGGCGCGCCTAAAGCATTTTTCCGGGCTGTGAAACTCCTGAGCATCGGGAAAAACGCTTTGAGGATATGCATCTCGGCGCCTGGACGTGTTCAGGCGCACCCAGGATGCGACGCGTGGCAGCGAAAAAGTGGCCTCAGAGCCTGCTCACGCGTTGTTCATTTGTAATGCGTACCTACATGGGTGTATGTCGTTGTGCTGGGGCATTGCGGCCCTTCGCGGTTTTTGTCGACGATCGCGAACGACCTGGCATTCTTTAGACTTGTCGACGCAAGAATTGGATTTAGGGACGTGACACCGGAAATCGTCATCCTGGCCATGATCGCAGCTTTTCTGGGCTTGCGGCTGTACTCCGTACTGGGCCGCCGCGCCGAGCATGAAGAAGAGCCGATCGCCGGGCGCTTCGAAGGTCGCCAGGATCGTGCAGGCGCTCCTCGCTTGCCCGCACTGGCCAAGCCGGATGCGCGGGCTGACGATCGCACTCGTGCCGACCAAGCCCAGCGCCCGCGTGATTTTCCTGGCGTCAGCCCGGTGGTTGAACGTGGCCTCGCGGAAATCGCCCAGGCCGATCGCCGTTTCGATGCATCCGCTTTTGCGGAAGGTGCGCGCAGTGCCTATCGCATGATCCTCGAAGCCTTCTGGAAGGGTGATAAGGCAGAGCTTCGCTCGCTGTGCGACGAGGACGTCTATGCCAGCTTCGCCGCGGCAATCGACGACCGCGCTACCGCAGGCGAAACCCTGGAAAACCGGCTGATCCGCGTGGAGGAGACGACCTTCACCAGCGCCGGTGTCGAAAGCGGTCGCGCCCGTATCACCGTGCGTTTCCGCTCCGACATTGCCGCCGTTACGCGTGGCGCCGAAGGTCAGCTTGTCGCTGGCTCGCTCGATGATGCGATCGAATCGATCGACGTCTGGACGTTTGAGCGCGCGCTGAACTCGACTGATCCCGACTGGCTGCTGGTGGAAACCGAAGAAGGTTGACGCCGCCGTTGTCAGAAGCTTGAGCCTAAGGGCTCTTGCTTCGGACAACCGCTGGTCTATCCTGCCCGGCGTGACGAGAATGGCGACGGGTCGGGGAGAATTTTCTTGTATTACGGGCGCTTGAAGTCGGCGCCACAGCGAGTGCGCCCTGATCGCGCATCGGGCAGCGGCTGGTTGCGCGGGCTTGCCATGGCGGCATTGGCACTATCGCTGGCGGCCTGCGGCGGCATGGTACCTTCCAGCCCGGACCGGCCAGGACGGGTCCCGACGCCGCCCAGATCCAGTTATCCTTCCAGTTCCCCCACAACGCCGCCACCGCCGGCCAATGCGCTGTTGGCAGGCGTTCGCGCCGGGCCCGCACTGTCTTCGCTACCCTTCACCACGCTCGATGCGGCAGGCGCCTTGGCCTCTTTTCGGGAGAGCTGCCCGCGCCTGCTGTCGCGCACCGATGCCAGCGGTTTGACGCAGCCGGCTGACTGGCGGCAGGCCTGTGTCGCTGCCGCCAACTGGGGCAATGGGTCGTCGACGATGTTCTTCGCGAGTTATTTCGAAACGGCGCGGATCGGCGATGGCAAGGCGTTCGCGACGGGCTATTTCGAACCCGAAATCGTCGGCGCACGCTCGCATTTGCCGGGGCTCGACTACCCCGTTTATGGCCTGCCGTCAGACCTTGTGCGCGCCAAGCCGGGCGATGCCCCGATGCTCCCGAACGGGCGAATGCCGCTGGGCCGCTACGATGAATACGGGCGTTTTACCGAATATTTCGATCGGGGCGCGATCGAGGATGGCGCGCTGGCGGGCAAAGGGCTGGAGATCGCCTGGGTCGCCGACCCGGTGGAGTTCTTCTTCCTTCAGGTCCAGGGTTCGGGCCGCTTGCGTGCCCCCGATGGTTCGATCCTGCGCATCGGTTATGCCGGCCAAAATGGGCTGCCCTATACCGGCATCGGCGGGGTGATGCGCGATCGCGGGCTGATCGGTTCCGGACCGGGCAAATACCCTGGCTCGATGCAAGGGATCATGCGCTATATCCGCGAAAATCCGTGGGATGGCGACGCCTTGATGCGGACCAATCGGTCGTGGGTGTTCTTCAAGGTGTTGACCGGGGACGGGCCGATGGGGGCGCTTAACGTGCCCGTTCGTTCTAAGGCTTCGGTGGCGGTGGACCCCAAGTTCGTGCCGCTGGGCGCACCGGTCTGGCTTGACGTGGACCGGGCCGATGCCACCGGGTTGTGGGTGGCACAGGATACCGGCGGGGCGATCAAGGGCGCCAATCGATTCGATACCTTCTGGGGCGCCGGGGAGCAGGCGAGGGTCACTGCGGGCGGCATGAGCGGCCGTGGTAATGCACTGATTCTCTTGCCGAAAGGTACGCTGACGCGTCTCGGCGTGCGATGAGGCGTCCCGGCCAGTACCCGCCAGGACAGTACCCGCCAGGCCAGCACTCCATGGGCCGGCGCCTTACTCCCCAGGAAGCGCAGATTTGGGCGCAAGTGGCGCGCACGGTTAAGCCGCTGGCTGGCCCCGCTAAAGCCGGCACCCCCAAAGCACTGCCCGCGCAACCCAAGGCGATTGCAGCGCCGCCGGCGATGGAGGAGGCACTTGCAGCCGCGCCGCTCGCCAAAAAGATCAAGGGCCGCGTTCCGTCGCCGCCGACTGTCGCTAAGGTGCCGATAACGCGTCAACAAGGTGCGGTTAGCGTCACGTCACCGACGCAAGGCAACGATCGGCAGCACCTGGATGGCTCGTGGGAGCGGCGGATTTCCAAGGGTACGCTCGTTCCCGACTTCAGCCTGGACTTGCACGGCTCGAATCTCGATCAGGCCTATGTGCGCTTGATGCACGGGTTGACGCAGGCCAAAGCGATGGGAGCGCGGGTCGTCCTGGTGGTGACCGGCAAGGCCCGCCCGGTCGATGCGGCAGACCGGGCCACGGCGCGCGGCGCGATCCGCGCCAAGGTGGCGGACTGGCTTGCCGCGAGCCAGCACGCTTCGGACATCGTCGCCTTGCGCAATGCCCATCGCCGCCACGGCGGGCAAGGCGCGCTCTACGTGGTGCTGAAGAAACACCGCTGACGTGATACGACGCCGCATCAGGCGCTCAACGCAAGGACACGAGCATGATCGAAATGGTGATCGAACAACGTCGCCGCAGTCTGGGAGGCGGGTTGGACGTCGGACGGGTGCTGCCCTTCGCCAAGCGGCGGATGGTCGGCCCGTTCGTGTTCTTCGACCACATGGGACCGCTGGACGTGGCCGCCGGCGCCCCGCGCGAGCTGGACGTGCGGCCCCACCCGCACATCGGCTTGTCGACCGTCACATACTTGTTCTCGGGCGAGATCATGCACCGCGACAGCGTCGGCTCGGAGCAAGTCGTCCGCCCGCAGGAGGTCAACTGGATGACGGCGGGCAGCGGCATCACCCATTCCGAGCGCTTCGAAAAGGCCCGCGCGGTGGGCGATCACCTGCACGGCATCCAGGCCTGGGTCGCGCTGCCGACCGAATACGAGGAAACCGCGCCCGCGTTCTCGCACCACGCCGGGGCAGACCTTCCGCAGTGGAGCGAGGCCGGCGTCCATGGCCAGCTCATCGCCGGCAGCGCCTATGGCCTCACCGCCGGCGCGCGCACGCATTCGCCGCTGTTCTACGCGCACCTCGACCTTGACGCCGGCGCCTTCGCTGAAGTGCCCGCCGGCCGCCGCGAGCGCGCGGTCTACATCGCCACCGGCGAGATCGAAGTCGACGGCCAGCGCCACGGCGCCGGACACATGCTGGTGCTGGACGCCCACACCTCGCAGCTCCGCGCCTGCGAACGCTCTACCGTGATGGTGCTGGGCGGCGAGCCACTGGGCGAGCGCTACCTCTACTGGAACTTCGTCTCGTCCTCGAAAGAGCGTCTCGAACAAGCCGCCCAGGACTGGCGCGCCGGCCGCATGAAACTCCCCGACGCCGACCACGACGAGTTCATCCCGCTGCCCGAGGAGCCACCAGCACAGCCCCCGGCGATGAGCTGAGGGGGGGCGGGGCGCAGCCGACGCGCTACGGCGTTTTGTTCGGCTCCGTCATCGCGAAGGTCTTTGAAAGGCCGTGGTACAGTTTTTCGCGGCAGACCCACTGGCTGGCCGCATCGGCGATGAAGGCGGTTGCGAACATCGGTAGCATCAAGCCCCGGCTTGCGGTGGTCTCCGACAGGATGATGACGGCGGTCAGGGGCGCACGAACCACGCCGGCAAAATAGGCAACCATGCCCAGGATGACGATCGCGCTGGCAGGTTCAGACGGGAACACTTCGCGCAAGAGGTTGCCGACGCCGGCCCCCACCGCCAGCGACGGAGCGAAGATGCCGCCGGGCAGCCCGGCAATCGCGGTTGCCGCCGTCGCCGCCATCTTGGCAGGCCCGAACCACAGCGGTGCGTCCACGCCGACGATCATCGCGCGAGCGGAGGAATAGCCGGTCCCCCAGGTCAAGCCGGTGAAAACACCGAGCAGCGCGACGATGCCGCCGCAGATGCCGGCGAACTTGATCGGGTTGGCTCTGCACCAGAGCGTCAACCGGTTGCGGCTCAACGCCATGCCCAAGAGGATGCGAGAGAACAGTCCGCCGGCCATGCCGCCCAGGATTCCCGCAACGGGTGCGACGATGAGGGCCGATAGCAGCGGCATGTGCGCGTCGATGGCGCCGAAGTATATGTAATCGCCCTGCACCGATTGCGCGACCATCCCAGCGATGACGATCGCTGCCAGAACCAGCAGGGTCACGCGCTGCTCATAGGCCGAGGCGAGTTCCTCGATCGCGAACAAGAGCCCGGCGAGTGGGGTGTTGAAGGCGGCAGCCACGCCAGCGGCACCGCCGGCTATTACCACCCCGCCGCGCAACGGCACGCGCACGATACGGTGGGTGAAGCCCATGACCGCCGCCGCCAATTGTACCGTTGGACCTTCACGGCCGACCGACGCCCCGCCCAGTACGGCGCCGATCGTCAGCACCGCCTTGGCGGCGACAGTGCGTATCGAAATCAGGGTCTTGGTGGCATCGTTGGGGTTGGCTTGGGCCGCGATCACCTGCGGAATGCCGGACCCGCGCGCCAGTGGCGCATAGCGGCGGGTGATCCATACCAGAGCCATGAACATGAGCGGCGTGGTTGCGAGGGGCAACCAGTGCCACGTCGTGGCATACCGATCGAACATTGCCGCAGCCCAGTCGGCGGCTTGCGCAAAAAGCGTCGCGACGATCCCGACCAGGATCGCGCCGACGAGGATCGCCGCGCGGGTTCGAAACTGTACCGATCGGGGGCCACGGGCGCGCAGCAGCGCTCGATAACGCGCTGGCGTCCAGCGTCGTGCAGGCCTGAGATGTCGGAATATGCCTGCCATCGGCTGTACCACTACCATAGCGTAAAACGGGCGGAAAGCTTACGCTTCCCGCCCGTCTCCCGTTGAACTGGACCTGAGGATCAGGCCGCCTTGGCCTCTTGTGCGGCTTGGGCGATCTCTTCGGGGGCTTCGTTGCGGATCAGGTAGTCGAAGGCGGAGAGGGCCGCTTTCGAGCCTTCGCCCATGGCGATGATGATCTGCTTGTAGGGCACGGTGGTGACGTCGCCCGCGGCGAACACGCCGGGGAGGTTGGTCGCCGTCTTGTCGTCGATCACGATCTCGCCGCGCGGGGTCAGTTCGATGCCGCTGTCCTTGAGCCATTCGGTGTTAGGCACCAGGCCGATCTGGATGAACACGCCTTCCAGCTCCACCTTGTGCTCCTGGTCGGTGGCGCGGTCCTTGTAGACCAGCGCGTTGACCTTCTCGCCATCACCTTCGACTTCGGTGGTCTGGGCATTGGTGAGGATGACGACGTTCTTCATCGAGGCCAGTTTGTCGACCAGGACCTGGTCGGCGCGCAGCTTGCTGTCGAACTCAACCAGGGTGACGTGGCCGACGATGTTGGCCAGATCGATCGCCGCTTCGACGCCCGAGTTGCCGCCGCCGATCACCGCCACGCGCTTGCCCTTGAACAAGGGGCCATCGCAGTGCGGGCAATAGGCCACGCCCTTGTTCTTGTACTCCGCTTCGCCCGGAACCCCCAGGTTGCGCCAGCGCGCGCCGGTGGTGAGGATCAGGCTGCGGGCCTTGAGCGAGGCGCCGTTGGCGAACACCACTTCGTGGTAGCCGCCAAGCTCGGTCGCCGGGATCAGCTTGTCGGCGCGCTGCAGGTTCATCACGTCGATGTCGTATTCACCGACATGCTGTTCGAGCGCGGCGGCGAGCTTTGGCCCTTCGGTATAGGGGACCGAGATGAAGTTCTCGATGCCCATGGTGTCCTGCACCTGGCCGCCGAAACGCTCTGCGGCGATGCCGGTGCTGAAACCCTTGCGCGCGGTGTAGATCGCCGCCGAGGCGCCGGCAGGACCGCCACCGACGACCAGAACTTCGAAGGCGTCCTTCTCGGCCAACTTGGCAGCCGCCTTGGCATCGGCGCCAGCGTCGAGCTTGCCGAGGATTTCCTCGACGCTCATCTTGCCCGAACCCCACATCGCCCCGTTGAGGAAGACGGCGGGCACGGCCATGACACCGCGTTCCTCGACTTCGGCCTGGAAGGTGCCGCCTTCGATCAGCGTCACTTCGACGTGCGGGTTGTTGAGCGCGATCAGGGTCAGCGCCTGCACCACGTCGGGGCAGTTGTGGCACGATAGCGAGAAATACATCTCGAACCGCAGGCTGCCTTCGAGGGCGCGGGCTTGTTCGAGGACTTCGTCCGAAACCTTGGGCGGGTGGCCGCCGGTCCACAGCAGCGCGAGGACGAGCGAGGTGAATTCATGGCCGAGCGGCAGGCCGGCAAAACGCACCCAGGCGCTGGCGTCGGAGGCGCGGCGGATGATGAAGCTGGGGCGGCGTGCGTCGTCGCCGTCGAAGGTGGCGGTGACTTTGTCCGAGAGCGAGGCGATGGTGGTCAGCAGCTCGCGAGTCTCGGTGGATTTCGCATCGTCGCCGAGCGAGGCGACCAGCTCGATCGGCTCGCGCAGCATGGCGAGGTATTGCGAGAGCTGTTGCTTCAGGGTGGCGTCGAGCATGTCAGGGTTCCTTGGAGGTTGGGTCTTTGCCGCTGGGCCGTGCGTTACCCCCTGGAACCTGACACTTCGTCATTCCCGCGCAGGCGGGAATCCATCTCTGGCGCTGGCCGATGGAGCCAGCGTCAGGAGATGGGTCCCCGCTTTCGCGGGGAAGACGAAGTTTGGTTGTAGGGTAATCACGAACCCAGCAGACAGACTATGTATTTAAGCGTTAGATCTTGCCGACGAGGTCGAGCGAAGGAGCCAGCGTCTCGCCGCCTTCTTCCCACTTGGCCGGGCAGACCTGGCCGGGGTGCTCGCGCCAGTACTTGGCGGCCTTGATCTTGCGGACCAGTTCCTTGGCGTTGCGGCCCACGCCCTCAGGGGTGATTTCGACGAGCTGGATCACGCCATCGGGATCGACCACGAAGGTCGCACGGTCAGCCAGGCCGGCTTCTTCACGCAGCACGCCGAAGTTGTTGGTCAGCTTGTGGTTCTGGTCGCCCAGGAACGCGTACTTCAGCTTGCCGATGGTGTCCGAGGTGTCGTGCCAAGCCTTGTGGCTGAAGTGGGTGTCGGTGGACACGCCATAGACTTCGACGCCGAGGCCCTGAAGCGTGTCGTACTGCTCGCCCAGGTCTTCCAGCTCGGTCGGGCAGACGAAAGTGAAGTCAGCGGGGTAGAAGAAGAACACGGCCCACTTGCCGGCGATGTCGCCCTCGGTGACGTCGAAAAAGTCCTTACCGGCCTGGAAGGCGGTGTTCTTGAACGGCTTGATCTGGCTGCCGACGATACCCATGGATGTATTCTCCCTAAAGGGGGTGGTTGAAACTGATGGGCCTGAGATAGCCCGTGTGCGTGACGCTTTGTAGGGGCTTGATCCGATTGGGTTGATCGCCTGTGGCGATCACCGGGCGATGGATAGACCGATTTTGTCGATTAAATGCTCGCGGCAGGAAGCAAACGCTTGCTCTGACGCGCCGCTGCGTTTCAGGCGCCGCTCAGGCCCGCGCCAGCTTTACCAGCGCTTCGTCCAGTGACGAGAGGAACCGCGAGCGGTCCTGCTTGCCGAACGGCGGCGGTCCGCCAACGATGTCGCCGCCGGCGCGCAAGTCCGCCATGATCGCGCGCGTGGCGATGGCACTGCCGATCGAGGCGGTGGTGAAAGGCTTGCCGTTGGGTGCGATCACCACCGCGCCCAGCTTCAAGCCGCGGTCGGCCAGCAGGATGTCGGTGGTGATGACGACCGTGCGCGCATCGGTATTCTCGACAATCCAGTCGTCCGCCGCATCGAAGGCGTCGCTCACCAGCTTGCGAGAGATCATGGGGCTTTGCGGCACCCGGATCGGGCTGTTGCTGACGACGACGACCGGTACTTTGTGGCGGGCGGAAACACGATAGACCTCGTCCTTCACCGGGCAGGCGTCGGCATCGATCAGGATGCGGATGTCAGCCACATTGGCCGCGATGCAGCAGTTTGTGATCGGCCAGGACCAGCGCCATCATCGCTTCGACCACCGGCACCCCGCGGATACCGACGCACGGGTCGTGGCGGCCCTTGGTGAACATTTCGGTGGCGGCGAAGCTGCCGTTTTCGTCGGCGCGCATCACCGTCTGCTGGGGCGTCAGGATTGAACTGGTGGGCTTGAACGCGACACGCACCGTCACCGGCTGGCCGGTGGAGATGCCACCCGCAATGCCGCCGGCGTGGTTCGCCAGGAACTCTGGCGCGCCATCGGGGCCGCTTTCCTGCGCGGGGCGCATCGGATCGGCGTTCTGCTCGCCGGTCAGGCGCGCGGCGGCGAAACCATCGCCGATTTCCACGCCCTTGACCGCGTTGATGCCCATCATCGCGGCGGCCAGATCGGCGTCGAGCTTGCCGTAGAGCGGCGCGCCCCAGCCGGCGGGCACGCCGCTGGCATAGCATTCCACCACGGCGCCCACGGATGAGCCGGACTTGCGGGCATCATCGACGATCGCTTCCCAGCGCTTGGCAGCGGCAGCATCGGGGCAGAAGAACGGGTTCTCGGCGATCTCGTT
Organism: Novosphingobium sp. Rr 2-17; assembly: GCF_000272475.1. Lineage (GTDB taxonomy): Bacteria > Pseudomonadota > Alphaproteobacteria > Sphingomonadales > Sphingomonadaceae > Novosphingobium. The sequence continues at coordinate 137,088 of NZ_AKFJ01000081.1, forward strand.
CTCGTCGAACTTGCCCGGATCGATCATGTCGCCGCCGATCTCGGACACATAGGCCAGGATCTTCACTTCGGGGATCACCAGCCGCGCCACCGCGCCAGCCGCGACCCGGCTCGCCGTCTCACGCGCGGACGAGCGCCCGCCACCGCGATAGTCGCGAAAGCCGTACTTGGCGTCGTAGGCATAGTCGGCATGGCCGGGGCGATAGGCCTTGGCGACCTCGGAATAATCCTTGGAGCGTTGATCGACGTTCTCGATCATCAGCGAGATTGGGGTGCCGGTCGTGCGCCCTTCGAACACGCCGGACAGGATGCGGACTTGGTCCGGCTCCTGCCGCTGCGTCGTGTACTTCGATTGGCCGGGCCGGCGCGCGTCGAGGAACGGCTGGATCACCGTCTCGTCGATCGATAGCCCCGGCGGGCACCCGTCTACGACCGCGCCGATGGCGGGCCCATGGCTTTCGCCCCAGGTGGTAAAACGGAACAGGCGGCCGAAGCTGTTTACGCTCATGGCCCGGCCTTTTGCCCAGATCGGTGCGTTTGTCCACGTTGAAGGCGAGGGGGCGAGGGGCGGGGGGCGGCGTTTGCACGCTCACCTCGGTGAGCGCTCGACCTCGTGCCGACAAAACTATACCTTCGTCGTTGCGAGCGTAGCGAAGCAATCCAGGGCGGCGTGCAACTGCTCTGGATTGCTTCGCTACGCTCGCAACGACGAAGGTATAGGGGAGTTGCCCTTTCCAATCGCGCGATCGTTCTCGAAAGCGCGCGCTCACGTCACAGGATAAATCGATGTTCCTCGTCGTCTTCCGCAACCGCAAGCGCGCCGATATCGATGCAGTGGCCTACGCCCGCGACGCGCAGGCGATGGAAGTGCTGGCAAAGGCACAACCGGGTTTCCTCTCGTTCAAGAGTTACGCCAGCGAAGACGGCGAAGTGGTCGCCCTATCGGAATGGGCAGACGAGGCTTCTGCCCGCGCCTGGGGCCGCCATGCCGAACATGCGCCGATACAAGCTACAGGCCGCGCGGCTTACTACGAGAGCTATACTCTTTTCACTTGCGATTCGCCGCGGATTCACGAGTGGACACTTGCGCCTGTGAAAGATGTTTGAGCGTTGAACCGCCTGTCTACGGTATCGGGTGCCTCACATATCGCCGTCGATCGGCCTGTGGTGCCGCATCAAAAGGCGCTAAGGCCTCACAAATCGAACTGGGTTCTTATGTCATGGTCGCTGCCTTGCAATTTACTTGAAGTGGCTTCCGGTCGAGGAGCAAGTTAAGCGCGGTCAAGTTAGAGCGGGGGCAGCGGGACAATGGATTGGCAGTCTCTGATTTACGGGTCTTTGAGCCTGATTTCCGGCGTCCCGATGCTGCTCTTTCCGGCTCAAAAACGAAATGCTGCTGTGAAGGCTTGGAAAAGCCGCATGCAGGAAATTAAGGCTGGCAAGCCTGAGCAGTTTTTTGAAGAGCTCCGTTCGCTTGAGGCTTATCCGCCATATAGCACGGATCGAAAGTGGCGAGCGGTCGGTGCGCTTTTGACGTTCGGTGGGGTCGTGATGCTGGTTAATGCTTGCTACCCATGAACATGATTTTACGGCATTCCCAACTATCAAAGCGCTTCGACGGTATCCCCAACTGCTGTCGATCGTTTTGCGGCCGAGGTTCATTAGATTGATAAATATCTTTTAATATCAATATATTGAGTTTTATAAAATGGTTGATGTTTTCGGAATCAGCAACTGCGACACGGTCAAGAAAGCCCGCGTATGGCTGGACGGGCAGGGGATCGCCTACGCCTTTCACGACTACAAGAAGGAAGGCGCCGATCCCGAGCGGTTGGCCGCTTGGGTCGAACAGGCGGGCTGGGAAAAGCTGCTGAACCGCGCCGGCACCACCTTTCGCAAGTTGCCCGATGCGGACAAGGCCGACGTCGACGCCACCAAGGCGATCGCGGTGATGGTCGCGAACCCCAGCGCGATCAAGCGCCCGGTGGTCGAGCATCCGGGCGGTTTGCTGGTGGGCTTCAACGTGGCGGAATGGCAGGCCGCGCTCGGATGAACGCGCAGACGCTGGCCATCCTGGAGTGGGTTGCGGCGGGGCTGGGCCTCGTCAACATCGCGCTGCTGGTGCGGCGCAGCGTGTGGAACTATCCGGTCGGGATCGCGATGGTGGCGCTGTACGTTTTCGTGTTCTGGGAACAGCGTCTGTACGCCGAAAGCGGGCTGCAGGTGTTTTTCATCCTGGCGCAGGCCTGGGGATGGTGGATGTGGCAGCGCGTGGGGGGCGAGGGCGACCGCGTGCCGGTGCGCTGGCTGGACGGGATGAGCCGCGCGGTCTGGGTGGTGGGAACCGCAGCGGTCAGCCTCAACCTGGGCTGGGTGATGCACCGCTTCACCGATGCCGCGCTGCCCTACATCGACACCGCAATTGCCGGGGTCAGCGTTTCCGCTCAGATACTGTTGGCCTTTCGCCGCGTCGAGAACTGGGTATTGTGGATCGCCATCGATGCAGTGGCTATCCCCCTCTACCTCAATCGCGGCTTGCACGCGACGGCGGTGCTGTATGCCGGGATGCTGGTGATGTCGGTGCTGGGCCTGCGCGAATGGATCGCTGCAGCCAAGGCGCCTGCCGTCGAACCGCAGGATCGGGCGCACGCTGCCTGACACTATTGCTGCCCCTGCGATGAAAACAGTTTGCCTCCACGGTGCGGAAAGCACGGGCAAGTCCATGCTCGCGCGAAAGCTGCAGGTGGATCGCGGTTGGCCGTGGGTGCCCGAATATGGCCGCACGTATTGCGAAGAGCATGGCACCGACCTGAAGATGGCGGACTTGCTCGCCATCGCTGAAGGGCAGGATCACGCCAACCGAGCCGCGATGGCGGGCGCGTCGCCACTGCTGCTGCTCGACACCGACCAGTTGGTGACGGCGGCCTGGGCGCAGATGCTGTTCGGCACCGTGCCGCCCTCGCTGCTGGGCTGGCCCAAGGCGGACCTGTATTTGCATTTCGAAGCCGACGTCGCCTGGCAGGACGACGGAACCCGGCTGTTCGGCGAGGCCGATCGCCGCGCCCGCTTCGCCGCCATCGCGCTGGACATGCTGGAGCGTACCGGCGTGCCTTACGTCCGCATCGGCGGATCGTGGGCAGAGCGCGAGGCCCAGGCCACCGCTGCCATCGCGGCGCTGTTGGAGGCTTAATCCGAGAGCTTGGCCGTCACGATGTAGTTCAGCGACATTTCATGCGAGAGGTGCAGGCCCGCCGTGGGCGACCAGGCGATGCCGCTGCGCGCGCCGATCTGCAGGCCCGCTTCGGTGGCAAGGTCCGCCAGTTCCTCGGGCGTTACGAACTGGTTCCAATCGTGGGTGCCGCGCGGGACTTTGCCCAGCCGCTCTGCCGCTTCGACCATCAGCAAGCGCGACACGGGCGTGCGGTTGGGGCAGGACAGGATCATCAGCCCGCCCGGCGCCAGGGTGGCGACGAGCGCGGCCAGGAACGCGCGCTTGTCGGCAACGTGTTCGATGACTTCCAGCGAACAGACCAGGTCGAACCCCGTCAGGCCCAGCGCGCCGATTTCGCCAGCGTGATAATCGATCGCCAGCCCCATCGCTTCGGCATGGGTGCGCGCGGCGGCGATGTTCTCGGGCGCCGCATCGACGCCGGTGACTTGTGCGCCCAGCCGTGCCAACGGTTCCGCCAGCAGCCCCGCCCCGCAGCCGACGTCCAGCGCGCGCTTGCCGGCGAGCGGGCGAATGCTGCGCGACTCAGCGCCGAAATGCGCGTCGATCGCCTCGCGGATGAAGCGTAGGCGCACCGGGTTGAGCTTGTGCAGCATCGCCGACGAACCGCGCGGGTCCCACCAGTCCGCCGCCAGCGCGCCGAAGTGGGCGGCCTCCTTGTCGTTGATGGTTGCATTCATCGCGGTGGGGCCGGGAATCGCCGGGGTCGTTTCGGTTGCATTGTCCATGAACCGCCCTTAACAGCGCGCCCGACTCTAATCCACTCGCGCCAGACCTTGGGGAGCACCGGAACCTTGGCACGTATCGTGATGAAATTCGGCGGCACCTCGATGGCCGGGTCCGAGCGCATCCGGCGCGTGGCGGGCATCGTCAAGCGCCAGCAGGAGGCGGGGCACGAAGTGGCCGTGGTCGTCTCGGCGATGGCGGGCGAGACCGATCGCCTGGTGAACTTCTGCCGCGAAGCCAATGCGCTGTACGATCCGGCGGAATACGACGTGGTGGTCGCCTCGGGCGAGCAAGTGACCTCTGGCCTGCTGGCGCTGACGCTGCAGGCGATGGGCTGCAAGGCGCGCTCGTGGTTGGGCTGGCAAGTGCCGATCCACACCGACGATGCCCATGCCTCCGCCCGCATCGAGGATATCGACGCCGACGCGCTGCTCGCCTCGATGGCGGCAGGCGAGATCGCGGTGATCCCCGGCTTCCAGGGCGTATCGCCGCAAGGCCGCGTGACCACGCTGGGCCGTGGCGGCTCGGACACTTCGGCAGTGGCGGTGGCAGCAGCGGTCAAGGCCGATCGCTGCGACATCTACACCGACGTCGACGGCGTCTACACCACCGACCCGCGCATCGTTGCCAAGGCGCGCAAGCTGCCGCTGGTGACGTACGAGGAAATGCTCGAACTGGCCTCGGTCGGCTCGAAGGTGCTGCAGACCCGCTCGGTCTCGCTGGCGATGAAGGAGAAGGTGCGCGTCCAGGTGCTGTCTTCGTTCATCGACGAAAGCGCGCCCGCCGCCGATACCATCCCCGGAACCCTGATCGTCAGCGACGAGGAACTTGAAGGAAGCGACATGGAACGCCAGCTCATCACCGGCATCGCCGCCGACAAGAACGAAGCCAAGATCACCCTGACCGGCATCGCCGACCGCCCCGGCGCGGTGGCGTCGATCTTCGGACCGCTCGCGGATTCGAACATCAACGTCGATATGATTATCCAGAATATCTCGCACGATAGCGGCAAGACCGACGTGACCTTCACGGTCCCCAAGGCCGATCTGCCGCGCGCGCAGGCGATGATCGAGGAACTCAAGTCCACGATCGATTTCGAAGGCCTGATCGCCGACAGCAACGTGGCGAAGATCAGTGTCGTGGGCGTCGGCATGCGCAGCCACGCCGGCGTCGCGGCCACGATGTTCAAGACGCTCGCCGATCGCGGCATCAACATCATCGCCATCTCGACCAGCGAGATCAAGGTCTCGGTCCTGATCGACACCGACGAGACGGAGCTTGCCGTGCGCGTGCTGCACACCGTTTACGGGCTCGACGCAGCGGCTTGATTGAGCTGGGGTGAGGGCGGCGACTGCGCCTTTAATGCGCTAGTCGTCGCGCCCGCGGCCGACGCAACTGCAAGAGACTTTAAACTTCATTTCGTCATTGCGAGCGCAGCGAAGCAATCCAGGGCAGTTGCGCGCCGCCCTGGATTGCTTCGCTGCGCTCGCAAT